>JAWQNE010000006.1:0-308494 GCA_033741175.1 Mycolicibacterium sp. 120270 | reverse complement strand
TTGCCGACCGAGACGATGATGAGGGTGTCGCCGTCGACATCAGTGTCATTGCCCAGTAGATCGGTCGGGTCGATGGACAGCGGGGTGTCTTCGGTCGCGGTGACGGTGTCGGGGTTGGCGACCGGGTCGTCGTTGACCGCGGTGATATTCACCGTCACGGTCGCGGTCGCGGTGCCACCGGACCCATCGCTGATGGTGTAGGTGAACGACCCGGTCTGGGTGCGGTCGGTGGTCGGGGTGAACACGATCTGCCCGTCGACCAGGTCCACGGTTCCGCCGACGGCGTTGCCGACCGAGACGATGATGAGGGTGTCGCCGTCGACATCAGTGTCATTGCCCAGTAGATCGGTCGGGTCGATGGACAGCGGGGTGTCTTCGGTGGCGGTGACGGTGTCGTTGACCGCGGTGGGGTCGTCGTTGACGGCGGTGATGTTGACCGTGACGGTCGCGGTGGCGGTGCCGCCGGACCCGTCGGTGACGGTGTAGGTGAACGACCCGGCCTGGGTGCGGTCGGTGGTCGGGGTGAACACGATCTGCCCGTCGACCAGGTCCACGGTTCCGCCGACGGCGTCACCGACAGCGGTGATGTCCAGGTCGCCGTGGGCGTTGTCGATGTCGGTGTCATTGCCCAGTAGATCGGTCGGGTCGATGGACAGGGGTGCGTCTTCGGTGGTGGTGACGGTGTCGGGGTTGGCGACCGGGTCGTCGTTGACGGCGGTGATGTTGACCGTGACGGTGGCGGTGGCGGTGCCACCGGACCCGTCGCTGACGGTGTAGGTGAACGAGCCGGGTTGGGTGCGGTCGGTGGTCGGGGTGAACACGATCTGCCCGTCGACCAGGTCGACGGTTCCGCCGACGGCGTCACCGACGCTGGTGATGTCGAGGTCGCCGTGGGCGTTGTCGATGTCGGTGTCGTTGGCCAGCAATGTGGCCGGGTCGATGGACAGCGGGGTGTCTTCGGTGGCGGTGACGGTGTCATTGACCGCGACTGGGTCGTCGTTGACGGCGGTGATGTTGACCGTGACGGTGGCGGTGGCGGTGCCGCCGGCGCCGTCGGTGATGGTGTAGGTGAAGGAGCCGGGTTGGGTGCGGTTCGCGGTCGGGGTGAACACGATCTGCCCGTCGATCATGTCGACGGTTCCGCCGACGGCGTTGCCGACGGCGGTGATGTCGAGGTCGCCGTGGGGGTTGTCGATGTCAGAATCGTTGGCCAGCAGATCGGTCGGGTCGATGGACAGCGGGGTGTCTTCGGTGGCGGTGACGGTGTCGTTGACCGCGACTGGGTCGTCGTTGACGGCGGTGATGTTGACCGTGACGGTGGCGGTGGCGGTGCCGCCGGCACCGTCGGTGACGGTGTAGGTGAACGACCCGGGTTGGGTGCGGTCGGTGGTCGGGGTGAACACGATCTGCCCGTCGATCATGTCGACGGTTCCGCCGACGGCGTCACCGACAGCGGTGATGTCCAGGTCGCCGTGGGCGTTGTCGATGTCGGTGTCATTGCCCAGTAGATCGGTCGGGTCGATGGACAGGGGTGCGTCTTCGGTGGCGGTGACGGTGTCGGGGTTGGCGACCGGGTCGTCGTTGACCGCGGTGATGTTCACCGTCACGGTCGCGGTCGCGGTGCCACCGGACCCGTCAGAGACGGTGTAGGTGAAGGAGCCGGCCTGGGTGCGGTCGGCGGTCGGGGTGAACACGATCTGCCCGTCGACCATGTCGACCGTGCCGCCCACGGCATTGCCGACCGAGACGATGGTGGGGGTGTCGCCGTCGACATCAGTGTCATTGCTTAGTAGATGGGCCGGGTCGATCGACAGCGGGGTGTCTTCGGTCGCGGTGACCGTGTCATTGACCGCGACTGGGTCGTCGTTGACCGCGGTGATGTTCACCGTCACGGTCGCGGTGGCGGTGCCGCCGGACCCGTCAGAGACCGTGTAGGTGAACGACCCGGGCTCAGTGCGGTTCGCGGCCGGGGTGAACACAATCTGTCCGTTGGTGAGTGCCACGCTGCCGCCGACGGCACTAGTAACGTTGGTGATGTCGAGATCGCCGTGGGGGTTGTCGATATCAGAGTCGTTGGCCAGCAACGTGGCCGGATTGATCGACAGCGCTTGATCTTCGGTGGCGGTGACGGTGTCATTGACTGCTACCGGATTGTCGTTGACCGCAATGATGTTGAGGTTGGCAGTCGCAAATGTTGTTCCACCGCGACCGTCCGATGCGGCGTACTGAAAAGAGTCAGTTCCGAAATAGTCGGCTTCCGGCGTATAGGTGAATGATCCGTTCGGAGTCATCGCCACGCTGCCATTGCTCGGGCCTGACACGACCGTAGCGGTGAGAGCGTCGCCATTCGGATCAGTGTCGTTTCCGAGCACATTGCCCTGCACGGTGGTGTCTTCATATGTCTCGAACGAATCATGCTGTGCCACAGGCGCATCGTTGGCGGCGACGACATTCACCTTCACCGTCGCAGTGTCGGTGTGTCCCCAGTTCGGGCGCAGGAATCCGAGAAGGCCGTGACTATGAAAGCAGTTTGCGGCATCGCTTGCCACGACACGGAATTGATCGGGACCTTGATAGCCCGCGTCCGGAGTGTACGTGAACGACCCGGTGGCTTGATCGACGGTGACCGTGCCGTGGGAGGGGCCGCCTGGCTGTCCACGTCCCGGCACTTTGTACGTCAGCGAATCATGGTCGAAGTCCATGCCGCCAAACGCAATTGGACTGCTCGTTTCCCCGTCGTGCAAGACGAGTGTGACCGTCTGAGGTAGGACGACCGGCGTGCGATTGAAAAACGTACGTTGGACCTCACGCCGCACCCATGCGAGCACCGCCCACAACACGGGAGGTTGGCAGGGAGCGATGGGTCCCGGCGCCAAGAACGGGGACAGCAACGCGACCGCAAATGAGGTCGCAATGTTCACCTCCGTCGCCGGCGGCTGCGTAAGAGGCTGAGTTGGCAAGGATCCAATCGGGTCCGTGAACGAGCCGATGCTCATGGTGTCGGCCCAGCGGATGCCTCGATCGTCTTCCGACGCGAGATGGTGACGGCCGGTCAGCGGCAGATGGGCGGAGTCGAGAATCGAGCCGGGCAGGCTGGTGAACGCAGATGCTTGAAACGTGTCGGCCACGGCGGCGTGACGAGAAAGTTGATCTGTCTCCGGGGACGCGGCCCCCGTGAGCGCGAACGGTTCGATGTAGTCGACCGTGTCGACTGGTTGGTTGAGGTCCTGCACTGGTGCGGTGGTCAAGGGCTCTGCCGGAGCGTTGGTTGTCGTCTGGTTGGGCTCCATTAGCAGCGGCTGCGACACTTCGGGCGTTTGGTCTGCCTCAACTTGCCCATCCAACGTCGTGACGGCCGCCGGCTCGGTTTTGTCGGTTGCTTGGCCGGCGTCGTTGGTTGAGGTGTCCAGGCCGCCAGAGCTGCTGAGTTGCATGCCGCCCGGGGACGTGCCCACCTGGCTCGGAGGAGCCACGTTGTCGCCCTTGGTTGCTTGTGTCGGGGAATCTATAGACGGCGTCGTGATCAGCGATTCCGTCTCAGGTTTTCCAGTAGCTGGGCTGGCAGAGATGTCAGATGCCTTGGCATCGACCGAGTGGTCTTTCGACGCGGAGTCGTTGGGCCCGGGCTCGTCCTCTGCCCGCGCAATTCCGGTGCCGAACCCCGTGCTGACGGCAGCGCCGACTCCGAGAGCGACCGCGAGTGCGCCGATGCGGCCGACGTATCGCCCGAAATCGGCGCCGCCGACCGGGGCCACCGGACCGCTGGAAACGGCGGCGCAACCGGTGTGCACGCAAAATGTCGGATAGGTGGTTTGAGGTTCTACCGCATGCTTGTTCTTGCGGTGTCGGGGCTTGTGCGAACCTCGCGCATGACCTGTGGTGGCGGCCAATCTGACTCTCCTGCTGTCACCGCCCCTCGAGGCGATTTCGTTTGCTATATGCACGAGCCGGTCAAACTCGCCCTCAATGCCAGCTAAATTTTACGCATCCGATAAAAGCCTTGCCAAGACCCAGGTGCATTTCTGTGCGTCCTCTTAGTTTCATAATCAGGGTTTGCTCATCAGGTCGCTTTGAAAGGCCTGGTCGTAACAATATCCGGCCTATAGCAGCAACTTCTGTCGGCATTTAGTTCCCACAACAAATTCCTCGCTTTGCTGACGATCAGGAAGTTTTTTGACGAATCTGACTGAGGCCGTCGATTGTCTGAGCCTGACAGCAAACTATGCATTCAGAATTGTTTGGTGCTGCTACGGGAATCGCCAGTGTGCGGCCACTCGGCCTTGACGTAATTCGGTATACAACTGTTTACTCACTGTGAGTGTGGCCACAAACACCCCGGATCGATTGACGTATCGACTCGCGGTCACGCACGGTATACACATGTTCACCCAAACTTTGACACGCCGCGCGCGACGGTCGCCTCTGCTGGAGCTGCTGACCGGCCCCCACGGCGTGGACCGATATACCGAGCTAGTCGACCCGACCTGGACTAACGGCGAGGCACGAGCCAAGGTTGTCGCGGTGCGCCGTCAGACCCGGCGCAGCGTCACGCTGATCCTGGAACCGAATCAGGCGTTCACCGGATTTCGCGCCGGGCAGCACATCAACCTCACCGTCGAGATCGACGGCCGCAGGCGGACCCGGTGCTACTCGCCGGCCAGCGCCGAAAGCGCCCAGCACATCGAGTTGACCATCGGCCGCCACGACGGCGGGCTGGTCTCGACCTACCTGTGCGACCGGGCCCGCCCCGGCATGATCGTCGGTCTCGACTCCGTCGGCGGCGACTTCACGCTGCCCGCGATCCTGCCTCGGCGGATCCTGTTCGTGTCTGGTGGCAGCGGCATCACACCGGTGATGTCGATGCTGCGAACCCTGCGAGCCGACGGTTTCGAAGGTGACATCTCCTTCGTTCACTACGCCCGCAACGCCGAGGAAGCGTGCTACGCCGACGAGCTTGCGACGATGACCGGAGTTCGCGTGCTGCACGGCTACACGCGTGACGGCGCCGGCGACGTGACGGGCTACTTCGACGCCGAGCATCTGGCCGCCGCGATGCCCGACCCTGACCTCGTCTACGTGTGCGGGCCGCCCGCACTGGTCGACGCAGTTCGTGAGCAATGCCCCGACGCGCGCTCCGAAAGCTTCGTTCCGCCCACCTTCAGCGTTCCGGCCGAATCCACCGGCGGCCGAGTCTCTTTCACCGAAAGCGGCATCGAGGCCACCGACGACGGTCAACCGTTGCTCGTGCAGGCCGAGAACGCCGGCCTGGAACCCGAAAGCGGATGCCGTATGGGCATCTGCCACAGCTGCACCCGTCGCAAATCCCGCGGCGCGGTTCGAAATCTGATAACCGGGACCGTCTCCACCGCCGAGGAGGAGGACGTGCAGATCTGCGTGTCCGCACCCGTCGGTGACGTCGAAATCGACCTCTAGACAAGGAGAATCATGACTGCACCAACGATCACGCAGCAGAAGACGCTCCAGAAGACCGTCGCAGGAAAGACCGTCACGCTGACTGCCGAGCAGACCGAGGCGTTCGGCCGCGAACTCGACGCCATCAAGGAGCGCGTGCTCGCCGATCTCGGCGAGCACGACGTGACCTATATCCGGCGGATCATCAAGGCCCAACGCGGCCTGGAGGTCACCGGGCGGGCGCTGCTGTTCGGCGGCATCTTCCCGCCGTTCTGGCTCGCAGGCACCGCGATGCTCGGCTTGTCGAAGATCCTCGACAACATGGAGATCGGGCACAACGTCATGCACGGCCAGTACGACTGGACCGGCGATCCGGCGTTGTCGTCCAAGAAGTTCGAATGGGACACCGCCTGCCCCGCCGACCAGTGGCGTCACTCGCACAACTACATGCACCACACCTACACCAACATCGTCGGTATGGACCGCGATGTCGGTTACGGGATCCTGCGGATGAGCAAGGACCAGCGCTGGACGCCCTACTTCCTGGGCAATCCGGTCTATGCGTTCCTGCTGATGGTGCTCTTCCAATACGGCGTCGCCCTACACGAACTGGAAACCGAGCGAATCCGCGCTGGCGAGATCACCATCGCCGACAAGCGCGAGATCCTGGAAGGCATCTGGCGCAAGACCAAGAAGCAGACGCTGAAGGACTACGTGGCCTTCCCGCT
Source organism: Mycolicibacterium sp. 120270 (assembly GCA_033741175.1). Classification (GTDB taxonomy): domain Bacteria; phylum Actinomycetota; class Actinomycetes; order Mycobacteriales; family Mycobacteriaceae; genus Mycobacterium. The sequence continues at coordinate 302,354 of JAWQNE010000006.1, read as the reverse complement.
GCTGGCCGGCCCGTTCGCGCCGTGGGTGTTCGCGGGCAATATGACCGCCAACCTGATCCGTAACGTGTGGTCGTACATGATCATCTTCTGCGGCCACTTCCCCGAGGACGTGCAGGAGTTCTCGATCGAGGAGACGAAGGCCGAGACGCGTGGTCAGTGGTACTTCCGTCAGATCCTCGGCTCGGCGAACCTCACCGGCGGCAGACTTTTTCACATCCTGAGCGGAAACCTGTCGTTCCAGATCGAGCACCATCTGTTCCCCGACATCCCGGCACACCGCCATGCCGAGATCGCGCCGGAGGTGCAGGATATCTGCCGCCGCTACGGCATTCCGTACAACAAGGGCCCGCTGCCCAAGCAGTTCGCCAGCGTGGTGCGCAAGATTGTCAGGCTCGCCCTGCCCTAGCGGCTGAGTGCATGCGGGGTGGGAGCGTGGTGCAATGAGCACCATGGCCGACTTTCACCCCGCTATGCAAAAAGCCAGCTTTGCCGACATCCAAAGCGATGTTCACGGTCTGATCTCCAAGCGCACCGCAGAGCTGAACGGGGTGTCGGTGACGCAGGTGACCTTCGATACCGGGGCACGGTGGTCCAACGATCTCAAGGAGTACGCGGGCACCGAACTGTGCGAGCTACCCCACGTGGCCGTCGTGACGAGCGGTGCTCTGGCGGTGCGGATGGCCGACGGTTCCGAAGAGGTGTTCTCCGCCGGCGACGTCATGTTGCTTCCGCCGGGGCACGACGCCTGGACCGTGGGAGACCAGGCGTGCACATTCATCGAGTTCTCCCGCGGCAACGACTACTACACGGGTCAGGTCTGACAGTTCGGGCACCAGAACGTCACCCGTTCGCCGCCCCAGTCCGACCGGATCGCGGTGCCGCACCGTCGGCACGGTTCGTCGGCCCGCCCGTACACCCAGACCTGTCGGCCGCGCCTGGTGTCGCCGGTGGTGGTCCGGTTGGAGCGGAACCGGTTCAGCCACAGCATGTCTCGTGCCCGCTGAACCATTCGCAGCGGATCCTTCACCGCGCTGACAGGCGTCGTCGGCAGGTGTCCGAAGACGAAGCACAACTCGTTGCAGTACACGTTTCCGAGGCCCGCCATCACCCTCTGGTCCAGCAGCGCCTCGGACAGCGCCCGCTCCGGATCGGCCACCAGGTTGGTCACGGCGATGTGCGGGTCCCAGTCGGGGCCGAGCAGATCCGGCCCGAGGTGTGCGACGGCGTCGTCGTCCTTGGCGCGTTCGAGGATCTCCAGCACGCCGAGGTCGATGCCCGCCGCCTGTACGTCGCCGGCCTCCAGGATGATGCGGATCCGATGGCCGGCCCGGCTTGGCCGCGCGGCGCTGCCGACCCGCCAACTGCCGTCCATCTTCAGATGCGAGTGGATGCTCGCCTGCCCCACCCGGATGAAGAGATGCTTACCGCGGCTGACGACCTCGTCGACGCGCTCCCCGGTGAGGTCGACGGTGGCGAACTTGGGCACGCGAACGTCGCAGCGCGTCAACGTCTTTCCGACAAGTGCCTCGCGGAGCTTCGTCGCGGTATGGAAAACGGTGTCACCTTCTGGCATCGTTATCCGACCATCCTCGACGAAACGTCCCACAGCCGTTCGGCATTGGCCGGGTCGACGGCGTAGCGGGCAACACCGCCGGTTCCCGGAGCGCCGCGGCGATCGACGATCCGCGCTTCTGCGCAGTCCTCGAAGTAGCGGCCGCCGATGCCGTCGAGCAGCGGCGACGCGGCCAGCAGCACCGAGGTCGCCGCGCCCTGTTCGACGGACTTCAGCCTGAGGTGTTTGGCCGCGGCGGCGGCATGGCCGGGATCGACGTGCCTTCCGAGGGCGGTGTCGTATATGGCGCCGGGCATCAGCGCGTTGGACGTGATTCCGTCGACGGCCCAGCGCCTCGTCGCCTCGACGGCGAACAGCACGTTGGCGGTTTTGGACTGGCCGTACGCGCCGAACGGGTCGTAGTCGCGGAACGCATAGTCGATGTCGTCGAACACGACCGGCGACCGGAGATGGCCGCCCGAGCTCACCGAGACGATGCGCCCGCCCCCGGCGGAGGCGAGCGCGTCGCGCAGGCCGACCGATAGCGCGAAGTGGCCGAGATAGTTTGTGGCGAAATGCAGTTCGTGTCCGTTCCACGACAGTGTCAGTTCGGGCACCGCCATCACACCCGCGTTGTTCACCAGGATGTCCAGCGGCCCGGACCAGGCCCGGACGAACGCCGCGACGCTGGACAGGTCGCCGAGTTCAAGGTTGGCGACGGCAGCGGTGTCGTTGCCTGTGGTTGCGCGGATACCCGCGGCCACCTCATCGCCCGCCGACGTGTTTCGCACCGCCAGCGTGACCGATGCGCCCGCGGCGGCCAGGGCCCGCGCGGTCTCGACGCCGATTCCCGACGAGGCCCCGGTCACGATGGCGCGCTTGCCGGAAAGGTCGACGTCCGCGATCACGTCGGACGCGGTCGAGTCGAACCCGAACGGGGTGGTCAGCAGTTCACCCACGGTGACCGCCCGCGGACGCGATCGCCAGTTCGGCCTCGCGAACGATGCGACCGACAAGCGTTGTGGCGCTTTCCTGTTCGCAGATCACATCCACCGCCTCACCCGCCCAGATAGGCAGGTAATCGAGGTCGCCACGGTCGACACCGTCGCGGTATGCCGCCTTCGTCGCGTCATCGATGTCGTCCTCACGACCGGCCCACGCCTCGGTGACCTTGTTGCGCAGCGTCCGCGCGGGATATCGCGCGGGCCACGGCGAGTCGCGGACGACGTCGAGCGCCCGTCCCTGCGTGGTGTCCTCGGCACCTGCGGTGAGGATGGCCTTGACCTCGTCGGCGGCGATCAGCGCTTCATGCGTGGCCTCGAACCGCGTCCCGATCAGCGCCCCTGCCGCGCCGAGCACGAGTGCGGCGGCCAACCCGCGACCGTCGCCGATGCCGCCTGCGGCCAGCACCGGCACCGGGCCCGCGACGTCGACGATCGCGGGCACGAACGGCAGCGTCGCGCGGCCACCACCGTGGCCACCCGCCTCGCCGCCCTGCGACACCACGATGTCCGCGCCCACCTCCAGCGCACGGCGGGCCTCCGCCATATCGGTGACCTGGACGATGATCGGGATGCCCGCGGCCCGGATCGCATCGGTGAAGGGCGCAGGATCGCCGAACGACAGCATGATCGCCGCGGGGGACTGGGCGATCGCCGCGTCGATGGTGTCGCCATTGATCGCCCACGACAGAAAGCCGATGCCCCACGGCTTGCTGGTTCCGGCCCGCGCAAGCTCGCACTGCTCGGACAGCCACGTCAGGTCCCCGACACCGGCGCCGATCACGCCCAAGCCGCCGCCCTCGGAGACCGCGGCCGCCAATGCGCCGCCCGCGACACCGCCCATGGGCGCAAGCACCACCGGGTGCTCGATGCCGAACTTCTCGGTCAAGGCTGTGCGTAAACCCATCTTCAGCACTCTAGGAAGCCGGCCGTCAGCGCAGTCGCAGACCCCGTGGCGTTCGTGCGAAGCCCGCTGCGGTCAACGCGGCCACGACGGCGGCCTGATCGCTGTCGGCCTCCGGTGCGAGGACGGGCTCACCGTTGACTTTCTCCACCAACAGCCCCTGCACACGACGCTCGCCGACCAGGTCCGCGAGTGCACCTGCAGCGGCGTGATGAGCCTCCGGGTCGGTCGTGAAGCTGAGCAGCGTCCGACCGCCGCGCTCGAGGAACCACGCGAGCTCACCGTCCACCAGCGCCACTAAGGCGCCTGCCTTGCGGCCGGGTCGATGCGGGCTCTCCGGCCATGGCAGCGCGGCGCCGTACGGGTTGGCCGGGTCAGCGGCGGCAAGCACAACGGTCTGGTACTCCCTGCGTTCGGGCTCGACGCTGTCGAGATATGACCGCAGCCGGTCGACCGTCGATGCGACCGCGAACTGTGCGCCGCCCAGTGACTCGACGAAGTAACCGCGTTGGCACCGGCCGGCATCCTCGAACGCGGTCAGGACTTTGTAGAGCATCGCGAACCCTCCGGGAATGCCCTCGTTTGCGACCGCACCCTTGGTCAGCACCCCGTGCCGACTCAGGAGTAGGTCGGCCTGAAAGTGCGCCCGCACAGTGGAATCGAGTTCGGGCTGGGGCAGTGCTGACCAACGCCCCGCGACGGTCGGGTCGGATGCGCGGGTCTGGGCGTGGGCGATGCTGTAGCGGCTCAGCCGGGGTGGCCGTCGGGACCCCTGACGGTGCGCGGGGCGACCCGATCGCCGTCCGGTGCCGCCGAGTAGCGCGCGCACGGGCGCATAGGTGTCGCCGGTTACCCAGCCCGCCCAGATGAGTTCCCACAGCGCGCTTTTGAACTCTTCGGTGTTGTCACCCGCGAGCTGACGGAAGAAGTATGCTCCGCCGCCGCCGAGGATTTCCATGATCGCGCGGTGGGTGTCGGTGAAGTCGATCTCGGTCGGCTGGTTGAGCGTCAGCGGTGCGGTTTCGGCAGGGTGGAAGGCGATCCAGCCGTCGGCGCCGCCGATCGGGCCCGCCCCCGACCATGTCACCTCGCCGGAGGCGAGGAGCTCGTCGAGCATCGCGGGCTGGTAGTCGCGGACGCGGGCCGCGAACACCAGCGGTTCGACCGCGGACGCCGGAATCGGCACGCCGGCAAGCTGATCGATCACCGATGCCAACCCGTCGACGCCGGACGCCCGCTCGAGACCGACCTGCTGCCACGCCGGAAGGAACCGCGCATAGGCGGCGGTGCTGACCGGTTCGACCTGCGCCCGCAGCGCGGCCAGCGACCGCCTGCGCAGGATCTTCAGCACACCGGCGTCACACCATTGGTCGCCGGGCTCCGCGAGGTCGGTGAACTCGCCGCGCACCAACTTTCCGTCCAGCGCCATGCGGCCCAACACATCCGCGGTGACCCGCTGGCCCAGCCCGAAGCGGGTGGCCGCATCGTGCGTGGTGAACGGGGCTCGGGTGCGGGCATAGCGGCCGAGCAGTTCACCGAGGGGATCGTCGACGCTCTCGGTGAAGGTCAGCGGGACGCCGACGGGCACCGCGACTCCGATGCCGTCTCGCAGCAGGCCGATGTCCTCGATGGCCACCCACCACGTCTGCCCGGCGAACGACACCATCAGCGCGCGTTTGGCCTCGCGCAGCCCCTCGAGCCAGCCGCCCACGTCGTCGGCGGTACAGCGCTCGGCGATCTCGGCCTCGGTCAGCGGACCGAGTAGCCGGAGCAGGTCGGCGACGCCCTCGGCGTCGCGGGCGAGCCGGTCCTCGCTGAGATGCTGCAATTGCGCTGCGGTGCTTGCGATTACCTGCGGGTCGAGCAGCTCGCGCAGCTCCACGCGGCCCAGCAGTTCGGCCAGGAGCATGCTGTCCAGTGACAGTGCGGCGGCGCGGCGCTCGGCCAACGGGCTGTCGCCCTCGTACATGAACGCACCGACGTAGCCGAACAGCAGCGAGGCCGCAAACGGTGACGGCGTCTGGGTCTCGACCTCGACCACCCGCAGCCTGCGCTGCGCGATCCGGTTCATCAGCTCGGTCAGCGTCGGCACGTCGTAGACGTCCTGCAGGCATTCGCGGACGGTCTCCAGCACGATCGGGAAGTCCGGATACTTGCGGGCGACGTCGAGCAGTTGTGCCGCGCGCTGGCGCTGATGCCACAGCGGCGAGCGCTTCCCGGGATGCCTGCGCGGTAGCAGCAGTGCGCGGGCCGAGCATTCGCGGAACCGCGATGCGAACAACGCCGATCCGCCTACCTCGGCGGTGACGATCGGCTCGAGCTCGTCGGCGTCGAACACGAAGAGCTCCGCGCCTGGTGCGGCGTCTTCGGTGTCGGGCAGTCGGACGATGATGCCGTCGTCGGACGCGGTCGGCTTCTCGTCGATGCCGTAGCGCTCACGCAGCCGGCGCGACACCGCAAGCGCCAGCGGGCCGTGCACCCGAAGCCCGTACGGGGAGTGCAGGATCACCCGCCAGTCGCCGAGCTCGTCGCGGAAGCGTTCCACCACAAGGGTGGCGTCGGTCGGCACCGTTCCGGTGGCTTCTCGCTGGTCGGTCAACAGCTGCCACAGGTTGTCGGTGGCATAGTCGTCGAATCCCATTGCCGCACAATGCTCCGCGAACGCGTCGCGGGCCAGGCCGGACAGCTCTCCGGTGAAGGCGCCGATCGCCGCGCCGAGTTCGGCGGGCCTGCCGACGCCGTCGCCGCGCCAGAACGGCAGCCGGGCGGGCTCACCCGGGGCGGGGATGACAAGCACGCGGTCATGGGTGATCTCGGTGATCCGCCAACTGGTTGCGCCGAGGGAGATCACATCGCCCGGCCGCGACTCGTAGACCATCTCCTCGTCGAGTTCGCCCACGCGGGAGGGCTTTTCGGTATCGGCGCTCGATGCCAGGTAGACGGTGAACAGCCCGCGGTCGGGTATCGCCCCGCCGGACGTGACGGCCAGCCGTTGCGCTCCCGGGCGCGCGGTCAGCGTGCCCGCGTCGCGGTCGTAGACCAGCCGTGGCCGCAACTCGGCGAACTCGGTCGACGGGTATTTGCCCGAGAGCAGGTCGAGCGTCGCCTCGAACGCGCTGCGCGGCAGCGTCGCGAACGGCGCGCTGCGCCGGACCGCGTCGAACCACAGGTCGGCGTCGAGCGGTTCCAGTGCGCAGGCGGCCACCGTGTGCTGGGCCAGTACGTCGAGCGGGTTCGTCGGCACCCGCATCGTCTCGATCTGACCCGACAGCATGCGCCGCACAGTCACTGCGCAGCCGATCAGGTCGGTGCGGTGTTTGGGGAACAGCACGCCTTGGGAGATCTCACCGACCTGGTGCCCGGCGCGGCCGATCCTCTGCAACCCGCTGGCCACCGACGGCGGCGTCTCCACCTGGATCACCAGGTCGACGGCGCCCATGTCGATGCCGAGTTCCAGGCTCGAGGTGGCGACCACGGCCTTCAGCCGGCCGGTTTTGAGGTCGTCCTCGACGATTGCCCGCTGCTCCTTGCTGACCGAGCCGTGATGGGCCTTGGCCAGCAACAGGTCGGCGCCGGACGCCAGCCCGCTGCCCATGATGTGCGCGGGCGCGCCACCACCCACCTGCGGGTTGTGGCCGTCGGGCAGGTCGATCCCTAGCCGTGCGGCGTGAATCTCGTTGAGCCGCGAGGTGAGCCGCTCGGCCAGCCGCCGCGAGTTGGCGAACACGATCGAGCTGTTGTGCGCCTCGATCAGGTCGACGATGCGCTCCTCGACATCGGGCCAGATCGAGTTGTTCTCGAGGTTGGCCATGTCGGGAACGGGCACCTGCACCGACAGCTCGAACGTCTTGGCCGCGGGCGGGGCGACGATCGTCGTCGGCGCCTGCCCGGACAGGAACCGCGCCACCTCTTCCGGCGGCCGCACCGTCGCCGACAACCCGATGCGCTGCGCGGGCTTGTCCAGAAGCTGGTCGAGCCGTTCCAACGACAGCGCGAGATGCGCGCCCCGCTTGGTGGCGGCGACGGCGTGCACCTCGTCGACGATCACGGTCTGCACTGAGGCGAGCGACTCGCGCGCGGCCGACGTCAACATCAGGAACAGCGACTCGGGCGTGGTGATCAGGATGTCGGGCGGTTTGGCGATCAGCTCCCGCCGCTTACCCGGCGGGGTGTCACCGGAGCGCACGCCGACGCTGATCTCAGGCGGCTGCTTGCCGTGCCGCTCGGCGATACGGGTGATGCCCGTCAGCGGGGTGCGCAGGTTGCGCTCGACGTCGACGGCCAGCGCCTTGAGCGGCGACACGTACAGCACGCGGGTTCCGGTGCCCGCCGGTCGCGGCTGCTCGGCGAGTCGGTCGATCGCCCAGAGGAAGGCGGCGAGCGTCTTGCCCGACCCGGTCGGGGCGATGACCAGCGTGTTGTCCCCGTCGGCGATGGCCGACCAGGCCTCTGCCTGGGCGTCCGTCGGCGCCGCGAAGGTGCCCGTGAACCACTCCCTGGTCAGCGCGCTGAAGCGGGAGAGCGGGTCGCGGAAAGAGCTCACCTGACCATGGTGCCAAGGGGCACCGACAAATCTCAGCGGGTACCGCGTCGCTCGCATGCGACCGCGGCGCTGAGCGCGTCGGGAATCCCGGGCACCCGGCCGATCATGTCGAGAAGAGCGTGCGCGCACGAGTCGGCGATCTGGCCGGCGTCGATGGACGGATCCATGATGCGCTGCCTGCACAGCTCCATCGTCATCGCCAGCCAGCCGTACATGGTGATGCGGATGTCGCGTTCGACCTTGGAGTCGAGGTCCTCGCCGAGCGCCTTGTGCATCCGGTCCATCAGCCGGTTGACCTGACGTTCGTTGTCGGTGTCCTCGATGTCGCGCAGCACCGGGTCCGACGTACCCGTCCCGATGTAAGCCGCCCACGCGCCGTGCGGATGCTGCTCGTCGTAGTGCAGGTAGGCCAGCACGCCGGCGCGCAGCTGTTCGAAGAGCGTCTGGCCTGCGATCGCCGGAGTGTTGGTGGCCTCGAACAGGCGGTCGCCTTCGGCCTTGACCACCGCGGCGAAGAACGCGCGCTTGTCAGGGAAGTAGTGGTACATCAGCGCCCGCGACACACCGGCGCGTTCGGCTATCTCGTCGATGCGGACTTCGTCGTAGGGGCGTTCGCCGAACACCTTCGCGCCAAGCGCAAGCAACTCGCTCCTGCGGTCCTCCGGAGAAAGCCGCCGCCTCGGTTCGGACACGTGCCCAGTCTAATTTGCGCGTGTGCAATAACCGCAAAGGTCCTCGGGGCGCGTGCTGTCTAAACTGACCCGGTGATCGAGCTGCGTGTCGAACGCACCATCGCCGCGGCGCCCGAGCGGGTCTTCGACTGGCTCGCCGACCCGAATAGCCTCAAGGCGGCGCCGCCCGTCCTCGGCGCCAAGCTCGCCAAAGGCTCGCCGGAGCTGATGGCGGGCGCGGTGCGGGTGGTGACCGGCGCAGGCATGTGGTTCGAAGAGGAGTACACGGCCTACGACCCGCCGCGCAGCTTCTCCTACCTGATCCTGCGGTCGGTACCCGGCTTCATCCACGAGGGCGGCACGTTGACGTTCACACCGCAGGGCGAAGGCACCCACGTCGACTGGGTCACCAGGTACACCCACCCGCTCTGGTCGGGTGGCAAGGCGTTCGAGCCGGTGAGTTCGCGGCTGCTGCGGTGGAGCTTTCTCGCCGTTCTCGACGGCTGCGCCAAGGCGCTCGAGTCGTCCTAGCCGAAGTGCACGCCCTGCGCCAGGGGGAGCTCAGAGCTGTAGTTGACGGTGTTGGTGGCCCTGCGCATGTAGGCCTTCCACGCGTCGGAGCCGGATTCGCGGCCGCCGCCGGTTTCCTTCTCGCCGCCGAACGCGCCGCCGATCTCGGCGCCGGACGTCCCGATGTTGACGTTGGCGATGCCGCAGTCCGAGCCGTCGGCCGCCATGAAGCGCTCTGCCTCGCGCATGTCGAGTGTGAAGATCGCCGATGAAAGACCCTGCGGGACTGCGTTGTTCAACGCGATCGCCTCGTCGAGGTCGTCGTAGGTGACCACGTAGAGGATCGGCGCGAACGTCTCCTCGTGCATCAGCGCGGTCTGTGCGGGCATCCGCACCACGGCGGGGGAGACGTAGTACGCCCCGTCGCCGAAGTCGTGGCGCTCGCCGCCGAACACCTCACCGCCTTCGGCGCGCGCCCGCTCCAGCGCGCCGACCATGTCGCGGTACGACCTCTCGTGGATCAGCGGACCGACGAGCGTGCCCTCGGCGTCGGGATCGCCGACGGGCAGCTGACGGTACGCCGACACGATCCGCTCGACGAGCGAGTCGGCGATCGAACGGTGCACGATCAGCCTGCGCAGCGTGGTGCATCGCTGGCCCGCGGTGCCCGCGGCGGAGAACACGATGCCGCGCACGGCCAGTTCGAGGTCCGCCGACGGCGTGACGATCGCGGCGTTGTTGCCGCCGAGTTCCAGCAGGACCCGGCCGAACCGTTGTGCCACCCGCGGGCCGACCTGCCTGCCCATCCGCACCGAACCCGTCGCGCTCAGCAGTGCCACGCGCGGATCGTCGACCAGGCGTTCGCCGACCTCGCGTCCGCCCATGATCAGCCGGGTCACCGCGCGCGGCGCCCCGACGTCGTGGGCGGCACGTTCGGCCAGCGCCTGGCAGGCCAGCGCGGTCAGCGGGGTGAGTTCCGACGGCTTCCACACCACGGTGTCGCCGCAGACCAGGGCGATCGCGGCGTTCCATGACCAGACCGCGACCGGGAAGTTGAACGCGGTGATGACGCCGACGACGCCCAGCGGATGCCACGTCTCCATCAGCCGGTGGCCCGGACGCTCGGAGGCGATGGTCCTGCCGTACAGCTGACGCGAGAGCCCGACGGCGAACTCGCAGATGTCGATCATCTCCTGCACCTCGCCGAGGGCTTCGGAGGTGATCTTCCCGGCCTCGATGGTGACCAGCTTGGCGAGGTCGCTCTTGTGTTCCTTGAGCAGTTCGCCGAGCCGCGCCACCAGCGCACCACGTACCGGAGCGGGCGTCGTGCGCCACGTCGAAAACGCCTGCGCCGCTTCGGCGATTGCGGCGTCGGCCTCTTCGGGAGTGCTCTCCGCGACGGTGAACAGCACGTCGCCGGTGATCGGCGTGCTCGCGTGCACGCCGTGCGCGCCGGGTTCACCGAGTTCGACGCGGGAGCCGATCGCCTGCAGCGCGCCGCGGGCCTTGGCGCGGAGGTCCTCTGCGGTCGGGAGCTGTGATGTCTGAACGCTGGTCATGATGATGCGACTTTCTCGTAGAGCTCGTAGGGGTCGTGAATGTGGTGTCCGATCTGTCCTGCCATCCAGCCGACGGTGTACTCGTGGCTTCGATCTTCCTCCTTGTCGAAGCCCTTGGCTTCACGCGCGTCGGAATCGAGGTTCGACTGGAAGATGCCCGCCGCCGATGCGGGCAGGAAATCCTCGTAGACAACGGGTTTCGAAGGGTCACCGCCGTGGTAGTAGGCCAGTCCCGCCGCCGCCATGTGCTCGTGGCCGGCCGGGAAGTAATCGCCCCACGCCTTGGCCGGATCGGGCGTTGCCATCGCCGCGTCGAAACGCCGGCGTCCTTCGGGCGTGAGCGCGACACCGCGCGACTCGACCTCGCCGAAACGCACCCGCAGGGTGCCGTGGACGATGCTGCCGTCCGCTTCGCGGAAGCGCCGCGGCTCGGCCAGCGCCCGAAACGAGGTCTGCCGCAGCAGCACGTCGGGCCCGTCCCAGCGGGGCGGTCCCTGGATTGCGTCGGTCATGGTGATGCCTCGCGCGGTCATCCGCCGGTACAGCTCGTCGATATCGAGGACGCGCGGGGTCAGGTGGTTGATGTGCGTGGTGGCCACGCCCGCGATGTCGGCGGCGACGGCAGAAACGGCGGTCAGCTCGTCGTACCAGCCCCGGTCGATCGGCTCGCGGGACAGCGCGAATGCCGCGACCGCCGCGGCGACGAACTTCTCGGCGCGCTCGGGGTCGGCGCCGCCGGCCTCGGCGATCCGCCTGGCCTCGGCAATCAGGGCGGGGTCGAAGAGCCTGCGCCCGGCCAGGAATCGCTCCACGCGCACCCGCAACTCGGGGGAGAAGAAGCGGGTGTCGGCGGTGGCCAGCATCGAGGTGAACACGCGGAAGGGGTTGCGCTCCAACTGATCCGCATCGATCGGGCGGAAGGCCGTCGAGACCACCGGCACTGGCGGACTGGCGTCGCGAAGGTCGTAGAAGCCGACCGGGTACATACCGAAGGCCGCGAAGAGGTCGGCGACGTCGGCGAGTTCGCGCACGTTGCCAACACGGATTGCGCCGTGCCGTTCGGCAGTCACCCGCTGCGATCCGCCCAATTCGCGGTTCACCTCCGCGCTGACGTCGAGCAGGGTGTTATAGGCAGGCACCTCGGCGCCGTACATCCGGGACAGCGCCGCAGCGAATTTCGCGCGCAGCCGCCACGTTTCGAGTCGTCGGCTCATTCGGCGCACCCGGCGGGATACAGTGCGGCCATGAGCGAACCGCTCGATGAAGTCGATCGCATCCTGGTGCGCGAACTCGTCGCCGACGGCCGGGCGACGCTGGCCCACCTGGCGGCGGCCGCAGGGCTGTCGGTGTCCGCGGTCCAGTCACGGGTGCGACGACTCGAGGCGCGGGGCGTGGTGACGGGGTACACGGCCCGAATCAACCCCGAAGCCGTCGGGCACATGCTCTCGGCGTTCGTTGCCATCACTCCTCTTGATCCCTCTCAACCCGATGATGCGCCCGCGCGCCTCGAACACATCGAGGCCATCGAGTCATGCCACTCGGTGGCCGGCGATGAGAGCTACATCCTGCTGGTTCGCGTCGAGTCGGCACGGGCGCTCGAAGACTTGTTGCAACAGATCCGGACAACGGCCAACGTGCGGACCCGAAGCACGATCATCTTACAGACTTTTTACTCAGGACGCGAACACATACCGTAATAATTCCTGTTTGTAGGTGGATTAGCCGTAAAAAATGCGCTAAGATCGCATGTATGACCGCTGTGTTGAACCCTGCCCAGAAAACAGTCCGCGTCGACGCGATCGGCCCCGCCGACGTGCGCGAGGTGCTTTCGCGCAGCATCCTCGCCGACGGTCTCGACTTCGTGCTCGACCTCGAGCGCTCGTTCGGCTCCACCCTGGTCGATGCCCGTACCGGCGAGCCCTACCTCGACATGTTCACGTTCTTCGCGTCGTCCGCGCTCGGCATGAACCATCCGGCGCTGGCCGACGACGAGGCGTTCCGCGCAGAGCTCGCCGCCGCCGCGGTCAACAAGCCGAGCAACTCCGACGTGTACAGCGTGCCGATGGCCCGCTTCGTCGACACCTTCGCGCGCGTGCTCGGCGATCCCGCGCTGCCGCACCTGTTCTTCGTCGATGGCGGTGCGCTGGCCGTCGAGAACGCCCTCAAGGTGGCGTTCGACTGGAAGAGCAGGCTCAACGAGGCCAAGGGCATCGACCCCGAGCTGGGCACCAAGGTGCTGCACCTGCGCGGCGCCTTCCACGGCCGCAGCGGCTACACGCTGTCGCTGACCAACACCGATCCGAACAAGGTCGCGCGGTTCCCCAAGTTCGACTGGCCGCGGATCGACTCTCCGTACATCCGCCCCGGCGCCGACATGGACGCGCTCGAGGCCGAGTCGCTGCGGCAGGCCCGTGCGGCTTTCGAGGCCAACCCGCACGACATCGCCTGCTTCATCGCCGAGCCGATTCAGGGCGAGGGCGGCGACCGGCACATCCGTCCGCAGTTCTTCGCCGCGATGTCCGACCTGTGCGACGAATACGACGCGCTGCTCATCTTCGACGAGGTTCAGACCGGCTGCGGATTCACCGGAACCGCTTGGGCCTACCAGCAATTGGGCGTCACGCCGGATATCGTGTCGTTCGGTAAGAAGACTCAGGTCTGCGGGATCATGGCGGGCCGTCGCGTCGACGAGGTTGCCGACAACGTCTTCGCCGTCAGCTCGCGGATCAACTCGACGTGGGGCGGCAACCTGGTCGACATGGTGCGCTCGCGCCGCATCCTCGAGGTCATCGAGTCCGAAGGGCTGATGGAGCACGCCGCCGAGGCCGGCCGCTATCTGCATGCGCGGCTGGAGGAACTCGCCGCCGAGTTTCCGGAGTCGGTTAGCGACGTGCGCGGCCGCGGCCTGATGCGGGCGTTCAGCCTGCCCTCGGGCGAGCAGCGCGACGAGCTGATCCGCAGGCTGTGGGACCGTCGCGTGGTGATGCTGGCCAGCGGACCCGACAGCGTGCGATTCCGGCCCGCGCTGACGGTGTCGTATGCCGAGCTCGACCAGGCCGTCGAGGCTGTGCGGGCCGCGCTGAGCTAACTGGCTGTAGGCGCCGACGGCTCCGCGAGGAGCCGCCGGATGATCGAGCGCAGCCGCGGCAGGTCGGCCCCGCCGACAAGCTCACAGCCGTGTAAGTCGGCGAGTCTGACTGCGGCAGGCGTGAAGTCGTGGTTGGTGACGACCATCGTCTTCGTACAGCCGTGCATCGGAGCGCCCGCGACGACCTCCTGTACGGCGGCTGCGCCGACGGGCTTCGACTGTCGCTTACATTGCACCGCCAGGCGATCGGGCCGGTGACCGACGACCAGGTCGACGCCCCAGTCGCCGGTGACGGCCGTCATGATCACCGGCACCCCACAGGTACGGGCGATGCGGGCGACGTGGTCCTCGAACTCCATCCCCGACATGGCCATGGCCGCGGGTGCCTCGTTCGGGCCCGGCGTGAACGCGCCCCTGGCGGTCGCCAGGAGGAAGCGAGGGGCGGAGGCCAGGATCAGCGGGGCAAGCGCCCCGACGGCAAGGCTGCCGGGCAGGCCGACGCCCAGCAGATGCGCGGCGAGTCCTGACGCGACGGCGAGGACCACGTAGACCTTCGTCCGGGTGCCGACCACGTGGCGAATGGTAGGTCCGCAGGCCGACAACCAGCGGTTCTGGCGACTTCGATGGCGTGTCGGCCGCGCGGGTGTTCGGATCGAACAAATGTTCGAACGATTCTCCGACGCGGCGTTGATCGACGCGATGGGGGAAGCCACGCGCGACGAGTCGGCGATGATCGCGCAGCGGCTGGCCGCGGTCGGCGAGCTCGACGCACAACGGACACGGGAACTGGCCGACCGCAAGCTCTGGCGCCACGACCCGTTCGAGGAAGTTGCGGCCGAGATCTCGGCTGCGCAGAACATCAGCAGGGGCCGCGCGCGGGGACAGATCACGATGGCGCGGATTCTGCGCGACGAGTTGCATCAGCCGTACGAACCGCCGCCCTTCTGAGCTGAGGTTTATCTCTCCCTCACCAGGGGAATCAGCAAGCTCGTGTACCGCACCAGCGAGGATCTGCGCCGCAACGGCACGGCTGTTCGCGAAACGGTGATCGAGGCTGCCCGCTTCAGCGCGGGCGTCGCGGTGATCGCAGTGTTGGTCGTGGCTGCCGCCGAGCTGTGGGTCGGCACATGCGCCGGTTCGACGTTCGACGCCCTGGCCTGTGGTGCACCGCAAACCACCTTTCTCGCCCTCGGGGGCCCGTTGATCTTGTTGACGGGCGGGCTGCGCGCGTTTTACCGCACCTACCAGGTCTGGCGGAATGACGGCATCGCGTGGCCGTGGCACGGGGCGGGATGGTTTCTGATGGCCGCGATGCTGCTGGTTCTGACCAAGAGCGTGCCACTCATCGCTATGCCCTGACTGAAAGGCATTGCAATGCCGGACGACTCAGCACGATCCCTGAGTGCCATCGCACTGGTGTGCACCCTGAAGCCCAGCCCGGCCCCGTCGAGCAGCGAACTGATGGCCGAGCATGTATGCGAGCAATTGCGCAGTCACGGGGTGACGACCGAGACCCTGCGTTGCGTCGACTACTCGATCTTGCCCGGCGTCGAGAGCGACATGGGCGCCGGCGACGATTGGCCGAAGATCCGCGAGCGGGTGCTGGCCGCCGACATCCTCCTGCTGTCGACTCCGATCTGGCTCGGCCACCCCTCGAGCATCACCCAGCGGGTGCTGGAGCGACTCGACGCCGAACTCTCCACCACCGACGATGCGGGCAGGCCGATCATGTACGGCAGGGTCGCGCTCGTCTCTGTCGTCGGCAACGAGGACGGCGCGCACAAGGTGTTCGCCGATTGCGCGCAGGGCCTCAACGACGTCGGCTTCTCCTTCGCGGCCCAGGCGAACACCTATTGGACCGGCGAAGCGATGCAGAAGAAGGACTACAGAGACCTCGACCAGGTGCCCGAGCCCGTCGCGAAAACAACCGCCTCGGCGGCGCGAAACGCCGTTCACCTCGCCGGCCTGTTGAAGGTGCAGAAATACCCGGCCAACCCGTGATGCCGATTCGTAGCCAACATCCGCGCGTAGTTCTACCGTGGGATACATCCAGTCACAGGCAGGAAGTGTGGCGGAAGGAGCAGCCATGAAGAGCCCTAAAGATCCCGTCGACCACTCCAGGACGACCCGGCCGCACGCCGGCGAGACGATGAAAGACACGAAGGAGATGCCCGCGCTGATCGTCATCGGTGTGGCCCTGGTGAGCTTCGTCGGCGCGCTGGCCGCGCACGCGACCAACCACCACAGCACGGGCATCATGCTCGGTTCGATATCCGCCGCCCTGCTCGCCGTCGGCCTTGTGTGGCTGGCGGTGGAGCACCGCCGGGTTCGCGGTATCGAGGAACGCTGGTACGCCGAGCACCCCGAGGCCTACCGACAGCGTCCGAGTAGCTGACCCGCAGCGCAAGAGAAACCCCAGCCGGTTTCCCGGCTGGGGTTTCTCGTGACTCGACGCTGAGTCCTACTGGTTGGCTTCCTGCTTCTTCTCGGCCGCCTTGGCGCTACCGCGCGCGGCGTCGGCCTCGGCTTCCTTCTTGGCGGCGTCCTGCTGAGCGTCGGCCTTGTCCTGCTGGGCCTTGCCCTCGCGGACCATATCGTCGCGACCGGTCACGGTGCCGACGGCTTCCTTGGCCTTGCCCTTGACGTCTTCGACGGTGCCCTTGACGGCTTCCTCGGGACCACTGTTCTTGTCAGTCATGTTTCACCTTCCTCTGCAGATCAGCTTTGGGATTGCCCACGTCGTGGGCCCTACACAGATTCACCTGCGCAGTCAGAGGGTTCCCGGACCCGGCGAAGGCTAAACGCCGTGGTCGCGTAGCGCCGTCGACCTGGTCGTTCACCCGCGGAATCGACGGATCATGTTGCGCGTCAGCAGAAATCGTCAACGGGTAGCGCATTTTCTCAACCTGGGAGCGTTTCGCCCCCCGTGGGAGCGAGCACCTCACCGCTGTAATAGGACGACAATTGCTCGGCGGCGAAGAACACGTAGGACGGGGCGATTTCGTCGGGCTGCGCAGGCCTGCCGAACGGTGCGTGCTCGCCGAACGACTCGACCTTTTCGGCGTCCATCGTCGCTGGGATCAGCGGAGTCCAAACGGGTCCTGGCGCAACACAATTGACCCTGATGCGCCGGTCGCTCAGCGACTGCGCCAGCGAGTACGTCAGCGCGAGGACCGCGCCCTTGGTCGCGGAGTAGTCGATCAGGCTCTTGTTGCCGCGTAGCCCGTTGATCGAGGAGGTGTTGATGATCGCGCCGCCGTCCGGCAGGTGCTCCAGTGCGGCCTTGGTGACGTAGAAGAAGCTGTCGATGTTGACCGCGAACGTCCGCCGCCACTGCTCGTCGGTGATATCGGTGAACTTCTCGGTGGGGTTCTGGTAGGCGACGTTATTGACGACGATGTCCGATCCGCCCAGTTCGACGACGGTTTGACCGACCACCGAGCGGCAATGCGCAGCATCGGCGAGGTCGCCGGGCAGTGTCAGGCAGCGCCGCCCCGCCGTCTCGACGAGGGAAGCGGTGTGCTCGGCATCGCGATGCTCTTCGAGATAAGCGATCGCGATGTCGGCACCCTCCTTGGCGAACGCCACCGCGACGGCGCGTCCGATTCCGGAGTCGCCGCCGGTGATGAGCGCGCGCTTGCCGGCCAACAGATCACGGCCCGCGTAGTCACGCATCTCGTCGCGCGGTGCTTCGGACATATCTGACGTGTGCCCCGGATACGGAATGACACCATGCGGTTCGGGCGGTTGCGACATGTGCGCCGTGTACCCGAACGAGTTCTCACGAAACGCGCGCCCGCCGCGCATGAAGTCCACAATGCGAAGCGCTTCGAGTCCACATCGCGAAGAGTCGAGCGGTTCGCGTTTGTGCCTATCTAGCTGCGGTAATGCGACCCGCATGGCTTCGGACCAAGCTGTTCGCTCACTTCTTGTGTGGCACGTGCACGGGTCCTGGATGGAGTCGTTCGTAGCAGGTGCGCACCGCTATGTCGTGCCCGTCAACGCCGCAGCGGATGCCGACGGACGCGGGTTGGCCGGCCGCAGTTGGCCGCACGCAGACGAGGTCGCCGTCGACAACTTGCGCGATGAGGACATCGATCTTGTTGTCCTGCAGCGGCCGCACGAACTCGAACTCGCGCAGCGGTGGTTGGGCCGCCGTCCCGGCGTCGAGGTGCCCGCAGTGTATGTCGAACACAACACGCCTCGGCCCTCGCCGGTCGACAGCGTTCACCCGGTCGCATCGCGCACCGACATTCCTGTTGTTCACGTCACCGACTTCAACCGGTTGATGTGGGACAACGGTGCCGCGCCCACGCATGTCATCGCCCATGGAATCGCCGACCCCGGCCACTTCTACACCGGAGACATCCCCGCTGCCGCGAGCATGATCAACGAGCCGCTGCGCCGATGGCGCACGGTTGGCACCGACCTGCTCATCGAACTGGGCGCGCACGTGCCCATCGACGTATGGGGAATCGACACTTTCGAACTCAACCGGCGGGAGCGGAAGGGTGTCAGAGCCAAAGGTGACGTGCCCGGGCGTCGCCTGATGCGCCAGATCGCCCGCCGACGTATCTATCTGCACACCGCGCGCTGGACGTCCTTGGGACTCTCGCTCGTGGAGGCGATGTATCTCGGAATGCCGGTCGTCGCAGTCGCATCGACCATGGCCACCGCCGTTGTACCGGAGGAGGCAGGTGTCGTCAGCGCAGACATCGAGACGCTCGCACGTGCCCTGTGTGAGTTCGTGACCGAACCCAGCGCAGCGACTTTGGCCGGAAAGGCCGCCCGTGAATTCGCAATCGCACATTTCTCACTCGATCGGTTCCTTGCCCAATGGGATGAGGTCATCGAGGAGCGGTGCGCATGACCTCGACGGAAAGGACGCCGCCGATGAAAATCGCAATGGTCTCCGAACATGCGAGCCCGCTTGCCACGCTCGGAGGAGCCGACGCCGGTGGACAGAACGTGCACGTGGCCGAACTGTCCGCGGCCCTGACGCGTCGCGGGCACAACGTGACCGTCTACACCCGTCGCGACGATCCCTCGCTGCCGGAGGAGGTGGTGACACCCCAGGGATACACGGTGGTCCACGTGCCTGCGGGACCTGCCGAGCCGGTGCCGAAAGACGAACTGCTGCAACACATGGGGCCATTCGCCCGATTCCTCGACGCCCGGTGGAGCGCACAGCGTCCCGACGTCGCGCATGCGCACTTCTGGATGTCTGGACTCGCGACACAGCTTGTCACCCGTCATCTCGGGATGCCGGCCGTACAGACGTTCCACGCGCTCGGCGTCGTCAAGCGCCGTCATCAGGGGGCCAACGACACCAGCCCGAAAGACCGGCTTCGGCTGGAGGCGATGGTTGCCAGGTGCGCCACCTGGGTCGCCGCCACGTGCAGCGATGAGGTCTTCGAATTGATGCGCATGGGTCGTGCACGCACTCGGATGTCGGTCGTCCCGTGCGGGGTCGACAAGAACCTGTTCACGCCCGAAGGCTCTACCGCGGACAAATCTGCAAAGCACAGAATCCTCAGCGTGGGAAGGTTGGTGCCCCGCAAGGGGTTCGACGACATGATCCGCGCGATGCCCGCGATTCCGAACGCCGAACTCGTCATCGCCGGCGGACCCGACCAGGCGGAGCTGGACGACGATCCGGAGGCCATCCGCTTGAAGAAGCTGGCTGCCGAACTCCGCGTGGCCCGGCGTGTACACCTCTACGGCGCGGTCGCCCGTGCCGACATGCCTGCGCTGTTGCGGTCGGCCGACATCGTCGCGTGCACACCGTGGTACGAGCCCTTCGGCATCGTTCCGCTGGAGGCGATGGCATGCGGCATTCCGGTCGTCGCTTCGGCGGTCGGTGGCATGCAGGACACGATCGTCCACGACGTGACGGGACGGCTGATCACCCCGAGGAATCCGCGCGAGATCGCCGCCACGATCAACCCGCTGCTTCGCGATGCCTTTCTACGGCAGAGCCTCGGGCTCGCAGGCCGCGACCGGGTGTGCGCACGCTACACCTGGGACCAGGTGGCCGCCGACACCATGCGTATCTACGACAAAGTGGCGCATGCGCAACGCCCGTGGGTGTCGACGGGATGATCGCCGCCCTGTCAACCGGATTCGATGAGCGTCAGCGCACGTTCAACCTCGGCGGGCAGCGGCCTACGCGACGCCAGGGCGGCAGGCACGCGCACCAGCGCCTGCACCGCGCCGCGAACATGCTCAGCGTCGCGAATCGCCGCGGAGAACAGCTTGCCGGTCGCCCGCAGACAGTGCCGCACCGGCCGCCGCATCCATGTGGTGAGGACTGCGTTGCGCAGCTCACGGGCGTCGCGGGCGGTGGAGCTGCCCCGCACCGTCGACGGCTGATGGTAGGAGATCAGCTCGGGGCAGTAGCAGAGGTCCCAACCGAGCGCCGCGAGATCCATTGCCAACAGCTGCTCTTCGCCGTAGAAGTGCAACAGCTCGCTGAAGCCGCCCGCCGCTGTGAAGGCGACCTTGCGAACGACCGCCCCACACGTCATGAAGCCGAGGATCGAAGGGCCCGGCAGGCCCGGGCGTCGGCCCAACGCGCTGTTGGCCAGTTCGGCGGCCATCGGATCGTCGCGGTTTTGCGGAAGCACGATGGTGCGCGCGGCGAGCAACCCGACGGTCGGATTGTGGTCCAAGACTTCCTCGGCGATGCCGATCGAATCGGGCGCCCACCACGAATCGTCGTCGCAGAAGGCGACGTACGGCGTTCGGCAGGCAGCCACACCGATATTGCGGGCCACTACACCCTCGTTGGATTTCAGTTCGATCGCCAGGACCCGCCCGGGGTGCTCTCCCGCGAAGCGGCGGACGACAGCGACCGAGTGGTCATCGGAGCCGTTGTCCACAGTGATGATCGGACAGTCGGTCGTGTCGAGCAGCGTGGTGATCGTCCTCGCCAGCTCAGGAGCCCGGTTTCGGCTGGCGATCACGAATGTGGTCCGCATAAGCGGCATGGCTACCCCCAGGCGAGACGGGGAAACTCCGATGGGTGAGATCAAACGTGCGCTGGTGACCGGGGGGCCGGTTTCCTCGGCGGCCATCTCTGCGAGCGTCTGCTCGACGACGGGGCGAAGGTCATCTGCGTCGATGACCTCTCCACGAGCGCGCAGAAGGCGGCGACGCCACTACACGAGCGGGACGGTTACCGCTTCGTGCGTCACGACATCAGCCGCTCATGGACGGACTTGCCGCTGAGGCCGGCGCCGGACACGGTGTTTCACCTCGCCTCGCCGGCATCCCCCCTGGACTATCTGCGCCTACCGGTTCAGACAATGCGCGCAGGAGCGATCGGTACCGTCAACGCCCTCGATATCGCCGAACAAAGCAACGCACGGTTCGTCCTTGCGTCGACGAGCGAGGTGTATGGCGACCCGCTCGAGCATCCCCAGCTGGAAACCTATTGGGGCAACGTCAATCCCATCGGCCCGCGAAGCGTTTACGACGAAGCCAAACGGTTCGCCGAGGCGTTGACGTTCGCCTACCGACGGGGCCGCTCGGCCGATGTCGGGGTGGCGCGCATCTTCAACACGTATGGGCCTCGGATGCGATCCGACGACGGTCGCATCGTGCCGACCTTCTGTATGCAGGCCCTTGATGGATCGCCGATCACTGTGAACGGCGATGGGACTCAGACCCGCTCGCTCTGCTATGTCGACGACACCGTGGATGCGCTGGTCAAGCTGGCACGCTCGGATCACCCGGGGCCGGTCAACATCGGAAACCCCACCGAGATGACCGTGCTCGCGATCGCCGAGGTGATCCGTGATCTGGCGGGCAGCAGTTCACCGGTTCAGTATCGGCCTGCGATGCAAGACGATCCGCTTCGGCGGTGTCCCGACATCACGCGTGCGGCCGAGCAATTGGACTGGCGGCCGCGCGTCGGACATCGAGAAGGCCTGGCCCGGACGATCGAGTGGTTCCGCGGCAACCGGACGGTGAGGAGGGGTACGTGCGCATTCTCGGCATAAACGCCGTGTTCCACGACTCTGCGGCCGCACTGGTGGTCGACGGTCACGTGGTCGCCGCCGCCGAAGAGGAGCGGTTCTCCCGGCGCAAGCACGGAAAATCCGCAGTCCCTTTCTCGACATGGGAACTGCCCGTGGAGGCGGCGCGCTGGTGTCTGGCCCAGGCCGGTATCGAGCCCTCTGAGATCGATGCGGTCGGATATTCCTACGATCCGCGCCTCATGCAGGGTTGCGCAGACGATCTTGTCGGGTTGGATCGCGACTGGGAATACCTGCGCACGCAATATGCCGAACGTGCACCGAAGTTCCTGCAGACCGCGCTGCCGGGCCTCGATCCGCAAGTGGTGCATTACGTTCGGCACCACATCGCCCACGCCGCATCGGCGTCGCTGGCGTCGCCGTTTCCGGACAGCGCAGTGCTCGCGGTCGACGGCCGCGGTGAGCGGACATCGATGTTGGCAGGCACATATCGCGATTACAAACTCGACATTCTTGCCGCACAAGAACTTCCACACTCTCTCGGGCTGTTCTACGAAGATCTGACCGAGCATCTCGGCTTCAAGCGGTCCAGCGACGAGTACAAGGTGATGGCGATGGCGTCCTACGGCCGGCCGCGCCACCTCGAGTTCATGCGCGAACGGGTGTATGCCACCGGTGACGGCGGGTTCCGCACCGAACCGATGGACTGGGCATCGTTCAGTCCCCGGGGCGAGCACAATCCTGACCTCGCATGCAGCGCGCAACGGGTCGTCGAGGAGGTCCTGCTCGATCTGGTGGGGTGGCTGCGTGCCCACACCGACCAGGAAAACCTCTGCCTGGCGGGTGGAGTGGCGCTGAACTGTGTGGCCAACACGAAGATTCACGCCGCAGGCGGATTCGACCACGTATGGGTGCAGCCCGCGGCAGGTGATTCTGGTACCGCGCTCGGTGCCGCCCTGGCCCTTGCCGGAGATGGCGGCGAGCCGATCGAACCCATGTCGTCGGCCGCCCTGGGACGCGGTTGGACCGACGACGAGATCGAGGCGGCCCTCGAGCAGGCGGCCGTCCCCTACGAACGGCCCCGCGACCTCGCGGCAACGGTGGGCAAGGCGCTCGCCGAGAACCAGTTGATCGGGTGGTTCCAGGGCCGCTCGGAGTACGGTCCGCGGGCGCTGGGATGTCGGTCACTGCTGGCAGATCCGCGCGACGCAGGCAATCTCGAACGGCTAAACACGGTCAAAGGGCGCGAGCAGTTCCGGCCCGTCGCCCCGATGGTGCTTGCCGAGTGGGCGCCCGAAATCTTCTCCGGCGGACCACTTCCCAGCCCGTACATGCTGTTCGTCCACGACGTCGCCGAAACATGGCGTTCGCGAATCCCCGCCGTGACCCACGTCGACGGTACGGCCAGAATCCAGACGGTCGACGAGAGCCAACCGGTTCTGCACGCCACGATCAGTCACTTCGCCACGCGCACCGGGGTTCCGGTCGTCGTGAACACGAGCTTCAACACCGCGGGACGGCCGATGGTGGACAGCCCTCGTGATGCGCTGGAATGCTTCGGCAGTTCTCCGATCGACATGCTGGCCATCGGGCCGTTTGTCGTGAGAAGGCCGAAATGACAGTCGATTTCGCGGTTGTCATCCCGACCGTCGGACGGGACTCCCTGCATCGCCTTCTCGCCGAGTTGGACGGCTCTTCGGGTCCGCGGCCGAAGGATGTCATCGTCGTCGATGACCGACGCGAACAGAAACCACCGCTGGCCGTCTCGACCGAGCTTCCCCTGAAGGTGCTCACCAGCGGCGGCCGCGGCCCCGCCGCCGCACGCAATGCCGGCTGGCGAAGCGCCAAGGCACGCTGGATCTGCTTTCTGGACGACGACGTGGTCCCGCAACCGAACTGGTTCGAGGCAGTGGCCAACGACATCGCCGAAGCGGAGAACGCCGGTGCGGTGGGGTCGCAGGCCGTCATCGAGGTTCCTCTGGTCGCCGGGCGCCGCGCCACCGACGACGAGCGGCGCACCCACAGGTTGGGCAGCGCGAGGTGGATCACCGCCGACATGGTCTTCGAGCGTTGCGCCCTGGTGGCTGCGGGGGGTTTCGACGAGCGGTTCCCGCGGGCATATCGGGAGGATTCCGATCTCGCCCTGCGAATCACCCGCAAGGGCAACATGATTGCCGAAGGCAGCCGACGCTCGACCCATCCCGTGGCGCCGACGACCTGGCTGTCCAGCGTGCGCGCGCAGATCGGCAACCGCGACAACGCCCTGATGCGACGCAAGCACGGACCCACGTGGCGCGAGGAGATCGGCGAAGGCCGTGGGCGCCTTCCTGCGCACGCCCTGACGACCGCGACGGCTCTGGCCGCGGTGGTACTCGCACTGGTCGGTCAACGACGCACGGCGAGGCACGCCGCCGCGGCGGGGTGCGTGCTCACCGCGGAGTTCGCATTTCGCCGGATCATGTCGGGTCCTGCAACGATGGCCGAAATCGCGCGCATGCTGGTGACCAGCGCACTGATCCCGCCGGTCGCGGTGCTGCACCGCATCCGCGGCGAGTGGGATGTGCGGGCCGCGCGGCGAGACCCACCGCTCGCCGTGCTGCTCGACCGCGACGACACGATCATCGACGACGTCCCGTATCTGAACGATCCGGTGGAGTGAAGCCGCGGCCGGGGGCCTCCGGTGCACTGCGCAAACTGCGCGAACGCGGCCTGCTGCTCGCAGTCGTCAGCAACCAGTCCGGTGTGGCGAAAGGGTTGATCACCCCGCACCAACTGGCGGCGGTGAACAACCGAGTCGACGAACTTCTCGGCCCGTTCGACTCGTGGCATGTGTGCGTACACGACGACGGCGACGGGTGCGAATGCCGCAAGCCGGCGCCGGGGATGGTGCTGGCGGCCGCAGATGCGCTCGGCGTCGATGCCACCAGGTGCGTGCTGATCGGCGACGCCGGAGGAGATGTCGACGCGGCACTCGCGGCGGGAGCCGATGCGGTGCTCGTGCCAACCGATCGCACTCTGCGCCAAGAGCTCACCGACGCGCAGATGCGGGCGCGCGTCGCCGCCGATCTGCCCAGCGCCGTATCGCTGGTGTTGCGGGAGTGCCGATGAGCCACGCATTGGTCGCTCGACTCGACAGCGCCGGTGATGTGCTCATCACCGGGCCTGCGGTGCGGGCGGTCGCCGCCTCACACGACCGCGTGACCTTCCTGGCAGGCCCGCGCGGTCGCGAAGCCGCCGAACTCCTGCCCGACGTCGACGAGGTCATCGAGTGGCAAGCACCATGGGTGGACTTCGACTCGCCGGAACTCACGGCCGGCCATGTCGATTCATTGGTCAAGGAGTTGCGCGACATCCGCCCCGATCGGGCGTTCATCTTCACGTCCTTCCATCAGTCGCCCCTGCCCTTGGCGCTCATCTGTCGGATGGCCGACGTCGGATGGGTCGGCGCGATCAGCCCCGACTACCCGGGCTCGCTGCTCGACCTGCGTCACCATGCACCCGATGGCATTCCGGAGCCCGAGCGGGCGCTGTCGCTCGCGGCGGCAGGGGGCTGTCTTCTGCCTGCGGGTGACCATGGCGGGCTGCGCGTGAAGTCGCCTTCCTTGCCGAGTTTCTTCACCGAGATCATCACGGCCGCACCGTTCGTCGTCTTCCATCCCGGTGCCGCAGTGCCCGCCCGCAGGCCATCGACGGCCAGGAGCGCCGCGATGGTGGCGGCGCTGGTCGACGCGGGCCATCGCGTAGTGGTGACCGGAGGCGATGACGAATGCGAGCTGACCGCCGCCGTGGCTCGCGATGTCGCCGTGGACCTCGGCGGCCTCACCACGCTGGAGACGTTGGCGGGGGTGTACGCACTCGCCAAGGCCGTCGTGGTACCGAACACCGGCCCCGCACACCTTGCGGCCGCAGTCGGCGCGCCGGTGGTGTCACTGTTCGCCCCCGTCGTCCCGGCAGTGCAGTGGATGCCATATGGGGAACGCGTCATTCGGCTCGGTGACCAGGACGCGATGTGCAGGAAGACAAGGGCTCGCGAATGCCCGGTGCGGGGCCACCCGTGCCTTGACGGCATCACAGACGCCGAACTGCTCACCGCGCTACGTCGATTGGAGGAAGCGTCATGATCGACTCTCACATGCAGGCGTTGAGCGAAGCCGTGGTCCGGATCGCGCCCGAGGCATCGCGACTCAGCCGCTGGGGCAGGCAGCTGGCCGACGTGCTCGCCGGTGGCGGACGATTGCTCGCGTGCGGCAACGGCGGTAGCGCCGCCGAAGCGCAACATCTCACCGCGGAGTTGGTCGGTCGGTTCCGTGATGAACGGATGCCGTTGTCCGCCATCGCCTTACATGCCGACACCTCAGCGCTGACGGCGATCGGCAACGACTACGGTATCGACCAGGTGTTCGCGCGCGGCGTGCGTGCCCACGGCAGGCCGGGCGACATCCTGATCTGCCTGTCCACGAGCGGCAGCAGCGCGAACGTGCTGACCGCGGTGAAGGCCGCGCACGACTGCGGGCTGACGACATGGGGCCTGACCGGTCCTGCGCCCAACCCGCTCG
This sequence comes from Mycolicibacterium sp. 120270, assembly GCA_033741175.1. GTDB lineage: Bacteria > Actinomycetota > Actinomycetes > Mycobacteriales > Mycobacteriaceae > Mycobacterium. The sequence goes on along the minus strand of JAWQNE010000006.1, from coordinate 275,991 downwards.
CGGCCATGTGTGAGGACGCGGTCTGCGTCGAGGCGGCTTCGACGGCGACGGTGCAGGAAATCCACCTCCTGGTCGTTCACGCGCTGTGCATCGCAGTCGACGATGTGCTGCTCGCGAATGGGAGGCACAGTGCCTAGACCGATCGTCGTCATCGGCGACACGATGCTCGATATCGACATCGAAGGCTCGGCGAGCAGGCTGAGTCCCGAGGCTCCTGTGCCTGTCGTCGACACCGATCGCATCTGGCACCGACCGGGGGGTGCGGGTCTGGCCGCGGTGCTGGCCGCGCGAACGCACTCGGATGTGGCGTTGGTGACGGCGGTGGCCGACGACACCGACGGTCACACGCTCGCTGAACTGCTGCACGAGGCGGGCGTGGATGTCGTCGCGCTTGCGATGAACGGAAGCACACTGTGCAAGACGCGAATTCGTGCACGCGGCCAGTCGATGCTGCGTCTCGACCACGGTGACGGCTCAGCCACCGCGGACGCGCTGAACCAGAGCGCCCTCGATGCGCTCGACGCCGCCGGTGCGGTCTGCGTGGCCGATTACGGCCACGGCGTCACCGCACATCCCCAGATCCGGGCCCGTCTGACACGTCTGTGCGCAGATGTGCCGGTGGTGTGGGATCCGCACCCGCGGGGAGCGCCGCCGATTCCGGGTTGCTGGCTGGTCACACCAAATCAGGACGAGGCTCGCGAGGCGTCCGCGGCGTCACTGCGTCGGGACTGGGGGGCGAGGGCCGTGTCGGTGACCATGGGCTCGAGGGGTGCCCTGCTGGCCACCGAAGACGGCTCCGTCCACATTCCGGCGCAGGGCGTCCCGGCCGAAGGCGATCCGTGTGGGGCGGGGGACCGGTTCGCCGTCGCCGCGACCCAAGCGCTCGCCGACGGCGCCGACGTCGGGTCGGCGGTGGCCACAGCGGTAGGCGCCGCAACGGATTTCGTGGCCGCGGGGGGTGCCGTCGCGGTGTCGCGCCCGGCGCCGATCGGGGCGCGCGGAAGGCTCGCCGCCTCGGGCGGTGTGGAGGCCCTGCGCAGACGAGGCGGCCGGTTGGTGGCCACCGGTGGTTGTTTCGACCTGCTGCACACCGGACACGTGCGGCTGCTGCACCAGGCCAGACAACTCGGCGATGCTCTTGTGGTGCTTGTGAACTCCGATGATTCGGTGCGGGCGCTGAAGGGGCCGAGGAGGCCGGTGATGCCCGCGCAGGACAGGGCACGGGTGCTCTCGGCGCTGGAATGCGTCGACGAGGTGATCATCTTCGACGAGGGGTCGCCTGCGGCGGTTTTGGACCGACTCCGACCCGACGTGTGGGTGAAGGGCGGCGACTACACCGAAGCCGATTTGCCGGAAGCCGAAGTCGTGCGACGGCACGGCGGTGAGGTCGTGCTGCTGCCCACGGTGGCCGGCTACTCGTCAACCAAGCTGATCGCAGCGGCGGTCATGACCGGAGCAAGAAGGAGTCAACCATGACACTGGGCAACGTTCTCATCACCGGCGGCGCATCGGGACTCGGCGCAGCGACCGTGAAAGCTGTTGCGCATCACGGTGGTACACCGTTGGTCATCGACAGGAAGAACGTCGACGACGACGTCGCTTTCGAATGCGCGGACCTGGCGGACACCGCAGCGGTGGAGGCCGCAGTGCGAACGCTGGCCGAACTAGTCGACGGTCGGATCGACGGCGTGTTCACCGCGGCGGGCATCGACTCGTGCGGCAGGCTCGACGACGTGCCCGCCAAGGAGTGGGAGCAGGTCATCCACGTCAACCTGCTGGGCACCGTAGCCGTGATCCGTGCCGCGCTGCCCTACCTGAAGACCACCGGCGGCCGCATCGTGACCTGCGCGTCCACCCTCGGCATCAAAGCGGTCAGCGATGCCACCGCCTACTGCGCGTCGAAGTTCGGCGTCATCGGATTCAGCAGAGCCCTTGCCGCCGAACTCGCCGGTGAGGTCGGGGTGACGACACTGATCCCCGGCGGCATGTACACACCGTTCTTCGACGGCCGCACCGAGCAGTACAAACCGCCGCCGGACGCGAAGCTGAACAAACCAGAAGACGTCGCGGAGACGGTCGTGTTCGCGCTGTCACAGCCTGCCGGCTGCGAGGTGCGTGAGATGGTGGTGTGCTCGTCGACGGAGTCGTCATGGCCCTGAGCCGAGGAACAATCGTCGTCCTGCGTGCTCTCGGGCTCGGCGACCTGCTCACCGGGATCCCGGCGCTGCGCGGGTTGCGCGCGGCCTATCCGATCGACAACATCGTGCTCGCCGCGCCGGAACCGTTGCGTGAACTGGCATTGCACACGGGCGCGATCGACGGGTTTGTGCCGACGCCGGCGCTCGGCAGCCTTGGGCGGAGCCGCCCGACGCCGGATATGGCGGTGAACCTGCACGGCAGCGGGCCCGAGAGCATTGCCGATCTACGGGCGCTGGCGCCGGGAATGCTGCTGACGCACCGGCACCCGGCCTACCCCGATTTCGCAGGCCCGCCGTGGCAGGCCGACATGCACGAGGTCGACCGGTGGTGCGCGATGCTCGGCTGGTTCGGAATCGACTGCGATCCAACCGACTTGCGTATCGCGCGTCCGATCGGATATCCCGAGCGCCCGGGCGTCGTCGTCATCCACCCGGGAGCCGCGTCGGCAGCGCGGCGCTGGCCTGCCGACCGGTTCGCCGCGGTGGCCGCCGAACTGGCCGCGGACGGCGACGACGTCGTCATCACGGGCAACGCAGACGAGGTCGAGTTGGCGCACGCGGTCGCCAGAAAGAGCGGCCTGCCCGAAACCGCTGTGCTGGCAGGACAGCTGGATGTGCTCGGGCTGGTCGCGTTGATCAGTGACTGCAAGCTGCTCGTCTGCGGGGACACCGGCGTCGGGCATGTCGCGACCGCCACGGGAACACCGTCGGTGGTGTTGTTCGGGCCGACTCCACCCGGTTTGTGGGGACCGCGCGGCGCCGGCCCGCATGTCGCCCTGTGGGCGGGCGACAGGGGAGACCCGCATGGTGTCGTGCCCGACGCGGGGCTGTTGTCGATAAGCGTGGCCCGCGTGCTGGAGAGCACGCGAGAAGCCAGGCGGGAACCGGTATGACGGGTCGACGGGTTGGCGTCGTCGGCGCGGGGTATGTCGGGCTGACCACGGCCGCGTGCCTCGCCGAAACCGAACACGACACGGTGTGCGTCGACGTCGACTCGGACAAGGTGCAACGGTTGACGGGCGCCGCGACGATGCTCGACGAACCCGGGTTGCCGTTCTTGTTGGTGCGCGGGCTGCGTTCCAATGACCTCCGTTTCGCCTGCGATTACACGAAGTTGGCGGACCGCGACGTGGTCTTCGTGTGCGTGCCGACGCCGAGTTCGGCGGACGGTTCGACGGATCTGGGTGCCGTCGACGCGGCCTTCGACGAGCTTGCCTCAGTGCTGCGACCGGGTTCGGTGATCGCGGTGAAGTCGACCGTCCCGGTGGGTACGACGCGACGCCTTGCCGAGCGCCTGCGCGGTATCGGGATCACCGTCGTCGCCAACCCGGAGTTCCTCCGCGAGGGGCATGCGATCTACGACTTCCGCCACCCCGAACGGATCATCGTCGGGTCAGAGGATGAGGACGCAGCCGCTACGGTGGCCGAAATATGCGGCAGCGCACGGGCTTTGACGCTGACGATGAGTCCCGAGAGCGCCGAGCTAGCGAAGTATGCGAGCAATGCGTTCTTGGCCGTGAAGATCTCGTATGCGAACTCGCTGGCCCGGCTGTGCGCGCAAGTCGGCGCGCACGTCGAGGACGTCACCAAATGCATGGGCGCCGACGTGAGGATCGGTGGCCACTTCCTGTCGCCCGGCCCCGGCTGGGGTGGCTCATGCCTGCCGAAGGACACCGCCTCGATGTTGCACAGCGGCCGAACCAAGGGCATCGACCTGCCCGAGGTGGCAGCGGCGCGAGCGACCAACGCCGCGCAACCGGGCCGGCTCGCCGATGCACTCGAACACGTGCTGCCGACCCCGCTGCGGGCATCCAGGGTGACGGCGTTGGGTCTGACATTCAAGGCCGGCACCAACGATGTCCGCGACTCACCCGCTTTGACCGTCTGCACGGAGTTGGCCCGCAGAGGTGCGCAGATCACGGGATACGACCCGCGGTTGTCGTCGATCGATCCGGGCCCGTTGCGCCGCTGCCGGATCGTGCCCGTCGACGACCCTTATCTGGCCACCAAGGGCGCCGATGCCATCGTCGTGCTCACGGAGTGGCCATCGTTTCGTGACTTGGACTGGCAGGCGATCGCAGACCAGGCGCCGGGCACGGTGGTGCTCGACGCCCGCAACCTGCTCGACTCGTCGCGCCTTGCCGACGCGGGTCTGCGGCGGATCGGCAACGGTAGCCCGGACGGCTTCTAGCCGCGTGCCACCTTTCTGATCAGCCGCGCGGTGCTGTCTTCGAGAACCGCCTGCTTCTCGCCCGGGTGCTTGAGGCGGTTGGCACGACGCACACCCGCGGCGATCGTCATGTTCTTCTGGTAGCCCTCGACCACCCTGGGGTCGACGTAGGAACTGCGGGCCACCGCAGGGGTGTTGCCGAGTTCCTCGGCGACCTCCTTCATCACCGCGGATTCCACCCGCTTGATGACGGTCTTGTTCACCGGCGGGTCCGTTTCGACGAAGGCCGCGGCCGCAAGCACGGTGCCGTGCCAGGTGCGCAGGTCCTTGACGGTGTACTCCTCGCCGACGATCTCCTTGAAGCGCGTGTTGAGGTCGTTGGCGTTGATGTCGCGCCATTCGTCGGCACTGCGGCACGCCAGCAGCCGGTCCGTGCGGTCGGGCCGCCGCAGCAGCGCGCGCACCGACCGGACCACCTCGGGATCGTCGATGAGCAGTGTGCGTCGCACCCCGCTCTTGGCGGGGAAGTCGAACTCGACGGCCTCACGCTGCAGCGAGACGTGCTCGCACAACAACGTCGAGATGCCGAACGAGTTGTTCTCCTCGGCGTACTGCTCACCGCCGGCCCGGAAATAGCCGAGGTCGAGCAGTTGCAGCGCCAGCGCCAGCACCCGGTCGCGGTCGAGGCCTCGCCGATGCAGGTCCGCGGCGATACGGCGACGCATATCGGGCAGGGATTTCGACATCTCGAGGACCCGGTCGAACTTCTCCTCGGCGCGGTCCTCCTGCCACCGCTCGTGATACAGGTACTGCCTCCGCCCCGCCGCATCGGTTCCGACCGCCTGGATGTGGCCGTTCTCGTACGGGCTGATCCAGACGTTCTTCCAGGCGGGCGGGATGACGAGGTCCTTGATGCGCGTCAACGTCGCCTCGTCGGTGATGGCCTTGCCGTCCTGGTCGTGATACGAGAACCCGCGGCCCCGGCGTACTCGACGCAGGCCGGGGCCACTTACTACGCTTCGGCGCAGCCGCATGAAAACCTGCCGTTAGAAATTCGCTCAGGTTGGGTATCAGACATCGATGTCATTACGCGATCGGCGCGACAACGGGCGATGGACGGAAGTCGTTCATCCAGCGTTATTACCCCGCCGATACTCAGGTCACACGTCACATAGTGTCGGGAACACAGGTGGTTAGCTGGAATACCACTTGGAGTAGTGTCGGGGCGACATTGCCGGGAGGTCACATGGCGGACGAGAACAACAGCAACGGTCACCGGCGCGGTGATCGTTCAGTCGAGGTCCGCGTTGCTGCACAGTTGGAGAACCTTGCCGTGGTGCGCACCGTCGTCGCCGCCATCGGCACGTTCGAGGACCTCGATTTCGATGCCGTGTCCGATCTCCGGCTCGCCGTCGACGAAGCCTGCACACGGTTGATCCGGTCGGCAATGCCGGACTCGACCCTCGTGCTCGTCGTGCATCCGCGCGAGAACGAGGTGGTCGTCGAGGCGTCGACCACATGCAAGAGTCAGGACATCCTGACCCCCGGAAGCTTCAGCTGGCACGTGCTGAGTTCGCTCACCGATGAGGTGAAGACGTTCCAGGACGGCCAGGGTGTGGAAGAGGGCCAACTGTTCGGCATATCCATGACGACGAGGCGAGCGAGTTCGCTCAGGTGAGTCCGCAGCGCTCCCAGGGTTCGCAATCGCGCTCGAACTCTGAGTACGCGGATGTCGCCGAGATGTTCCGCGAGTTACAGGGCATCCCGGAAGACTCCGCGAAATTCAGCAGGCAACGCGACCGCATCGTCGAACGCTGCCTGCCGCTGGCCGACCACATCGCCCGGCGGTTCGACGGTCGCGGCGAGCCGCGCGACGACCTCGTCCAGGTGGCGCGCGTCGGCCTCGTCAACGCCGTCATCCGATTCGACGTCGATGCGGGCTCGGACTTCGTGTCGTTCGCCGTGCCGACGATCATGGGCGAGGTTCGCCGACACTTCCGCGACAACAGCTGGTCGGTCAAGGTGCCGCGCCGCCTCAAGGAACTGCACCTGCGGCTGGGCGCGGCCACGGCCGAGCTGTCGCAACGCCTCGGACGCGCGCCGACACCGACCGAACTCGCCGCCGAACTCGACATGGACCGTGATGAGGTCGTCGAGGGTCTCGTCGCAGGCAGCTCGTACAACACGTTGTCGATCGACAGCGGCGGCGGCAGCGGAAACGAGGATGCGCCCGCTATCGCCGACACGCTCGGCGACGTCGACCTCAGCCTGGATCAGATCGAGAACCGAGAAGCGTTGCGGCCGTTGCTGGAAGCTCTGCCCGAGCGCGAGCGCACTGTGTTGCTGCTCCGGTTCTTCGAATCGCTGACCCAGACTCAGATCGCCGAACGCGTCGGCATCTCACAGATGCACGTGTCGCGGTTGCTGGCGAAGTCGCTAGCTAGGCTCCGAGACCAGTTGGAGTAGACGGCGCTGATCGGCTTGCAGCCGGGTCAGAGCGGCCGACATCGTGGTCGCCATGGGCAGCGTCGAATCGGGATCGCAGATCCGCAAAAGCCTGGTGACCGCGTCGCTGGGCACCATCACCCATTGAATGCCGGCCCCGGCGCAGCGGACGTTCAGCGTGTGCAGCGCGGAAAAGCCTGCGGTGCCGAAGAATCCGATACCGGTCAGGTCCAGCGCCAACCGCTGTGTGCGATCCGCATCGCGCAACGCATAGTCGACGAGATCCTGGGCGTTGGACGCATCCAGTTCACCGTCGGCGGTGATGACCGCAACCGATGGCTGCAGCCAGCGCGCCGCAAACGTTGCCGCGTGGCTGTCCCGGCGATCAACCGGACGACTTGTAGTAATAGCAGTAGACATAGTGTTTGTGACTCCATCAGTCGAAGAAATTTCGAACTGTGGTTCACGTCAAAAGTTCAAGGCCCTGGATCCTCAAAGCCCACCGATGCAGGGAGTTCAACCCTGCACGTCGATGACGTATCCCGCGGCTGCGAACTCAACCTGCTTTGACCCTACGCCCATGCGGACCGGTTCTGTCAATCGTCAATCCAGCTTCCTCATAAAACCTGGTCAACGCGGCGAGTCCGCTCAGGTTGCCGATGGCACGCGGTGACAAATGCCGCAGACTGGTGGGATGGCAGCGAAAGCCGGTGGCATCGTCCTCGCCGCGGGTGCAGGCACCCGGTACGGCATGCCGAAAGTACTGGCCGGCAACGGCCAGTGGCTTCGCAAGGCGGTCGCCGCGCTTCGTGACGGCGGTTGCCGCGACGTCGCGGTCGTGCTCGGCGCGGCGATCGTCGACGTGCCGCCGCCCGCGCGGCCCGTGGTCGCCGACGACTGGGCCGACGGGATGAGCGCGTCACTGCGCGCGGGAATCGATGCGCTCGATTCGGATGCCGTCGACTTCGCCGTCGTGCTCACCGTCGACACACCCGACATCGGCCCCGCCGCGGTGCGCCGTGTGTTGGCGGCAGCCGCGGCGGCGCCGTCGGGGATAGCGCGGGCGTATTACGGTGAGCGCCCGGGTCATCCCGTTGTGATCGCCCGCAGACACTGGCCCGAGCTCGTGGACGTGGTGCACGGCGACGAGGGAGCGCGGCCGTTTCTGGCGGCCCGCGATGACGTGGTCTCCGTCGACTGCGCCGACGTCGCCACCGGCGCCGACATCGACGTCAATCCCGGATCGTGATGCCCAGCGCCTGACCTGCGAAGCGGCGCACGGCCTGCTCGGCCACCTCGATCGCTTCGGCGTTCTCGCCGACGGATGACATGACGGCCGCCTCCGGGTCCAGCGTCACCGTCGCAACCGCCTCACCGGTGATGGGCTCGCACACCTCCCACCGGTAGCGGGCGTCAGCAGGCACGCCGCGCAGATACCAAGCGCCGGCATTGATTTCCACCGGGTCCACGAGGGCTAATGGTAGGCATGAAGATCGCAGTGATCGGAGCCAGCGGCCTGATCGGAACAAAGCTCGTCGAACAACTCGGCGCTGACGGCCACGAGGTCGTTGCCGCATCGAGGAACACCGGCGTCGATGTCCTCACCGGCGAAGGCATTGCCGACGCCCTGAACGGCGCCGACGCACTGGTCGACGTCGTCAACTCACCGTCGTTCGAGGACGCGGCGGTGATGAACTTCTTCACCACGTCGACGAACAACCTGACCGCGGCGGCCCAGGATGCGGGTGTCGGGCATTACGTCGCGCTGTCGATCGTCGGCGTCGACGGACTGCCCGACAGCGGGTACATGCGCGCCAAGGTGTCCCAGGAGAAGGTGATCCGGGAGTCGGGACTGCCGTACACGATCGTGCGCGCCACGCAGTTCGCCGAGTTCACCGACCAGATCACCGACTCGATGACCGACGACGACCAGGTGCGCGTGCCCGACGCATTGATCCAGCCGATCGAGGCTGCGCAGGTGGTCGAGGAGGTGGCCCGTGCCGCGGTCGCTCCGCCGCTCAACGACTTCGTGAATGTCGGTGGGCCACAGAAGATCTCGTTCGAGCAGATGGCCAACGACTCGCTGACGCGCAGGGGCGAGAGCAAGACCGTCGTCGTCGACCCGAACGCCGAATACTTCGGCACCGCGCTGGAGCAGCGCAGCCTGGTGACGCCGGTGTGACTACTCGGCGGACTTGATCTCCGCCAGCACCGTGCCCTGCGTGATGGCCGCGCCCGCCTCGACTGCGAGGCCGGTGATGGTGCCGTCCTTGTGGGCGGTGACGGGGTTCTCCATCTTCATCGCCTCGAGCACGACCACGAGATCGCCTGCGGAGACCTCCTGGCCCTCCTCGACGGCCACCTTGACCACGGTGCCCTGCATCGGCGCGGTCACCGCGTCACCGGACGCCGCCGCACCGCCGTGCGCGCTGCGCTTGCGGGGCTTGGGCTTCTTGCGGACGACGCCGTGCGCGCCCGCGCCGCCACCGTTGCCGATGGCCAGGTCGCCGGGCAGCGACACCTCCAGCCTGCGGCCGCCCACCTCGACGACGACAGTCTGACGCGGGATGGTGTCCTCTTCCTCGACCGGATCGCCGCCGGTGAACGGCTCGATCTGGTTGTCCCACTCGGTCTCGATCCAGCGGGTGTGCACCGAGAAGCCGTTGTCGTCACCGATGAACGCGGGGTCGGAGACCACCGCGCGGTGGAACGGGATGACCGTGGCCAGCCCCTCGACGGTGAACTCCTCGAGCGCGCGGCGGGACCGCTCGAGCGCCTCCTGGCGCGTCGCGCCGGTGACGATGAGCTTGGCCAGCATCGAGTCGAACTGCCCGCCGATCACCGAACCGGTCTCGACGCCGGAGTCCAGGCGCACACCGGGGCCGGTCGGGATCTCGTATCTGGTGACCGGGCCGGGGGCGGGCAGGAAGCCGCGGCCGGCGTCCTCGCCGTTGATGCGGAACTCGATCGAGTGGCCGCGCGGCGTCGGGTCCTCGGTGATGTCGAGGGCCTCGCCGTTGGCGATGCGGAACTGCTGGCGGACCAGGTCGATGCCCGCGGTCTCCTCGGTGACCGGGTGCTCGACCTGCAGACGGGTGTTCACCTCGAGGAACGAGATCAGGCCGTCCTGGCCGACCAGGTACTCGACCGTGCCTGCGCCGTAGTAGCCGGCCTCCTTGCAGATGCGCTTGGCGGACTCGTGGATCTCCTTGCGCTGCGCGTCGGTCAGGAACGGCGCGGGCGCCTCCTCGACGAGCTTCTGGAAGCGACGCTGCAGCGAGCAGTCGCGGGTGCCCGCGACCACGACGTTGCCGTGCTGGTCGGCGATCACCTGGGCCTCGACGTGGCGCGGCTTGTCCAGGTAGCGCTCGACGAAGCACTCGCCGCGGCCGAACGCCGCAACGGCCTCGCGGGTGGCCGACTCGAACAGTTCGGGGATCTCCTCGATGGTGCGGGCCACCTTCATGCCGCGGCCGCCACCGCCGAACGCCGCCTTGATCGCCACCGGCACGCCGTACTCCTTGGCGAACGCGACGACCTCGTCGGCGTCCTTGACGGGGTCGGGGGTGCCGGGCACCAGCGGCGCCTTCGCGCGCGCGGCGATGTGGCGGGCGGTCACCTTGTCGCCGAGGTCGCGGATGGACTGCGGGCTCGGGCCGATCCAGATCAGATCCGCATCGAGCACGGCTTGGGCGAAATCGGCGTTCTCCGAAAGGAATCCGTAACCCGGGTGGATCGCGTTGGCGCCCGACTTCTCGGCGGCGTCGAGGATCTTGCCGAAGTCGAGATAGGACTCAGCAGACGTCTGGCCGCCAAGGGCGAAGGCCTCGTCGGCGAGGCGGACGTGAGGCGCGTCGGCGTCGGGTTCGGCGTACACGGCCACGCTCGGAATCCCGGCGTCCTTGGCCGCGCGGATCACCCGGACGGCGATCTCGCCGCGATTGGCTACCAGCACCTTCTGGATGCGTGAGCTGGCGTGACTGGGCACTGCGCCTCCTGATCGGCAGATGTCTAAGAACGTCTTTAAGAATGTATCCCGCGCAGTTTATGCGCCCGCGCTCCGCCGACCCCAATTGCCCCTCGGTCTCGACACTCTCCACCTCGTGAGCGCTCACTTGTGTACGTTTTCAGCGCGGAAAACCGTACAAGGCTGAGCGCTCAGCGGGTGCAGCGTCAGCGCAGGTGTTTCTTGATGCGCGCGAGCATCGCTGACATACCGCGCAGCCGCAGCGGGCTGATCAACGCGGCAAGCCCGAGTTCGCCGTAGAAGTCGTCGGGCACGGCGAGGATGTCGTCGGCCGACTGCTTGTCGAGACCCTGGGCCAGGATCGAGGCGAAGCCGCGCGTCGTCGGCGCCTCCGGCGGAGCGCTGAAGTACAGCCGCACGTGCTCGCGGTCCTCGGCGTCGACGTGCAGGAACAGCGGCGACTGGCATTCCGGTACCGGCTCCATGGCCGCTTCCTCGAGGTCGGCGGGAAGCGGCGGTAGCTCGCCCGCGAACTCGAGCAGCAGCTGCAGCTTGTCCTGGCCGGTGACCTCCTTGAAGTCCGACACCACTTCGGCCAGGGGTGCAGGCATCGTCATGGCGCTTCGCCGGGCTCCTCACCCACAGCGACGGGCACGCGGACCGCGTTGCCCCACTCGGTCCACGAGCCGTCGTAGTTGCGCACGCCGGGCAGCCCCAGCAGGTGGGTCAACACGAACCAGGTGTGGCTGGACCGCTCGCCGATGCGGCAGTAGACGATCGTGTTGTCGTCGGGGGTGAGGAAGCCGTAGAGCTCCTCGAGCTCCTCGCGGGTGCGGAACCTGCCGTTGTCCTGTGCCGCCTTACCCCACGGGATCGAGCGGGCGGTGGGGACGTGGCCGCCGCGCAGCGCGCCCTCTTCGGGGTAGTCGGGCATGTGGGTGCGCTCGCCGGTGTACTCCTGCGGGGAGCGCACGTCGATCAGGGGTTCCTTGCCGAGGATGGCCAGGACGTCGTCCTTGAACGCCCGGATGGATGCGTCGTTGCGTTCCACCACGGGGTAGCCGGTGGTCTGCTTGTTCGGCACGTCGAGCGTGGTCTCGCGGCCGTCGTTGATCCACAGGTCGCGTCCGCCGTCGAGCAGCCGGACGTCGGGGTGGCCGAACAGGGTGAACACCCACAGTGCGTAGGCCGCCCACCAGTTGCTCTTGTCGCCGTAGATCACGACGGTGTCGTCGCGTGAGATGCCCTTGCGGTTCATCAGGTCGGCGAACTGCTCACCGTTGATGTAGTCGCGGACATGCGGATCGTTGAGGTCGGTATGCCAGTCGATTTTCACCGCGCCGGGGATGTGGCCGGTGTCGTAGAGCAGCACATCCTCGTCGGATTCGACGACGACCAGGCCTGGCCTGCCGAGGTTGCCGGACAACCAGTCCGGTGTGACCAGGCGTTCCGGATGCGCGTACTTCGCGAGACTGGGATCGGGATCTGGAGGAAGTGGCACAACTTCGAGCCTACAGCGGGTTGTCAGCCCACAATCCGGCGATCGACAGCCCCACCCGGTGCAACAGCCTGCGCATCGTGGGCAGCGACAGCCCGATCACATTCGACGGATCGCCTTCGATGCCGTCGATGAACCAGCCGCCGAGGCCGTCGATGGTGAAGGCGCCTGCCACCTGCAGCGACTCGCCGGTGGCGAGGTAGGCCGCCAGCTCGTCGTCGGTCGGCGTGCCGAAGTGCACTGTGGTGCTGTCGCATTCGACTTCGCGGTTGACGACGACACCGTCGCGCACCCGGATCACGCAGTGGCCGGTATGCAGATGGCCGGCCCGCCCGCGCATGGACTCCCACTGCCGCCGCGCGCCGTCGACCGACTCCGGTTTGCCGCACAGCCTGCCGTCGATGAGCAGCATCGAATCGCAGCCGATGACAACACAATCCGATGCCGGCGCCGGTTCCAGGTTCGCCACGACCTGCTCGGCCTTGGCGGCCGCCAGCGCGTTGGCCACGTCCGCGGGCGCGGCTTCTGCGCCGAGCGCGGCGATGACGGCGTCCTCGTCAACTCCCGAGACGAGGATGACGGGGTCGATTCCGGCCTGGCGCAACACCATTCGCCTGCCGGATGAGGCGGACGCGAGGACGACCCGCGTCATCTCCGCATGTGCGTCCGCTCCAGCAGGGTCACACGCTGCCAGCTGAAGGTCTCGTAGCGCAGCTTGTCGACCGGATGGCCCCACAGGTTGAGCTCCTGCGGGCCCGGCTCGACGCGGCCGCCGGAGGCCGCGCTGAGAACCGCGACCAGCGCGGCGAGTTCCTCGGCCGTCGGCTCGCCCTTGAGGACGGTGATCTCCTTGACGGCCTGGGTCGCCGGATCGTCGATGGTCAACGCCCGCGGGTCGGAGACCTCGGTGATGTGGTGTTCGTCTTTGCTCACAGGAGTCCGATCGTTCGCTCGCTCACAGTGCTCCGATCGTTCGCTCGCTCACAGGGGTATGTTCCCGTGCTTCTTGGGCGGCGTCTGGGTGATCTTGCGCTCCAGCAGCCGCAGGGCGGTGGCGACGTAGCCCCTGGTGTGCGACGGCGGAATGACCGCGTCGACGTAGCCGCGTTCGGCGGCGATGTAGGGGTTCACCAAGGTGTCCTCGTAGTCCTGCTGCAGTTCCAGCCGCAGGGCGTCCACATCCTTGCCCTCCTTGGCGGCCTGCTTGAGCTGCTGGCGGTACACGAATCCGACGGCGCCCGATGCGCCCATCACCGCGATCTGGGCCGTCGGCCACGCCACGTTGACGTCGGCGCCCATCTCCTTGGAGCCCATGACGCAGTACGCGCCGCCGTAGGCCTTGCGGGTGATCACGGTGATCTTGGCGACGGTGGCCTCGCCGTAGGCGTAGAGCAGCTTGGCGCCGCGCCGGATGATGCCGTTGTACTCCTGCTCGGTGCCGGGCAGGAAGCCGGGCACGTCGACCAGCATCACGATCGGGATGTTGAAGCAGTCGCAGGTCCGGATGAACCGGGCGGCCTTCTCGGAGGCGTTGATGTCCAGGCAGCCGGCGAACTGGGTGGGCTGGTTGGCCACGATGCCGACGGGCCTGCCGTCGACGCGGCCGTAGCCGACGATGATGTTCGTCGCGTAGCCCTGCTGCACCTCGAGGAACTCGTCGTCGTCGAGGATGCGGGTGATGACCTCGTGCATGTCGTACGGCTGGTTCGGCGAGTCCGGGATCAGCGTGTCCAGCTCGAGGTCCTCTTCGGTGAGGTTGTCCTCGATGGCGCCCTCGGGAACCTCGGCCGGGTACCGCGGCGGATCCGAGAAGTTGTTGCTCGGCAGATAGCTCAGCAGATCGCGGACGTAGTCGAAGGCGTCCTGCTCACCGGTGGCGACGTAGTGCGCGAGCCCCGACTTCGCCATGTGCGTGTGCGCGCCGCCGAGCTCCTCCATCGTCACCTCTTCGCCGGTGACCGTCTTGATGACGTCCGGGCCGGTGATGAACATCTGGCTGGTCTGGTCGACCATGATGACGAAGTCGGTCAGCGCGGGGGAGTACACGTGGCCGCCAGCAGCGGCGCCCATGATCAGCGAGATCTGCGGGATGACGCCGGAAGCCTTGATGTTGTTGTGGAAGATGTTGCTGTACAAGCCGAGTGAGACGACGCCCTCTTGGATGCGGGCGCCCGCGCCGTCATTGATGCCGATCAGCGGGCGGCCCGTCTTCAGCGCCAGTTCCTGCACCTTGACGATCTTCTCGCCGTAGACCTCGCCGAGGCTGCCGCCGAACACCGTCGCGTCCTGGCTGAAGATGCAGACGTCGCGGCCGTCGATCGTGCCGTAGCCGGTGACCACACCGTCGCCGAGCGGCCGGTTCTCCTGCAGGCCGAAGTTGACGCTGCGGTGCCTGGCCAGCGCGTCCAGCTCGACGAACGAGTCGTCGTCGAGCAGCGCCAGGATGCGCTCACGAGCGGTCAGCTTGCCCTTGGCGTGAACCTTCTCGACCGCTTCCTCGCCAACCGGGTGCAGCGCTTCTTCGGTCCGCCTGCGCAGCTCGGCCAGCTTGCCCGCGGTGGTGTGGATGTCGATCTTGTGGTCCGCGGAGGGCTCGGCCTTGTGGTCGGTGCTCGTCATGGTCGTCGATGCTATCGACATAGGCTTGTTCGGTGAAAAGCGGACCGTGGCGCATCGACGTCGTGGAAGAGACCGGCTCCACCAACGCCGACCTGCTGGCGCGCGCCGCCGCAGGTGAGGAGATCGACGGCGCGGTGCTGATCGCCGAATCGCAGACCTCGGGCCGCGGGCGCAACGGCAGAAGCTGGTCGACGCCGCCCGGCTCGCAGATCGCGCTGTCGGCCGGGGTGGGCGTCGGCGACGTGCCAAGCGCGGCGTGGGGCTGGCTGCCGCTGCTCGCCGGCGTCGCCGTGGTGGATGCCGTTGCCGAGGTCACGGGCATTTCGGCCGGGCTGAAGTGGCCCAATGACGTCCTGGCAGGCGACGGGAAGCTCGCGGGCATCCTCGCCGAGGTCGCCGCACCCGCGCCGGTGGTGGTCGTCGGCATCGGCCTGAACGTGACGGAGGCGCCTGATCCGGTGGCCACGTCGCTGTCGCTGCTCGGCGCCACCGTGGACCGCACCGTGCTCACCGAGGCGCTGCTGCGCCACCTGGCGGCCCGGATCGACGGCTGGCGGGCGGCCAGAGGCCCCGACGAGGGGCTCGCCGCGGACTACCGCTCGCGGAGCGTGACGATCGGCAACCGGGTGCGGGCCAGCCTGCCCGGTGACCGCGCGGTCGACGGCGTCGCCGTCGACGTCGACGAACTGGGCCGGCTGCGGATCGACAGAGGAGACCAGCGCACGCGAGGAGCAGAAGAGGCAAGAGTTGTGACCGTCTCGGCGGGCGATATCACGCATTTGCGTGCCGCTGCGCCATAGAGTCTCTGACCGTGGGATATCCCGATAACGTGCTGGCCGCCGACGAGAGGGTGGTGCTGCACCGCCACCCGCACTGGAAGCGGCTCATCGGCCCGGTCCTGATCCTGCTCGTCACCTCCGCGGTGGCCGCGTTCGGCGCCGCGGTCGTCGACCAGCAGAACTGGGGTACCGCCAAGACCGTCGTGCAGTTGGTGATCCTTGCGGTCTGGCTGCTTCTGGTCGGATGGCTGACGCTGTGGCCGTTCCTCAAGTGGCTGACGACCCACTTCGTGATCACCGACCGGCGGGTGATGTTCCGTCACGGGGTGCTGACCCGCCAAGGCATCGACATACCGCTGGCCCGGATCAACAGCGTCGAGTTCCGGCACGGCCTCATCGACCGGATGATGCGCACCGGGACGTTGATCATCGAGTCGGCGTCACAGGATCCGCTGGAGTTCCACGACATTCCGCAAGTGGAACGCGTCCACTCGCTGCTGTATCACGAAGTCTTCGACACGCTCGGCGGCGAGGAGTCCGACAGCCGCTCCTCCGGGAGGCGCTGACGGCGCGCCCGCTCGATCGGGGTGACGTTCGACGAGCCGAGCGCGGTGCCCAGCTTCGGGTGCTCGTGCGCCTCGTGCGCGTCCTCCATCGCCTCGGCGATGCCGCCGTCGGTGAGGGCGGCCTCCAGCGCCAGGTCCGGGTTGCGGCCGAACTCGTCGGGGAACACCCAGCGCCTGAACGCCCAGAACCGGAACGCCATCTGCAGCAGGTTGCCCAGGATGTAGGCGGAGACGAAGTCGGCGATGTTCTCCGTCATCAGCGACACGTTCGGCACGCGCAGCAGCAGCACGTAGCTGGAGAACCACAGCGGGGCCATCGACAGCAGCACGCCGACGCCGCTGAACCCGAAGAACAGCAGCGCCTCGTGGTGGCGTTCGCGGCCGCCGCGGTTCTGGAAGCTCCACTCCCGGTTGAGGATGTAGGAGGCGATCACCGCGACTATCCCGGCGATGATCTTCGCCGTGACAGGCTTCGGCTCCAGCACCGTCAGCTTCAGCGTGTAGAAGACCGCCGAGTCGATGACGAACGTCGTGGCGCCGACTATGGCGAACTTGATGAGCTCATGGTGCCGTTCGAAGTACGGCCTGATCGGGCGCGGCAGCCGCGCGATCGTGGCGTCGGTGAAGGACACGACAAGCGAGTGTACGTAAACAATGGCCGTCACGCGCACCCGTGCAGGTCAGCGCTATCGGCCCCATGACACGATGAACGACGTGCCGACCCCCAAAGTGACAATGATCGGCGGCGGACAGCTGGCCAGGATGACCCATCAGTCAGCTATCGCGCTCGGGCAGACACTTCGTGTGCTCGCCGTCACACCCGACGACCCCGCGGCCCAGGTCACCCCCGATGTGGTGATCGGCTCGCACACCGACCTCGATGCGTTGCGCCGCGCGGCGCAGGGCAGCCAGGCCTTCACCTTCGACCACGAGCACGTGCCGACCGAGATGCTGGACAAGCTGGTCGCCGAGGGCGTCAACGTGGCCCCGCCGCCGGAGGCGTTGATCCACGCCCAGGACAAGCTGGTGATGCGCAGGCGGCTGGAGGCCGTCGGTGCGCCGATACCGCGCTACGCCGAGGTGACCGACCCGGCCCAGCTGGACGCGTTCGCGCCGGGGGAGCCGATCGTGCTGAAGACCGCGCGCGGCGGCTACGACGGCCGCGGGGTGCTGTTGGCCGACGACCTCGACGCGGCGCGGGACTTCGCGGCCAAGAACCTGGCCGAGGGAATCCCGGTGTTGGTGGAGGAACGCGTGGCGATGCGGCGCGAGCTGGCCGCGCTGGTGGCGCGCTCGCCGTTCGGTCAGGGCGCCGCGTGGCCGATCGTGGAGACCGTGCAGCGCGACGGCATCTGCGTCGAGGTCATCGCGCCCGCGCAGGGTTTGGACAGCGAAACCGCAAGCGCCGCCGAGCAATTGGCACTGCGCCTGGCCGAGGAGTTGGGTGTGGTCGGGGTGCTGGCCGTCGAGCTGTTCGAGACCGTCGACGGGGGCGTGGTCGTCAACGAGCTGGCGATGCGGCCGCACAACTCCGGGCACTGGACGATGGACGGCGCGACGACGAGCCAGTTCGAGCAGCACCTGCGCGCGGTCCTGGACTACCCGCTCGGCGATACCCGCCCCATCGCGCCGGTCACGGTGATGGCCAATGTGCTTGGCGCACCGGAGAAACCCGCGATGGGGATGGACGAGCGGCTGCACCATCTGTTCGGCCGGCTCCCCGACGCGAAGGTGCACCTGTACGGCAAGGAGGAGCGGTCGGGCCGCAAGATCGGCCACGTCAACATCCTCGGCGACGACGTCGAGAAGTTGCGTGAACGCGCCACGAGAGCGGCACACTGGTTATCGCATGCGGAGTGGACCGACGGATGGGACGGCGGACATGGCTGAGGGAGCCCGCGTTGGGCTGATCATGGGCAGCGACAGCGACTGGCCCGTGATGGAGGCCGCCGCGCATGCGCTGGCGGAGTTCGACATCCCGTTCGAGGTCGGGGTGGTGTCGGCGCATCGCACGCCCGGCCGCATGCTCGACTACGCGCGCACGGCCGCCGACCGCGGCATCGAGGTGATCATCGCCGGGGCGGGCGGCGCGGCCCACCTGCCCGGCATGGTGGCATCGGCGACGGCGCTGCCGGTGATCGGTGTGCCGGTTCCGCTGGCCAGACTCGACGGCCTGGACTCGCTGCTGTCGATCGTGCAGATGCCTGCGGGCGTACCGGTGGCGACGGTGTCGATCGGCGGAGCGCGCAACGCCGGCCTGCTCGCCGTGCGGATCCTCGGCGCCACCGACGCCCAACTGCGCAAGCGGGTCGAGGCGTTCCAGGAGCAGCTCGAAGCCTCGGTGCTGGAGAAGGACGCCGCCCTGCGGGATCGGGTTCTCGGTTCCGACGATAAAGTTACTGGCGAGTAGCAAGGAGATCTCATGGCTGGTAACCCAGATTTCGACGTGTTCAAGCTGCCCGAGGAGCACGACGAGTTGCGCGCTGTGCTGCGCGATCTGTGCGAGAAGGAGATCGCCCCGCATGCGGGCGACGTGGACGAGAACTCGCGGTTCCCCGAGGAGGCGCTCAAGGCCCTCAACGAGTCGGGCTTCTCGGCCGTGCACGTGCCCGAGGAGTACGGCGGCCAGGGCGCGGATTCGGTCGCGACATGCATCGTGATCGAAGAGGTGGCGCGGGTGTGTGCGGCGTCGTCGTTGATCCCCGCCGTCAACAAGCTCGGCACGATGGGGCTGATCCTGTCCGGTTCCGAGGAACTCAAGAAGCAGGTGCTGCCGTCGATCGCCTCCGGCGAGGCGATGGCGTCCTATGCGCTGTCGGAGCGCGAATCCGGCAGCGACGCCGCGGCTATGCGGACCCGCGCACGTCAGGACGGCGACGACTGGATCCTCAACGGCACCAAGGCCTGGATCACCAACGGCGGCAAGTCCACCTGGTACACGGTGATGGCATCGTCCGACCCGGACAAGGGCGCCAACGGCATCTCGGCGTTCATGGTGCACCGCGACGACGAGGGCTTCACGGTCGGGCCGAAGGAGCGCAAGCTCGGCATCAAGGGCTCACCGACGACCGAGTTGTACTTCGAGAACTGCCGCATTCCCGGCGACCGGATCATCGGCGAGCCCGGCACCGGCTTCAAGACCGCGCTGCGCACGCTCGACCACACCCGCCCGACGATCGGCGCGCAGGCGGTCGGAATCGCGCAGGGCGCACTGGACGCGGCGATCGCATACACCAAGGAGCGCAAGCAGTTCGGCAAGCCGATCAGCGACTTCCAGGGTGTGCAGTTCATGCTCGCCGACATGGCGATGAAGGTCGAGGCGGCGCGGTTGATGGTCTACACCGCGGCGGCGCGGGCCGAACGCGGCGAGCCCGCGCTCGGGTTCATCTCCTCGGCGTCGAAGTGCTTCGCCTCCGATGTCGCCATGGAGGTCACCACCGACGCCGTGCAGTTGTTCGGCGGTGCGGGCTACACCCAGGACTTCCCGGTCGAGCGGATGATGCGCGACGCCAAGATCACCCAGATCTATGAGGGCACCAACCAGATTCAGCGCGTGGTGATGTCGCGCGCGCTGCTGAAGTAGTTCAGCTCTGGTAGAAGATCCAGCCCGCCATTCCGCCTTCGAGGTGGTAGGTGTTGTGGCAGTGGGTGATCCACTTGCCGGGGTTGTCGGTTTGGAAGTCGACTTGCACGGTCTGTTTGGGCGGTACCAGCACGGTGTCCTTGCGGGCACGCGGCGCGTCGCGGCCGACGACCTGAAATGTGTGCCCGTGCAGGTGTATCGGATGAAACATCATCGACTCGTTGGCCATCCGCATCCGCACCCGCTGGTCACGCTTCACGGCGATGCCGTCTTTGGTCGGGTCGTAGAGCCTGCCCGCGAACGGCCATGTGTAATGCGGATTCGGCCCACTCAGCGTCGCGTCGATGACCTGGTCGGGATCGCGCGGAGGCAGCGTCACCTCCGGTGTCGGTGACAGCGTCGCGGTGTCGAGGGGAGCCTCTTTGCGCACCGCGGCGACGAAGTCGTCGGCGTTGACCGTATTCGGCTTGTCGGCCACCCGAATGTTCAACTGCGCGTGGCCCTGTTTGCCTTCCGGCACTGCGACAACAGGCACCGACGAGTCGACGGTGAACGTGGCGTCGACGCGCTCACCCATGCCGAGGATGACCGACGTCGCCTGCGCAGGCATCACCGGATAACCGTCGGTGGCGATCACGTTCAGGGTGGTGTTCGGCACCGCGATGCGGAACGCGGTGTCGGATCCGGCATTGATGACCCGCAGCCGGATGCGTTGTCCGGCACGGTGATCACGCACCTCGGGATCGGCGGGCACGCGCCCGTTGACGAGGAAGTACGGATACGTCACGTCGCCGCCGTCGGCGCCCAGCGGCGTCGTCGGGCTCACCCCGGGGCCGCCTGGTGCCATCGGCTTCATGCCCGTCCTGCGCAGGTCCTCGAACACGCGGTCCGGGTTCGTACCCGTGCCGTCGATCCAGTCGTCGAGCACAAGCACGAGTTCCTCGTCGTAGTCGGCCTTCTCGTCGGGATCCTCGACAATCAGTGGGCCGTACAGCCCGCGGTCCAACTGTGTGCCGACATGTGAGTGATACCAATACGTTCCGCCGTCGGGGACGACGAAGTCGTAGGTGAAGTCTCCGCCGGCCGGGATCGGCGACTGGGTCAGCGGCGGGACACCGTCCATCTTGTTGACGATCGCTAGGCCGTGCCAGTGGATGCTGGTGTCGGCGGGCAGCTTGTTGGTCACCGGCGCGCGTAACCGATCGCCCTTGCGGATGCGGATCTCCTTGCCCGGCAGCCTGCCGTTGTACACCCAGGTGCGCACGGACACGCCGCCGAGGTCGATCTCCGTCTCGCCCGGCTCGAATGTCACGTCGACGGCCGGCCGCGCAGGGGTATACGACTCCTGCGGCTCCGGCGTCCTCCCCTGCCCCGCGCAACCCGCTGCGGCCCCGGCGGCCGCCGCGGCCAGCAGCATGAATTCGCGTCTGTCCAGCATGGTCAAAGCCTGGCATTACCAGCCAGCCATGTGCGCGAGACTGCAAACAGATCACGAAATCAGGCGAGATTGTGATCTGTCAGCAGACTCGGCGGCGTCAATCCTTCAGGGGCCGAGTTACCTTCTCGACTTCGCGGCGGCGGGCCATCGATGCGTCGTCCGGATTCGCCACCTGGACAAGTGAAGCGCCGGCGGCGAACACCGCCAGCAGATTCGCGATCAGATCGTCTGCGGTGTCCCATGCCGCGGTGGAGAGCACGCGATCGTCGCCGGTCAATCCCTGGGCGGCGGCCGATTCGGAGGCGGCGTCGAGCAGGTCGGACACCGAGCGGCCCTCGAGGACCGGTCCTGGGCTGCGCTCGGGGACGATCTGGTCCCCGTGGACGCGCACCGACGACGCGTAATCGGTCATCCCGACCGGCAGGTCCGCGACCGGCTCACCGAAGGGATCCAGCGACAGCACCGCGATCTCACCGGCGCCGACGGCGGCATCGGCATCGTCGATCCGGTCCGCCGTGCACAGCGCGACATCCGCCTCGTCGGCCGCGAGCAGCACCTCGGCGCCGATGTACCAGGCTCCGAGCAGTACGGCGGCGGTCTGCCAGTGCGCGGGCAGCAGCACCGCGATCCGGCTGCCGGGTCCGGCGCCGAGTTCGTCGCGCAGCAGGTTGGCAGTCTTGGCCGCCCAGTTGGCCAGGGTCACCGTCGACAACTCGATCCGCTCGCCGGTCGCGTCGTCGTAGTAGGTGATGCGCGGGCCTACCGGATCCCGATTCATCAACGGATCCAGCAGCGCCTGGCTGACGGTCGTCGTCAATTCACGCAGTCGGGGTTGTCCGAGCCCGCCGTGATGATCGGCGACGGTGCGGGCGGGGCGTCCTCACCCGTCCACTCGCTGGCCGCGGGGTCGGCCGTCGCGAGCGTCGGGTCGGTGCCGTCGAGGCCGGAGCCCGGGCCGGTGTAGTCGTTGCCGAGCACCACCCGCACCGTACCCGGCGGCACGGCCGGGTCGGCGACCACGGGAAGTCCGCCGAGATCCTTCGAAACCGCTTGCGCGCCAAGGTCGTCGACCTTCTCAGCGAGCACCTGGGTGGTGTCCAGCACGCCTTCTTCGTGGTTGCCGACGGGCCCGGGCGCGAATCCCTTGTTGGTCAGCGCGGCCGAGACCGCGGCGGCCAGGCCGTTGATGTCGGTGGCGTTGACCACCTCGACGGCGGTCTTGGCCGGTGTGTAGGCCAGTTCCTCGGTCTTGCCCTCGTCCTGCTCCTGCAGCAGGCTGTCGACCCAGTCGTGCACCTCGTTGGGGTCGACCCGGACAACGCTCTGCATGCCGTCGTCGCTCCAGCCGTTCTCGTCGAGGACCGGGATGGTGGCGAACGCGACGTTGCCTGCCGCCAGCTTCTGCAGCTGTTCGGCGAACTGCATGACGTCCCAGCCGTCGGACAACACGACCGACCGCTGCACGGCTTCTTCCAGCCGGTTCAGCGTCGCCGGGCTCGACAGCGTCTTACCCGAGATGACCTGGTGGGCAAGGGATGCCATCACCACCTGCTGGCGGACCACCCTGTCGAGGTCGCCGCGGGGAAGGTCGTGGCGCTGCCGCACGAAGCTCAGCGCCTGCGGGCCGTCCAGCTGTTGCCAGCCCGCTGGGAAGTCCGCACCCGAAAGGGGTTCGTACACGGGGCTTTTCAAGCAGACGTTGACGCCGCCCAGGGCGTCGGTGATCAGCGCGAAGCCGAGCAGGCCGACCTCGGCGTAATGGTCGACGGTGACGCCGGTCAGGTTGGCGACGGTCTTGATGAGCGCTTCGCGGCCCGCCTCGGTGGCTTCGGGCTCGGCCACCGCGGGATCGACGCCCTGTTCCTCGACCAGCTGCTTGAGCTTCTCCAGGTGCTCGGATCCGTAGACGCCGTTGATCTTCATCTTGCCGATGCCGGGAGCGTCGACGTAGGAGTCGCGCGGAATCGAGATCGCGGTGGCCGACTCCCCGTTGTTCGGGATGCGGACGAGGATGATCGTGTCGGTGTTGGTCGACTCGTCGTCACCGGCACGCAGGGTGGCCAGCTCCTCCTGCGACAGCGGGTTGCCGTGGGCGTCGGTCCGGCTGTCCAGCCCGACGAGCAGGATGTCGATGGCGCCGTCCTCACCGCCACCGCCGAGCGCCGCCGACGAGATGTGGTTGATCCCGGATTCGAACGAGCGGATCTTGCTCCAGGCCACCCCGGTGCCGATGACGATCGCCGCCGTGAGCATGACGGCAACGGTCCTGAAGACGCGGGCGGGCATTAGCCCAGGTTACTTGTGAGGGGGGCGCGGAGCCGGTAGCCGCAGCCCGGCGTGCCAGACTCAGCCGGTGGCCAATCGCATCGTGATCAGCGGCGCAGGGGGGCAGGTCGGGCGCGCGCTGGCCGCCGACGCCGGCCGCCGCGGGCTCGACGTGCTCGCGCTGACATCGGCGCAGTGGGACATCACCGATCCTGACGCGGCGGCCGACATCGTCGCCAGAGGCGACGTGGTGGTCAACTGCGCCGCCTTCACATCTGTGGACGCCGCCGAGAGCGAGCCGGAGCGGGCGCACGCGGTCAACGCCGTGGCGCCGGGGATTGTCGCGCGGGCCTGTGCGAGCGCCGGAGCCCGAATGATCCACATCTCGACGGACTACGTGTTCTCCGGCGTGGTCGACGGCCCGTCGAGGCCGTACGACGTCGACGATCCGACCGGCCCGCAGAGCATCTACAGCAAGACCAAGCTCGCAGGCGAGCAAGCCGTGCACGCCGCGCTTCCCGAAGCGCACGTGGTGCGGACGGCTTGGGTTTATACCGGCGTCGGGTCCGATTTCGTCGGCGTCATGCGAAGGCTGGCGGCGGGTGAGGACCCGGTCCCCGTGGTGGTCGATCAGATCGGCTCGCCGACCTACAGCGTGGACCTGGCTTCGGCCCTGCTCGAGATCGCCGACCGGCCTGCCGCGCCGCCGCTGCTGCACGTCGCGAACGCGGGTGCGGCGAGCCGCTTCGAGCTTGCGCGGCTGGTGTTCGAACTCGTCGGAGCAGATCCCAGCCGGGTGGTGCCCGCATCGTCGGAGGACATGCCGCGGCCTGCGCCGCGACCGCCGTACTCGGCGCTTTCGGGCCGGGCCGCGGCCGCCGCGGGCCTGACGCCGCTGAGGCCATGGCCCGACGCGTTGGCCGCGGCGTTGGCCCGCTGACCGTTCGCTACCCTCAACGCCGTGAGTGACGAACTGTTTGTGGTGACGGTGACGTACTCACCCGGTCCTCACCTGGGCCGGTTCCTCGCGACGCTGTCGCATGCCACCGAGCGGCCGGTGTCGGTGATCATGGCCGACAACGGGTCGAGCGACGGCAGCCCCGAAGAGGCGCTCGAGCGGTTCCCCAACGTCCGGTTGCTGCGCACCGGAGGGAATCTGGGTTACGGAACGGCGGTGAACCGCGCCGTGGCCGAACTCCGCAAGGACTGCGCGGATCTCGATCTGTTCGTTGTCGCCAACCCCGACGTGCAATGGGGCCCCGGCAGCATCGACGCGCTTCTGGAGGCGGCGGGCAGGTGGCCGGGGGCGGCGGCATTCGGTCCGTTGATCCGCGACCCGGACGGCTCGGTGTACCCGTCGGCGCGACAGCAGCCGAGCATCATCCGCGGGGGTATGCACGCGGTGGTCGGCCCGCTGTGGCGGTCCAACCCGTGGACCGCGGCCTACCGGCAGGACCGCCTCGAGCCCAGCGAACGTCAAGTCGGATGGCTTTCGGGATCGTGCCTGTTGCTGCGGGGCGCCGCCTTCGATGAGATCGGCGGCTTCGACGAGCGCTATTTCATGTACATGGAGGACGTCGACCTGGGCGATCGGTTCCGGCGAGCCGGATGGCAGAACGTATACGTGCCCTCGGCCGAGGTTTTGCACGACAAAGGCCACTCCACCGGCCGCGACCCCGCCCGCAACTTGGCCGCGCACCATGAAAGCACCTACACTTTCCTGTCTGATCGATACAACAGGCCCTGGCAGGCGCCGTTGAGGTGGACGATGAGAGGCGCGCTGGAGGCGCGCTCGCGCCTAGTGGTCAGTCTTCGCGCACGCGGGGGGCGAGGCCGCCGAAGTCGGCGGAAGGCGAAAGGACGGGGCTGACGTGGCGGATCCCATCGACCCACGGGATGTGGACGCCGTCGTTCTCGTCGGCGGGCAGGGCACCCGGCTGCGGCCGCTGACCCTTTCGGCGCCGAAGCCGATGTTGCCGACCGCCGGGCTGCCGTTTCTGACGCATCTGCTGTCCAGGATCGCCGCAGCGGGCATCGAACACGTCATCCTCGGCACCTCCTACAAGGCCGCGGTGTTCGAGTCCGAGTTCGGCGACGGCTCGAAGCTCGGCCTGCAGATCGAGTACGTCGTCGAAGAGGAGCCGCTCGGCACCGGCGGCGGCATCGCCAACGTCGCGCACAAGCTGCGGCACGACACCGTGATGGTGTTCAACGGCGACGTGCTGTCCGGTGCCGATCTCGGCGCCCTGCTGACCACCCACCGCGACCACGACGCCGACGTCACCCTGCACCTCGTCCGGGTCGGCGACCCGCGGGCGTTCGGGTGTGTTCCCACCGATGGCGACGGGCTGGTCACCGCATTCCTGGAGAAGACCGGGGATCCGCCGACCGACCAGGTCAACGCGGGGTGCTACGTCTTCAAGCGCTCCGTGATCGACCGACTGCCGAAGGGCAGGGCGCTGTCGGTGGAGCGTGAGGTGTTCCCGCAGCTGCTGGCCGACGGTTTGAAGGTATGCGGGCACGTCGACGCGTCCTATTGGCGCGACATGGGAACGCCGGAGGACTTCGTCCGCGGCTCATCCGATCTGGTGCGCGGCATCGCGCCGTCGCCTGCGCTGCACGGCCACCGGGGTGAGTCGCTGGTGCACGACGGTGCCGCAGTGGCGCCCGGGGCCCTGCTGATCGGCGGTACCGTTGTCGGGCGCGGTGCCGAAATCGGGCCTGGCGCACGGCTTGACGGCGCGGTGATCTTCGACGGGGTACGCGTGGAGGCGGGGTCGGTGATCGAGCGCTCGATCATCGGCTTCGGTGCCCGCATCGGTCCCCGTGCGCTGATCCGCGACGGCGTCATCGGCGACGGTGCCGACATCGGCGCCCGCTGCGAGCTGTTGCGCGGTGCCCGGGTGTGGCCGGGGGTGGCCATCCCCGACGGCGGTATCCGTTACTCGACCGACGTCTGACGCCGCGCCACCGCGGCCAACTGCTCCAGCCCGAAGTCGGTGCCGTCGGGCAGCGCAACCAGTGGCCACCAACGCAGGTCCAATGATTCGTCGCTGCAGGCGATTTCGGCGCCGTCGGGGGCATGGGCGATGAACTGCAGATCGAGATGACGCGTCGGCACGCCCAGCGAGCAGGTGACCGGGTGCACGTGGATCACCGCGATGGCCGAATCGATGGCCAGCCCGGCTATTCCGGATTCCTCGGATGCCTCACGCAACGCGGCGGAGACGATATCGCCGTCGTCCTCTTCGCAGTGCCCTCCGAGTTGCACCCAGCGGCCGATGCGCGGGTGCAATGTCAGCAGCGTTCGGGTTCCGGTGTGATCGAGCACCAGCGCCGAGGCGGTGACGTGGCCCGGCACGCATTCGCGCCGGCACGCGTCGTCACGGGCAACGACGAACGACAGCACCGCATGGCGCAGCGCATCCTGAGCGGGATCGGGCGCTGCCCAACCATCGAGCGCTTCTATAACCGAATCGCGCAGGGTCACTTGCGCACCAGAAGACCTTCTGTCGACGCGGGCTCGCGCGGACCCGACGGCTCATCCGGATAACCGATCGCAATGGCGCCCAACGGTTCCCAATCGTCGGGCAGATCGAGTTCGTCGCGCACCTGATCTGCGGCGAAGATCGTCGAGCCGATCCAGCAGCTGCCGACCCCGCGCACGGCCAGCGCGACGAGCAGCGCCTGAACCGCGGCACCGGCGGCGACGGTGAACATGGTGTGCTCGGCGGCGGTGCGTTCGGCGTCCGGATAACTGTGTGCGCCATCAGGAACCAGAAACGGGATCACGAGTTCAGTTGCGTCGTAGAGAATCTGGCCGCGGCCGACCCGGCGTTCCACGGCGTCGGCCGGCTGGCCGTCACCGATCAGATCGGAGCGCCACTTGTCCTTCATCCGGTCCAGCAGCCGGTTGCGGTCGGCGCGGTCGGTCAGCCATACGAACCGCACCGGCCGCGTGTGGTGTGGCGCGGGTGCGGTGAGCGCCTCCGCGACGGCGGCCTCGACGATCTCCGGCGCGACCGGCTCCCCGCTGAACCGCCGAACCGATCGGCGCAGCAGCTGCGCCTGGCTTCGGCCCATCGCCAGCGCCTCTTCCGTGCCGAGCCAGAACAGGTCCTCTTCGCCGGGACGCAGCAGTGTGCGGGCATTGGATCCGTTGTCCCGCAACGTCAGACCGCGCACCACCGCGACGGGTATTCCGGTCAGCTTGCCCTTGACCAGATCGGCCGCCGCGGCGATCTCGTCGGCGACGGCGACCTCGGTGACCACGAGCTCGTTGCCGTGCACGTCGTGTTCGCCGGCATAGCCGTGCAACACCGTGACCCCAGCCGCGCCGATCGCGGCGTCGATCTGGCCGTTGCGCCACGCCCGGCCCATCGTGTCGGTGACGACGACGCCGACCGTCACCCCGAGCCGGTCGCGCAACCCCGCGCGCAGTGCCGCCGCGCTGCCGTCGGGGTCGACGGGCAGCAGGGCGAGTTCGGCCGCGCCGACGTTGGAGCCGTCGACACCCGCGGCGGCCTGCACGATGCCGAGGTTGTTCTCGGTGATCAGCGTGCGACCTTTGCGTGCAAGCACCCGCACCGCCTCTTCGTCGATCAGCTTTCGGCGCAGCGTATCCCGCTCTTCTGGATCTTCCGGCGCGGCAACGATTCGCCCTTCGCACTTCGACAGCACCTTGCTGGTGACCACGACGACATCGTCGTCGCGAAGCCACGGTGCCGCAGCGGCGAGTGCATCGGCGAGGTCGTCGCCGGGCCGGAACTCCGGCAGGCCGGTGACCGGAAGCAGTTCGATCGCGGCCGCCGAACCGTGTTCGGTCACAGTGTCACCCCCGCCAGATCGAGGCCGGCGCGCACCATTTCAGCCGTGGCGTCGGGATCGGTCATCAACAGGGGAACCGAGCGCACCTCCATGCCGGCGATCTCGGCGTCGTCGCCCTCCTGCACGAGCCAGCCGTCGAGGATGCCGACGCCCGAGCGCGGCCCGTAGTAGCCACCGACGGCCTCCGACGTGCTCGCCACCCCGATCACCGAAAGACACTCATCTGCCATGCCGCGCAACGGTTTTCCGGCAATGATCGGGGAGTAGCCGATCACGCGGGCCGGTGTCGACCGCAGCGCGCCGCGAATCCCGGGGATCGCCAGGATCGAGCCGATGCTGACCACCGGGTTGGACGGTGCCAGCAGCACGGCGTCGGCGTCCGCGATTGCGTCGGTGACGCCGGGCCCCGCCGTCGCCTTGTCGGCCCCGACGAACGCGAAGCTGTGCGTCGGCACCTTCGCCCGGTATCGCACCCACCACTCCTGGAAGTGGATCGCCTTGCGGTCGCCGGAGTCGGGATCGGTGATGACAACGTGGGTTTCGCTTCGGTCGTCGCTGGCGGGAAGTAGCCGCGCACCGGGGGACCAGCGTTTGCACAGTGCCTCGGTGACCTCCGAGAGCGGATAGCCGGCCCGCAGCATCTGGCTGCGGACGAGATGGGTGGCCAGGTCGCGGTCGCCGAGGCCGAACCAGTCCGGCTGCACACCGTATGCCGCGAGTTCCTCCTTGGCATGCCACGTCTCGTTTCGGTGCCCCCACCCGCGCTCGGGGTCGATACCGCCGCCCAGGGTGTACATGCAGGTATCGAGATCGGGGCAGATGCGGACGCCGAACATCCAAGCGTCATCGCCGATGTTGACGACGGCCGTCAGCGAATGATCTTGTTTCGTCCCGTCGGCGAACTGCCCGAGGCCGAGCAAGCGTTGCACGCCCAACAGGAACCGCGCGCCGCCGACGCCGCCGACCAGAACGGTGACCTTCACACCGATCGACATTAGGCGCTGGGTCACGATGAGGTCTCGGCAGCCAGCCGGTATCGGAGTGTGACAGACACGCCGGAGCAGCGACGCGCCGAAATGAGATAACGAGATGGTATGAAAAACGGCTCTAGCGCTTGACCGCGGCAGCTAACACGTGTGTAATCACACCAGTGTCATTTTTCGGTTGGCCGGCCGGTTCCGGTGTCGCAGACCGAGATTCGATCACTTGTTCGAATTGAGATGGCCGCACATCTCGACCGTGGGGCTCCATAGCGGATCAGCGATATGTAGGTGAGGAGGGGAAGATGTCTTTTGAGCAGGTCGATTTCGGCCATCACATCCGTTTCGAGAACCGGATACTCGGCTCCGTTGACAACATCCCGCACACCAATACCGGCCCGGCACCGATGGGGTCTGTCGCACGGCCCCAGCTGAGCCTGGTGCCGGAACGTCCGGAGTTAGACGCCATTGCGCCGCTAACTCCCGAGGACGATCTGTGGCAGGAGAAGGCACTCTGCGCGCAGACCGACCCCGAGGCGTTCTTCCCTGAGAAGGGCGGATCGACCCGGGAAGCCAAGCGCATCTGCCAGGGCTGCGAGGTTCGCGACGCGTGCCTCGAGTACGCGCTGGCCCACGATGAGCGCTTCGGCATCTGGGGCGGACTCTCCGAGCGGGAGCGCCGCCGCCTGAAGCGCGGCATCATCTAGCGCGCGCGGCTCACTCGTCGTCGATCGAAGGGTCGATGACAGATGGTTCGACACCCAGATACGTGGCCACCTCGGCCACCAGGATCTCATGTAACAAATCGGCGAGTTCGATGGTGTCCTTGGCTCGCCGCTCGATCGGCTTGCGGAACAACACAATTCGCGCGCGGGTCGAATTCCCTCTGACGTCGACACCGGCAGGGATGAGCCGGGCCAGCGCGATCGGGCCGTCGGCGACCACCTCGGGCGGCCACTGCACGCTTTCCGGGTCCTTGGGCGACATCCGGGGAATCTCGTCGACGGCCACGTCCAGCGCGCTCAG
This sequence comes from Mycolicibacterium sp. 120270, assembly GCA_033741175.1. GTDB lineage: Bacteria > Actinomycetota > Actinomycetes > Mycobacteriales > Mycobacteriaceae > Mycobacterium. The sequence continues at coordinate 245,630 of JAWQNE010000006.1, read as the reverse complement.
CCTGTCCTGCCACCGCTGCTCGATCGGCTCGTAGGCCTCCAGCACCGCCATGTCGAACCGCTCGGCCCGGCTGCGCCAGCCGGGGACCGTCGGGGGAAGCAACGGACCGCGCATATCGCGGCCTCGGCGAGAACGCCGGAGATTCCGGTCGGCCACGGGTGAAACTGTAACGGTTGGAAGTCGGCGTGCGGACCGCTGCGTGTCCCACGCCTGACCGGGTTTGTCCCGCGATAGCCTTCCGATCGTGAATGTTCCCCGTCGCTGCTGCCGGCCCGGGTGCCCCCACTATGCGGTCGCGACATTGACGTTCGTCTACTCCGATTCCACGGCGGTGGTGGGGCCGCTGGCCACCGTTTCCGAGCCCCATTCCTGGGACCTCTGCGTCAGCCACGCAGGCCGGATCACCGCACCCCGCGGATGGGAACTCGTTCGCCACGCGGGGCCGCTGCCGACCCATCCCGACGAGGACGACCTGATCGCGCTCGCCGAGGCCGTCCGCGAGGGACGCGAGGCCCCGCTCGGCGGGATCGCGGCGGGTTTCACCGATCCCGTCACGGGCGCGCACGGCGGTGCGCTGATCGCGCCGCCCGCCCCGCGGCCCGAGTCGAACGGCCGCAGGCGCGGCCACCTGCGGGTGTTGCCCGACCCTTCTGACTAGTAGCAATAAGCCTTCGCCGCTACGGATAGGCTGGCGCCAAGCAGTCTGGAGTATGCGAGGAGATCTATGTCCCGGCCCGCCGCGGTGGTCAACCGCGTCATCAAGGCGTACGACGTGCGCGGCCTCGTCGGCGACGAGATCGACGAGGGCTTCGTCGCCGATGTGGGTGCGGCGTTCGCGGGGTTGGTGCGCGGCGAGGGCGCCCGGCAGGTGGTCATCGGACAGGACATGCGTGCCAGTTCGCCTGCGCTGGCGACGGCCTTCGCCCACGGGGTCACCTCGCAGGGACTCGACGTGGTGCGGATCGGGCTGGCCTCGACCGACCAGTTGTACTTCGCATCGGGCCTGTTGGACTGCCCCGGCGCGATGTTCACCGCCAGCCACAACCCGTCGGCCTACAACGGGATCAAACTCTGCCGCGCCGGAGCCAAGCCCGTCGGCAAGGACACCGGGTTGTCGACGATCAGCGACGAGGTGATCGCGGGCGTACCCGACTACGACGGCCCGGCCGGCACCACCACAGAGCGCGATGTGCTCGCCGAATACGGCGAGTTCCTCCGCTCGCTCGTCGACGTCGCGGACTGGCGCCCGCTGCGGGTCGCCGTCGACGCGGGGAACGGGATGGCCGGTCACACGGCGCCCGCGGTGCTCGGGCCCATTGCCGCGATCGAGGTGCTGCCGCTCTACTTCAAACTCGACGGCACATTCCCCAACCACGAGGCCAACCCGCTGGATCCCGACAACCTCGTCGATCTCCAGAAGTACGTGACCGAGACGGGTGCAGACATCGGGTTGGCGTTCGACGGCGATGCCGACCGGTGTTTCGTCGTCGACGAATCAGGGCATCCGGTATCGCCGTCAGCGGTGACCGCCCTGGTCGCCGCACGCGAGTTGAGCAGGGAGATCGGCGCAACGGTGATCCACAACCTGATCACCTCACGGGCGGTGCCCGAACTGGTCGTCGAACGCGGTGGCACCCCGGTGCGATCGCGTGTCGGTCACTCCTACATCAAGGCGATGATGGCCGACACCGGGGCGATCTTCGGCGGTGAGCATTCTGCGCACTACTACTTCCGCGACTTCTGGGGCGCGGATTCCGGAATGCTGGCAGCGCTGCACGTCCTCGCCGCCCTCGGCGAGCAGCGCAGGCCGCTGTCGGAGCTGATGGCCGACTATCAACGATATGAAGCCTCCGGCGAGATCAACTACACCGTCGAGGATTCGGAGTCGTGCGTCGAGGCGGTGCTGAAGTCGCTCGGCAATCGCATCCAGTCCATCGACCACCTCGACGGCGTGACCGTCGATCTCGGTGACGGCAGCTGGTTCAACCTGCGCACCTCCAACACCGAGCCACTGCTCCGACTCAATGTCGAGGCCCGCACCACCGAGGACGTCGACGCGGTGGTCGGCTGGGTCTCGGCCGAAATCGCCTCGCACACCGAAAAATCGACATGATTGCGCCAGCCACGATCGACTTCGACGACGCCGACGGTCTGTTGGCCGCCGACCGCGGCGGGCTGCTTCGCGGTGCGTCGATGGCCGGTGCCCAGGTGCGTGCCACGGCCGCCGCGTTGGACGAAGGGATGCTGGAGTCCGTCGCGGGCGATCCACCGCGGACGCTGATCTGGATCGCGGGTCGGGGGAACGCCGAGACGGCAGGCACGATTCTCGCTGCGGCGGTTTGCGGTTCGGCCGCATCGCCGATCGTCGTCTGCGCCGAGGCGCCACCGTGGATCGGCGCGCTCGACGTACTCGTCGTCGCAGGCGACGACCCCGGTGACCCGGCACTCGTCGCCGCAGCGGCGACCGCTGTGCGACGCGGCGCCAGAGTCGTCGTCCTCGCTCCCTACGAGGGTCCGCTGCGCGATGCCACCGCCGGGCGCGCCGCCGTGCTCGAGCCGCGGCTGTGGGTGCCCGACGAGTTCACGTTGCCCAGGTATCTGGCGGCCGGGCTGGCGGTGCTCCACGCAATAGACCCGGGTTTGCGCACCGATCTCGGCGCGCTGGCCGATGAACTCGACGCCGAAGCGCTGCGCAACAGCGCCGCCCGTGAGCTGTTCACCAATCCGGCCAAGACGCTTGCCGACCGGATGTCCGGGCACGCGGTCGTCCTCGCGGGTGACAACGCGGCGACGCTGGCGCTGGCCCGCCACGGTGGCGCGGCCATGCTGCGGGTCGGTCACCAGGCGGTCGCCGCGGTCGGTCTCGCCGACGCGATCGTGGCGTTGCGCAGCGGATTCGGGGCGCAGTCGGACGCCGACTCCGACGCCGCGCTGTTCCACGACGACGAACTCGACGGGCCGTTGCCGGAGCGCACCCGAACCATCGCGCTGACGCTGAACGCCGAGCGGGCGGTGGTGACAGCGCGGGTTGCTGGGCTGCACGGCGTCGACATCGTGGGCGCGGAGGACGTGCCCGACGCCAGCGATTCACCGGTACAGTCGGGGCGACCGGAACAGCAATTGGCGATGCTGGCCGTGCGGCTGGAGATGGCGGCCACCTACCTGAGACTGGTTCGAGGATAAGCCGAGTGAATCTGTTACGAGGAGCGTTGCGGACCTATGCCTGGGGTTCGCGCACGGCCATTGCCGACTTCACCGGAAGGCCAAGTCCCACAGCGCATCCCGAGGCAGAGCTGTGGTTCGGGGCGCATCCCGGTGACCCGGCGTGGCTGGAGACCGACCACGGCGAGGAGTCGCTGCTGCAGGCGGTGCGCGAGGACCCGGAAGGGCAACTCGGTGTCGCGGTACGCGACCGGTTCGGCGACGCGCTGCCGTTCCTGATGAAGGTGCTCGCCGCCGACGAGCCGCTGTCCCTGCAGGCGCACCCCAGCGCCGAGCAGGCCGTCGAGGGCTTCGCGCGCGAGGAGCGGGCCGGGATTCCGGTGGCCTCGCCGATCCGCAACTACCGCGACCGCAGCCACAAGCCGGAACTGCTCGTCGCGTTGGACACCTTCGAAGCGCTCGCCGGGTTCCGGCCCGCCGACCGATCGGTGGAACTGCTGAAGGCGCTTGCGGTTTCCGATCTCGATCCCTACGTTCACCTGCTTGCGGGCCAGCCCGACGCCGACGGTCTGCGCGCGCTGTTCACCACGTGGATCACCGCACCGCAACCCGACCTTGACGTGCTGGTGCCCGCGGTGATCGACGGCGCGATCAACTACGTCCGCTCGGGTGCGAAACAATTTGCGGCGGAGGCGAAGACGGTGCTCGAGTTGGGCGAGCGCTACCCCGGCGATGCGGGGGTCCTCGCGTCATTGCTGTTGAACCGGCTCACGCTGCAGCCGGGCGAGGGCATCTACCTGCCCGCGGGCAACCTGCACGCCTATCTCCATGGTGTCGGCATCGAGGTGATGGCCAACTCCGACAACGTGCTTCGCGGTGGCCTCACCCCTAAGCACGTCGACGTGCCGGAGTTGTTGAAGGTGCTGGACTTCACGCCGGCCAGCGAGGAGACGCTGCGTCCCAAGACTTCGGTGGATGGCATGGAGACGGTCTACGAGACACCTGCGCCGGAGTTCTCGGTGTCGGTACTCGGCATCGACGGCGACCTTCTCGGCCACGAGATCGATGCGCCGTCGCGCCGCGACGGCCCGCAGATCCTGTTGTGCACACAGGGTTCGGTCACGGTGCACGCCAAGTCGAACGTCGTGACGTTGGAGCGCGGCGCCGCGGCGTGGGTGTCCGCCGACGACGGGCCGATTCGGCTTGTCGCCCAGCGCCCTACGAAGCTGTTTCGCGCCACCGTGGGACTCTGAGCGTTCGCCGCTGCGCCATGAACAGCCCCATGTTGTGCTTGATCGTTCGGGCGACCAGCGCCATCGACGGCACCATGTAGAGGCTGTCGAGAAGACTGAACCGGCGCAGAAACCACTCTGCAAGAACGGGATCCGTTTCCGCCGCGCCCAGAAACTGGTCGAACAACTCGCCGACAGGGCGGTACCACCACGGCATCGCCCCGGTGGCGCGATGCATCACCAGGTCGGCGACCGCGTTCATCGTCCACACCGGGTACGTGGACTTCGCGGCCGCCTTGTTGAAGGTGGCGGCAAGGTCATCGCCCGGTGCTTCGAGTGCGCGACGGAGATGACCGGCCTGCAGCGAGGCCATCGTCATTCCCTGGCCGAAGGTGGGGTTGTAGCTGGCCACGGCGTCGCCGAACGGCAGGATGCCCGCGGGAAAACGATCCAGCTTGTGGTATCGCCGCCACCGGCTGGTGGGGTATTTGTGCAACGCGATATCGCCGATCGGTTCGGCCTTGCGGATCGCTGCGGCCAGATGCGGCGGCACGATTTCGTCGGCCAGCTCGCACATTCCGGCGAAGTCGTGCGGCGGTTCGACCTTTGCGACACCGAACGTCGTCAGGTTCCACGTGCCGTCCTCGTAGCACAGCATCCCCAGGCCGAGCGGCTGCTGTCGGTGCGCGCCCGCGACGACCACCTTCTCGATGACCAAGCCGTCCGGGATGCGCAGCAGATACGACGCGTAGCTGATGCCGACGTCGACGCTGGCTTCGGGAGGTCGGTCAAATCCCCACTGCTGCAACCAAACCGGTAGCCGCGTACCTCGTCCGGCGGTGTCGACGACGAGATCGGCCTGCGCTTCGTCGCCGGTGTCCAGGCGCAGCCCGGTGACCCGCTGCCGCGCCGCGTCGAACATCGGCTCGGTGACACCGGCGCGCACGATGTCGACGTTCCCGATCGCCGTGACCCGGCGCCGGAGCTGCCATTCCAGATGCGGACGGCTCGGCACGTACGCGGTGAACTCCTCACGCAGATCATCCGACGTGCCGAGGACGTGTCCGGCGGCGCCGAAGTGGATGCAGTCGGGCCTGTTCACCAGGATCGGCACGCCCGCGGCGACCATGTCGTCGAGCAGACCGGGAAAGTGCGCTTCGAGTTCGGCGGCGCCGCGCGCCATCAGCAGGTGCACATGTCTGCCCTGCGGCACCGCGGCCCGATTGGCAGGCTCGGCGGGCAGCTCGTCGCGCTCGTAGAGGGTGACCCGGTCGTAGAAGTCCGACAGCACCCGCGCGGCGCACAGCCCCGCGATGCTGGCTCCGATGACGGCCGCGTGCTGCCCACTACGCCCCATTGAGGCCTCAATGTACGCGTGATCGCTTTTGCCTCTGTTGGACTCGGGATATCCGTAACATTCCGGTCAGCAGATCAGGAGGGTGGCCGATGGCCTGGCGGACCAAGTCAATCGAGCAGTCGATCGCGGACACCGACGAGCCGTCGACCCGCTTGCACAAAGACCTGAGCTGGTGGGACCTGACGGTCTTCGGCGTTTCGGTGGTGATCGGCGCAGGCATCTTCACCATCACCGCCTCGACCGCGGGCGGCATCACCGGCCCCGCCATCTCGGTGTCGTTCATCATCGCCGCGATCGCCTGCGGGCTTGCCGCGCTGTGTTACGCGGAGTTCGCGTCGACGGTGCCGGTCGCGGGCAGCGCGTACACCTTCTCCTATGCGACGTTCGGTGAGTTCATCGCGTGGATCATCGGCTGGGATCTGATCCTCGAGTTCGCGGTGGCCGCGGCCGTCGTCGCCAAGGGGTGGTCCAGCTATCTCGGGACGGTGTTCGGGTTCGGTGGCGGCACAATGGAACTCGGGGGCGGTGTCAACCTCGACTGGGGTGCCTTGCTCATCATCGCGTTCGTGACGGCGATCCTGGCGTGGGGGACCAAGCTCTCCGCCGAGGTGAGCCTGGTCATCACCGTCATCAAGGTCTCGGTGGTGCTGCTGGTGGTGGCCGTCGGCGCGTTCTACATCAAGGCGTCGAACTATTCGCCGTTCATCCCGCCCGCGGAATCCGGCGGTGGCGGCAGCGGTGAACAGTCGCTGCTGTCGCTGATCACGGGCGCCGAAGGCAGCAACTACGGCTGGTACGGGTTGCTGGCGGGCGCGTCGATCGTGTTCTTCGCGTTCATCGGCTTCGACATCGTCGCGACCACCGCCGAGGAGACCAAGAACCCGCAGCGCGACGTTCCGCGCGGGATCCTCGGGTCGTTGGCCATCGTCACGGTGCTCTACGTGGCGGTCGCCGTCGTGCTGACGGGCATGGTGCATTACACAGACCTCAAGGGCGAGAAGGCGAACCTCGCGACGGCGTTCTCGGAGAACGGCGTGCAGTGGGCGGCCAAGGTCATCTCGATCGGCGCGCTGGCGGGGCTGACCACCGTCGTCATCGTGCTCGTCCTCGGCCAGACGCGGGTGCTGTTCGCGATGTGCCGCGACGGCCTGCTGCCGCGGTCGCTGGCCAAGACCGGCCGCCACGGCACGCCGGTGCGCATCACGCTGATTGTCGGCGTCCTCGTCGCGATCGCGGCGTCGGTGTTCCCGATGGGCAAGCTCGAGGAGATGGTCAACATCGGCACCCTCTTCGCGTTCGTGCTGGTGTCGGCGGGGGTCATTCTGCTGCGGCGGTCGCGGCCCGATCTTCAGCGCGGGTTCCGGGTGCCGTTGGTGCCGTGGCTGCCGATCGCGGCGATCCTGGCCTGCGTCTGGCTGATGCTGAACCTCACCGCGCTGACCTGGATCCGTTTCCTGGTCTGGATGGCGATCGGCGTGGCCGTCTACTTCCTGTACGGCCGCAGGCATTCTGTGCTCGGCAAGCGCGAGCTGGCGGAATCGGTGTAGTCGCGCCGATTTCTGCACCAGGGCTGCGCGCACGCGCATCTGACAACCCTCCTGCAGATCTCGCGATACCGCCCGCGCACAGTCCTTTACAAAATATGGCTCGGTGTCTAGACAGGCGACAAACATGCGCTTATAGTCAAGCGCATGAACGAGAGCAATGGCGCACTTTCCGAACTCGACATCGCGCAGTGGCGGGACAAGAAGCGATACCTGTGGCTGATGGGGCTCATCGCCCCGACCGCCTTGTTCGTGATGCTTCCGCTGGTGTGGGCGTTCAACCACTGGGGCTGGCACGCGGCCGCGCAGGTGCCGTTCTGGATCGGCCCGATCCTGCTGTACGTGCTGTTGCCCGCACTGGACCTGCGGTTCGGGCCCGATGGCCAGAACCCGCCGGACGAGGTGATGGAGCGGCTGGAGAACGACAGGTACTACCGCTACTGCACCTACGTCTACATCCCGTTCCAGTACGCCAGCGTGATCCTGGGCGCGTACCTGTTCACCGCGTCCGACCTCGGCTGGTTGGGCTTCGACGGCGGGCTGGGCTGGCCGGCCAAGATCGGCCTCGCGCTGTCGGTGGGGGTGCTCGGAGGGGTGGGCATCAACACCGCGCACGAGATGGGTCACAAGAAGGACGAGCTCGAACGCTGGCTGAGCAAGGTCACGCTGGCGCAGACGCTCTACGGCCACTTCTACATCGAGCACAACCGCGGCCACCACGTCCGCGTCGCCACCCCGGAGGACCCCGCGTCGGCCCGGTTCGGCGAGACGTTCTGGGAATTCCTGCCGCGCAGCGTGTGGGGCAGCCTGAAGTCCTCGTGGCAGCTCGAGGCCAAGCGCCTCGAGCGGGCAGGCAAGAGCAAGTGGCACTGGTCCAACGACCTGCTCAACGCGTGGGCGATGTCGGTCGTGTTCTACGGCGTGCTGATCGCGGTGTTCGGCCTCGCGCTGATCCCCTACATCCTGATCTCCGCGGTGTTCGGCTTCACCCTGCTCGAGACCGTCAACTACCTGGAGCACTACGGCCTGCTGCGGCAGAAGACCGAAAGCGGCCGCTACGAGCGGTGCGCGCCCGTGCACAGCTGGAACTCCGACCACATCGTGACCAACCTGTTCCTGTACCACCTGCAGCGGCACAGCGACCACCACGCCAACCCGACGCGCCGCTACCAGACGCTGCGCAGCATGGACGGGGCGCCGAACCTGCCCAGCGGCTACGCGTCGATGATCGCGCTGACGTACTTCCCGCCGCTGTGGCGCAAGGTGATGGACCACCGGGTGCTCGATCACTACGACGGCGACATCACCCGGGTCAACATCCATCCGCGGGTGCGTGACAAGGTGCTCGCCGCCTACGGAGCGCAGGCATGACGGCGTATCGCTGCCCGGGTTGTGACTACATCTACGACGAGGCCAAAGGTGCTCCGCGGGAAGGGTTTCCCGCGGGCACGGCCTTCGCTGACATCCCCGAGGACTGGTGCTGCCCGGACTGCGCAGTGCGCGAGAAGGTCGACTTCGAAATGATTGGAGAACCGAAATGAGTGACTACAGGCTGTTCGTCTGCGTGCAGTGCGGATTCGAATACGACGAGGAGAAGGGCTGGCCGGAGGACGGCATCGCGCCGGGCACCCGCTGGGACGACATCCCCGACGACTGGAGCTGCCCGGACTGCGGCGCGGCGAAGGCCGATTTCGAGATGGTGGAGGTCGCGCGTCCGTGACGACTACGGTTGCGCGTGTGACCGAGAGTCGCGCACGTGTCCCGTACGCCGAGGCGTCGCGGGCGCTGCTGCGCGATTCGATCCTGGATGGCATGCGCGACCTGCTCACGACGAGGGACTGGTCGTCGATCACGCTGAGTGATGTGGCGGCCGCGGCGGGCATCAGCCGGCAGACCATCTACAACGAGTTCGGCTCGCGCCAGGGCCTGGCCCAGGGATACGCGATGCGCCTGGCCGACCGCCTTGTCGATGCGGTCGAGGACGCGATCACCGGCAACGTCGGCGACATCTACGCCGCGTTCCTCGAAGGCTTCAGGGACTTCTTCACCGAGTCCGCCGCCGACCCGCTGGTCATCTCGCTGCTGTCCGGCGACACCAAGCCCGACCTGCTGCAGCTCATCACCACCGACAGCGGCCCGATCATCACGCACTGCTCTACGCGGCTCACGTCGACCTTCATGAACAGCTGGGTGCGCGCCAGCGAGGAGGACTCCGGCGTGCTGGCCCGCGCCATCGTCCGGCTGGCGATGAGCTACGTCTCGATGCCGCCTGAAGCGAACTACGACGTCGCCCGAGACCTGGCACGTCTCATGACCCCTTTTGCCGAGCGGTACGGTGTCATCGAATCCGATTAGCCGCGGCTTGGGAGTGCACCGCCCGCGCGGGGCTAATATGTAACTAAGCTAACTAATTTCGCGCGAGATGAAGGACGACCATGACGACGACTGAGAATCGGCTGACCGCCGATGTCCGCAACGGCATCGACTACAAGGTGGCCGACCTGTCCCTGGCCGACTTCGGCCGTAAGGAGATCCGGCTCGCCGAGCACGAGATGCCGGGCCTGATGGCGCTGCGGCGCGAATACGCCGACGTGCAGCCGCTCAAGGGCGCCCGCATCTCCGGATCGCTGCACATGACCGTGCAGACCGCCGTGCTGATCGAGACGCTCGTGTCTCTCGGCGCCGAGGTCCGCTGGGCGTCGTGCAACATCTTCTCCACCCAGGACCACGCCGCGGCGGCCGTCGTCGTCGGCCCGCACGGAACACCCGAGGAGCCCAAGGGCACCCCGGTCTTCGCGTGGAAGGGCGAGACCCTCGAGGAGTACTGGTGGGCCGCCGAGCAGATGCTGACCTGGCCCGGCGAGCCGGCCAACATGATCCTCGACGACGGTGGCGACGCGACCATGATGGTGCTGCGCGGCGCACAGTACGAGAAGGCAGGCGTCGTGCCGCCCGCCGAGGACGACGATCCGGCCGAGTGGAAGGTGTTCCTCGGCGTGCTGCGTGAGCGCTTCGAGACCGACAAGAACAAGTGGACGAAAATCGCCGAGTCGGTCAAGGGCGTCACCGAGGAGACGACGACCGGCGTGCTGCGGCTGTACCAGTTCGCCGCGGCGGGTGAACTCGCCTTCCCGGCGATCAACGTCAACGACTCGGTCACCAAGAGCAAGTTCGACAACAAGTACGGGACCCGGCACTCGCTGATCGACGGCATCAACCGCGGCACCGACGTGCTGATCGGCGGCAAGAAGGTGCTGATCTGCGGCTACGGCGACGTCGGCAAGGGCTGCGCGGAGTCGCTGGCCGGCCAGGGCGCGCGGGTCTCCGTCACCGAGATCGACCCGATCAACGCGCTGCAGGCGCTGATGGACGGCTTCGATGTGGTGACGGTAGAGAAGGGCATCGGCACGGCCGACATCGTGATCACCGCGACCGGCAACAAGGACATCATCACCCTCGACCACATGAAGGCGATGAAGGATCAGGCGATCCTCGGCAACATCGGCCACTTCGACAACGAGATCGACATGGCTGCGCTCGAGCGCTCGGGCGCCAAGAAGCTCAACATCAAGCCGCAGGTCGACCAGTGGATCTTCGATGACGGCAAGTCGATCATCGTGTTGAGCGAGGGCCGACTTCTCAACCTGGGCAACGCAACAGGGCACCCGTCGTTCGTGATGAGCAACAGCTTCTCCAACCAGGTGATCGCCCAGATCGAGCTGTGGACCAAGAACGACGAGTACGACAACGAGGTCTACCGGCTGGCCAAGCATCTCGACGAGAAGGTGGCGCGCATTCACGTGGAAGCACTGGGTGGCGCTCTCACTCGCCTCACCAAGGAGCAGGCGGAGTACATCAACGTCGACGTCGAAGGCCCGTACAAGCCAGAGCACTACCGGTACTGACGTACCTGGTTTAGGGTCTCCCCGTGGGTCGGGGAGCACTGGGGGTTCTGCTTGCGCTGCTGTTGATCGGATCCGTTGGCGTCGCCCCGCCCGGCTTCGCCGACGATCCGACCAACGACAACTACGATCCGTACTTCAACGAAGACGAGTATCAGGCGTTCTACACCCCGCCGGACCCGCTTCCGCCCGGCACACCCGGTGACCTGATCCGCACCGAGCCGTCGCGGCTGGTGCTCGAACCGTCCGGCCAGCTCGGCATGATCATGGCCGATGCGACCCGAATCATGTACCGCAGCACCGACATTCACGGCAATCCGATGGCGGTGACCGGTACCTACTTCGAACCGCACAACGACTGGCCGGGCGGCGGGCCGCGGCCGCTTCTGGTCTACGGTCCTGGGACGCAGGGCCAGGGCGACCAGTGCACGCCGTCGCGTCAGTTCAACCAGGGCATCCACTGGCGCCCATACCTGGACCTGGCGTTCAACTACGAGGAGTTGTTCGTCTCGACGATGGTCGCCCGCGGGTTCGCGATCGTGATGACGGACTATCAGGGTCTCGGCACGCCGGGTCTGCACACCTACGTCAGCAGGGTGGCCCAGGGCAACGCCATGCTCGATGCCGCCCGCGCAGCCAAGAGGCTGCCGGACACGTCGCTGGAACCCGAAGGGCCGATTGCCTTTTGGGGTTACTCGCAGGGCGGGGGAGCGGCCGCGTCGGCGGCCGAACTGGCGTCGCAGTACGCACCGGAGCTCAAGGTGGTCGGGACCTACGCCGGTGCGCCGCCCGCAGACCTGAAGGAACTGTTTCCCTATGCCGACGGCAGCGTGCTCGTCGGCGCGGTCGGCTACGCGCTGAACTCGGTCATCACGTCCTATCCGGAGCATGCCGACGAGATCCGCTCGAAGCTGACGCCGCGCGGGCAGGACCTGTTGTTCAAGGTGGCCGACCAGTGCGTCGCCGAGACCCTGACGAAGTTCATGTTCCGCCACCTGCAGCCCTACTTCACCGAGGACATCTATCAGCTCGTGAACGAGGAACCGTTCTCCAGCCTGTTCGACGAGCAGAAGCTCGGCCGCTTCAAACCCAATGCGCCGGTGATGATTTTGAACAACCGCTTCGACCCGTTGGTGCCATGGACGGCGGCCAACCAGCTCGGCCGCGACTGGTGCGCCCAGGGCGCCGACGTCCAGTTCTGGACCAACGAGCAGCCGCCGTTCCTCAACAAGGCGATCGTCAACCACGGACTGCCGATGTTGGTCGACGGCGAGCGGGCGATGCAGTGGGTCGCCGACCGGTTCAACGAGTTACCGACGACGCCGAACTGCGGCGAGTTCTAGGGCGTCAGCGCGGCGCAGCGGTTCTTGATGTCGGTGAGCGGCTGCCTGATGCCGGTCAGCTCGGCTTGCGTCTGTGGATTCGCCGCCATATACGCCGTGACCTTCTGGTCGGACTGGTCACGCGGAAGCCCTTCGAGGCTGTTGTAGAACTCGTTCAGGTCGGGATGGGTGGCCAGGTATGCGCCTGTCACCGTCTGAACCTGCGCGCGTACAGCTTCCAGATCGGCGGCGGTACAGCCCGGCGGGTTGGCGCCATTGTCGGCATGCGCGGGAGCAATGCCCGCGAACAGCGCGGCGCCGAGTACCGCCGAACACACAAGCAGCTTCATGCCGAACAGTTTTTCTGACGGTTGCTTCGGCCGCGCGGATCCCAAGCGGACTGGCAGGAAACCCGAAGGCGACGACGAGGGTTACGCTCGCCGCGTGCTGATCGCGATAGAGGGCGTCGATGGTGCGGGCAAGCGCACGCTGACCGACGGGCTTCGCGCCTGCTTCAAGGCCGATGGCAAGACCGTCGCCAGCCTGTCGTTTCCGCGGTACGGGCAGTCGGCGGAGGCCGACATCGCCGCGGAGGCGCTGCACGGCGGCCACGGCGATCTCTCGAGTTCGGTGTATGCGATGGCCGTGCTGTTCGCGCTGGACCGCGCCGATGCGCGCGACGAGATCGCGCTGCTGAGGCACCAGTACGACATCGTGATCCTCGACCGCTACGTCGCGTCGAACGCCGCGTACAGCGCGGCGCGCCTGCACCAGGACGCCAGCGGCAACGTGGTGGCCTGGGTGCGCGACCTCGAATACGGGCGGCTGCGGCTGCCCGCCCCCGACTGGCAGGTGCTTCTGGACGTGCCGGTCGAACTGGCCGCCGAGCGCGCCGAGCACCGCGCCAACACCGAAGCCGACCGCACCAAGGACGCCTACGAGCGCGACGACGGGCTGCAGCGGCGCACCGCCGAGGTATATGCGGGGCTTGCCGCCGCGCACTGGTGCGGGCGATGGGTGGTGGCAGGACCCGACGTCGAGGTGCCCGCGCTGGCCGCGTTATTGACCCGCTAGCCGACTCGCGGCGTTGCTAGCAGCGATTTGTCGCCGTTTGGTGACACCATGGACTCCATGAGGCAAAGGATTCTGGTCGTCGATGACGACCCTTCGCTCGCCGAGATGCTGACGATCGTGCTGCGCGGTGAAGGGTTCGACACCGCAGTCATCGGCGACGGCACCCAGGCGCTCACCGCTGTGCGTGAGCTGCGGCCCGATCTGGTCCTGCTGGATTTGATGCTGCCCGGTATGAACGGGATCGACGTGTGCCGCGTGCTGCGCGCCGACTCCGGCGTGCCCATCGTGATGCTCACCGCCAAGACCGACACCGTCGACGTGGTGCTCGGCCTGGAATCCGGCGCCGACGACTACGTGATGAAGCCGTTCAAGCCGAAGGAACTGGTGGCCCGTGTGCGCGCCCGGCTGCGCCGCAACGAGGACGAGCCGGCAGAGATGCTCTCCATCGCCGATGTGGACATCGACGTGCCCGCCCACAAGGTCACCCGGCAGGGCGAGCAGATTTCGCTGACACCGCTGGAGTTCGACCTCTTGGTGGCGCTGGCACGTAAACCGCGCCAGGTGTTTACTCGTGATGTGCTTCTCGAACAGGTGTGGGGCTATCGGCACCCGGCCGACACCCGGTTGGTGAACGTGCATGTCCAACGTTTGCGGGCCAAGGTGGAGAAGGATCCTGAGAACCCGCAAGTTGTGCTGACCGTTCGAGGAGTGGGATACAAGGCCGGACCTCCGTGATCTTCAGCTCGAGGCGGCGCATTCATCGGCGTTCTGCACCACTGATACGCGGATTGGGTGCGCTGGGTCGAGCGTTGGGCCTGGCGTGGCGGCGCTCCCTGCAACTGCGGGTGGTGACGCTGACGCTCGGGTTGTCCCTGGCCGTCATCCTGGTGCTCGGCTTCGTGCTGACCAGTCAGATCACCGACCGCATCCTCGAGGTGAAGGTGCGCGCCGCCACCGAGGAGATCGAGCGGGCCCGCAATACCGTCAGCGGCATCGTCGGCGGTGAGGAGACCCGGTCGCTGGACAGCAGCCTGCAGCTGGCGCGCAACACGCTCATCGACCGGAAGGCCGACGCGGGCGCCGGGCTGGCGGGCGCCTTCGACGCCGTCCTCGTGGTCCCCGGCGACGGGCCGCGCGCGGCCACCGCGGCGGGGCCGGTCGCGCAGATCCCCAGCGCGCTGCGCGACTTCGTCAAGGCCGGTCAGGTCAGCTATCAGTACGCGACCGTGCACACCGACGGCTTTTCCGGGCCCGCGCTGATCATCGGCACCCCGACCGTGTCGTCGGCGTCGACCGTGACCAACCTCGAGCTCTACCTGATCTTCCCGCTGAACAACGAGGCCGCCACCATCACCCTGGTGCGCGGCACGATGGCCACCGGCGGTGTGGTGCTGCTGCTGATGCTGGCCGCCATCGCGCTGATCGTCGCCCGCCAGATCGTGCTGCCGGTGCGGTCGGCGTCGCGGATCGCCGAGCGCTTCGCCGACGGTCACCTCGCCGAGCGGATGCCGGTGCGCGGCGAGGACGACATGGCACGGCTGGCGGTCTCGTTCAACGACATGGCCGAGAGCCTGCAGCGGCAGATCACCCAGCTCGAGGAGTTCGGCAACCTGCAGCGGCGGTTCACCTCCGACGTCAGCCACGAACTGCGCACCCCGCTGACGACGGTGCGGATGGCCGCCGACCTGATCCACGACCACAGCGACGAGCTCGAACCGGCGTTGCGGCGGTCGACCGAGCTGCTGGTCAGCGAGCTCGACCGGTTCGAGATGCTGCTCAACGATCTGCTCGAGATCTCCCGGCACGATGCAGGCGTCGCCGAGCTGTCCGTCGAGGCCGTCGACCTGCGCGACACCGTGCAGAGCGCTCTGGACAACGTCGGCCATCTCGCCGACGACGCGCAGATCGACCTCATCGTCGACCTGCCGCAAACCGAAGTCATCGCCGAGGTCGACCCGCGCCGGGTGGAGCGCATCCTGCGCAACCTGATCGCCAACGCCATCGACCACGCCGAGAGCAAACCGGTGCGGATCAGGATGGGCGTCGACGAGGACACGGTCGCGGTCACGGTCCGCGACTACGGCGTCGGCCTGCGCCCCGGAGAGGAGAAGCTGGTCTTCAGCCGCTTCTGGCGCTCCGACCCGTCGCGGGTCCGCCGCTCCGGCGGCACCGGGCTCGGCCTGGCGATCAGTATCGAGGACGCCAGGCTGCACCAGGGCAGGCTCGAGGCGTGGGGTGAGCCGGGCAAGGGGGCATGCTTCCGCCTCACCCTGCCGTTGGTCCGCGGCCACAAGGTGACGACCAGTCCGCTCCCGCTGAAACCGATTGGGCGGGAACGCAAGCCACGACGGTCGCCGAGGGAGCGGCAACCGGCGGGAGAGAGCGTGTGAAGCGCTTCCTCGCGTGCGCTGCCGCCTGCGCGATGGTGGTCACCGGATGCGCGGGCGTGCCGAGTTCGTCGGCGCCGCAGGCGATCGGGACCGTCGACCGGCCCGCACCGCCGAGCCTGCCGAAGCCGACCCCCGACATGGATCCCGACGTGCTGCTGCGGGAGTTTCTCAAGGCCACCGCCGATCCGTCCAACCGCCATCTCGCCGCGCGGCAGTTCCTCACCGAGTCGGCCTCCAGCGGCTGGGACGACGCGGGCAGCGCGTTGCTCGTCGACCGCGTGGTGTTCGTCGAGACGCGATCGTCGGACCGGGTCTCGGTCACCATGCGGGCCGACATCCTCGGCTCGCTCTCCGATATCGGAGTGTTCGAGACCGGTGAGGGCGCCCTGCCGGACCCCGGCCCGATCGAACTCGTGAAGACCTCCGGCGGCTGGCGCATCGACAAGCTGCCCAACGGTGTTTTCCTTGACTGGCAACAGTTTCAAGAGACTTACAAGCGCTACACCCTGTACTTCGCCGACCCGACCGGTAAGACCGTGGTGCCCGATCCGCGCTATGTCGCGGTGTCCGACCCCGACCAGTTGGCCACCGAACTGGTCACCAAGTTGATCGCGGGGCCGCGGCCCGAGATGGCCAACACCGTGCGCAACCTCCTCGGTCCGCCGCTGCGGCTACGCGGGCCGGTCACCCGTGCCGACGGCGGCAAGATGGGCGTCGGCCGCGGGTATGGCGGTGCGCGCATCGACCTGGAGAACCTGTCGACGACGGACCCGCACAGCAGACAACTGCTTGCCGCACAGATCATCTGGACGCTGTCGCGGGCCGGCATCAACGGGCCGTATGTCATCAATGCCGACGGCGCCGCGTTGGACGACCGGTTCGCCGACGGCTGGCAGACCACCGACGTCGCGGCCACCGACCCCGGCGCGGCCGACGGCGCCGCCGCCGGGTTGCACGCACTCGTCGGCGGCTCGCTGGTGGCGCTGGAGGGCCAGCGCACGCAGAGGGTGCCAGGCCCGTTCGGCGCGACCCCGAACCAGACAGGCGCCGCCGTATCGCGCAGCGGTCAGGAGGCGGCGTCGGTGGTCACCCTCAACGCGGGCGCCCCGGACATGGCGTCGTCGCTGTGGGTCGGCCCGATCGGCGGAAATCCCTTGCAGGCCATGGACGGCCGCACGCTGTCCCGGCCGACCTGGTCGCTGGACGACGCGGTGTGGGTTGTCGTCGACGGCAACAACGTGGTGCGCACCGTGCAGGACGCATCGGGACAGCCGGGCCGGATACCAGTCGACTCGACCGCGGTGTCGACCCGGTTCCCCGGGCCGATCGCCGACCTGCAGCTGTCGCGCGACAGCACCCGCGCCGCGATGGTGATCGAGGGCCGGGTCGTCCTCGCCAGCGTCGAACAGACCCCGGGCGGCGGTTATGCGCTGACCTATCCGCGCCGGCTCGGCTACGGGCTGAAGAACACGGTGGTGTCGCTGGCCTGGCGCACCGGCGACGACATCGTCGTCACCCGCACCGATCCGCAGCACCCGGTGTCCTACGTGAACCTCGACGGGGTGAACTCCGACGGGCCGAGCCGCAACCTGGCGATGCCGGTCGGCGCGGTGGCCGCCAACCCGTCGACGGTGTACGTCTCCGATGCGCGGGGCATCCTGCAGCTCTCCGGTTCGGCGGCCGAGAACGATCCGCGGTGGGTCGAGGTGCGGCCGCTGATGACGCCGGGCGCGACCCCGGTCCTGCCGGGCTGAACCGCCGAATCCCGGCATTGGGCAGACAAATCGCCGTGGGTGTCGTTTGCTGGGGTCAGGCCCAGCCCGCCGAGAGGATGAACCATGCCCTTCGATGACCTACAGATCCCACGACAGCACGTGCTCCGCGGGGCCGGCCTCGTGTTGACCGCCGGCGCGCTGGCGGCCTGCGGCTCGAGCGAGGAGACACCCGCGGCAAGCGGGGAGACCTCGTCACCGGCCGAAGCCCCCGCCGATGCAGCCACCGGGGCGCTCGCCAAGACCGCGGATGTGCCCGTCGGCTCGGGCGTGATCGTCGAGGACATCGTGATCACGCAGCCGGCCGCGGGGGAGTTCAAGGGATTCTCCTCGACCTGCACCCACAAGGGCTGCAAGGTGGACAAGGTCGCCGACGGCACCATCGACTGCCCTTGCCACGGAAGCAAGTTCAACCTCGACGGGACCGTGGCCCACGGCCCGGCGGACAAACCGCTGGAACCGAAGACCATCTCGGTCGAGGGCGATTCGATCGTGTTGGGCTGAACAGGGTTTCGCGACTAGTACATCGCACAGGGCGTCCCCTCAGCTCGAAGTCACCTTGGGAATCCGGCCTTCGCGGAAGGCCTCGACGAAATGGCGGTGATCGTCGCGCACGGTGCCGGCGTACTCCAGGCCGAATCCGACGATGTCGCTGACGAATTCGTCGTCGCGGCCGTCGATGAGCTCGCCGATGGCGTCCTCGGTCTGGAATACGACGAGGGTCTGGTCGCTGTCGGCGTCTCCGACGCAGTGCACCTTGGCGACGGCGCGACCGAGTTGTTCGATCACCTCGGTCAGCTCATCGGGCTCGGTCAACTCGCTCCAGTCGAGGTCGGACTCATACGGCGACAACTCCGAGACGACGAACCCCGTCCCGTCGATCTCTGTGTAGCCCAGCAGGGGATCGGCGTGGGCCTGCAGCGCGCGCTGCGACACCGCGGTTCGGTGCCCGTGGTGTTCGAAGTAGTCGCGGACTTCCTGGTCGTCGACGACCCGGCTGGGTGCCGCGACGTTGCCCTGCTTCATCGACAGCACGATGTCGTTGTCGAGCGCCTGGTTGTAACCCTCGATCAGCACGTTGTAGCTCGGCAGGCCCGCGCTGCCGATGCCGAAACCGGTGCGGCCGACGATGTCCTTGACGTCATAGGCGACTTCGCGGAACCTCTTCGATTTCGGGATCGTCTGCTGGTAGGCCTCGAACGCGGCGTCGACCTTGGCGTACTCGGCCTCGTCGAGTCTGCGCACGCCCGGGGTCTCCCGGAACCGGCGATCCGACTCGTCGAGCCGGGTGATCCGGTCGAGCATCCCGTGGCGCGTCGACAGCCGGGCGTTCTGCAGCGCAATGAGAACCGCACCTCGGGCCGTCTCCAGGTTCAGGGCGTAGGTCGAGTCGCTCTCGTTGTTGCGGAACCAGCGCACCTGATCGAGGTAGGACCGCGTGAACGTGTCGATCAACTCGCCGATCACGCTGTCCGACAGCGCTTTCTGCCAGCACATCAGTGCAACGCTGGCGGCGAAGCGCTGCAGATCCCAGGTGAAGTGCCCGATGAAGGCCTCGTCGAAATCGTTGACGTCGAAGATCAGCACCCCGGCGCCGTCCATGTAGGTGCCGAAGTTCTCGGTGTGCAGATCGCCCTGGATCCAGACCCGGCCGGTCCGTTCGTCCGCCCACCGGTCGTCGCGGCCCGCGATGTCGGCGTAGAACACGCATGCGCTGCCGCGGTAGAACGCAAACGGATCAGCGGCCATCTTGCGGAACTTCGTGCGGAACGCGTCGGGGTCGGACTCCATCAGGTCGGAGAACGCCTTGACGAGGCAATCGACGATGAACGACTCCCGATCCGACATCCATACGGAGTACCCGCGAAATTGCATTCCAGCAGGCCTCCACCCGCATTTCTCCTGCGTAGGTGCAATCTCGGCACGGCTGTAAGCGATGTCACCGTCGGCGGCGACACTGGCTCGCATGCTCGACCTGGTGCTGCCGCTGGAGTGCGGCGGCTGCGGCGCAGAGTCCACCCGGTGGTGCGACGCCTGTGCGCGCCATCTGCGGGTCGGCCCCGACGAACCGCACCTCATCACGCCGCGGGTGCAGGCCGGCGTGCCGGTGTTCTCGCTCGGCCGCTACGCCGGGCCGCGACGCACCGCGATCGTGGCGGTCAAGGAACACGGCCGCGCCGACCTGGTCGAGCCGCTCGGCGCTTCCATGCGAGCGGGGCTGCGGCAGTTGCTGGCGTGGGGCGTGCTCGGCGCGCCGCTGACCGTCGTCCCGGCGCCGACCCGCCGCCAGGCCGCCCGCAAGCGCGGCGGCGACCCCGTCACCCGGATCGCGCTTGCCGCCACGTCGCGCGGCCGGGACGCCGCGGTGGTTGCGGCCCTTCGGATGAAAACCGGGGTCCGCGACTCGGTCGGGCTGTCCGGCGCCGCGCGGCAGCGAAACGTCGTGGGCCGGGTCGCGCTGAAGCGCTCCGCGGGCATCCTCGCCGGCGACGTCGTCGTGGTCGATGACATCGTCACCACCGGTGCGACGGCCGGTGAGGCGGTCCGTGTCCTGCAAACTTCCGGTGCCCGGGTGGTCGCGGTCCTCGCCCTGGCGAACGCCTGACCACGGGCATGACGGCGCGGCCAATTTCGGATGCATCAAACGCACGTGAAGAACACAAAACAGGTAGCCCAAATTACTGGCACTACTAGGTGAACTAGAGCTACCTTGGGGCCAACATCCGTGAACACCTCACGGCGGCGCGCAACACGACGCGCCAACCATCGCCCAGCGGTAGGAGGTGACTGATCGACACCTTGCACCGGCGAGCGGCGAAAACCACGCGTGCCCCGTCGGTGCCCCTTTTCACCAGGTAGGCACGCAGCGCGCGTGCGACGCGAGAGAGAAACGAGTCGCCAAGCATGTCAATCCGTTCCATGGAAACCGACCGCTCGATGATCGTTGAAGACACCAAGCCCGCGCCCGCGCCCCGCGCAGAGGTCGTCGTCAAGGGCCGCAACGTCGAGATCCCCGACCACTTCCGCATCTACGTCTCCGAAAAGCTGTCCCGACTCGAGCGATTTGACCGCAGCATCTACCTCTTCGACGTCGAACTCGATCATGAGCGCAATCGCCGCCAACGCAAGAACTGCCAGCACGTAGAGGTCACGGCCCGCGGCCGCGGCCCGGTCGTGCGGGGTGAGGCGTGCGCCGACAGCTTCTACGCCGCCCTGGAATCAGCGGTCTGCAAACTCGAGAACCGGCTCCGGCGGAGCAAGGATCGCCGCAAGGTGCACTACGGGGACAAGACCCCGGTGTCGCTGGCCCAGGCGACCAAGGTCTCGGCGCCCGAGGCGTTCGTCGAACCCACCGCCACCGGCTCCGATGAGGCCGTCCCCAACGACGGCGTCGAATTCCACGAACCGGGTCAGATCGTGCGCGTCAAGGAACACCCGGACACGCCGATGACCGTCGACGACGCGCTCTACGAGATGGAACTGGTCGGCCACGACTTCTTCCTCTTCCACGACAAGGAGAGCGACAAGCCGTGCGTCGTCTACCGCAGGCACGCCTACGACTACGGGCTGATCCGACTGGCTTGAGCCACCCGCGCCACACGTCGGCGAAGCAGCACCTGACGCATTCGACCAGCCATTTCGGCCGGTCGCCTACGATGGTCCTCAGTCTCATACGCGGGATCCATCAACCCACAGGGGAAACAAGACGTGCTCGATAAGTTGCTGCGTTTCGGTGAAGGCCGCATGGTCAAGCGCCTCAAGCGGGTGGCTGACTATGTCAACACCTTGTCCGACGACGTGGAAAAGCTCTCCGACGCCGAACTGCGCGCCAAGACCGACGAGTTCAAGCAGCGCTACGCCGACGGCGCGGATCTCGACGATTTGATGCCGGAGGCGTTCGCGGTGGCCCGCGAGGCCGCCTGGCGGGTGCTCGACCAGCGGCCCTACGACGTGCAGGTGATGGGCGGGGCGGCCCTGCACTTCGGCAACGTCGCCGAGATGAAGACCGGTGAGGGCAAGACGCTGACCTGCGTGCTGCCCGCCTACCTCAACGCGCTGTCCGGCAAGGGCGTGCACGTCGTCACGGTCAACGACTACCTGGCCAAACGCGACAGCGAGTGGATGGGCCGGGTGCACCGCTTCCTCGGCCTGGACGTCGGGGTGATCCTGGCGCAGATGACGCCCGACCAGCGTCGTGATGCCTACAACGCCGACATCACCTACGGCACCAACAACGAGTTCGGCTTCGACTACCTGCGCGACAACATGGCGCACTCGGTCGAGGAGATGGTGCAGCGCGGGCACGCGTACGCCGTCGTCGACGAGGTCGACTCGATCCTGATCGACGAGGCCCGCACGCCGCTGATCATCTCCGGCCCCGCAGACGGCTCGTCGAACTGGTACACCGAGTTCGCCCGGCTGGCGCCGCTGATGGAGAAGGACAAGCACTACGAGGTCGACCTGCGCAAGCGGACCATCGGCGTCACCGAGCTCGGCGTCGAGTTCGTCGAGGACCAACTCGGCATCGACAACCTCTACGAGGCGGCCAACTCGCCGCTGGTCAGCTACCTCAACAACGCGATCAAGGCCAAAGAGCTGTTCATGCGCGACAAGGACTACATCGTGCGCGACGGCGAAGTGGTGATCGTCGACGAGTTCACCGGCCGCGTACTGGTCGGTCGCCGCTACAACGAGGGCATGCACCAGGCCATCGAGGCCAAGGAAGGCGTCGAGATCAAGGCCGAGAACCAGACGCTGGCCACGATCACGCTGCAGAACTACTTCCGTCTCTACGACAAGCTCGCGGGCATGACGGGTACGGCCCAGACGGAGGCGGCCGAGCTGCACGAGATCTACAAGCTCGGCGTGGTGCCGATCCCGACCAACAAGCCGATGATCCGCACCGACCAGTCGGACCTCATCTACAAGACCGAAGAGGCCAAGTACCAGGCGGTCGTCGACGATGTCGTCGAGCGCCACCAGAAGGGCCAGCCGGTGCTGATCGGCACCACCAGCGTGGAGCGCTCGGAGTACCTGTCGCGGCAGTTCACCAAGCGGCGCATGCCGCACAACGTGCTCAACGCCAAGTACCACGAGCAGGAAGCCAACATCATCGCCGAGGCCGGCAGGCGCGGCGCCGTCACCGTCGCCACCAACATGGCGGGCCGCGGCACCGACATCGTGCTCGGCGGCAACGTGGACTTCCTCACCGACAAGCGGCTGCGCGAGCAGGGACTCGACCCGATCGAGACCCCCGAGGAGTACGACGCGGCCTGGCACGAGGTGCGCGCCCAGGTGAAGGAGGAGGCCGCCAAGGAGGCCGAAGAGGTCATCGCCGCGGGCGGGCTCTACGTGCTCGGCACCGAACGCCACGAGTCGCGCCGCATCGACAACCAGCTGCGCGGCCGGTCGGGCCGCCAGGGCGATCCTGGTGAGTCGCGGTTCTACCTGTCGCTGGCCGACGAGCTGATGCGGCGGTTCAACGGCGCCGCGCTCGAGTCGCTGCTGACCCGGCTGAGCCTGCCCGACGATGTGCCGATCGAGGCGAAGATGGTCAGCCGGGCCATCAAGAGCGCGCAGACCCAGGTCGAGCAGCAGAACTTCGAAATCCGTAAGTACGTGCTGAAATACGACGAGGTGATGAACCAGCAGCGCAAGGTCATCTACGCCGAGCGGCGGCGGATCCTCGAAGGGGAGAACCTCAAGGAACAGGCCCACGGCATGCTGGTCGACGTCATCGCCGCATACGTCAACGGCGCGACCGCCGACGGCTACTCCGAGGACTGGGACCTCGAAACGCTGTGGTCGGCGCTGAAGACGCTGTACCCGGTCAGCATCGATCACCACGACCTGATCGACTCCGACGCGATCGGCGAGCCCGGCGAACTGACCCGCGAGGAGCTGCTCGACGCGCTGATCAAAGACGCCGAGCGCGCCTACGAGGAGCGGGAGAAGCAGCTCGAGGAGCTTGCCGGCCCCGGCGCCATGCGCCAGCTCGAACGCAATGTGCTGCTCAACGTCATCGACCGCAAATGGCGCGAGCACCTCTACGAGATGGACTACCTCAAGGAGGGCATCAACCTGCGGGCCGTGGCGCAGAAGGACCCCGTGGTCGAGTACCAGCGCGAGGGCTACGACATGTTCAACGGCATGCTCGACGCGATGAAGGAGGAGGCCGTCGGCTTTTTGTTCAACGTCACCGTCGAGGCGGTGCCCGCCCAGCCCGCCGCGCAGGTGGCACCCGTCGCCGCGCCGACCGGTCTCGCCGAGTTCGCCGAGGAGGCAGCCGCCAAGGCCAAGGAGGGTGGAGTCGCCACCAAGGAGCGGCAGCCGGCTGCGTTGCGCACCAAGGGAATCGACGACTCGGCGCCGCCGCTGACCTACACCGGACCATCTGAGGACGGCTCCGCGCAGGTGCAGCGTCAAGGCGGCAACGGCGGCAACGGTGGGCCGAGGCACGCGGCGCCGAGCAGGCGTGAGCGTCGCGAGGCCGCCCGCCGTCAGGCGAAGGCAGCCAAGAAGGGCTAGCTGCTAGTTCTCGAGTAGGGCGGCGATGCGCGCCAGCGTTGCGCGCATACCGTCCTCGGCTTGGCGCGCCATCCCGGACAGCTTCAGCATCAGGCGCTGCCGGTCCTTCGACACGTCCCACGTTTCGCGGACCAACGTGCCGTCGTCGGTCGGGATGAGTTCGTAGCGCCAGATCCGTCCGCCGACAAGGCCGCCGAGAGTGGTTGGCTGCCAGGCGATTCGGCGGTCGGGCTCGAACTCGATCACCTTGTTGTTCATCGTGTAGGGCACGAACAGGGTTTCCGGCCTGCCCCGCATCCGCATCGAGAACGTCGTCCCCAACTCGAGCGGAACAGACGGCGATTCGGCGTGGTCGACGGTGCCCGAGCCGTCGAAGCTGGGATGCCGTCCGGCGTCGGCGAGCAGCGCGAAGATCTCGCGTGCCGGTGCCTTGATGACGCGTTCGACGCTGACGGTGTTTCCGGCCACCGGCCCATTATCCGATCTGCAGGGCGACCATGCGCCAGCGGTCCTGTTCGGCCTCGACCCGGCAGGCAATGGCCCGCACCCGGTGGCCCCTGGTGTAGGTGGCGAACACCTCGGCGGCCTGGTCGGTGCCGCGCAGCCGGACCCGCCGCAACACCCCGGCCTTGTCGGGCGGAGCGGTCGACCTGGTCATCGTGAACACCATGTCCATCAGCGCGGGGGTCAGCATCGGCCGCAGCTGAGCGATCGGCCTGCGCCGGTCGAGCACCTCGAGAACCCGGCGCAGCGCCGCGTCCGCGAACGCCGCGGCGGCCCGCGGCGGGTGGGTCTGCTCGGCCGCTAGCTCGACGGGCCGCGCCGATCGCCTCGCCCCGCGGTGCATGGCGGCCAGGGTCGGCATCGGGCACGGCGCCGGTGCGTTGGCGGCATCGAACGGCGGGGGTTCGTAGTCGACGACGGGCGCGGTGAAGGCGCCCGCTTCGAAGGGGATCGACGAGGTTGTCACGGATCCTCCAGCAATCGCTCAGGTGAATGACAGCGCCTGCTGGAGAGGAACAGGCTCATCCATGATCCCATGGTTAAGGGGGGTCGACACGCACCCGTGATGCGCACCGACAGAATCTGCGGTTACCGTGTCGGAGTTCCACGAGATTCGACGTCAACTACCTAGGGGAGGGGTGGCGCCGCAAATGGTGACCAGGTTGTCGGCGTCTGATGCGTCGTTTTTCGGCCTGGAGAATTCATCGACGCCGATGTACGTCTGCTCGCTGTCGATCCTCCGCAGGCCGCGCGCCGGCTTGAGCTACGAGACGCTGCTGGAAACGGTCGAACAACGGCTGCCGCAGATCCCGCGCTACCGGCAGAAGGTGCGCGAGGTCAGCTTCGGGCTGGCCCGGCCGGTGTGGATCGACGACCGCGACTTCGACATCACCTACCACATCCGCCGGTCGGCTCTGCCGTCTCCGGGCAGCGACGCCCAACTGCACGAGCTCGTCGCCCGGCTGGGATCGCGGGCGTTGGACAAGTCCAGGCCGCTGTGGGAGATGTACCTCGTCGAGGGGCTGACCGGTAACCGGCTGGCGATCTACACCAAATCGCATCAGGCGCTGGTCAATGGGATGACCGCACTGGAGATCGGGCACGTGATCGCCGACCGCACGCAGAAGCCGCCGCCGTTCGGCGAGGACATCTGGATCCCGGCTCGCGAGCCCAGCGACACACAACTGCTGATGGGTGCGATCGGGGAGTGGATCGCGCGGCCGGGCGCGCAATTGGCGGCCGTGCAGTCCGCGGTCACGGAGGTGGCCACGAACTCCAGCCAGCTCATCGATCTGGGGCGTCGGTTCACCGCCGCGGCGAGGACGTTCGCACGCGGCACCGCGCCGTCGAGCCCGCTGAACACCAAGGTGTCGCGCAACCGCCGGTTCACGGTGGCCAGCGCGAAGCTGGAGGACTACCGCAACCTGCGGGCCCGCTACGACTGCGACGTCAACGACGTCGTGCTGGCGGTGATCGCGGGCGCCCTGCGCAACTGGTTGCTGTCGCGCGGCGAACCGGTGTCGCCGACGGCGACGGTGCGGGCGATGGCGCCGATGTCGGTGTATCCGGACGAGGAACTGGACTCGACCGGTCCCGGCCAGGCGATCAGTGAGGTGTCGCCGTTTCTGGTCGACCTGCCCGTCGGTGAGGGCAACGCGGTGGTGCGGCTGTCCCAGATCGCACACATGACGGAGTCGCATCCGACCGCCGCCAGCCTGGTCGACGCCAGGACCATCGTCACGCTGTCCGGTTTCGCGCCACCGACGTTGCACGCCATGGGAATTCGGGTTGCCACCACGTTCTCGGCCCGCCAGTTCAACCTGTTGATCACCAACGTGCCCGGCGCGCAGAAGCAGATGTACATCGCGGGCACGAAGCTGCTCGAGACGTATGCCGTGCCTCCGCTTCTGCACAACCAGGTGCTGGCGATCGGCGTCACGTCGTACAACGGGATGCTCTACTTCGGGATCAATGCCGATCGCGAGGCGATGAGCGATGTCGACGTCCTGCCGAGCCTGCTGCAGGAATCGCTCGACGAGCTGCTGGAAGCCGCCGGGTGATGCATTCCAGGGTTGACGGGGCGTGGCCAACAGGTCTCGAATGAATTCACCATGACATCCAGCTCCGAGTCCTCTGAGACCTCCGACACCCCGACCACCGCAGCCCAGTCAAACGCCGATGAGCGGCCGGAACATCCGATCTTCGCGGTACCGATCGACGAAGAAGTGCACACCCGCAACCGCGGCCTGGACAAGGTGGTGTTCGGTCTCACGGCCGTGATCGCGCTCGCGTTCCTGGCTTGGGGCTTCGTCAGCACGAGCACGTTGGCCAGCGCATCCAGTACGGCGCTCGGCTGGATCATGGCCAACACGGGTTGGCTGTTCGTGCTGGCGGCCTCGGGATTCGTGGTGTTCGTTTTGTGGCTGGCCCTCGGCAGGTTCGGCAGCATCCCGCTGGGCTGCGACGACGAGGAGCCCGAGTTCCGCACCATTTCCTGGGTGGCGATGATGTTCAGTGCCGGCATGGGCATCGGCCTGATGTTCTTCGGTGTCGCCGAGCCGCTGACGCACTTCGTGACGCCGCCGCCGGGTACCGGTGCCGAGGGCACGGTGCAGACCGCGATGGCTACCACGCTGTTTCACTGGACGCTGCACCCGTGGGCGATCTACGCGGTCGTCGGCCTCGCGATCGCCTACGGCGTGTACCGGCGCGGCCGGATGCAGTTGATCAGCTCGGCGTTCGAGCCGCTGCTGGGCAACCGCGCAAACGGCATGGGCGGCAAGGTCATCGACATGTTGGCGATCTTCGCCACCCTGTTCGGCTCTGCGGCCTCGCTCGGGCTGGGCACGCTGCAGATCCGCAGCGGCCTGCACATCGTTGCGGGGCTGTCCGAAACCGGGAACAGCGTGCTGATAGTCATCATCACCGTTTTGACGATGGCGTTCGTGCTGTCGGCCGTTTCCGGTGTCGCGCGCGGCATTCAGTGGCTGTCGAACATCAACATGGTGTTGGCCGTCATGTTGGCTTTGTTCGTATTCGTGGTAGGCCCAACGGTTTTCATCCTCAACCTGCTGCCCACCTCGATCGGCAGCTATGCGCAGTACCTGGCGATGATGTCGGCGCGCACCGGTGCCGAAGGCGCTGACGTCGACACCTGGCTGCAGTCGTGGACGATCTTCTACTGGGCGTGGTGGATCTCGTGGACGCCCTTCGTCGGGATGTTCATTGCGCGGATCTCGCGCGGCCGCACTATCCGCCAATTCGTCACCGGCGTTCTGCTCGTGCCCAGCCTGGTGTCGCTGGTGTGGTTCGCGGTCTTCGGCGGTGCGGCGATCAACATCCAGCAGGGCGGGGTCGACCTCGCAGGCGAGGGGAGCATCGAACAGCAGCTGTTCAGCCTGCTCGACCAGTACCCGATCGCGATCATCGCCAGCGTGCTGGTGATGGTGCTGGTCGCCATCTTCTTCGTGTCCGGGGCGGACGCCGCGTCGATCGTGATGGGCTCGCTGTCCGAACGCGGCAC
The DNA here is from genome assembly GCA_033741175.1 of Mycolicibacterium sp. 120270. Lineage (GTDB taxonomy): Bacteria > Actinomycetota > Actinomycetes > Mycobacteriales > Mycobacteriaceae > Mycobacterium. The sequence goes on along the minus strand of JAWQNE010000006.1, from coordinate 217,320 downwards.
CATCAAACCGAGCAGGGGCACGGTCATCTTCTGGGGCGTCGCGATGGGCGCCGTCGCCCTGGTCATGCTGCTCGTCGGCGGTGAGGACGCGCTGACCGGTCTGCAGACCATCACGATCATCGCGGCGCTGCCGTTCGTGCTGGTGATGATCGGGCTGGCGGTCGCGCTGGTCAAAGACCTGCGCAACGACCCGTTGATGGTCCGGCGTCGGTACGCCGCCGAAGCGGTGGACAGCGCGGTCGTGCAAGGCGTCACCGAACACGGCGACGATTTCGTGATCTCGGTCGAGAAGGATCCCAACGCCGACGGCTAACCTCGCCTGGTGCGTGTCTATGTGCCTGCGACGCTGGCGATGCTGCAGAAGCTCGTCGCCGACCGGATTGTGAACCCCCTCAACGGCACGGCGTTCGCGGTGACGCACGCGCTGCGGGAGTCCTATTCCGACGGCGACGAGGACGAACTGGCCGAGGTCGCGCTGCGGGAGGCGGCGTTGGCGTCGCTGCGGCTGCTGGCGGCCGCCGCGGACGAGGGGTCGCCATCTGATGTCGTCGGCGAAGCGGCTCCGGCGGCCCTCCCGCCCCGGCGCGCGGTACTGGTCGCCGAGGTGGACGACGCCACGCCACGACCCGACCTCGACGAGGCTGTGGTGCGGCTGGCCGGCCCCATCGGTTATGACCAGGTGATCGCCGCGTACGTCGACAACGAGGCCGCCGAGTCGGCCGTGCTGGCCGCGATCGAGGCCATCGACGAAGCCGATCTCGGAGACGAGGACGCCGAGCTGACCGTCGGCGACGCCCAGGACCACGATCTGGCCTGGTATGCGACCCAGGAACTGCCGTTCCTGCTGGATTTATTGTAGTCCCCGGCTGGATACGGGACCGTAGGTTACGGTACCGTAGGTTTCGTGGCCAAGAACTACATCAAAGTCTCGGCCAATGTCGCCGACACGGTGCGACCGAAGGTCGCAGGCGCCAAGGAGCGCCCGGGTTGGAATGCGCTGCGCACGCTGGTCGGGCGCATCACCACGCCGCTGCTGCCCGACGACTACGCCAAGCTCGCCAACCCACTGTGGTCGGCTCGTGAGCTGCGAGGTCGGGTGCTCGAGGTGCGCCGCGAGACCGTCGACTCCGCGACATTGGTGATCAAGCCCGGCTGGGGCTTCTCATTCGACTACCAACCCGGTCAGTACGTCGGTATCGGACTGCTGGTGGACGGCCGGTGGCGCTGGCGCTCGTACTCGCTGACGTCCAGCCCGGTCGAGGGCACGCGGACCATCACCATCACCGTCAAGGCGATGCCGGAGGGCTTCCTGTCGACGCATCTCGTCGGCGGGGTCGCGCCGGGCACCATCGTGCGGTTGGCGGCGCCGCAGGGCAATTTCGTGATGCCCGACCCGGCGCCGAAGTCGGTGCTGTTCCTCACCGGGGGTTCGGGTATCACCCCGGTGATGTCGATGTTGCGCACACTCTCGCGGCGCGACCAGATTACCGACGTCGTGCATTTGCATTCGGCGCCAACGGAATCCGATCTGATGTTCGGCGCGGAGCTGGCCGAACTGCAGCGCAGCCATCCCGGCTACCGGCTGCGCACGCGGCTGACGCGCGAGCAGGGTCGCCTCGACCTGTCCAGGCTCGACGACGAGGTTGGAGACTGGCGCGATCGGCAGACATGGGCCTGTGGCCCGGAGGGCATGCTGACCGCCGCCGAACGCATCTGGACGGAGGCCGGGCTCGCCGACCGGTTGCACCAGGAGCGGTTCGCGGCAGCCCGCGTCGCCGTGCACGGCCAGGGCGGCACGGTTGAGTTCGCGCGCAGCGGGAAATCCGTGACAGTGGACGCCGCGACCCCGCTGATGGAAGCGGGCGAGAACGCAGGCATCCGGATGCCGTTCGGGTGCCGGATGGGCATCTGCCAGTCCTGTGTGGTCGGCCTGATCGACGGCCATGTGCGGGACCTGCGCACGGGCGTCGAACACGAACCGGGCACCCGCGTGCAGACCTGTGTTTCCGCAGCGTCCGGGGATTGTGTGCTCGACGCCTAGCAATGGACTGCCAGGCTTTACTGACTGGTAACCTACGAATCCGTAGGTTACGGTAGCGTAGGTAATCGAAAGGAGGCAGACGATGGCCATCAAAGACGTTCCGGAATTCGCCCACTTGACCGATGCCGACATCGAGCAGCTCGGTGTCGAGTTGGACGCGATCCGCCAGGACATCGAAGACTCCCTCGGCGAGCGCGACGCGCGCTACATCCGCCGTACCATCGCCGCCCAGCGCGCCCTCGAGGTCGCGGGCAGGCTGCTGTTGACCGCAAGCTCCAAGCGCTCGGCCTGGTGGGCGGGCACCGTGACGCTCGGCGTCTCCAAGATCATCGAGAACATGGAGATCGGCCACAACGTCATGCACGGCCAGTGGGACTGGATGAACGATCCGGAGATCCACTCGTCGACGTGGGAGTGGGACATGAGCGGCGCCGCCAAGCACTGGCGGTTCACCCACAACTTCATGCATCACAAGTACACGAACATCCTCGGCATGGATGACGACGTGGGCTACGGCACGCTACGTGTGACCCGCGACCAGAAGTGGAAGCCGTTCAACCTCGGCAACGTGGCATACAACGCCCTCCTTGCGCTTCTCTTCGAGTGGGGCGTCGGCCTGCAGCACCTGGAGCTCGGCAAGATCTTCAAGGGCCGCGACAACCGCAATGCCACGCTGGTCCGGATGAGAGAGTTCGGCGTCAAGGCGGGCCACCAGGTGGCCAAGGACTACATCGCCTACCCGGCATTGACCTCGCTGTCGCCCGGCGCGACGTTCAAGTCGACGCTGAAGGCCAACGCGGTCGCGAACATCATCCGCAACGTGTGGTCCAACGCGGTGATCTTCTGCGGCCACTTCCCCGACGGCGCAGAGAAATTCACCAAGACCGACATGGCCGGCGAGACCAAAGGCGAGTGGTATCTGCGACAGATGCTCGGCAGCGCCAACTTCGAGAACGGTCCGGTGCTGCGGTTCATGAGCGGCAACCTGTGCCACCAGATCGAGCATCACCTGTACCCCGACCTGCCGAGCAATCGGCTCTACGAGATCTCGTTGCGGGTGCGGGAGCTGTGCGACAAGTACGACCTGCCCTACACCACCGGCTCGTTTCTGGTGCAGTACGGCAAGACCTGGCGCACGATCGCCAAGCTGTCGCTGCCGGACAAGTTCCTGCGCGACACCGCCGACAACGCACCGGAGACCCGCAGCGAGCGCATGTTCGACGAACTCGAGCCTGCGCAGCGCCGAGGGTTGAAGTCGGCGATCGCCGCCGTGCGAGAGCGTCGTCGCGAGAAGCGGGCAGCACGCCAGACACCCCGCGCCGCCTAGAAAACTGGACCAGCGCGTTACAGTTAGGGCGTGTCGCCGCAACAAGGGCGCGGGGCAGGCCGGACTGGCAAGTCGAAGCTGACCTCCCGCGGAGCCGCGACCCGCAACCGGATCGTGCAGGCCGCTGCGGAGCTCATGCATGTCCAGGGCGTCGCGACCACGACCATCGACGAGGTGCTCGCGGCCAGCGCGACCAGCAAGTCGCAGTTCTATCAGCACTTCGACGACAAGTCGGATCTGGTGTACGAGGTCATCACGCTGCGCGCCGACGAGATCCTGTCGTGGCAACGATTGCGGCTGGAGAAGGTGGATTCCCTACGCGGACTTCACCAATGGCGTGACGCGATGGTGCAGCGCTGTGTGCTGCGACGCGGCCTGTGGGGCTGTGAGCTCGGCTCGCTGGCCGCCGAACTATCCGACACCGACGACAGGGCCAGAGAGTCGCTGGCCGAGCACTTCGGCCAGTGGCGGTCGATCCTGGCCGCGGCGCTCGACCGGATGCGCGACAACGGGGTGCTGCGCGCCGACGTCGACACCTCGGCGCTGGCGACGGGACTGTTGGCGGCCGTCGAGGGCGGCTACCTGCTGTCGCAGACCGCCCACGACCCCCGGTTGATGCAGACCTCGCTCAACGCCGCGATCGACCACATCATGTCGTTCGCCCCGGACAGCAGTGAGCGGGCCAGTCGATGACTGGCCCGCCCGGTCCGCTTTGTCAGTTGTCGCCAGGAGGCGCAGTCGGCGCAGGCGGCGCCTTGACCTCAGGGGAGAACGGGTTGGGCCCGCCCGGATCGAGGCGAGGAGCCTTCTCGGTCGGCTCAGCGGGAGCCTCGGCCGAGGTCGTGGTTGTCGTTGTGGTGGTTGAGGTTTCGGGCGCCTCTTTCTCCTCGCCAGCGCACGCGGTCAGCGCACCCATCGAAATGATGGCCGCGATACCGAGTGAGGCGGCGACGCGACGGGTCAACCGGCCTGTCTTCATGATGCAGTCCTGTTCGTAGCATGAGTACAACCTGAGAATACGAACTGAACTATATCGTCCAATACCAAACGCCGTCAATGGGACTATCTGTACAAATGAGACTAGTTAGTCCAAAGTGTCGGATGGGTCAGCTGGGGATGTAGTCGAACGTGTCCGGGTTGGGGCCTCGGCGCCCCTTCTCGCCGCGGTCCAGCTCGGTGATGGCGTCCATGTCGTCGGGACTGATCTCGAAGTCGAAGATCTCGAAGTTCTCCTTGATGCGCTCGGGGGTCACCGATTTCGGGAACACGATGTCTCCGCGCTGGATGTGCCACCGCAGCACCACCTGAGCGGGCGTCTTGCCCGTCGCATCTGCCACGCCCACGATGACCTGGTCGTCGAGAACGTCGCCCTGCGCGAGTGGCGACCACGCCTCGGTGGCGATGCCGTGCTTCTGCCCGTAGCTACGCACCTCTTCGTTGCCGAAGTACGGGTGCACTTCGATCTGGTTGACGGCGGGCACGGTCTCGGTTTCCTTCGCCAGTCGCTCGAGGTGGCCCACCTGGAAGTTCGACACCCCGATGCTGCGGGCCCGGCCGTCGCGCTTGAACTCCTCGAGCACCTGCCACGTCGACACGAAGTCGCCGTCGTAGAGCGTCGGCAGCGGCCAGTGGATCAAAAACAGGTCCACGTAATCGAATCCGAGTTCGCTCAGCGTGCCGTCGAACGCACGGCGGGCGTCATCGGGCCGATGGAAACCGTTGTTCAGCTTGCTGGTGACGTACACCTCCTCGCGGGGGACACCCGCATCGCGGATGCCCTGTCCGACACCGGCCTCGTTCTGGTACATCTCCGCGGTGTCGATGTGCCGGTAGCCGATGTCCAGCGCGGTCCTGACCGCCTCGGCGGTCTCGCTCGGCTTGATCTGGAAAACGCCGAAGCCCAGCTGAGGGATTTTCGCGCCGTCGTTCAACTCGATGGTGGGTACGTGGCTCACAGGTGGATCCTCCTTCGGCGTCAGCCTGCCCGCTACTCGAAACCGTCAAACAACGCCGACGAGCGAAATATGTCCGGCGCTAGCCTTCGCGCAGCGCGGTCAGCAGCCGTCGGGCTGCCGCCACCCGGTCCGCCGCGGGCCCGGTCAGCGCGTCGAGCGCGCACTCCGGGTCGGCCGGCGAGCCCAGGTGGCCGCACCCGCGCGGACAATCGGCGATCGCCTCGGCCAGATCCGAGAAGGCCATGATCACGTCGACGGGTTCGATGTGGGCGAGCCCGAACGAGCGGATGCCGGGCGTGTCGATGACCCAGCCCGAACCGTCGAGCGGCAGCGCAACGGACTGCGTCGACGTGTGTCGGCCCTTTCCGACGCCGGAGACGTCGCCGATGGCCCGGTCCGCATCGGGCACCAGGCGATTCACCAGCGTGGACTTGCCGACCCCGGAGTGTCCGAGCAGCACCGTCACCTTGCCGGCCAGCAGCGGTTTGACTGCGTCGAGGGGGTCGTCACGGCCCGCGGTCGCGACGATGAGGTCGAGGTCGGCGAACTGGGCGGCGAACGGTTCGGCAGGCGCGAGGTCGGTCTTCGTCAGACACAGGATCGGCGTCAGACCGCCTGCGTAGGCAGCGATCAGGGCGCGCTCGACGAGGCCCGTGCGCGGCGGCGGGTCGGCCAGGGCGACCACGATCAGCAGCTGATCGGCGTTGGCGACAACCACCCGTTCGGTCGGATCGGTGTCATCGGCGGTGCGCCGCAACACCGTTCGCCGTTCGCCGCGCCGCACGATGCGGGCCAACGTGTCCGGACGGCCGGACAGGTCGCCGACCAACGCGACGTCGTCGCCGACCACGATCGAGGTGCGGCCGAGTTCGCGGGCCCGCATCGCGGTGACCCGGCGGTCCGGGTCACCGCCGAGCGCGCATCCCCACCGTCCGCGGTCGACGGTCACCACCATCGCCTGCTCGGCGTCGGCGTGGTCGGGGCGGTTCTTGGTGCGCGGCCGGGAGCCGCGTCCGGGCCGGATCCGGACGTCGGATTCGTCGTACTCCCGGCTCAACGCTTTATGCCTCGGGCATCGTCGACTGGCCCGCCAGCATGTCGGCCCACATCTGCGGGAAATCCGGCAGTGTCTTGGATGTGGTGGCGATGTCCTCGACCTCGACACCGTGCACCCGCAGGCCGACGATCGCCCCGGCGGTGGCCATCCGGTGGTCGGCGTAGGACCGCCAACGCCCGCCGTGCAGATGCTCGGCGGTAATGACGAGGCCGTCGGGAACCTCCTCGCACTTCCCGCCGAGGCCGTTGATTTCGGCGGAAAGCGCTGCGAGGCGGTCGGTTTCGTGCCCGCGCAGGTGCGCGATGCCGGTCAGCCGCGACACCGAACCCGGGGTGGCGAGCGCGGCGAGCGCGGCCACCGCGGGGGCGAGCTCGCCGACCTCGTGCAGGTCGACGTCGAAACCGCCGTAGCCGTGCGACCCGTGCACCTCAAGATACGAACTGCTGTGCCGCACAATCGAACCGAGCTTCTCCAGGATGCCGAGGATGATGTCGGCCGGCTGGATGCTCGCCGCGGGCCAGCCCGCGATGCGCACGACGCCGCCGCTGACCACCGCCGCGGCGAGGAACGGCACCGAGTTGGACAGGTCGGGCTCGATGACCCAGTGGCGTGCCGCGATCGGACCGGGGGCGACGCGCCACCGGTTGGCCTGGGTGTCGTCGACGTCGACGCCGGCGTCGCGCAGCATCGCCACCGTCATCGCCACGTGCGGCGCCGAGGGCACCGACTCGCCGGTGTGCGCGACGGTCAGCCCGTCGGTGAACGACGCACCCGACAGCAGCAGCCCGGAGACGAACTGCGACGACGCCGACGCATCGATCTCGACCGTTCCGCCCGCCACCGAACCGGTGCCGAGCACGCGGAACGGCAGCCCGTCGCCTTCGATGTCCACCCCGAGTCCGCGCAGCGCGTCCAGCAGCGGGGCGATCGGCCGCGCCCGCGCCTGCTCGTCGCCGTCGAACACCACCGTCTCGGTGGACAGCGCGGCGACGGGAGGCACGAAGCGCAGCACGGTGCCCGCAAGGCCGCAGTCGACCGTCGCGCCCGCGGCAGGCGCAATCCGGCCGCTGACCGCGAGCTCGGTGCCCTCGCCCTCGACGGTGACGCCGAGGGTGCGGATCGCGCCGATCATCAGGTCGGTGTCGCGGCTGCGCAGCGCATTGCTGATCGTCGAGGGTCCCTGCGGGGTGGCCAGCGCGGCCAGCACCAGGGCTCGGTTGGTCAGCGACTTCGAGCCGGGCACCGTGACGGTGGCGTGCACGGGGCTCGCCGTCGTCGGTGCCTGCCACTGCTCCACGGCCTCCATCCTGCCCTGTCGGACATTTCTGCCACCATGGGAGATATGTGTGGGCGATTCGCGGTGACCACCGATCCGGCGCTGTTGGCCGAGAAGATCCAGGCCATCGACGAGACCGCGGCGGCGGCCAAGGGTAAGGACGCAGGCGGGCCGAACTACAACGTCGCGCCGACGACGACGATCAGCACGGTGGTCAAACGGCACACCGAACCCGACGACGAGTCGACGCGGCGGATCAGGTCGATGCGCTGGGGACTGGTGCCGCCGTGGGCCAAGGAGACCGAGGACGGGGTGCCCGATACGAAGGGCCCGCTGCTGATCAACGCCCGCGCGGAGAAGGTCACCACGTCGCCCGCATTTCGCAACTCGGCGAAGAACAAGCGCTGCCTGGTGCCGATGGACGGCTGGTATGAGTGGCTTAAGAAAGGTGGGGCGAAGGGCTCAAAAATTCCCTTCTACATGTACGGCGGCGACGGCGAGCCGCTGTTCATGGCGGGCCTGTGGTCGACGTGGCGGCCGAAGGGGGCGCCGAAGGACAGCCCGCCGCTGCTGAGCGCCACGATCATCACCACCGACGCGGCGGGTCCGCTCGCCGAGATCCACGACCGCATGCCGCTGACGATCAGCGCCGCCGACTGGGACCGCTGGCTTGACCCCGACGCTCCCGTCGACGAGGGGCTGCTGCGCGGCCACGGCGATCTCGACCGGATCCAGATCCGCGAGGTGTCCCGGCTGGTGAACAGCATCCGCAACAACGGTCCGGAGTTGATCGAACCGGCCGAGCAGCAACCCGAGCAGGCCACGCTGCTGTAGGCGTCACCGCCGTCGCGCCGTCACCACCACATAGGGGGCGTCGTAGCTGACGTTGCCGTCGCCGTCGAGACAGCGACGGAACTCGTCTTCGAAAGCCGCCTGAAGGCGTTCGCGTGTGCCCTCGTCGTCGATGCTCGCGAAAAGCGACACGTGGATCGGCGATTCGTGCACCACCCACGTGACGGCGTCCGACAGTGGTCCCAATTGCCATGTGTGACTGCTGGTTTCGAAGGTGGTGTCATCGAAGTCGGCCGCCAGCCAGCCGGCGACGGTGTCCGCTTCACCCCACTGGTCGGGGGAGTGGCCCCGGTTCTGCGGCGGCCCGAGCACGTCGACGACCGGCCGGAAGAAGGGGTTGGCGGGGTCGCGCACCCATGCCGAAAACGCAACGACGCCACGGGGTTTGAGCAGCCGGGCGATCTCGGCGACCTGGGCGCGCGGCTCGACGAAGATGACGCCCATGTTCGATACGACGGCATCGAACGACGCATCCGGCAGCCCGGTGTCCGCGGCGTCGGCGGTCACCCACGTCACGTCGTGCCCGGCGCGGGCGGCCTTCTCGGCGGCGATCGCGATCAGCTCCGGCGTGATGTCGACCCCGGTGACCCGTGCACCCGCGGCCGCCGCGGCGATCGCGGCGCTTCCGGTGCCGCAGGCCAGATCCACCACATCGGTGAACTGGCAACGCTGTCGGGCGGCGGCGACGACTTCCGCGCCGATGGGCGCGATGCGGTCGCCGACGGCGTCGTAGCGGCCCGCCGCCCAGTGAGTCGGCCTTGACATCACCCCAGCGTGACACGATGTCGACGTGGATCAGATGGCCGGGTTCCCGATCACGGCGCCGGACCTGCCGCGGCCGGTGACGTTCGGCCAGTTCTGGGCCGACCTGACGTTCGTGCACTGGCCGGTCCGGCCCGAAGCCGTCGCGCATCTGTACCCGCCGGGCACGCGCCCCGACGTCTTCGACGGCGCGACGTACGTCGGCCTCATCCCGTTCACGATGCGCCACACCGCGGTGGGCACCGCGCTGCCGCTGCCGTACTTCGGCACGTTCCACGAGACCAACGTGCGGCTGTACTCCGTCGACGACGCCGGGCATCGCGGCGTCGTCTTCCGGTCCTTGGAGACCGCTCGGTTCGCCGTGGTGCCGGTGGTTCGCGCCACGCTCGGCGTCCCGTACATGTGGGCCAGGATGCGCATCACGAGATCCGGCGACCGGATCCGCTACGAGAGCGTGCGCAGATGGCCGCGGCGGGGCCCACGCAGCGGCGTGACCGTGCGCGTCGGCGCCGATGTCGAGCCGACGCCGCTGGAAGTGTGGCTGACCGCGCGCTGGGGTGCGCACACCCGGATCGCGGGACGGACGTGGTGGGTGCCCAACGAGCACGCCGCATGGCGGTTCCAGTCGGCCGAGATCCTCGAACTGGACGACGAACTCGTCGCCGCGGCGGGCGTCGAGCCGTCGGGCGATCGGTTGCGGGCGTTGTTCTCCCCGGGCGTGCACGCGCGGTTCGGCCGTCCGGTGCGGGTGAAGTAGCCGATTACGCATACATGCGTCCCCGCGCGTAGGAGGCTGGTGCACATGACCGATCTGCACGCCAAGCCGGCGCTCACCACGATCGAAGTACGCAAACCGGCCGACGGCACCGTCCTCGGCGAAGTCGCCATCGACGCACCGGAAGCCGTCGCCGCCAAAGCCGCCGAACTGCGTCTCTACCAACCTGAGTGGGAAGCGCTCGGCCCGAACCGGCGAAAGGGCTGGCTGCTCGCATTCCAGGATTGGATTCTCGACAACTCCGAACGGATCGCCGAGTTGGTCCAGGCGGAGTCCGGTAAGGCGACGGCGGAGGCATCTCTCGAGCCGGTGATGTCGGCCGATCTCGTTGCGTACTGGGCGCGTAACGCCGCCGACTTCCTCGCCGAGGGCCACCCCAAACCGCACACCCCGTTGATGAAGGTCAAACGGTTGACCACCGTGCACCGGCCGTATCCAGTCGTCGGACTGATAATTCCGTGGAACTTTCCGTTCATGAACGCTGTCATCGACGGGGTGCCGGCATTGGCCGCAGGCGCTGCGCTTCTGGTCAAGCCGTCGGAGGTGACGCCGCTCTGCGGCGCGGAATTCGCCAAGGGCTGGGCGGAGATCGGCGCGCCGCCGGTCGTCGGGCTGGTCAACGGTTACGCCGAGACAGGCGCGGCGGTGATCGCGAACTCCGACTACGTGCAGTTCACCGGTTCGACGGCGACGGGCAGGAAGGTCGCGATGGCGTGCGCGGACCGAATGATCCCGTACAGCCTCGAACTGGGCGGCAAGGACCCGGCGATCGTGCTCGCCGACGCCGATATCGAGCGTGCCGCCAACGGCATTGCGTGGGCGGGCATGGTGAACAGCGGCCAGGCATGTGTGTCGGTCGAGCGGGTCTACGTCGAGGCCCCGGTCTACGACGAGTTCGTCGCCAAGCTCACCGACAAGGTCAGTCGGCTCCGCCAGGGCGACGACGACGACCGCTTCCGCGTCGACGTCGGCGCGATGGCCACCGCCGCCCAGCGGGACAAGGTCGCGCGCCACGTCGACGATGCGGTCGCCGGGGCGCGCGGGTGACCACCGGCGGCAAGCCCGGTGCGACCGGCACGTTCTACCAACCCACCGTCCTGGTCGACGTCGACCAGTCGATGACCTGCATGACCGAGGAGACGTTCGGGCCGACGCTGCCGGTGGTCAAGGTCGCCGACGAGGACGAGGCGGTCCGGTTGGCGAACGACTCGGAATACGGGCTGTCGGCGTCGGTGTGGACCGGCGACGTCGCGCGGGGTGAGAGGGTGGCCCGCCGGCTCGAGGTGGGCGCGGTCAACGTCAACGACGCCCTTGCCAACGGGTTGAGCTACGCGCTGCCGATGGGTGGGTGGAAGCGCTCCGGCATCGGCGCCCGCAACGGCGGCGCCTACGGATTGCTGAAATACTGCCGCACCCAAGCTATTACGGCGCCACGCATCGCGACGCAGTCTCGCGAGCTGCTCTGGTTCCCGTATAAGCGGCGCACCTATCGGGCGATGCTGGCCGTGGTGAGAGTCTCCGCTGCGCGCGGGCTGCGACGATTCGGCCTCAAGCCGAAGGGTGGTCGCAAATGAAGTGCCAGGCGGCGATTCTGCGCGGTGTCGGCTCTGACTGGGAGGTCGGCGAGATCACGCTCGACCCGCCGCACGAGGGCGAGGTGCTGGTGAAGATGGCAGTCGCGGGGATCTGCCACACCGATGAGCACTTCACCACCGGCGACATGGTTCCCACCGCCGATCTCACCGCGATGATGGCCGCCATCGGTGCGCCGCCCGCGGAGTACTTCCCGATGATCGGCGGCCACGAGGGCGCAGGCGTCGTCGCCGAGGTCGGTCCCGGCGTGAAATCCGTCGCGCCGGGCGACCACGTCGGTTTCTCGTTCATACCGGCATGCGGAACATGCCGATGGTGTGTGTCCGGGATGAGCTACATCTGCGACAAGGGCGCCATGACCATGTCCAAGGACATGGTCACCGACGGGACGCGGCGCCGCCATGTCGGCGACGAAGACCTGATGGCGCTCTCGGGTCTCGGGACGTTCTCCGAATACGCTGTGGTGTCCGAGGATTCGGTCATCAAGATCGACGAGTCGGTGCCGTTCGAAGCCGCCTCGCTGGTGTCGTGCGGCGTGACGACGGGATGGGGGTCGGGCACCGTCGGCGTCGGCACCCAACCCGGCGACACGGTAGTGATCGTCGGCACCGGCGGCGTCGGGATCAACGCCGTCCAGGGCGCCCGCGCGGCCGGTGCCAACGCCGTCATCGCCGTCGATCCCATTGACTTCAAACGGGATACAGCCAAGTTCTTCGGTGCGACGGACACCAGCCCTTCGCTCGAGGCGGCCTTCCCGCTGGTTCAGGAAATCACCAACGGCGTGATGGCCGACCGGGTGGTGCTGACGCCGGGTGTGCTCAATGCCGATCTGCTGTTGCCTGCGTTGATGCTGACCCGCAAGGGCGGCACCTGCCTGATGACCGCGGTGCCGAAGATGGAACTCAACATCGTTCCGATGTTGCTCAGCGACGTGCTGTTCTCCTGCAAGACCGTCAAGGGTTTGTTGTACGGCGGGCTGAATCCTCGGGTGAGCACGCCGATGCTGTTGTCGATGTACCGCGACGGCAACCTCAAGCTCGACGAGCTGATCACCCGTCGCTATCGACTGGATCAGATCAACGACGCGTTCACCGATATGCGGGAGGGTCGCAACATCCGAGGCGTCATCGAATTCGGTTGACGCGGTAGCGCTCCCGTCGTTGTCGCAGCCTGTCCGGCAGCGTCCGAACCCACTCGGCAGGCACCCATGCCAGGTACAGCACGAACATCGCATAGCTGAAAATGCCGATCTGGATCGTCAGATCGATCAGCAGGTGCATGACGATGCCCGCCGAAAGCACCCACGGTCGAAAACGCGGAAACCACACCAAAATTCCCACTGCCAGCTCGATAGCGATGACACTCCACGTCATCGCGTTCGTGGCCAACGCGTTCGTCACCAACCATTGCGGCAGCGGAATCCGTGTCATGTCCTCGATGCGCAGAACGTAGGAAACGGCTGTCCCCTCCAGCCACGGCTGACCGGTCAACTTCACCTGGACCGCAGCGAGATAGAGGATCGAGAACTGGACCTGAAGCAGCCGGATCGGCCAGTTCGGCCGGGTCTGCGCCGACCAGAACGCGCCGGTACGCCGTCGCTGGTCGAGCGAAAGCGCTGCGCCGCACGGGGACAACGCGAGTAGCAGCGCCTCGATCCTGACCAGTGCGTCACCGGAGTTGAACATCCACGGGTTGCGGCGCTCGAGGGACAGGATGAGGACGAAGACGACGACAGCCGCGATCCTGCTGTGCCATCCGACGAGCAACGCGATCGCCGCAATCAACAGCACGACGAGGCCGATCAGGATCGCCTCGTCGGTGTTCCAGACCGTGAACAGGCCCCACGTGTTCGCAATCGACGGCTGGGCGGGCACGACTCCGTTCGGACCGAGCAGCGCGCCGCGAACCGGCAACAGCCACAGCGTCCACACGATCACCAGCGCGCCGAACGCGATGCGCACCAAGCCCAGCGGGTAGGCCGGCTGCGGCTGGAACCAGAACGCCTGCCACCCCCGGCCGGCCGCCGACAGCCCGCGTCGCACCGGACCTTCCGTCATCGCGGGCCCGCCAGATCCTCGCTGTAGAGGCTCTCCACCGCGGTCTGTCCGGGTTCACCGCCGCTTCCCGGCGCAGGCATGTCCGCTGACCGCAGGATCATGTCGACGCGGACGGGGCGGTCGTCGGGTCCGGTGAGCCGCTCGACGACCCAGTGCGCGAAATCCGGCCGGATCTCCGGTTTGGTCAGCAGGCTCTCCTTGAACTTGCGCCACCGATGCGTGGTGGGCACCCCGAGCACCCGGTTGCTCCTTGGCAACACCCACGCCTTCACGTCGCCGTCGGCCATCGTGACGTACACCTCGACGTCCTCCTGGCGGGTCGGCGGCGTCGGGGCGAACAACGCCCAGTTCTGGTCCAGCCCAAGGGGTAGCGCGATCGCGTTGACCACCGGAGCCGTGGCCCGGGTGATCGCGCTTGCAGGCAGGTTGAACAGCACCACGACGACCAGACCGACGGCGATCAGTGCGCTGGCCGCGATTTCACGGACGCGTGACGGTCTATCCGGCATCTCGCCTGCCTGCACGAAGGTTTGCTTGACAGCAGGGCAATGATAAATCGCCTGCAGCAGGAATCGGCCGATCACCTCATGGGTGAGCCGAAAAATAGGGAAACGCCTCATATCTCGCGAGGCCGTTGTTTGATTAGCTCACAGCGTCAGAACGCAGCGAGGACAGACGCATGACAGGACCCAGGCAGCCTTACGGCGGCGACCCGAACGATCCCACTCAGCGCTATTCGCAGGATCCGGATGCGACCCAACGAGCGGATCTGGGCGACATGCAAACGGGGAAGGTCGAACCCCAGGCGTGGTCGCAGGAAGGCCCGCAGTACGACGCGCATATGCCGGCGAGCTACGGCGCAGATCCCTACCAACAGCCGTACCAGCAGCAGCCGCCGCCGCAGTATCAGCAGCCCTACCCGCCGCCGCAGTACGAGCAGCCGCAGTACGCGCAGCAGCCTGCGCCGCCCGCTGAGGGGCGCAAGTTGCCCGTCGGCACCATTGCCGTCGCTGGCGGTGTTCTCGCGGTCGCACTGCTCGGCGGTGGCCTTGCCTACACGCTGACCGGTTCGAGCCAGCAGGAGGCGCCCACGGCGCCGCAATCCGTGGTGCCCCAGGTGCCGCAGGAAGTGGTCGTACCGGAGGCGCCGCCTGCCGTGTCGCCGCCGCCGCCGGTTGCGCCGCCCAACACGGGCCGCACCACGACCGGGTCGAACACCGGTCGCACGACGACGGGTTCGACCACCGGCCGGGCCGGTACGACAACCGGGGTGAACCCGGGCACCACGACCGGCGGCACGACGACGGGTACGAACCCCGGCACCACGACGGGGACAACAGGCACCACGACAGGGACCGAGGGCACGACGACCGGGACCACGACGGGCACCGAGGGCACGACCACCGGGACCACAACGGGCACGACGACGGGCACGACGACCGGAACCGAGGGCACGACCACCGGGACAACGACGGGCACGACTACCGGAACGACCACCGGCACCACGACCGGGACGACAACGGGCACCACCACCGGGACCACAACGGGCACCACGACCGGAACGACAACGGGCACAACGACCGGCACCACGACGGGTACGACCACTGGAACCACGACCGGGGCAGGCCAGTCCAGCGGCGAGTCGACCGGAGGGGCAAAGAAGGAGGCGTCGACGGGGGCGAGTGCCGGCCAGTCGAGCGGTCAGACGACCACCGGAACCACGACGGGCGGGCAGCAGGGCGATGCGACCACGACGGGGACGCTCTGCCACCCGGATCCGCCGCCCTGCTGATCACGGCCGGGTGTAGCCCGGCGGATTGGGCGTGTCGACCCACAGGTCGACGCCGAGTTCGGAACCGGGCACGCAGTCGTACACCGACAGGTCCGTGACACCCGACTCCAGCAGCACGTCCTCACACAGCAGAGAGTTGCCTGTGTATTCGCGCGAGGGCTTGTTGAGCACGACGTAGGCGGCGTCGGCGTACACCTCGGGCTTGCGTGAGCGGGCCATCGCCTCGTCCCCGCCGAGCAGGTTCTGCACCGCCGCCGTGGCGACCATGGTGCGCGGCCACAGCGTGTTCGACGCGATGCCGTCGTCGCGAAGCTCTTCAGCGATTCCCAAGGCGCACAACGACATTCCGTACTTCGCCATCATGTATGGGGTGGGCTTGAGCCACTTGGGCTCGAGCCGGACCGGGGGCGACAACGTCAGGATGTGCGGGTTGTCGCGGCCCACCATGTGCGGGATGCAGGCCTGGCTGACGGCGTAGGTGCCGCGTACCTGGATGCCGTTCATCAGGTCGAACCGCTTGAGCGGCACCTCGGTGATCGAGCCGAGGTTGATCGCCGACGCATTGTTCACGCAGATGTCGATGCCGCCGAACTGCTCGACGGTCTTGGCCACCGCGGCGGTCACCGAGTCGCCGTCGCGGATGTCGCCGACGATCGGCAGCGCCTGCCCGCCCGCCTCCTCGAGTTCCTTGGCCGCGGTGTACACGGTGCCCGGCAGCTTGGGGTGCGGCTCGGCGGTCTTGGCGATCAGCGCGATGTTGGCGCCGTCAGCCGCGGCCTTCTTCGCAATCGCCAGGCCGATGCCTCGGCTGGCGCCGGATATGAACATGGTCTTGCCGGCAAGCGTCATGGGGTCACCCTAATCCCCGCGAGATTGCGTCCAGGCAGGTCTGCTCTCGCCGGTTATCTGCTGGAATGCAATTTCGCGGGTGGTCAGGTCGCGAGGATGTCGGCGGTCACCGCGCCGGTGAGCTTGATCAGGTCCTGAGGGTGTACCGCGACGTCCCAGCCGCGTTTACCGGCGCTGCACAGCACCCGGTCCCACAGCAGGGCCGAGCTGTCGACGACCGTCGGCAGCCGCTTGCGCTGGCCGAACGGCGAGATGCCGCCGGCGACGTAGCCGGTGGACCGCTCGGCGGCCGCGCGCTCGGCCATCGTCGCCTTGGGAACGCCCAGCGCCGCGGCGGCGGCCTTCAGGGACAGCTGGTAGCCGACCGGCAGGACCGCGACGCCGAGCCCTTTCGGCAGCGCGACGACCAGAGTCTTGAAGATCTGCTCGGGCTCGACACCGCCGACGCCTGCGAGCTCGCGGACGGCTTCGTCGCCGAATGAGTCGACGAGCGGGTCGTGGTGGTATCGCAGCACCTCGTGGGGTATTTCGGCGGCCAACAGGGCGGTGATCGCGGGGGTTGCAGCACGGGCCACCGGCTAAGCCTAGAGCCGGCGCGGATGCCGTCGGCGACGGTGACAAAGGGAACAACTGCGGCCGTATCCGCTGTTGATTGGTAGTGCAGCCCCGGCTGGCGACGAATTATGTCGACCTCAAGCTTTAGGATCGTAGAAGGGGGTACCTCGGTGCCAACAACGGCCATAGACGGCCCAGTGCGTCAGGTTGTAGTGCTCGACGTCATTGGTGGCGCCTCGACGGAAGGGACGGTGTTCCCAAGAATGACCGACTCCGATGATTCGGCGCCGGTGAGGGCTGAAGAGAGCGACGCCGAGCTGACCGCGCGATTCGAGCGCGACGCCATTCCGCTGCTCGACCAGCTCTACGGCGGTGCGCTGCGCATGACGCGCAATCCGGCCGACGCCGAGGACCTGCTGCAGGAGACCATGGTCAAGGCCTACGCGGGTTTCCGGTCGTTCCGTGAGGGCACCAACCTCAAGGCTTGGCTGTACCGCATCCTCACCAACACCTACATCAACAGCTACCGCAAGAAGCAGCGCCAGCCCGCGGAGTATCCGACCGAGGAGATCACCGACTGGCAGCTGGCGTCCAACGCTGAGCATTCCTCGACGGGACTGCGGTCGGCCGAGGTGGAGGCGCTGGAGGCCTTGCCGGACAGTGAGATCAAGGAAGCCCTTCAGGCGCTGCCCGAGGAGTTCCGGATGGCGGTGTACTACGCGGACGTCGAAGGCTTCCCGTACAAGGAGATCGCCGAGATCATGGACACGCCGATCGGCACCGTCATGTCCCGATTGCACCGGGGCAGGCGGCAACTGCGCGAGTTACTCGCCGATGTCGCCAAGGATCGTGGTTTCATTCGAGGACAGCTCGACGCCGCGGAGGAGGTGTCCTCATGACTGACCATGACGATGAGCGCTGGACGCCGCCCATCGGCCCGGTGGACCCCGAGCACCCCGAGTGCGCGGCCGTGATCGCCGAGGTGTGGACGCTGCTCGACGGTGAATGCACACCGGAGACGCGCGACAAGCTCAAGCACCATCTCGAGGAGTGCCCCGCCTGCCTGCGCCATTACGGCGTCGAGGAGCGGGTCAAGAAGCTCATCGCCAACAAGTGCGGCGGGGAGAAGGCTCCCGACGGCCTTCGTCAGCGGCTGCGCATCGAGATCAGCCGCACGACGATCATCCGCGGCTAGCGCACCGACTTCGAGCCGGCGTTGGGCCGCTTGCCGTGGTTGGCCTTCGAATGCTTGCGGTCACGCTTCTTGCGGCCACGCTTGGCCATGGTGCTACCTCCGTGCGATCAGGGGATTGTGGCGCCCGCATCGCGCGGGAGCGTTGATCCAGTGTCTCATGAGCGGCTGACAGCGTTGCGCCCCGTGGGGTTGTGGTTCGATAGAGCGGCAGGCAGCGCTGAAGTGAATGAGGTGATGATGGCCGAGGATGTTCGCGCCGAGATCGTGGCCAGTGTGTTGGAGGTCGTGGTTAACGAGGGCGATCAGATCGGTGAAGGCGACACCCTGGTGCTGCTGGAGTCGATGAAGATGGAGATCCCGGTGATCGCCGAGGTCGCGGGCACCGTCAGCAAGGTGAGCGTGTCGGTCGGCGACGTCATCCAGGCCGGCGACCTCATCGCAGTGATCAGCTAACCGACTGCTGTTGTAGGACCCGATGTCCACTCTCGGTGATCTGCTCGCCGAGCACACCGTGCTGCCCGGCAGCGCCGTCGACCATCTGCACGCCGTCGTCGGCGAATGGCAGTTGCTCGCCGACCTGTCGTTCGCCGACTACCTGATGTGGGTGCGCCGCGACGACGGCGCGCTGGTGTGTGTGGCGCAGTGCCGACCCAACACCGCGCCGACAGTGCTGCTGACCGACGCCGTGGGCACCGTCGCAGAGGCCGACCAGCTTCCGCTCGTCACCGCCGCGTTCAAGTCGGGCGCTATCGGACGGGAAAGCGAAGCGCAGCAAGCAGATTCGGCGGCCAACGGCGGCTTCTCGATCGAGGCAGTGCCGGTTCGCCACGACAACCAGGTGGTTGCCGTGCTCACCCACCAGACGGCGTTCGCCGCACGCAAGGCCAGCCCGCTGGAGCGCGCGTACCTCGCCTGTGCGGGCGACCTGCTGCAGATGCTGTCCGAGGGCACCTTCCCCAACGTCGACGACCTGTCGATCTCGCGGTCGAGCCCGCGCGTCGGCGACGGGCTGATCCGGCTCGACGTCGCAGGGGTGGTGGTGTTCGCCAGTCCGAACGCGTTGTCGGCCTATCACCGCATGGGCCTGAACGCCGAACTGGAGGGCCAGAACCTCGTCGCGGTCACCAGACCGCTCATCTCCGACCCGTTCGAGGCCCAGGAACTGGCCGACCACGTCCGGGAGTCCCTTGTCGGCGGCTCCAGCATGCGAATGGAGGTGGACGCGGGAGGTGCCGCCGTGCTGCTGCGCACGCTGCCGTTGGTGGTCCACGGCAAAGCGGTCGGCGCAGCCGTGCTGATCCGCGACGTCACCGAGATCAAGCGCCGCGACCGCGCGCTGCTGTCCAAGGACGCCACCATCCGCGAGATCCACCACCGCGTGAAGAACAACCTCCAGACCGTCGCGTCGCTGCTGCGGCTGCAGGCGCGGCGCACGAACAACGCCGAGGGCCGGGAGGCGTTGATCGAGTCCGTGCGGCGGGTGTCGTCGATCGCGATGGTGCACGACGCGCTGTCGATGTCGGTGGACGAGGAAGTCAACCTCGACGACGTGATCGATCGGATCATGCCGATGATGAATGACGTTGCCACCGTTGACACTCCGATCCGCGTGACGCGGGTGGGCGAACTCGGTGTGCTCGATGCCGACCGCGCCACCGCACTGGTCATGGTGATCACCGAACTGGTGCAGAACGCGATCGAGCACGCCTTCGACAGCACAACCGCAACCGGCCGCGTGACTATCCGCGCCGAGCGGTCAGCGCGATGGCTCGACGTCGTGGTGCACGACGACGGCCGTGGGCTGCCGGAGGGGTTCAGCCTGGAGAAGGCCGACCGGCTCGGTCTGCAGATCGTCCGGACGCTGGTGTCGGCAGAACTCGACGGTTCGCTGGGAATGCACGCCTCGCCCGACGGCGGTACGGATGTGGTGCTGCGGGTGCCCATCGGCAGGCGGGCCCGGCTGGCTCAGTAGATCTGCGGTCGGATGAATTGCATCTATATGGCAATTCGGAAACAAATCGGATTTGCAGACAGATACGGCCCCGACATTTCGTCGGGGCCGTATCCGGTTGTCTGTTGTGAGGCTAGACGCCGCTGCGGGCCTTGGTCCGCGCGTTGCGCCGCTTGAGGGCGCGACGCTCGTCCTCGCTCATGCCACCCCACACGCCGGCGTCCTGGCCGGAATCCAACGCCCAGGTCAGGCACTCAGTGGTGACCGGGCAGCGGTTGCACACGAGCTTCGCGTCAGCAATCTGCGCCAAAGCCGGTCCGCTGTTTCCCACGGGGAAGAACAGCTCCGGATCCTCGTCGCGACAGACCGCCTTGTGGCGCCAATCCATGATTGATTAACTCTCCTCACTATGTGCGCAGCACAGCGCGCCAGCTTTTTCCTTCTCGGCTGTTAACGCGTGCGAACGAATTGTTTCTGCACTGTTGCTTACTTCGATGCTCCCACACGCTGAACAGGTGTCAATACCGTTCGGTAACTCGTGGGGTATCTCACTAAGGCCTGCCGTTCGCGAGCGCCTCACCCGTTTGTACTACACTCAACCCACTTGCGCTCTCGATAAGGCGCGCTAACCACGTTGCTGCAGCTCAGGAGCTTTTCGGCGGCGGCGCGACCACCGCGAGAGCCTCCGGGACGGCGCGGAACCTCATATCTTCGCGCAGCCCGACGAAATCGCCGTCGATCTGGCACGCCACAGGTGTGTCTGCGGTCACCCTCACCCAGGTGACGTCGTCGTCGCGGATCAGGTGGCCGGCGCGGATCTTGGCGTTCTGCGAGAGCATCTGGCGGGCCAGCCGCAGGTTCGACCAGATGTTCATGCTGGTCGTCGCGAACACGCCGAGGCCGGTCTCGAAGGTGGTGCTCGGATTCGTCCACACCGGCCTGGCATTGGCATAGGTCCACGGGCTCGCGTTCGACACGAACGCGAAGTGCACGCCGGGCACCGGGTCGCGATCGGGCAGATGCAGCGTCAGCGATGGCTCCCTGCGGGCGCTGGCGAGCACCTCGCGTACCGCGACGCGGATGTAACGCGACGCGGTCACTTTGCGGCCCTTGTTGCGCTGGGCCTCGACGGCCGCGACGACGTCGCCGTCGACGCCGAGGCCCGCCGTGAACACGCCCC
The DNA here is from genome assembly GCA_033741175.1 of Mycolicibacterium sp. 120270. Classification (GTDB taxonomy): domain Bacteria; phylum Actinomycetota; class Actinomycetes; order Mycobacteriales; family Mycobacteriaceae; genus Mycobacterium. The sequence continues at coordinate 196,103 of JAWQNE010000006.1, read as the reverse complement.
ACCTTTCGCCGCAGTCCATCAGCCCGATGCGCCGCCACGACTTGGTCCTGCGGTGCTCGCTGAGCAGGTCTATCAGCTGATTGGTGGCCTCGATCGGGTCGGGGCTGATGCCGAGCGCGCGAGCGAACACGTTGGCCGATCCGCCGGGCACCACACCGACGGCGGGGGCGTCGGCGTGCGGGGTTGTGCCGCATTCGCCGAGGACGCCGTTGACGACCTCGTTCACCGTCCCGTCGCCGCCGTGCACGATCAGCACATCGAACCCGTCGCGCGCAGCCTCGCGGGCGATGTCGATGGCGTGGCCCCGGCTGTCGGTGTGGGCGATGGTCAGCTTGACCCGGCTTTCCAGCGCGTGGGCCAGCAGGTCGCGACCGGCTGGGGTGGTCGACGTCGCATTCGGGTTGACGATCAGCACGGCGCGCACCGGGTGAGCCTAGCGCCGAGGCGGCCACGGCCGGTCCAGGGCCGCGTCGGGCGCCAGATGGTCGCGGTCGCCATCACGGGCCGGAATTGCGAGCGGTCTTGCCCTACAACAGATCGCGGTACCGTACCGACGTGACCGTTCCATCGCCGACCACGGTTCGGCAGGCGGCCGTGCTGGTGGCCCTCGAGGGGGCCGTTGGCGTGCTGGCCGCGATCGTCTACCTCATCAGCGGGTTGACCGGCGGCAACGAGCCCGGCCTGAACAAGTTCGGCACAGCGGCCTGGTTCGCGATCATCGGTGGTGCGGTGCTCGCGGCGGGCTGGGCGCTGTGGACCGGGCGTCGGTGGGGGCGGGGTATCGCGGTGTTCGCCCAGCTGCTGCTGTTACCGGTGTCGTGGTATGTCGCGGTCGGCTCGCATCAATGGGCCTACGGCATCCCGGTCGCCGTCGTCGCGATCATCACGTTGGTGCTGTTGTTCAGCCCGTCTGCCGTGCAGTGGCTTGGCGCTCAGGGCACCGACGATGCGAGCGCCGACAACTCCGGGCCCGACACCCGATAGGTGATCCACTCGTTGAGCGGACGCCCGCCGACGGCGTCGTAGAGCGCCATCGCGTTGACGTTCCAGTCCAGCACCGCCCACGACAGCCGGGTGTAGCCGTTCTCGACGCATTCGCGGGCCAGCGTGGCCAGCAGTGCCCGCGCAAGCCCGAGTCGGCGGAACTGCGGGCGCACGAACAGGTCTTCCAGGTAGATGCCCGCCACGCCGTCCCATGTGGAGAAGTTGCGGAACCACAGTGCGCCGCCTGCCGCTTGGCCGTCCACCTCCGCGATGTGGCCGCAGACAATGGGCGAGTCGCCGAAAAGCGCTGTCCGCATTTGGGTTTCGGTGACGGTGCACTCCTGGCTGGCCCGCTCGAACTCGGCGAGCTCGTGGATCATCGCCGTCAGCTCGGTCTCATCGCCTGGCACCGCGCGGCGGATGATCATGCTTGTGCCTCCAGGGCCGAGAGAATTGTGGTGAATTTGGTTGTGGTCTCGTCGAGTTCGTCGTCAGGATCGGATTCGGCGACGATCCCGCCGCCGGCGTGGGCGAGGGCGGTGCGACGGTCGGCCGACAGCTGCGCGCCGCGGATCGACACCACCCAGCGTCCGTCGCCGCGCTGATCACACCAGCCCACCGCGCCCGCGTAGAAACCGCGGTCGCCTTCGAGTTCACCGATCAGCTCCGCGGCGGCTTCGGTGGGCGCACCGCCGACGGCAGGTGTCGGATGAAGTGCGATCGCCAGGTCCAGTGCGGTGGTTGACTTGTCCCGCAGCAGTCCGCTGATCGGCGTGGACAGGTGCCAGACCGCGGCGGTGCGGCTCAGCTTCGGGGTCGGCGGGATCTGCAGGTCGACGCACAGCGGATCCAGCGACTTGCGGATGGCGTCGACGACGAGTTCGTGCTCATGGCGGTTCTTGGCCGATGCGGCGAGCGCTTCACCGCTGGCGAGGTCGGCATCGGGGTCGGGCAGGCGCGGCGCCGAACCCGCGAACGGCGCGCAGACCACACGTTCACCGTGCCTGGCCACCAGGAGTTCGGGGCTGGCGCCCACCAGCACCCGTCCCGAGTACTCGGAGCCCGCCGCGGACAGGTCCGCGAGATAGGCGTAGGCCACCGGGTCGGCAGTGACGAGGCGCTCGATGACCGTGCGCGCGTCGATCGGCCCTTCGGAGGCCAGCCTCAGCGCACGGGCCAACACCACCTTCTCCAGGACGTTGTCTGGGTCGCGCAACCGCTGCAGCGCCGCGGCGACCCTGGCGCGGTGTTCGTCGGGTTCGGGCAGCGTCTCGACGACCCGGACCTGGGGGAGGGGACGAAGCGGCCACTTCGGCAGGCCATCGTGGAAGGCCACGTCCTGCGGCCGGATCAGCGCGGCGGGCCTCGCCAGGTCAAAGGGCAACGCGCCCACGATGATCGGTGCACTGTGCGATGTCAGCGACGTGCGCGCGTCGGCGATGCTCTTATATGCGGTGTGCACCCCGTCGGCGACGACAGCGTTGCCGCCGGTGGCCAGGACGAACGTCGGCTCGCGGGTCACGTGAACACGTTCGGGTGGGGATATCCGGTCAGGCCGAGGGCGCCGAGCTGACGGGCGCCGTGCTCGAAGGCGCACACAGCGACCGAGGCGGCGGCCATCGCGAACCGGATTCCCTCGTAGACGGGCAGCTCGATCCAGCGGGTGATGACGGCGCGCGAGAAGTGCCCGTGCCCGACGAAGACGACATCGCGGGAAGCCATGTGGCCCAACGCCATATCGATGGCCCGGTCGGCGCGCTCGCACACCTGCGCCGTCGTCTCACCTCCTGGACAGCCGTGGGTCCAGACGAGCCAGTTCGGCACCGCCTTGCGGATCTCCTCGGTGGTCGTGCCCTCGTAGTCGCCGTAGTCCCACTCGGCGATGAGCGGGTTGACCTCGTCGACCGTGAGCCCGGCCAGCTCGGCGGTGACGACGGCCCGCTTGCGCGGGCTGCAGACGATGTAGGGGTCGTGAAGGTCGAGCTGGGCGATCGTCTCGCCGGCCGCCTTTGCCTGGGCGCGCCCGTTCTCGGTGAGTTCAAGGTCGGTTGTGCTGGTGTGCTTGCCGCTGCGGGACCACTCGGTCTCGCCATGTCGCAGCAGAAGCAGCCGGTGCGCCTCGACGGTCACCTCGCCGATTCTGCCCCACGCGGGGCGCGGGTGTGAGTACCCGTGCTTGTATGGACGCTGTGACGCGAGTACTTGCTGTCGCCAATCAAAAGGGTGGGGTAGCCAAGACGACGACGGTGGCGTCGTTGGGTGCGGCGATGATGGAGAAGGGTCGACGGGTGCTGCTCGTCGACCTCGACCCGCAGGGCTGTCTGACGTTCTCGCTCGGGCAGGACCCCGACAAGTTGGCGGTGTCGATCCACGAGGTGCTGCTCGGCGAGGTGGAGCCGTCGGCGGCGCTGGTCCCGACGGTCGAGGGGATGACGCTGCTGCCCGCCAACATCGACCTCGCGGGCGCCGAGGCGATGCTGCTGATGCGGGCCGGCCGCGAATACGCGCTGAAGCGCGCGCTTGCCAAGCTCGGCGTCGGAGCCGCAGCGGCGGCGACATCGGATCAGCACTTCGACGTGGTGATCATCGACTGTCCGCCGTCGCTGGGCGTGCTGACCCTCAACGGGCTGACCGCCGCGGGCGACGTGATCATCCCGCTGCAGTGCGAGACGCTCGCCCATCGCGGGGTCGGCCAGTTCCTGCGCACGATCAACGATGTCCAGCAGATCACCAACGCCGACCTGACACTGCTCGGCGCGCTTCCCACGCTGTACGACTCGCGCACCACGCACAGCCGGGACGTGCTGCTCGACGTCGCCGACCGCTACGACCTGCCGGTGCTGGCGCCGCCGATCCCGCGCACGGTCCGGTTCGCCGAAGCCACCGCATCCGGTGCCTCGGTGCTGGCCGGCAAGAAGAACAAAGGCGCGGCCGCCTATCGGGAACTGGCCAGCGCGCTGCTCAAGCACTGGAAGTCGGGTAAGGACCTGGCGACGTTCGCGCCCGAGGTCTAGCCGCCGAGCGCGGCAAGGGTGGCGCCGCGCTGTTCGAGCAGGACCGAGCCCGCAACGCCCGGCACCACCGCCGACTGTGTGGGCTTGCGCCGCAACGGGATATACCGCTCGTTGACGCCGGTTCCGGCGTCGTAGACACCGATGCCGTCGTTGACGGGAATGATCAGCTTGCCCGCCATCATCGTCGCGGGGCCGATCGGGACATGGGTGCCGACCGGGCCGACGGTGTAGCGGTACTGCATGCCGCTGGCCGAGAACACCAGCACGGCGTCACCGGTCCACCAGGTGACCAGGTCGCCGGGACGCGTTGCCGCTGCCTCCGGCGACGCCGGTTTCGGCAGCGGGAGATTGGCCGTGGTGGATCCGGTCTCGTCAATGATCATCAGCGACGGCCGCGGCGTCGGGACGTAGACGGCGGTCGTGGTTTCCGAGACCGCGACCACCCTGGCCCCCGAGTCGTCCTTCACATCGGCCAGCGGCACGTACTTGAGGTCGGGGGTGTCCTCCTCCTTGGCGGGCCGCAGCACCGTCAGCCGCAGATCGGGCTGGTCGGGACAGGCCTCGAGCACCGACACCGCCGACGTGCTGGCCGCCGCCGAGGTCAGCTTGCACAGCACCGGGCCGGGCACGTCGGGTTTGATCTTCGCGTCGAGCGCGCCGTAGCTGATCATCCGGACCATGTCGGAGCGCCACAGCTCGAGCCTGTTCTCGCCGGCCGACAGCACCGTGGTGCCGTCGGTCGACAACGCCACCTCCCGGTCGGCGTATGCGGTACGGCTGGGGCCGCGTGTGCCGGTCTGCCCGTCGATGGTGCTGACCTGGCCGCACCCGCGGCTGTCCGGATAGACCGCGACCGCGTAGTTGTACACCGAGGTGACACCGCACAGCTCGAGGTCGCGCGCGTAGCTCCACAACACGTCGCCCGTCGTCGGATCGCGCCCGTCGACCTGGCGCCCGTCGCCGGTCACCACGGCACCGCCCGCGAGCACCGGCGCCGTGGTCTTCGGGCTCGGCGCCGTCCACAGCTCTCGCAGCGACGCGGGGACGACCTTGGCGGGCGCCGGGGTCTTGACCGGCGCCGCCGCGGGACTGCTGATCGTCGCGCGGGCGTCACTGGTCCACCAGATCAGCGCGGCGACGACGGCGACGGCCACGGCGATCGCCGCGGCGGCCATCAGGTCGGCCTTGGTGCGCCGCTCGGGTTTGACCATCGGCCGGCGGGACCTCGTCAGTTGGCGGTCGCCGCGGCCGCCTTACGGGGGCGGCGACGACGCCTGCGGGCGGGCTGTTCACCGTCGGCGGCAGCGGTGTCGGCGCCTTCGGCCTTGGGGGCGTTCTCGCCCTCGGGATGACCGCTGACCGGCTTACCCGCACGGGTGCGCCTGCGCGTGCCCTTGGGCCGCGCGCGGGACGGCTTCTCGGCGGAGTCGCGGGCGGGCCGCTTCGCCTGCTTGGCGGGCTGTGCCGGACCGACCTTGCCCGTCGCGTCGGTGGGGATGTCCAGCTCCTCGTACAGATGCGGTGAGCTGGAATAGGTTTCGGCCGGATCGGGATGGCCGAGGCCGAGCGCCTTGTCGATCATCTGCCATCGTGCGAGCTCGTCCCAGTCGACGAGCGTGATCGCGACGCCGGTCTTGCCCGCGCGGCCGGTGCGGCCGATGCGGTGCACGTAGGCCTGCTCGTCCTCGGGGCACTGGTAGTTGATGACGTGGGTGACGTCGTCGATGTCGATGCCCCTGGCGGCCACGTCGGTGGCGACCAGCACGTCGATCTCGCCGGTGCGGAAGGCCTTGAGGGCCTTCTCGCGGGCGCCCTGGTTCAGGTCGCCGTGCACGGCGCCGACCTTGAAGCCGCGCTCGGCGAGCTCGTCGGACACCTTCTGCGCGGTGCGCTTGGTGCGGGTGAAGATCATGGTGGCGCCGCGGCCGCGAACCTGAAGGATCCGGCTGACCAACTCGACCTTGTCCAGCGCGTGCGCGCGGTAGGCGAACTGGTCGGTGGTGGTGTGCACGGCGGAGGACTGCGGCGACTCGGCCCGGATGTGCGTCGGCTGGTTCATGAAGCTGCGGGCCAGCGTGATGATCGGGTCCGGCATCGTCGCCGAGAACAGCATCGACTGCCGCGAGTCAGGGGTGAGGCGCAGGATGCGCTCGATGTCGGGCAGGAAGCCCAGGTCGAGCATCTCGTCGGCCTCGTCGAGCACCAGCACGGAGATCCCGCCGAGCTGCAGGTGGCCCTGCTGGGCGAGGTCGAGCAGACGGCCAGGGGTGCCGACAACGACGTCAGCGCCCGCCCGCAGCGCGTCGACCTGCGGTTCGTAGGCGCGGCCGCCGTAGATGGACACGACCGAGAGCTTGCGGTCGCCCACGGTCAGGTATTTCGCCGCGCCGGCGAGGTCGCTGGAGACCTGCAGGCAGAGTTCGCGGGTGGGTACCACCACGAGCGCCCGCGGGGCACCGGTCAACGGCCGGTTCTCGTCGCTGGTGATCTCGTGCAGCAGCGGCACGCCGAAGGCCAGGGTCTTGCCCATCCCGGTGCGGGCCTGGCCGATGAGGTCGTCGCCCGCCATCGCGAGCGGCAGGGTCAGTTCTTGAATGGCAAATGTGTGTTCTTTACCGTCTTCGGTCAGTGCGCGCACTATTTCGTCGCGAACACCGAGTTTGGCAAATGTTGGGTTGAGTGCGGTCATACGGAGTAGACGAAGCCTTTCGATTCATTCCTCGTTAGCGTCCACGCGCGCACGAGTCTGTTCGAGAAAACTTCGCGGGGCCCTGCGCTGAGGTAGGCGGGCCGGTCGTGCACGCACATTTCTTAGGTGGCGAGCCGCCTTGTGCGGCCACCGCCTACCACCATGATACCGGGTCGCCTTTGCCGGTCGGGGAGCACGGCGCGCGCCGTCTAAAGTTGGGCGCATGAGCGCGTCCCAGCCTGCGGCATCCTCGGAGCACATCGCCACCTCGGGGTCTTCGGGCGTGACGGCCGACCATCCCGGCGTCACTGAGCTGTTCGCGCTGCTGGCGTACGGCGAGGTGGCGGCGTTCTACCGGCTCACCGAAGAGGCCCGGATGGCCCCCAATCTGCTCGGCCGCATCAACATGGCCAGCATGGCGGCCGCGGAGATGGGCCATTACGAGTTGCTCCGCGACGAGCTCGAGAAGCGCGGCATCGACGTGGTTCCCGCGATGACGCGGTATGCGCCCGCGCTGGAGAATTACCACCGCCTCACCACGCCGAGCACCTGGCTGGAGGCGCTGGTGAAGACCTACATCGGCGATGCGCTGGCGGCCGACTTCTACCTGGAGATCGCCGACGTGCTGCCCGCCGAGGTCGCCGAAGTCGTGCGTGCGGTGCTGGCCGAGACCGGACACTCGCAGTTCGTCGTCGCCGAGGTCCGCGCCGCGGTCACCGCCAGCCAGAAACAGCGGCACCGTCTCGCGCTGTGGTCGCGCAGGCTGCTCGGCGAGGCCATCACGCAGGCCCAGTTCGTGCTCGCCGACCGCGACGAGCTCGTCGACCTGGTGCTCTCGGGCACCGGCGGGCTGGGCCAGCTGACCGACTTCTTCGACCGCCTGCAGCACACCCACAGCACCCGCATGAAGGAGCTCGGGCTGGCCTGAGGTCGCCTACCGGGTGCAGTTGGCGATGATCGTGTTGCTGTTCTGCGCGGCCAGGGTCGCACCGGTGCCGTCGGTGATCGAGCAGTTCAGTTGACCCGCAACGCTGGTCGCGGTGACCGAGCTGAGCTCGACGCCCGGGTTGAGGGTGACCTGCTTGGTCCACGGCAGCGCGACGTTCACCGCGGTCTGCAGCGCGCCCTGCTCGTCGGTGTAGATGATCGTCACCAGATCGAACAGCTGGCGGCTGCCGGTCACGGTGTAGGTGACCGTGTGCGGGCCGGCCGCAGGCGGCGGCGCGGCCTCGGTGGGCTCGGCGGTGGCGCTCGGCGGGGCGGCGGTCGCCGTCGGCGTCGGCGTCACGCTGGTGATGGTCTCCGGCGGCAGGGCCGACGGCCGCCTGCTCGCGCTCGGTGTGGGCGCTTCGCTCGGGTAGGGCGCGGCCTTGCTCGTTTCCGATGACACCGTGGCCGACGTGGTGCCGCTGTCGCCGCCGGACAGGATCATCATCGTGCCCGCGACGGCGATGAGCAGCACGATGCCCGCGACGCTGGCCACCCACAGCCACTTGCGGTCGTCCTGCTCGGTGTAGAAGCGGACGTCGTCGTAGTCCTCGAGGTCGGTGAAGCCGTCGTGGTCGTAGTCGGCATACGAGTCGTAGTCCTCCACGTCGGCGTACTCGTCGTCGTAGGGCGAACGGTCGTGAATGCGTTCGGTGACCCCACTGGTCATCCAGGGCGAAGAAGGCCTGTTCATGCGCGTAATCCTCGTCAGGTCGAGTGATGCAGGCCTGATGCTATCGAGACAGATGTGACAGATGAGGTTTGGCGGTCAGCGTGTTGGTAACGGTCCGGACTCAGTTCACTTTCGCGGTTCCACTAGCCTTTGTCCTAAGCACGCTTACAACGGAAGAACTGTGGAAAGGGGCAAGCGTGGAGGTCAAGATCGGTGTCACAGACAGCCCGCGTGAGCTCAGCTTCAACAGCGCGCAGACGCCAACCGAGGTGGAGAAGGAGATCTCCGACGCGCTGGCCAGGGAAGAAGGTGTGCTGGGGCTGACCGACGAGAAGGGCCGCCGGTTCCTGGTCAAGGCGTCGAAGATCGCCTATGTCGAGATCGGCGCGGCAGATGTGCGCAGGGTCGGATTCGTCGTCGGGACCGTCGGCTCGGAGGCCGTCAAGAACGCGTGAGCGGCACGTGTGACAGTCCGCCCCAAGCGAACTGAACGGTGCCGTTGATCGCGTCGTCCTTGGATATCGGCCGGTCGTTGTTCAACCAGTAGCGCGCCGAGTCCACGCTGACGGCGACGAGGCCGACCGCGATCATCCGGGCGCGATGGGCCTCCAGCCCGGAGTCGCGGCTGATCAGGTCGAAGACCGCGTCGGTGCAGGACTCGGTGGCCACCTTGACCTGCGCGGCGACCTGGGGCTCGGACACGTAGTCGTTTTCGAAGATCAGCCGGTAGCCCTGGCCGTCGTGCTCGATGAAGTCGAAGAACGCCTGCACGGCCGCGCGCAGCCGCTGCCGGTTGTCGGTCGTGGTGCGCAGCGCCTGGCGCACGCCGGACACCAGGTTGTCGACATGCTGGGCCAACACCGCGAGGTAGAGCTCCAGCTTCGACGAGAAGTGTTGGTAGAGAACGGGTTTACTGACACCGGCCCGCTCGGCGATCTCGTCCATCCCGGCGGCGTGGTAGCCGCGGTCCACGAAAACCTCACTAGCGGCACCGAGTAGCTGCCCACGACGCTCATCGCGCGGCAGCCGACTGCCTCGCCTATTGGCGTTGGCCGAACCACTTCTTGATTCGGTGGCATTGGCGAGATCGCTCATCAGCTCCTCTATCTGGATCGTTCGCATTGACAGTACTACTCACGCATGGCAGGACGCGTCAGGACGGCGCGTGGCCCCCGCGGTTGCGGGCGGGCGGTGGCGCGTCAGAAGTGCGACAACCACGGTCTATGCCATCCTGTTTCGGTGACCTACGAGCCGGGGCGTCGCACTCGAAGCGCCGCAGGCCCGCCGCGTCGCGACCCGGAATCCGACAGCCGCCGAGTTCCCGTGCTGCGCGATGAGTGGCGTGAGCCCCTGCGCGCCCAACGCGATCCCCTCGCCGAGAGCTCGGGCCGGCCCAGGTCCAATCGGGAGGAACGGCGCCGGTGGCGTAAGCAGACCTGGCTGGGCCGGTTCGTCTCCACCTACGGCTGGCGCGCGTACGCGCTGCCCGCGCTCATCGCGCTGACGGTGTGGGTGGTGTATTCGACGATCACGGGCACCAACGGGCCCGGCGTCGAGGAGGACCAGGGGCCCGCGCAGGGGCCGCCGACGATCGACGCGGCAAGCACCGCGATCATCGGCGCACCGCCGAAGGGGCTGACACAGTTCGACGCCAACCTGCCGACCGGCATCCTGCCCGACGGCGGGCCGTACACCGAGGCGGGCGCGAAGACCTGGCACATCGTGCCGGGCACGGAACCCAAGTCGGGCGAGGGCACCACGAAGACGTTCACCTACACCGTCGAGGTCGAGGACGGCATCGACACCACCGCATTCGGCGGTGACGAGAACTTCGCCAGGATGGTCAGCCAGACACTGAGCAACCCGAAGAGCTGGACGCACAATCCGCAGTTCGCCTTCACCAGGGTCGACAGCGGTGACCCCGACTTCCGGATCTCGCTGACCACGCCGATGACGTTGCGGGAGGGCTGCGGCTACGAGATCCCGATCGAAACGTCCTGCTACAACCCGAATTACGAGCCCGATGGACAGCCGAGGGTGTTCCTCAACGAGGCCCGCTGGGTACGTGGCGCGGTGCCCTTTCAGGGCGATGTCGGCGCCTACCGCCAGTACCTGATCAACCACGAGGTCGGCCACGCTATCGGGTACCAGCGCCATGAGCCCTGCGCGGAGAACGGCCAGCTCGCCCCGGTGATGATGCAGCAGACGTTCTCGACGCGCGACAACGACAATGCGCGTTTCGACCCCGAATGGGTCAAGGCCGACGGAAAGACGTGCAAACCCAACCCGTGGCCGTATCCGATCCCCTAGCGGGCGGCGGCCGGGAAGCTCCAGACCATAATTGCCGTTGCTGTCGGTAACTGCTGTGATGGAAAGCAGCCCCCGACTTCGAATCGAGGAGAGGATCGGTGTCAACACCGTTGCCGCCGCTGGTTGAACCGGCGGCCGAACTGACGCGCGATGAAGTCGCGCGCTACAGCCGTCACCTGATCATTCCCGACCTGGGACTTGACGGGCAGAAGCGGTTGAAGAACGCCAAGGTGCTGGTCATCGGCGCGGGCGGGCTGGGCTCACCGACGCTGCTGTACCTCGCCGCGGCCGGCGTCGGCACTATCGGGATCGTCGAGTTCGACGTCGTCGACGAATCCAACCTGCAGCGCCAGATCATCCACGGCCAGTCCGACATCGGCCGGAGCAAGGCCGAGAGCGCGCGGGACTCCATCAAGGAGGTCAACCCGCTGGTCGACGTGCGACTGCACGAGTTCCGGCTGGAGCCCGAGAACGCCGTCGAGCTGTTCAGGTCCTACGACCTGATCCTGGACGGCACGGACAACTTCGCCACCCGGTATCTGGTCAACGACGCCGCGGTGCTGGCGGGCAAGCCGTACGTGTGGGGTTCGATCTACCGCTTCGAGGGCCAGGTGTCGGTGTTCTGGGAGGACGCGCCCCACGGGCTCGGCCTCAACTACCGCGACCTCTACCCGGAGCCCCCGCCGCCGGGAATGGTGCCGTCCTGCGCCGAAGGCGGTGTGCTCGGCATTCTGTGCGCGTCGATCGCGTCGGTGATGGGCACCGAGGCGATCAAGCTGATCACCGGAATCGGCGAGCCGCTGCTCGGCAGGCTGATGGTGTACGACGCGCTGGACATGACCTACCGCACCATCAAGATCCGCAAGGACCCGGCGACGCCGAAGATCACCGAACTGATCGATTACGAGGAGTTCTGCGGCGTGGTGTCCGACGCCGCCGCCGAGGCCGCCGCCGAATCCACCATCACGCCGCGTGAACTGCGCGAGATGATCGACTCCGGCAAGCCGCTGTCCCTGATCGATGTCCGCGAACAGGTCGAATGGGATATCAACCGCATCGAGGGCGCGCAGCTGATCCCGAAGGGCGAGTTCGAGTCGGGTGCGGCGCTGGCCAAGCTGCAAATGGACAAGACTCCGGTGTTCTACTGCAAGACCGGTGTTCGCTCGGCCGAGGTGCTCGCCATCGCGAAGAAGGCCGGTTTCTCCGACGCGCTGCACGTCCAGGGCGGCATCGTGGCGTGGGGCAAGCAGCTCGAGCCCGACATGGTGATGTACTGACGCGAGGCGCTAACGCGTCAATTTCGATAGGGACACAGCTGGTCAGCGAAGCTCCTGCAGCCGTTTGCGGCGGTAGCCTGGCGCTGTGACCGTAGAGCCACCGCCCGACCATGTGTTGACGGCGTTCGGCCTCAGTGGCCTGCAGGCCGTCGCGCTGGAGGTCGGCTGGGAAGGTGGCTGGCGGTGCGGTGAAGTGGTGCTCTCCATGGTTGCCGACCACGCCCGCGCGGCTTGGTCGGCGAAGGTCCGCGAGACGCTTTTCGTCGACGGTGTCCGCCTCGCGCGACCGGTGCGCTCGACCGACGGCCGCTACGTCGTCGCCGGCTGGCGCGCGGACACCTATGTCGCGGGCACCCCGGAACCTCGCCACGACGAGGTCGTCTCGTCGGCGGTTCGGCTGCACGAGGCGACGTCGAAGTTGGAGCGCCCGCGGTTTCTGACCCAACCGCCGGTGGCGCCCTGGTCGGATGTCGACGTCTTCGTCGCCGCCGACCGGGCGGCGTGGGAGGAAAGGCCGCTGCAGTCGCTGTCGCCCGGCGCGCCGATATCGCCGGGTACGGCCGACGGCCAGCGGTCGATCGATCTGATCAACCAGCTCGCCGGGCTGCGCAAACCGACGAAGAGCCCCAATCAACTCGTGCACGGCGACCTGTACGGCACAGTGCTTTTCGCCGGGACTGCGGCGCCGGGCATCACCGATATCACGCCGTACTGGCGCCCGGCTTCATGGGCGGCGGGGGTCGTCGTCGTCGACGCGCTGTCATGGGGTGAGGCCGATGACGGGCTGGTCGAGCGGTGGGCGCCGCTGCCTGAGTGGCCGCAGATGTTGTTGCGCGCGTTGATGTTCCGGCTGGCTGTGCATGCGCTGCATCCGCGTTCCACCGCGGCCGCGTTCCCCGGCCTGGCGCGCACGGCGGCGCTGGTGCGTCAGCTACTGTAGGTGGGGTCCACTTTCTTGCGCGAGCAGACGCAAAAGTACCCGAAATGCTCGGTTTGACGGCACTTTTGCGTCTGCTCGGCGTCAGAATTCGTGGCGGACTTCGGCCAGGTTGATCCGCCCGTCGTCGGCGAGCACCCCTTCAGCGCGCAGCAGTTCGAGTTGTCGGGTGGTCAGATGCGGCGCCGGTCGCCCCGACGCTCGGATCACCCTGTGCCACGGGAGATCCGCCGAATCGGTGCGCATGATCCACGCGACGATACGCGGGCTGGACAGCTGCGCCGCCGAGGCGATGTCGCCGTAGGTGGACACCCGACCCGGCGGAATCGAGGCGACCAGTGCGCGGACCGTCTCGACCTGTTCGTCGGTGATGGCGGCCATGGCTAGGCGTGTTCGAGTCGGTCCCGGATCACCGCGGCGGTCTCGGCCGGCTTGGCCTGAGCGACCATGTGATCGCAGTCGAAATCGATGAGCGAGAACCGCGGCCCCAGTTTGTCGGAGAGGGCGGCGACGAGTTCATCGGTGACGTACGGCGGGCTGGTGCGGGTGGCGCGGACCAGCGTCGTGCGTATTCCCTTGTGTGGCACCACAAAAGGGCGGGCAAGCTCACTCCAGTACGACATCATCGCCGGGATGCTGATACGCCAGCCGCAGCGACCGTCGGGTTGCTCGACCAGATGCTCGTCGAGTTCGGCGTCGAGTTCGAGGCTGTCGACGTCCGCCCATGACCCGTGCACCTTCTCGTTGCGCGCCTCGTCGCGGTCGAGGTAGTACGGCGAGGCCATCATGTCGTCGGCGATGTTGGCCATCCACGCGCCGTCGAGTCCGACGGCGGGGTCGAGCAGCACCAACGATGCGACGAGGTCGGGTCGGGTGACGGCGAGCTTCAGGGCGACCGCGCCGCCGAACGAGTGCCCCACCACGACGACCGGGCGGGTGGTCTCCTTCGCGAGGAGATCGGCCAGTGCGGCGACGTTGGCCTCCAACGTCCACGGCGCCTCCCACGACGACCTGCCGTGGCCGAGCAGATCGGGGGCCAGGATCGAGAAGCCCGGCAGGTGCCGGGTCGCCAGCGTCCGCCACCGGAGACCGTGTCCGGTGAGCCCGTGCACGGCCAGCACCTGCGCCGGCTGCTCGGGGCCGAAGCGATGCACGTTGAGAAACTGCGAGTTGCTGGCCACGCGTCGATGCTAAGGGCAGCGGCGTAGGCGGCACTTGTCGGACCCTCGTGGTGTCATGCCCTCATGTCCGCACCGCACATCACGCTCGACCCGACGGCATTGACCGACGCCGGTTTTCGCGGTGTCGTGCGCGTTCTCGGCGGCCCGGGCACCGGCAAGTCGCGGCTGCTGATCGACACCGCGGCGGCCCGCATCGCGGGCGGGCTGGAACCCGAATCCGTTCTGCTGCTGACCGGTTCGGCCCGGCTCGGTGCACAGGCGCGCGCCGCCATCACCTCTGCGCTGCTGCAGGCGGGTGATCGCGCCGTCATCCGCGAGCCGCTCGTGCGCACGGTGCATTCGTATGCCTTCGCGCTGCTGCGGTTGGCGGCCCAGCGCAACGGGGACCCGCCGCCGCGTCTGATCACCACCGCCGAGCAGGACGGCATCATCCGCGAACTCCTCGCGGGCGACCTCGAGGACGGCGACGCCGCCGCCGTCGCATGGCCGCGTCAGCTGAGGCAGGCGCTGACCACCGTCGGCTTCGCCACCGAGCTGCGCGATCTGATGGCACGCTGCACTGAGCGCGGCGTGGATCCCGTTGCGCTGCAACGTCTCGGCCGATTGTCCGGCCGTCCCGAGTGGCTGGCCGCGGGTCAGTTCGCCCAGCAGTACGAGCAGACGATGCTGCTGCGTTCGGCCGTGGGCATGGCCGCCCCGCAGGCCACCGTGCCCGCCCTCGGCGCGGCCGAGCTGGTCGGCGCCGCGCTGGAAGCCTTCGCCGTCGACGCCGATCTGCTCGCGGCCGAACGCGCCCGCATCAAGCTCCTTCTGGTCGACGACGCCCAGCATCTCGACCCGCAGGCCGCTGCGCTGGTCCGGGTGCTGGCCGCGGGCGCCGACCTGACGGTGATCGCCGGTGACCCCAACCAGTCGGTGTTCTCCTACCGCGGCGCCGATCCGGCGCTGCTGGACGCAGGCGACGACCCGGTCATCACGCTGACGCAGTCCTACCGCTGCGCACCCGCGGTGGCCCGCGCCATCACCGGGATCGCGACACGGCTGCCGGGCGCGGGTGCGGTACGGGAACTCACCGGCGGGGGAGAGGAACCCGGCTCGGTGTCGGTGCGGGTGGCCGCATCCGCGCATGCCGAGGCGGCGCTGGTCGTCGACACCCTGCGCAGGGCACATCTGCTCGACGGGATCCCGTGGGCGCAGATGGCCGTCGTGGTCCGCTCGGTGCGGCAGTGCGGAGCGGCGCTGTCCCGAGCGCTCACGGCCGCGGGGGTGCCGGTCCTCGCGCCGCCCACGGGTGTGCCGGTCGCCGAGCAGAGCGCGGCCAAGGCGATGCTGACGGTGCTCACCGCCGTCGCCGACGGGCTCGACGGTGACACCGCGCTGCGGTTGCTCAGCGGTCCCATCGGCCGTGTCGACCCGGTGTCGCTGCGACAACTGCGCAGGGCGCTGCGGCGCGCCGATCGTAGCCGGCCTCCGCGGGAGTTCGGCGAATTGCTCGTCGAAGCTCTCGAGTCGGAAAAGCACGCTCTCCCAGATGCTCTCGGCAGGCCGGTGAAGAGGGTCCGCGCCGTGCTCGCCGCTGCGCGACGTAGCGACGCCGAGGGCACCGACCCGCGCTACACGCTGTGGCAGGCCTGGCACCGCTCCGGGTTGCAGAAGCGCTGGCTGGCCGCCAGCGAGCGGGGTGGGGCGGCAGGCGCGAAGGCCGACAGCGACCTGGATTCGGTCACCGCGCTGTTCGACGTGACCGAACAGTACGTGTCGAGGACCGCGGGGGCATCTCTTCGCGGCCTCATCGAACACGTCAAGACACTCGGCCCGGCGCCGGCGTCGGGCCACGCCCGGCAGGATGTCGACGGCGTCACGCTGGTCAGCGCACACGGCGCTCTCGGCGGTGAGTGGGAAGTCGTGGTCGTCGCGGGCCTTCAGGAGGGACTGTGGCCCAACACGACTCCGCGCGGCGGCGTGCTCGGCACGCAGCGCCTCGTCGACGTTCTCGACGGTGTCACGGGCGCGCAGGACACCGGCGTGTCGAGCCGGGCGCCGCTGCTCGCCGAGGAACGCAGGCTGCTCATCGCCGCGATGGGCCGCGCCCGCAGCCGTCTGCTCGTGACCGCCGTCGACAGCGAGTGCGGTGACGACGCGATGCTGCCGTCGCCCTTTCACGCTGAGCTCGCCCGGTTCGCCACCGACATCGACGCCCAGTCCGCCGAACCCGTGCCAGCCCCGCGCGTGCTCGCACCCGCGCCGCTGGTCGGCACGCTCCGGGCAGTGACCTGTGCACCGGAGGGCGTCGTCGATGACACGGTGAGGTCCTGTGCGGCAGCCGAATTGGCGCGGTTGGCCGCTGCAGGCGTCTCCGGCGCCGACCCCGCCCAGTGGTACGGCATGACGGCACCCAGCAGCGACGAGCCGCTGTGGGCCGGCGACGGCCACGTGGTGCGGCTGTCGCCGTCGACGCTGCAGACGCTGGCCGACTGCCCGTTGCGCTGGTTGCTCGAACGGCACGGTGGAAGCGACGGCCGCGACATTCGGTCAGCGGTCGGGTCGCTGGTGCACGCGCTGATCGCCGACCAGAACATGACCGGGAGCCGGATGGTCGCCGAACTCGAAAAACTGTGGGAGAAACTCCCGTTCGAGTCGGCATGGTACGCAGAGAACGAACTCGCGCGGCACAAGGCGATGCTGTCCACCTTCGAACAGTGGCGAGAGCAGACACGGGGGCAGCTCACCGAGGTCGGTACCGAGGTCGACGTCGACGGTGTGCTCGACTGCGACGGCACCGCCGTGGCTGTGCGCGGCCGTCTTGACCGGCTCGAGCGTGACGAGGCGGGCCGCCTTGTGGTCGTCGACATCAAGACCGGTAGGACACCGGTGAGCAAGGCCGACGCACAGCGCCACGCGCAGCTGGCGATGTATCAGCTCGCGATCGCGGAAGGCCTGATGGAAGAGGGTGATTCACCCGGCGGTGGGCGGCTGGTTTATCTCGGCAAGCCCGGCACGGCCGGTCCTACCGAGCGGCTGCAGGACCCGCTGACCCCGGATGCGGGTGCGCAATGGCGCGAGCTGGTCGGGACGGCGGCCGCCGCGACGCAGGGTCCGCAGTTCATGGCCCGCGTCAACGACGGCTGCGCGCACTGCCCGGTACGGCAGCACTGTCCGGCGCAATCCGCTACCGAGGGAGGGGCGACATCGTGACCGCGAAGTACAGTCCCGCCGAGCTGGCCAGTGCGCTCGGGCTTTTCGCGCCGACCGAGGAGCAGGCCGCGGTCATCGCGGCCGCACCGGGGCCGTTGGTCGTGATCGCCGGTGCGGGCGCGGGAAAGACCGAGACGATGGCCGCGCGCGTGGTGTGGTTGGTGGCCAACGGATACGCCTCACCCGGTGAGGTGCTCGGGCTGACGTTCACCCGCAAGGCGGCGGGCCAGTTGTTGCGCCGCGTCCGGTCGCGACTGGCCCGGCTCGCGGGTGCGGGCATCGTGCCCGGCGGCCTGGACGCCGCCGACGATCCCGCGACGGTCAGCACCTATCACGCCTTCGCGGGCACGCTTCTGCGTGAGCACGGGCTCCTGCTACCGGTCGAGCCCGACACCCGGTTGCTCAGCGAAACCGAGTTGTGGCAGATGGCATTTCGCGTCGTCGCCGAGCATCCCGGACCGCTGGACACCGACAAGACGCCCGCCGCCGTCACCATCATGGTCTTGCGGCTGGCCGGTCAGCTGGCCGAGCACCTCGTCGACACCGGACAACTCACCGACACCCATGTCGAGCTGGAACGGCTCGTGCACACGCTGCCCGCGGGCCCCTACCAACGCGACCGCGGCCCAAGCCAGTGGCTGCTGCGCATGCTCGCCACCCAGACCGAGCGCACCATGCTGGTGCCGTTGATCGACGCGCTTCACCGGCGCATGCGGGCCGAGAAGGTGATGGACTTCGGGATGCAGATGGCGTCGGCCGCCCGGCTGGCGTCGACGTTCCCGCAAGTGGGCGAGCAGTTGCGGCAGCGCTTCCGGGTGGTGCTGCTCGATGAGTACCAGGACACCGGCCACGCGCAACGGGTGGCGCTGTCATCGTTGTTCGGCGGCGGCGTCGATGACGATCTCGCGCTGACCGCCGTCGGCGACCCGATTCAGTCGATCTACGGTTGGCGCGGGGCGTCAGCCACCAACCTGCCGCGCTTCACCACCGACTTCCCGCGCTCCGACGGCACGCCGGCGCCCACGCTGGAACTGCGCACCAGTTGGCGCAATCCGCCTCGGGCCCTGCATCTGGCCAACGCGGTGTCCGCCGAGGCGAGGCGGCGGTCGGTGGCGGTACGACCGCTGCGTCCCCGCCCCGGCGCCGATCCCGGCACGATCCGCTGCGCGCTGCTGAACGACGTTGAGGCCGAGCGCGACTGGGTGGCCGACCACATCGCCGAGCGCTACCACCAAGCGCGCGGGGACGGGTCGCATGCGCTGACGGCGGCGGTGTTGGTACGGCGCAACGCGGATGCGGCGCCGATGGCCGATGCGCTGACGGCGCGCGGTGTGCCGGTCGAGGTGGTGGGGCTGGCCGGTCTGCTGGCGGTCACCGAGGTTGCTGATGTGGTCGCGATGTTGCGTCTCGTCGCCGATCCGACCGCGGGTGCGGCGGCGATGCGGGTGCTGACCGGTCCGCGGTGGCAGCTGGGTGGCCGCGACATCTCCGCGCTGTGGCGCCGCGCCGTCGAGTTGGACCAGGTGGGTGGTCCGCGGGAGCGGTCGACGGCCGAGCAGATCGTCGCCGAGGCCGCGCCCGATGCCGACACCGCCTGTCTGGCCGATGCGATCAGCGATCCCGGGGCGGCAGAGAACTATTCCGCGGAGGGCTTCCGACGGATCAGCGCGCTCGCTCACGAGCTGACGGCGTTGCGCGCGCACCTGACCCAGCCGCTGCCCGATCTCGTCGCAGAAGTGCGCCGCGTACTGGGAGTCGACGCGGAGGCGCGCGCCGCGAGGCCGCCGTCTGTCGGCTGGAGCGGCACCGAACACCTCGATGCCTTCGCCGACGTCGTGGCCGACTACGCGGCGGTGCGATCGGGTGCGACGGTCTCGGATCTGCTCGACTACCTCGACGCCGCGATGGTGGTGGAGAACGGTTTGGCGCCCGCCGAAGTGACCGTCGCACATGACCGCGTGCAGATCCTGACCGTGCATGCCGCCAAGGGTTTGGAGTGGCAGCTCGTCGCGGTCCCGCATCTCTCCGGACGGGTGTTCCCATCCACCGCGTCGATGCGGACGTGGCTCACCGACGCCGGGGACTTGCCGCCGCTGCTGCGCGGTGACCGTGCCACGCTCGGCGCACACGGCGTCCCGGTGCTCGACACCTCCGATGTGACCGACCGGAAATCGTTGTCGGACAAGATCTATCAGCACAAGCGCAGCCTCGATCAGCGTCGTGTCGACGAGGAGCGCAGGCTGCTCTACGTGGCGTTGACCCGCGCCGAGGATACGCTGCTGCTGTCGGGCCACCATTGGGGCGCATCGGAGGGCAAGCCGCGCGGGCCGTCGGAGTTCCTGTGCGAGCTCAAGGAGATCATCGAGCGTTCGGCCGACGAGGGCGACGCCTGTGGCGTGGTGGAGCACTGGGCGCCGGCGCCGCCCGATGGGGCGGTGAACCCGTTGCGGGACAAGGTGATAGGCGCGGTGTGGCCTGCTGATCCGGCAGGTCACCGTCGGGGTGATGTGGATCGAGGGGCGGAGTTGGTGCGGCGCGCGATGGCGGGACGGCTCGAAGCGCTGTCCGGGGACAACGACTGGTCCGCCGACGTCGACGCGCTGCTCGCCGAGAAGGACCGGGTGACACCGCCGAAGCCGGCGACCCGTCCCGCCGCACTCTCGGTGAGCAGCCTGGTCGATCTCGATCGGGAGCCCGAGGCCGCGCTGCGCCGGCTCAGCCGCAGACTTCCCGTCCGTCCCGACCCACATGCGTTGCTGGGCACCGCATTTCATGACTGGGTGCAACGGTTCTACGGCGCGGAGCGGCTCTTCGATCTCGACGACATCCCCGGCGCGGTCGACGGGCAACTGGTGCGCGAGGACTCGGAGCGGCTCGATGAACTGCAGGCCGCGTTCATGGCGTCGCCGTGGGCGGCGCGCACACCCGTCGATGTGGAAGTGCCGTTCGACATGATGATCGGCGACACGGTGGTGCGTGGCCGCATCGACGCGGTGTTCGAAGACGCCGACGGCGCGATCGTCGTCGACTGGAAGACCGGTGACCCGCCGGACACTGTCGAGGCCAAGCGGCACGCGGCCGTCCAGCTAGCGGTGTACCGGCTGGCCTGGGCAGCGCTGCGCGGCGTTGCGCCCGACTCCGTCCGCGCGGCGTTCCACTACGTGCGGACCGGGGAGACCGTCGTGCCCGACTCGCTGCCGGACCACGCCGACCTGGCGGCGCTGCTCGCCCTGGAGGAGGTGGAGATCGCTTGACAAGACAATAGTATTGACATGAGACTGAAGTCTCATTACGCTCACCGGCCATGGCACTGACCCCTGCCCAGATGGACCGCAAGGTCGACGAGCATTTCGATTTCGAAGCCCGCGACGACGTCGAAGGCGTGCTCGCCACCCTTGCGCCGGATGCCGAGCATGACATCGTCGGCTACCCGACGGGCCCGACGGTCGGCCGTGACGGCGCACGCGGCTTCTACGAGACCCTGTTCGCCGATCTGTCCGACGGCAAGGTCGAGTCCAAGCGCAGGCTCTACGGCGACGGTTTCCTCGTCGACGAATCAATATGGCGCGGAAGGGCTCCCGGCGCGCCGTTCGGGTTCGAGGGCCGCAACCGACCGCTCGAGTTCCGGCTGCTGCACGTCTTCGAGTTCACCGACGCCGGCGACATCGCCAGGGAGAACGTGTGGATCGACTTCGCGGCGATCGTCGCGCAGCTGCCGCCGGAGTAGCGATGGCGGATTCCGGCAGGCCGAATCAGCGCAGCCGCACCCGCAAGGATCTGCTCGCCGCGGCGGCGCGGCTGCTGAAGCAGGGCAGGCGACCGACCCTGGAGGAGGTCGCCGAAGAGGCCCTGGTGTCTCGGGCCACGGCCTATCGCTACTTCCCGAACGTGGACGCGCTTCTGGTCGAGGCGCCGCTGGACGGGGCGACCCCGGATCCCGGCGAACTGTTCGGCGACGGGGTCTCCGACGACGCGGTCGAGCGCCTCGAGCAGGTCAACGCGGCCCTTGACGACATGATCGTCGCCAACGAGCAGGCCCTGCGCCTGATGCTCGCCCATTCCTTACGGCGCGGAACGAACGGCGAAGCGGCAGAAGGCTTTCCGGCACGCCAGAACCGGCGCTCGGCGCTGATCGACGCGGCGCTTGCGCCGGCCCGCGACGAATTCGACGAAGACACCGCCCGCCGCCTCGCCAACGCGTTGGCGCTCGTCATCGGGACCGAGTCGATGGTGGTCCTCAAAGACGTGCTTGCACTCGACGCGGCCGAGGCCGCCGACGTGAAGCGCTGGGCGATCCGCGCGTTGGTCGATGCCGCTAGGCGCTCCGGTAGATCTTGAGCGCCTGGGTGATCATCGGGATCTGCAGCGGCAACCGGGCGATCGCCGCGATCCGCATCGGCAGCGGCTTGTCCTTCCACAGCCGGACCATGTTCACGTTGGCGGGGAACACCGCCAGAAACAGGGCAACCGCGGCGAGTGCGCCCAGCTTGCGCGTGCGCGGCATCAGCAGCAGCCCGCCGGTGACGATCTCCCCGACCCCCGATGCATAGGTGTAAACCCGCGCGTCGCCGGGCAGTTCGGCGGGCACGATCGAGTCGAACGGTTTGGGCGCCGCGAAATGCAGCGCTCCCATGCCGACGAGCCACGCGCCCATCTTCGACGCGCGCGACGGGTTGGCGATCTGCTGCACTTCGGCCGGCGGAGAGGTCATGATTACATTGTGCTGGTGCGGCAGCCTTACCCGATGACGGACCCTCGTGGCCAAAGGTAGGTTGCGTCGGCGGCTGGCCGCCATCGACCAGGATCTGACCACGCGACCGGACGCCGACCTCGTCGACGTCCTACGAATTCCCGAACCGTTCGTCAGCCCGACTCAACGCATCATCCGCCGGATCATCTACGCGCTCACGGCGTTGTTCGCGGCGGTGCTCATCGTCTACCTGGACCGGCACGGCTACCGCGACATCGAAGCGGGCCCCAACCCCAACGATCCGCTGTCGTTCCTCGACTGCTTCTATTACGCGACGGTGTCGTTGTCGACCACCGGCTACGGCGACATCACGCCCGTCACGCCGTCGGCCCGGCTGACCAACGTCCTGGTGATCACGCCGCTGCGGGTGGCGTTCCTGATCGTGCTGATCGGCACCACCGTCGAGACGCTGACCACGCAGTCGCGCCAGGCACTGAAGATCCAGCGATGGAGGAACAGAGTGCGCAACCACACCATCGTCGTCGGGTACGGCACCAAGGGCAGGACCGCCGTGGCCGCGATGGTCGGCGACGAGGTCGCACCCGCCGACATCGTGGTCGTCGACGAGAACCCCGCGGCCCTCGAGCGGGCCAAGAGCGCCGGCCTGGTCACCGTGCGCGGGTCCGCCACCGACTCCGAGGTGCTGAGGCTGGCCAGCGCCCAGCACGCCAAGGCGATCATCGTCGCCACCAACCGGGACGACGCCGCCGTGCTGGTCACTCTGACCGCGCGTGAACTGGCGCCCAACGCCAAGATCATCGCCGCGGTCCGGGAAGCCGAGAACCAGCACCTGCTGGAGCAGTCCGGTGCCGACACCACCGTGGTGACGTCAGAGACAGCGGGCAGGCTGCTGGGCATAGCGGTGCAGACACCCAGCGTCGTCGAGATGATGGAGGACCTGCTCACACCCGACGCCGGGTTCGCGATCGCCGAACGTGAGGTGGAGCCCAAGGAGGTCGGCGGATCGCCGAGGCACAACCCCGACATCGTGCTCGGCGTGGTGCGCGGCGGAAAACTGCTGCGCGTCGACGACCCGCAGGTCGACGCCCTTGAACTGGGTGACCGGTTGCTGTACATCCGCAATGTGGAAGCCGACCGGTGAGCGAGCCGTTGACGTCTTTCCAACTCCGTAACGTGCCGCTGTTGTCCCGTGTCGGCGCCGACCGCGCCGACACGCTGCGCACGGACATCGACGCCGCGATCGCGGGCTGGTCGGATGCTCTTCTGCTAAGGGTCGATCACCGCAACCAGGTGCTGATCGCCGACGGCCGCGTCGTGCTCGGTAAGGCGACCGCGCTGGGCGACAAGCCGACCGACCATGCGGTGTTCCTCGGCCGGCTGCAGGACGGCAGGCACGTCTGGGCGGTGCGAAGCGCGCTGGTGGCGCCCGAGGAGCACGGGGTCGAGACCGAGGTCCTCGACCTGCGCCGGGCCGGCCACATCTTCGACGATGTCAGCGCTCAACTGGTGGCGACCGCGACCGCGCTGCTGAACTGGCATGACAGCGCGCGGTTCAGCGCCGTCGACGGCTCGCCGACGAAACCGACGAAGGGCGGCTGGGCGCGGATCAACCCCGTCAATCGCCACGAGGAGTTCCCGCGGATCGATCCCGCGGTGATCTGCCTCGTGCACGACGGTCATGACCGCGCGGTGCTGGCCCGCCAGACGGTGTGGCCGGAGCGGTTGTTCTCGCTACTGGCCGGGTTCGTGGAGGCCGGTGAGTCGTTCGAGGCGTGTGTGGTGCGCGAGATCTCCGAGGAGATCGGGCTGACGGTGCGCGACGTGACCTACCTCGGCAGCCAGCCGTGGCCGTTCCCGCGGTCGTTGATGGTCGGGTTTCACGCCGTCGCGGACCCGGAGCAGGAGTTCGCGTTCCACGACGGCGAGATCGCCGAAGCGGCCTGGTTCACCCGTGCCGAGGTTCGCGAGGCGCTCGAGCACGGTGACTGGAGCAGCGACTCGGACTCGCGGCTGTTGCTGCCCGGCTCGATCTCGATCGCCAGGGAGATCATCGAGTCCTGGGCCGCGCTGGACTGATCAGCCCAGTTTCGCCTTGACGTCGCGCGCGCTCGGGTTGGTCATCGTGGACCCGTCGGCGAACTTCACCGTCGGCACCGTCTGGTTTCCGCGGTTCACCGACATCACGAATTCCGCAGCAGCCGGGTCGGTTTCGATGTCGACCTCGGTGTAGGCGATTCCCTCGGCCTTCAAGGCCGTCTTGAGCCGGAAGCAGTAGCCGCACCACGAGGTGGTGTACATGGTGAGCGGGGCAGCGCTGGCGTTCATAAGGGCTTCAACGTAACGGGGGCCGGCGAAATTGCCCAAATCGACGGTTGCGACGCGCCTCACGCTGACCGCCGATGTCGGAACGCCCTGACATGATGAGGCCCATGTCCGTGGACGCCGCCTGCTCGCATCTCGACGAGCTCGACGACGAGCAGCGCGAGGCGGTGCTCGCCCCACGCGGCCCGGTGTGCGTGCTCGCGGGCGCGGGCACCGGCAAGACCAGGACGATCACCCGCCGCATCGCCCATCTGGTGACAGGAGGGCATGTCGCAGCGAGCCAGGTGTTGGCCGTGACGTTCACCCAGCGCGCAGCCGGCGAGATGCGGAGCCGGCTGCGCGCGCTGGACGACGGCTCGGGCACCGGCGCCGTTCAAGCCATGACGTTTCACGCCGCCGCCCGTCGACAGCTGCAGTACTTCTGGCCCCGGGTGGTCGGCGACACCGGCTGGCAGCTGCTCGACAGCAAGTTCTCCGTCGTCGCGCAGGCCGCCGGCCGGGCCGGCCTGCAGGTCAGCACCGATGACGTCCGCGACCTCGCGGGCGAGATCGAATGGGCGAAGGCATCGCTGATCAGCCCGGAGGACTATCCGGCCGCCGTCGCCAAGGCGGGCCGCGACATCCCGCTCGACGCGGCGAAGGTCGCGGATGTGTACACCGGCTACGAGCGGCTCAAGGCACGCGGCGACGTGGCGCTGCTCGACTTCGACGATCTGCTGCTGCACACCGCGGGCGCCATCGAGAACGACGCGGCGGTGGCCGAGGAGTTCCGGGGCCGGTACCGCTGTTTCGTCGTCGACGAGTATCAGGACGTCACCCCTCTGCAGCAGCGGGTGCTCAACGCCTGGCTCGGCGAGCGCGACGATCTGACCGTGGTCGGTGACGCCAACCAGACCATCTACTCGTTCACCGGTGCCACCCCGCAGTATCTGCTGAACTTCTCGCGCCGCTTCCCGGAGGCCGCGGTGGTGCGGCTGGAACGCGACTACCGGTCCACCCCGCAGGTGGTGTCGCTCGCCAACCAGGTGATCGCTGCCGCGCGAGGGCGGGTGGCGGGCAGCAAGTTGCACCTCGTGGGTCAGCGCGATCCCGGGCCGAAGCCGACGTTTTCCGAACACCCCGACGAGGTCGCCGAGGCGGCCTCGGTCGCCAAGAAGATCGCGCGCCTGATCGAAAACGGCACCCCCGCATCGGAAATCGCGGTGCTGTACCGGATCAACGCGCAGTCGGAGGTTTACGAGGAGGCGCTGACCGAAGCGGGCATCGCCTTTCAGGTACGCGGCGGAGAGGGGTTCTTCAGCCGTCAGGAGATCAGGCAGGCGCTGCTGGCGCTGCAGCGCGCGGCCGAACGCGGCGCCGACGCGGCGGGCGACGAACTCCCGCCGCTGGTGCGTCACCTCCTCGAACCGCTGGGGCTGACGGCCGAAGTGCCGTCGGGTACCCGCGCACGCGAGCGGTGGGAGGCGCTGGTCGCGCTCGCCGAACTGGTCGACGACGAGGTCGCGCAGCGGCCGTCGCTCGACCTGGCTGGGCTGCTCACCGAACTGCGGCAGCGCGCCGACGCCCGCCACCCACCCGTCGTGCAGGGCGTCACCCTGGCCTCGCTGCACGCCGCCAAGGGGTTGGAATGGGATGCGGTCTTCCTCGTCGGGCTCGCCGACGGCACCCTGCCCATCTCACACGCACTGGCCCACGGCCAGGACAGCGAGGCCGTCGAAGAAGAACGCAGGCTGCTCTACGTCGGAGTGACAAGGGCGCGCGTGCATCTGGCGCTCAGTTGGGCGCTGGCGCGCAACCCCGGCGGCAGGCAGAGCCGACGGCCTTCGCGTTTCCTCAACGGCATCGCGCCGAACTCACACGCCGACACCCCGAGCAGGCCGCGCAAACCAAGCGGCCCGGCCCCGCGGTGCCGCGTCTGCAACAACGCGCTGTCCACGCCCGCGGCCGTCATGCTGCGCCGCTGCGAAAGCTGCCCGTCCGACATCGATGAACAGCTGCTCGCCGACCTCAAGGACTGGCGGCTGCGCACGTCCAAGGAGATGAGCGTGCCCGCCTACGTGGTGTTCACCGACAACACGCTGATCGCGATCGCCGAGACGATGCCCGCCGACGACGCTGCGCTGGTGGCCATCCCCGGGATCGGCGCCCGCAAACTCGAGCAGTTCGGTCCCGACGTCCTCGCATTGGTCAAGGCCCGCCAATCGTCGTAAAAATCGTGCCAAAACCGCAGGTCAGAAAATCGGTTGTGCGAAACGGCTGCTACGCTTAGCCTCAAGATCATCATCCAAGCGGACGAGAGGAGGGTTGCTGCAATGAACATTTTGATTCCGTTCACCGGCGTACGCGTTGCCGACATGGCGCAGACCCTCCATGTCTCCGGAGCCATTGCTGCCGCGGCGCATCCCGCCGCCGCCGCTGCGATTACGCCGCGCAAGCCGCGTACCGCTACCGCGATTGGCGCGTCCGTGAGGGGCACGATCTAACAAAGAGCCCACACCAAGCCGAAATGGCCACGGACCCGCAATCACCGGATCCGTGGCCATAGTTTTTGGGACACCCCCTAACACCTGGTCACCGATCCAAGAGAGAAACCGACAGAAGAGATCAACGACCAGGAAGCAGGTGAGCGGACATGTCGGCCCTCGAGACGTGCCGTGAGGAGACGCTACCGGCCGTGCCGTGCCACGTCGGCGATCCCGACTTGTGGTTCGCGGAGAGCCCCGTCGATCTGGAACGCGCGAAGGCCCTGTGCGTCGACTGCCCGATCAGGCGCGAATGCCTGGCGGCGGCGCTGGACCGCGGTGAGCCGTGGGGCGTTTGGGGTGGTGAGATCCTCGAACGCGGCGCCATCGTCGCACGCAAGCGTCCGCGTGGACGACCACGCAAGAACACCGAGGAGAGCCCGGCGGCCGCGTAAGCGGTGCCGGGTTTTCCCGTCTCTAGGCGGCGTCGGCGAAGCCCGGAATCAGTTCAGTGGCAAGCGCTCTGGCCGGGATGTGGGCGTCGAGCTGGCATGAGATCGCGACGTTGGAGGCGATCACCCGCATGGGAATGGCGAGCTTGGCCGGGATGTCCATCTGCCTGGCCGCCTTGATCTGGTTTGCGGCGCGATCGGGTCGCATGTTGGCCGCCGTCAGTTTCTGCAGCCACTTACGCGTGTAGTGGAAGACCTCGACCTTGAGTGGCTCGACGTACTGCCGCATCATTTCGTCCATCTCGCGATGAGACACCTGCTCACCCTTCTGGATGAAGCCGATCCTCTGCATGGTCGCCTGCAGATTCTCGTAATCCCCGTCGAGCGCGTATCGCGTTGCCAGGCCGATGTCTTCGGGAATGCCGCCGGGCATGGGGGCAACGGCACCGAAGTCGATGACACCCATCTTGCCGTCGGGCAGCAGCATGAAGTTTCCCGGATGGGCGTCGCCGTGCATCATCTCCAGGCGCCGCGGGGCGTCATAGGTCAGTTCAAAGAGCCTGGTGCCCATGAAATCTCGCTGTTCAGTGGTGCCCTCGCGGATGATCACCGACATCGGGATGCCTTCGATCCACTCCTGGATCACCACCTTCGGCGCACTGGCGACGATGCGCGGGATCACGAAATGCGGGTGTCCCTCATAGGCTTTCGCGAACGCGCGCTGGTTGTCGGCCTCCAACCGGTAGTCCAGCTCCATCTCGGTGCGCTCGATGAGCTCGTCGACGACGCCCTGCACATCGGCGCCGGGGGAGAGCTGCTTGAGCACCTTGACCATGCGCTGCATGGTTTTCAGGTCGGCGCGCAGTGCCTCGTCGGCGCCCGGATACTGGATCTTGACGGCGACCTCGCGGCCGTCGGACCACACGGCCTTGTGCACCTGGCCGATGCTGGCCGAGGCCACCGGCTTGTCGTCGAACGACGCGAACCTCTCGCGCCACTTGGTGCCGAGTTGGGCGTCCAGCACGCGGTGCACCTTGGCGGCAGGCAGCGGCGGTGCTTCGCGCTGCAGCTTGGTCAGCGCCTCGCGGTAGGGCTTACCGTACTGCTCGGGGATGGCGGCCTCCATCACCGAAAGTGCCTGGCCGACTTTCATCGCGCCGCCTTTGAGCTCACCGAGAACGGTGAACAGCTGCTGGGCCGCCTTGTCCATCAGCTCGGCGTTGACCTCGTCCTTGGACCTACCGGTCAGCCGTTTGCCGAATCCGAGCGCTGCGCGTCCTGCCATGCCGGCCCCGAGGCCCGCGAGTTTGGCGTTGCGCGCTGCCCCGCCGCGTTTGATGTCGCTCACCCGTCCATCATCCATGACGGGGCCATGAGCCCGGCCGCCTGTGTGGCAACAATCATTTTCAACGCGTGCACATCGGGCACCGCGGGTGGCGCGTCCATCTGCGCGCCGTGGTCGAGCCGGTGTTGACGTCGAACTCGAGCGTGGTGTCCAGGGTCGACGGCGGATGCGGCGCGCGCTCGACGCCGACTCCGCCGCGCACGGCGGCGATCACCCGGTCCACCTGGTTGAGCGCGACGGCCGCGGTGGCCAGCACGGTTGCGCGGTCGGCGGTGCCGACGGTGTCGCGCAGTTGGGCGGCCACGGCGGGCCAGCCCTCGTCGCGGTCGCTGCGGTGCAGGTCTGCGCACCGCAGGCAGCTCGTCACGCCCGGTACGACGAGTGGTCCGACCAGACCCGCGCCGTCGCGGACCCGCACCGGCAGGTGCGGCGTCGCGGTCGCGTGCAGATCCCGGACGATTCGCGGGTCGGCCACCAGGGAATCGGACAGCACAACCAGGTCGGTCTTCTCCGGGTTGACGCCGGCGTGCGGCTGGCTGCTGTGGGTGATCCGGGCGCCCGAGCAGCGCAGCGCACCGGCCAACAGGTCCGACAGCGGCCCCCTGCCGTGAATTCGGATGGATGCCGACCGGACGCGCGTCCGCGGTACGGCGGTCACCACGCCCGCGTCGACCAATTCGGCAACCAGGCCGGTGGCCGTTTTCTCGTCGATGCCGTCGTCGACGTCCTGCAGTTGGGCGATGGTCGCGCCGGACTGCAGCGCCCGTAACACGGCGGCCAGCGTTGTGACGCTCACCCCGTTCGGTGGACGCACCACCACCGCGCGCCGCGGATCCCACCCGACCTGTACGACACCGTCGGGCCGGGACAGCACCGGCATGGCCGGGTTGAGCGCAAACCGCGTCATGGACCGACTCTGCCACGCGGCACACACCGGCCAGGAGTTATCCACAGGCCGCGGAGCGGGCGGCGTCAGTCCTTCTTGTCGTCCTCGCCCGGATCGAGGTCGCGCACGTTTTTCAGCGCCTCCTCGATGGCGGAGTCGAAGTCGCTGGTGTCACCGCCGATGACGCGGTCGATGAAGCCCGCGGGCTGGTCGATGTCGTCGGAGGACGGCAGCAGGTCGGGGTGTTGCCACACGGCGTCGCGCGCATCGACGCCCGCGGCTTCGGTCAGCTTCTCCCACAGTTCCGCCGCCTCGCGCATCTTGCGCGGCCGCAACTCCAGGCCTACCAGGGTGGCGAAGGTCTGCTCGGCGGGGCCGCCGGTGGCCCTGCGGCGGCGCATGGTCTCGCTCAGCGCGGACGCGCCGGGGATGCGCTCACCGAGCGCGTCGTTCACCACGGTCTGCACCCAGCCCTCGATCAGTGCGAGCAGCGTCTCGAGCCGCTCCAGCGCCGCGGTCTGCTCCGGCGTGGCCTTCGGTTCGAAAATGCCCTGGTTGAGCAGCTGTTCCAGCTGCGACGGGTCGGCCAGCGCCGCCGGGTTGAAACCGGCCGCGAACTCTTCGATGCCGCTCATGTCGACCTTCATGCCCTTGGCGAAGGCCTCCACGGCGTTCAGCAGCTGGCTCGCCAGCCACGGCACGTGGCTGAACAGGCGATGATGTGCGGCTTCGCGGGCGGCCAGGAACGTCAGGATCTCACTGCGCGGCTGCTCGAGGCCCTCGGACAGCGCCTCGATGGCCTCGGGCATCAGCGCGGCGACGCCATTGGGGCCCAGCGGCAGGCCGATGTCCGTCGACGTCAGCACTTCCTTGGACAGCGTGCCCAGCGCCTGGCCGAGCTGGGAGCCGAACGCCATGCCGCCCATCTGCGTCATCATCGCCAGCAGCGGCCCCGCCATCGCCCTGGCCTCCTCCGGAAGCGCAGAGGCCCACACCGTCGAGATCTGTTCGGCCACCGGATCGCACAGCCGTTTCCACGTCTCCAGCGTGTTGTCGATCCAGTCGGCCGGAGTCCACGCGACGGCCCTTGTGGTGCCCGCGGGCAGCGCCGTCACCCCGTCCAGCCATGTCTCGGCCAGGTGGACTGCGTCGCTGATGGCCGTGGCCGTCGACTCCGGGACCGGCGCGACGAACCCGATCGAGCTTGACGCAAGTTGGCGGGCGAGGTCGTAGTTGACCGGGCCGGACTGCTTGCCGCCTGCCATCGCGCCGCCGGCGCCGCTGAACATCTCGCCGAGGCGGCTGAACATCTGGCCGAGTTGGGCCATGTCGAACTCACCGCCGCCGAAGCCGAACGGATCCTGCCCGGAGCCGGACCCCGAGTCGTCCTTCTTGCGCTCGGGGTCGTCTCCGGACGAAAAGCCGAAGGGCAGGTCAGCCATGCCCCCAACGGTACTCACCATGGGCGGCTTGCGCGGCGCCCGCCGTCACGCTCTGAGTGAACCCACTTTCCTAGGCCGTCTACTGTTGCTGGCGTGAACAGGCGGATTTCTACGTTGCTGGTCGCGCTGGCGCCGATCGTCGCCTTCGGCGTGCTGCTGGCGGCGGTGACCGTGCCCTACGTCTCGCTGGGGCCCGGCCCGACGTTCGACACCCTTGGCAAGGTCGAGGGCAAAGAGGTCGTCGACATCAAGGGCGCAGACGTCCACCCGACCAAGGGCCACTTGAACATGACCACGGTGTCGCAGCGCGACAACCTGACGCTGGGACAGGCGCTGACGCTGTGGATGTCGGGTCGCGAACAACTGGTTCCGCGTGACCTCGTCTACCCGCCGGACAAGACCAAGGACGAGATCGACGAAGGCAACGCCCAGGAGTTCAAGCGCTCCGAGGACAGCGCCGAGTACGCCGCGCTGGGCTATCTGAAATACGCACCTGCGGTGACCGTGGAGACCGTCAGCAAGGACGGGGCGTCGACGGGCAAGCTCAAGGAGGGCGACGCCATCGACGCCGTCAACGGGACACCGGTGAGCAACCTGGAGCAGTTTCAGGCGCTGCTGGCCAAGACCAAACCGGGCGACGAGGTGATCCTCGACTTCCGCCGCAAGAACGCACCTCCGGCCATCGCGACCATCAAGTTGGGCTCGGCGCCGGACAAGGAGCAGGGCGTGCTCGGCATCGGTGTGGTCGAAGCCCCGTGGGCGCCGTTCACCATCGACTTCAACCTCGCCAACATCGGCGGGCCGTCGGCGGGCCTGGTCTTCAGCCTCGCCGTCATCGACAAGTTGACCACCGGAGATTTGAGCGGGGACAGGGTCGTCGCGGGCACCGGCACGATCGACGCCGACGGCAAGGTCGGCTCGATCGGGGGCATCACCCACAAGATCCTGGCGGCCCACGAAGCGGGCGCCTCGGTGTTCCTGGTGCCCGCCGACAACTGCGAGGAGGCCAAGTCGGCCCACGAGGACGGCATGGACCTGGTCAAGGTGGAGAACCTCGAGGGTGCGGTCGATGCGCTGAAGGCGCTTTCCGGCGGTGGTGAAGCACCCCACTGTTGATCGGGACGAGCGGAAATCAATGCGTAGAGTTGTGACACGTCATTCGGACGTGCATGGGCGAACCAGGAGTTGACGAGTGGGTATGCGGCCCGCGGCGAAGATGCCGAAGCTGACGCGACGTAGCCGGATTCTGATCACGATCGCTTTGGTGGTCGTGCTGCTGTTGATGGTCGGCCCGCGCCTTGTCGACGCATACGTCGACTGGTTGTGGTTCGGCGAGCTCGGGTACCGATCGGTGTTCACCACCCAGCTGGTCACCAAACTGGTGGTGTTCTTCGTGGTGTGGGCGGTGGTCGGCGCCATCATCTTCGCGGCGCTCGCGCTGGCGTACCGCACGCGACCGGTATTCGTGCCCACCGCCGGCCCCAACGATCCCGTCGCCCGGTATCGCACCGCGGTGATGGCGCGGCTGAAGCTGGTCGGCATCGGCGTCCCGGCGGTCATCGGCTTCTTCGCAGGCATCGTCGCCCAGACGTACTGGGAACGGGTCCAGCTGTTCCTGCACGGCGGCGACTTCGGCGTCAAGGATCCGCAGTTCGGGTTGGACCTCGGCTTCTACGCCTTCGATCTGCCCTTCTACCGGCTGGTGCTGAGCTATCTGTTCGTCGCGGCGTTCCTGGCTCTGATCGCAAACTTGTTGGGCCACTATCTGTTCGGCGGTATCCGGCTGTCGGGCAGGACCGGTGCGCTGAGCCGCTCGGCGCGTATCCAGCTGATCAGTCTGGTCGGCACGCTGGTGCTGCTCAAGGCGATCGCGTACTGGTTCGACCGGTACGAACTGCTGTCGAACACCCGAGCGGGCAAGCCGTTCACCGGCGCCGGCTACACCGACATCAACGCGGTGCTGCCCGCCAAGCTGATCCTGATGGCGATCGCGTTGATCTGCGCCGTCGCGGTGTTTTCGGCGATTGTGCTGCGCGACTTGCGGATTCCGGCGATCGGTGTCGTGCTGCTGCTGTTGTCGTCGATGGTCGTCGGCGCGGGCTGGCCACTGGTCGTGGAGCAGGTGTCCGTCAAACCCAATGCGGCGCAGAAGGAAAGCGAATACATCAGCCGCAGTATCACCGCGACCCGCGACGCCTACGGGCTGACCGACAAGACGGTGACCTACCGCGACTATCCGGGTAACGCACCCGCCACCGCCCAGCAGGTGGCCGCCGACCGGGCGACCACGTCAAACATCCGGCTGCTCGACCCGACGATCGTCAGCCCCGCGTTCACGCAGTTCCAGCAGGGCAAGAACTTCTACTACTTCCCCGACCAGTTGGCGATCGACCGCTACAACGGCCCCGACGGGAACCTCCGCGATTACGTGGTGGCCGCGCGCGAACTCAACCCCGACCGGCTGATCGACAACCAGCGCGACTGGGTCAACCGTCACTTCGTCTACACGCATGGCAACGGCTTCATAGCCTCGCCCGCCAACACGGTGCGCGGTGTGGCCAACGATCCCAACCAGAACGGCGGCTATCCGGAGTTCCTGGCCAGCGTGGTCGGCGCGAACGGGAGCATCATCTCGCCGGGGCCCGCGCCGCTGGATCAGCCACGAGTCTATTTCGGCCCGGTCATCGCGGGCACGTCGGCCGACTACGCGATCGTCGGCAAGAACGGCAACGACCGCGAGTACGACTACGAGACCAACACCGAGACCAAGAACTACACCTACAGCGGCAAGGGCGGCGTCCCGATCGGGAACTGGCTGAACCGCGCGTTGTTCGCCTGGAAGCTGTCCGAGCGAAAGCTGGTGCTGCCCAGCCCGATCGGGCCGGAGAGCAGGATCCTGTTCAACCGCGACCCGGCCGAGCGGGTGGAGGCCGTCGCGCCGTGGCTGACCACCGACACCAGCATGTACCCGGCCATCGTCAACAAGCGGATGGTGTGGATCGTCGACGGCTACACCACGCTGGACAACTACCCGTACTCCGAGCTGACGTCGCTGTCGAGCGCCACCGCCGACTCGACGGAGGTGGCGTTCAACCGGCTGGCGCCCGACAAGCAGGTGTCCTACATCCGCAACTCGGTGAAGGCCACCGTGGACGCCTACGACGGCACGGTCACCCTGTACGCGCAGGACGAATCCGACCCTGTGCTGCAGGCGTGGACGAAGGTTTTCCCCGGAGTGGTCAAGCCCAAGGGCGAGATCACGCCGGAACTGCAGGCACATCTGCGCTATCCCGAGGATCTGTTCAAGGTGCAGCGCGCGCTGCTGGCGAAGTACCACGTCAATGATCCGGTGACGTTCTTCTCGACGTCGGACTTCTGGGACGTGCCGCAGGACCCGAACCCTACGGCCAGCAGCTACCAGCCGCCGTACTACATCGTCGCGAAAGACCTTGCCAAGAACGACAGATCGGCGTCGTTCCAGTTGACCAGCGCGATGAACAGGTTCCAGCGTGACTTCCTGGCTGCCTACATCAGCGCCAGTTCGGATCCCGAAACCTACGGCAAGATCACGGTTTTGACGATTCCGGGTCAGGTCAACGGACCGAAGCTGGCGTTCAACGCCATCAGCACCGATACCGCGGTCAGCCAGGATCTCGGTGTCATCGGCCGAGACAACCAGAACCGGATCCGGTGGGGCAACCTGCTGACGCTGCCGGTGGCCGACGGCGGTCTGCTCTACGTCGCGCCGGTGTACGCGTCTCCCGGTGCCAGCGACGCGGCGTCGTCGTATCCACGTCTGATTCGTGTCGCGATGATGTACGAGGACCGGGTCGGCTACGGGCCGACGGTGCGTGACGCGCTCACCGAGCTGTTCGGACAGGGCGCCGACGCCACCGCCACCGGACCCGCGCCCACGGCCCCGCCGGGTGGACGCCCGCCGGCGGAGGCTCAGGCCGACGGCCAGCCGCAGGCCACGGCGCCGGACCAGGTGGGCCGGGCGCCGGAGGTGCCGTCGCCGGTGGCCGGCGTGCCGCCTGGTGGGCCGAGGCAGCTGTCGGCGGCGAAGGCCGAGGCCCTGGAGGACATCCAATCGGCCATGGGTGAACTGAAGAAGGCACAGCAAAGCGGCAACTTCGAGGAGTTCGGGGCGGCGTTGCAGCGTCTGGACGATGCAATGCAGAGGTACGACTCCGCAAGGTAACGCAGCAGGGGTTTGCTACTGACGCCAAACCAGGGCAAAATCGCCGTTTGAGTGATTGACACCTTGGGGCGGCGATGAAGCACTGGGCGCGGAACGCGTGGCTTCATTACGCGCGTCTCGGCGGCGTCGGGTGGCTCGGCGTCGGCGTCTTCGCCACCGGGTTCGCGGTGATGGCCGTCTGGGCCGCGCGGTCGTGGGAGGACGACTACGGGACCAAGCCGGTCGACGAGGTCGTCTATGCGGCGTGCCTGCTCTTCGCGGTGGGGTGTGCGGTGCGGGCCGCACGCTCGTCGGATGGTCAAAGGCGGTACGGCTGGGTGGCGCTCACGGTCGCCCTGGCGGCGTGGGCCATCGGTGAAGCCGTGCAGTTGTTCTCCGAGGTCCACAACGACGATCAGCCGTGGCAGCCCACGGTCGCGCAGGCCGTGCTGGCGGTCTTTCCGATCGCCACCTACGTGTGTCTGCGGTTTTTCCTCTGGATCTGCAACAGGCACCCCGCAAGCGGATACTGCTCGACGCCGCGATCGTGGCGGGCTCGCTGTTCGTGGTGTCGTGGGTCTTCGTGCTGAGGGATCTTCCCGACGGGGGTGCTGCACCCGGTGCGACGGTCCTGCACGTCGCTGTGGACGCCGTGGTGGCGACCACGGCGATACTCGTGTGGTCGCGACCGCTGGGCCGGGTCAGCGTCACTCTGTTGGCGGCAGGCATCACCGCCGTCGGACTGGTCGACACCGCCAGCATCTACGTCGCGGGAGTCGGGGGCTACCACAACGGCGGCATCATCGACGTCCTGCGGATCGCGGGGCTGGGCATGATCACCTTCGCGGCGTTGCTGGCGGTCGACGAGCAGCCCGTCGAGGCGTCGGCCGCCGACGTGCACCGCGGCACCCGGTTGTGGTTGCCGTATCTGCCTCTGCTTGCGGCGGGGGCGGCGGTGATCATGTTCGAATTCCGGCACGGGGAACACCGGGTGCTGCTGGTGGGAGAAGCGGTCCTGGTCGTGACAGTGGTGTTGCGGCAGTTCTACGTCCTCTACGAGAACCAGCGTCTGCTCGGCGAGGTGGCCAGGGAGGCGTTTCACGACAACCTCACCGGTCTGGCGAACCGGGCGAATTTCCTCGACCGGCTCGACCGTGCGATGACCCGCCGCAACGGCACGGGTGGACCGGTGGCGGTGTTGTGCCTGGACTTGGACAACTTCAAGGGTGTCAACGACGCGCTCGGGCATCCGGCGGGCGACGAGCTGCTCATCCGGGTCGCGGGGCGACTGACCAGCATCGTGGGGGAGACGTGGACGGTCGCCCGGCTCGGCGGTGATGAGTTCGCCGCGCTCCACGAGGGCGACGTTGACGCGCTGGCGGCGGCCGACAGCGTCCTCGATGCGTTCAGCACGCCCATCGTCATCGAAGGCGTCCCGCTGACAGTGCGGCCGAGCATCGGCCTGACGGTGGCTGCGGGCACATCCGGGCAGACGGCCGACGACCTGCTGCTCAACGCGGATCTGGCGATGTATGCAGCCAAGCGGGACGGCGGCGGTTGTGTACGCAGTTTCGTCCCCGATCTGCCGGCGCCGTGGGACATGCAGATATCCGGGGACCTTCCTGTCGCACAACGGGATTCAGCGATGCCGAAGGCCAGTGTGGCCCGGTCCGCGTCAGCCGACAGAATGGAGGCAGCTGCGGTACCGGCGCGGGCGGGCTGGCCCTCGCCGCCGATGTGCATCGGGTTGAGCGTGTTGACGCTCGGCGTGGTGGTCTTCGCCGCCTCGACAGTGTTCCGCGACCATGCCGGCCGCATACCGTCGTTCGACAGCGTCCTGTATCCGGCGCTGAACATCGCCGCGGCCGCGTTCGTGGTGTACCGCGCCCATAGCGTGCGGTCCGAGCGTTGGCCGTGGCTGCTCATCGGGGCGGGCATGGCCAGCGCCGCCGCCGGCGACGTAGTGTATGCGGTCTGGGTGCCGGAGGGCCAGATGCCTTCGGTGGCCGATCCGCTGTACCTGGCCTTCTATCCGCTGGTGTACGTGGGCTTGGCCGCGTTGATGCGGGAGCGGCTCAAGCGCGTTCCGACCTCGTTCCAACTCGACGCGCTCATCTGCGCGCTGACGCTGGGTGCGGTCGCGGCCGCGGTCGCCACCGGGCCCGTCGACGCGGCGTTGTATGGCGAACCGGCGGCCATGGTCGTCGGGCTGGCGTATCCCATCGGGGACATCTTGTTGCTGGCGCTGACGGCTGGGATGCTGCCGGTCCTCGGCTGGCGGGCCGAGGTGCGGTGGGCCCTTCTGGTCGTCGGCTTCATCGTCTTTGCGATCGCCGACACCGTTTACCTCTTCGAGTCGACGGCGGGCACCTACGTCGAAGGCACCTGGATCGATGCTTGTTGGCCGATGGCCTCGTTGCTCGTCGCCGCGGCGGCCTGGCTGCCGTCCTCCGGCACCGTCCCGCGTCCGAAACCCGGTCTGGGCGCCTATGTTCCGGTCGTATTGTGCGGCGGTATCGCGCTGGCTGTTGCGGTGCTGGCCAACCACAGCCGGCTGGCGGTGGCGCTGGCGGCGCTCACGTTGATCGCGGTCGCATGGCGGTTCGCCGTCACGTTCCGCGACGTCAGCGCGACGGCCGAGGCGCATCGCCAGGCGATGACCGACGAGCTGACCGGCCTGCCCAATCGGATGTCGTTGGCGACGACGTTGACGGCTGTCTCCGTCGACAACTCCACGTCGGTGCTCTGGTCACGGTCGAGTCGGGCGCTGGTGCTGCTCGACATCAGCCAGTTCAGGGAGATCAACTACTTCGCGGGCCGACACGTCGGCAACCAACTTCTGAATCGTTTTGCGGCACGGCTTATCCGGTCGGTGCGGCCTGACGACGTGGTCGCCCGTACCGGTGGCGACGAGTTCGCGATCCTCTTCGCCGACGCTGTGGACATCACCACCGTGCGGGCGCGTGCCGGAGCCATCCTGGAGGCGTTGCGCGCGCCGTTCGAGCTGGATCCGATCACCGTGCAGGTCGATGCGAGCGTCTCGATTGCGTTGTGCCCCGACCATTGTGAGCATCCCAACGACCTGCTCAACTGCGTCGAAATGACCATGACCGACGCCAAGACCGCGCCGGGCAGGATCGTGGTCTACGACCCGAGCCGGATACGGGCGGAGAAGGACAACGACGGCTCGCTCGTGGAGGAACTGCGCGCCGCGCTGTCGAACGACGAGCTGACGTGTTACTACCAGCCGAAGATCCGCGCCGACGACGGAGGCGTGCACAGCGTCGAGGCGCTGCTGCGGTGGCGGCATCCGCGTCGCGGGTTGCTGTTGCCCGAGGAGTTCCTGCCCGCCGCCGAGCGGGCGGGATTGATGCGTCAGGTGGCCAACTGCGTGGTGAACCTCGCCCTGGGGCAGATACGGGCGTGGCATGCCGACGGTGTGCGTATGACGGTGGCGGTGAACCTGTCGATGGTGAACCTGCTCGACCTCGATCTGGTCGACACCATCGATCGGCTCCTGACCGCCCACCGGGTGCCGCCGGAGGACCTGATTCTCGAGATCACCGAAAGCACATTCGCCAACGACTCGTCGCGGTCTCGCAAGACCGTCTACGCGTTGCGGCGTCTCGGCGTGCGGATCTCGCTCGACGACTACGGCACCGGCTGGTCATCGCTGGCGCGCCTGCAGGATCTCTCGGTCGACGAACTCAAGCTCGACAGGGTTTTCGTGTCGCGGCTGGCGCAGGACCCGCGCTCGATCGCCATCGTGCGGTCCACGGTCGCGCTGGCGCACAGCCTCGGCGCGGACCTGGTGGCCGAGGGCGTCGAGGACGAGGCCACCCTGCAGGCGCTGCGCCGATACGGCTGCACCATCACCCAGGGCTATGTGCACACCCCGCCGCTGCCCGCCGGCGAGCTGTTGACGTGGACTTCCGAGCGCACACCTGCGGTCTCGATCAACGATTTGGCGCTGCACCCGGACCTTCGGTAACCTGGCGTTCACCCGACGCGGGGTGGAGCAGCTCGGTAGCTCGCTGGGCTCATAACCCAGAGGTCGCAGGTTCGAATCCTGTCCCCGCTACCAGTGAAAACGGCCCCCGGAGAAGCCTCCGGGGGCCGTTTTTGTGCCGCTTGTGAACGGATTTGTGAACATTGGCCTTTGCCGAATGTTTTCAGCTATCGCGAATCTCCCTGGTAGTGCCCAACACAGCTGCGTCGCGTCAATAGATCAAGGTTGCTGCCGAGGGTCTGGGAAGATCGCTGACAGTGTTGGCTACTTGTGCGCGCTGGAGCGCCTGATGCCTCGGTGGATGAGCTGTTCGAGTGTCGGCCCCGATGCGTTCCCGGGAGGACCTCGCCGCCCCTGCTGCACACGGTGGAGCTGAAGACGGAGCAGCCGGCGTCGGCGGCCCTCCCGAACACCTGGATCGGCAGCCGAGGTCGTCAGTCGGACCAGGTCAGGCGGTGTAGCCGCATTGCCTCTTGCAGATCGGTGTGGTTGACATTCACTGGGTCGGCGCCGACCGCGGTGACCTGCGGTGGTGCGCTGGTTGTGGTGTCGCGTTCGTAGAGTCCCCACAACGTGAGGTTGTCGCCGTGGCGAGAAGCGAATTCGATGCCGGAGATCGGTGTCCCGTCGGCGGACGAGAGGGTGTAGATCCACGCCGAGATGGCCTGGGTCAGCCCGCGCGGACGGCTGTCACGGATCGCTGCGGCGTCCAGGTCGGCCAGCCCGAAAGCCTTGGCTTCGTTGAGGAATCGGGCCCGCAGCGTGGGCAGCGACTCCGGATGGCCCGGCACGGCGAAGGTTCCAGCGAGCCGCCCGGAGGCGAGCAGCCTTGGCGCACACCAGGATCGCGGCACACTACCTGCGGCCGCAGTGGGGTAGAGGGCGTCGCAGTTGGCGTTGTCGATGATCGCGTCGAATTCCTCGCTGACAATAGGATCGGCACGGAAGACGGCGAGGACTTCCAGGTAGCAGGCCAGCGGCGAGAATCCGGCGTACAGGGTGCGCCAGGTGCCATTCGGGTCATCCCAGCGGCCGTGGAAGCGGCCGTCGGTTCCGGCGTATTCCCAAGGTGTCCAGTTCCACGGTTCGGGGCTGTAGCCGACCCGGTGTACTGCTACGTGGCGGCAGCGAATGGTGTGCAGGGACCCGGAGGGGGTGTCGGTGCGAGCGCGCCGGCGCATCACCCGACGGCGGTGAACTGCCGGGCGGCGGTCAGCACCTGCGGGCCAACTTCCTCAAGGTTGCCCTCGCGCAGCAGCCTGGCCGGGCTGCGGTCATCCAGCAGCGGGTTGAGGCCCTGGAACCAGGATTGGGCGACATGCGGCCTGTCGCGGGCGGTGATTATGGCTGCCGCGCGGTACGCGACCCGCAGGCGGTCGGCGTCGGTGGGGTTGGCGATCGTCCGGGTGCCCTCGGCCCACTGGCGCACCGCACGGGTTTCCTTAACCCGACCGAGGTAAGCGACCAGCTTGGCGCCCAGCAAGTCCCGGAGCGCGGTGACCAGCTCGGCCGTGCTCATTGTCATCGCGCTGTTGTAGGCATCGAGATCGGGCTTGGCCGATGTCAGCATGGATACCACCTCCGATCACAGTATAGATCACAGAACGGAATTCCATTGGCCACCAAACGTGCGCGGCGTGCCCGCGATGCCGCCCATTTCGGCCTCAATCGCAATCTCGC
This sequence comes from Mycolicibacterium sp. 120270, assembly GCA_033741175.1. Classification (GTDB taxonomy): domain Bacteria; phylum Actinomycetota; class Actinomycetes; order Mycobacteriales; family Mycobacteriaceae; genus Mycobacterium. The sequence continues at coordinate 155,367 of JAWQNE010000006.1, read as the reverse complement.
ACGCGTGTACTTTCGGCGAGTGCGCCCGAATCTGTCGGAGGGATTCCCTAAGCTTTGCTGGTGGAATACGCAACGATCGACGCACTGCGGGAGCGGCACCCCGCGTGGCGACTGCTGCGTGCCGGCAACTCCACGCTGATCCTGTCCTTCCTTGGGATGTTTTTCGTCGAGGGCAACCGAGGCGCATGCCGAGCCAGCGAGGTCGCGGCCTCCTTGGACGACCACCTTTACGCGCTGAACACCGAGATCCTCACCGAGACTGGGCAGGAACGATTCCCGAAGGACGCTCGGTCCTATTTGGAGGACTGGGCGGCCACAGACACCGGGTATCTGCGGCGGTTTTACCCGGTCGGCGATGACGAAGTTCACTACGAGGTGACGCCGGCGTTCGAGAAGGCCTACGCGTGGGTCATGAGCCTCAAACGCAGGTCCTTCGTGGGGACCGAGTCCAGGCTGCACACCGTGGTCGAGTTGCTGCGACAGATCGTGCACGGAACCGAAGTCGAACCCGATGTCCGGTTGGCCGAATTACGGCGCCGCCGCGATGAACTCGACGCCGAGATCGCGGCCGTCGAGGCCGGCGTTATCCAGGTGCTCGATGCGACCGGAGTCCGTGACCGCTACCAACAGCTCGCCACGACCGCGCGAGGACTGCTCTCGGACTTTCGCGAGGTCGAAGATAACTTTCGGCTGCTGGACCGGGCCGCGCGCGAGAAGATCGCGGCCTGGGACGGGTCTAAGGGCGAATTGCTGGCCGAGCTGGTCGGAAGCCGCTCCGAGATCGCAGGTTCAGACCAGGGCCGCAGCTTCCAGGCGTTCTACGACTTCCTCCTCTCCGAGTCGCGCCAGGCCGAACTCGCCGACCTCCTGGCCAAGGTTTCTGCCCTCGATGCCATCGAAGCCGACCATCGGATTCGCGGTATTCACCACGACTGGTCCGAAGCTGCCGATCGCGCGCAGCGCACCGTCCGGCAGATATCCGAACAGCTACGCCGTTTCCTCGACGACCAGGTTTGGTTGGAGAACCGGCGCGTCCTCGACCTGGTCCGGGCGGTGGAGAGTGTTGCTCTGGAAGTCCGCGACAACCCGCCGACCTTCGGGATCGAACTCGACCAGCCGGGCGTCGAGATCGCGCTTCCGTTCGAGCGTCCGCTCTACCAGCCGCCCGCAGAGGTCGCGGTCGAGAGCCACATCCCGAAGGCAACCGAGGAGGTCGACACCGACCTTCTCTTCACGCAGACCTTCATCGACCAAGCACGTTTGATCGAGACCATCCGCGATGTTCTGCCTGAGAACTCTTCGGCTCTCCTGTCCGACGTCGTCGCGGTTCACCCCATCGAGCAGGGTGCGGCAGAGATAGTCGGCTACCTCGCGCTCAAAGACGAGGATGTGACGGTCGACATGGACGACGCCGATGAAACGCTCCTGGAATACTCCGACCCCGCCGACCCGGACTCGACCAAGCGCGCGAGGCTGCCGAAAGTGACGGTACGGCGACGGTGAGCAACGAATATGCAGTCGCCAGCACCATCATCCGGCTGATGCAAGGTGTCGTCTACCGCGATTCGGACGAGGCCGCATGGCTGACATTGGAACGTGTGGGCGCCGGCGTGCGAGACCACTTCGCCACTATCGGCGTCGATGTGGTGGTCGATGACGCCGAGGGCTATGCGTATCTTCGCTCCCGGCCAGAAGAAGACGGTGATGAGGTGCTCCCGCGGTTGGTGCGCAGGCGGGCATTGACGTACAACGTCAGCCTCCTCCTGGTGTTGCTGCGCAAGAGGCTAGTCGAGTTCGAGACGAGCGGCGGTGAGGGTCGACTGGTTCTCACCACCGAACAGATCGTTGAGATGCTGCGGCTCTTCCAGGCCGAGTCCACCAACGACGCGCGAGTCGTGGACCAGGCGGAGACGACGATCAACAAGGTGAAAGAAATCGGCTTTCTTCGGCCGCTACGCGGTCAAAGCGACTATTGGGAGGTACGCCGAATCCTCAAGGCCTACGTCGACGCCCAGACTCTCTCGGACTTTGCGGCCAAGCTGCGGGAATACGCCGGAGCGGTGACCAGTGATGAGTGAAACACCTTCGTCCACAGTCGAACTCGGGGGTGCTCGACGGGCCGGCTACCGGCTGCAGCACGTGGAGGTGCTGAATTGGGGCACGTTCGACACCCAGGTCTGGCGATTCACTCCCGGCTCCGACACCGCGCTGCTCACCGGTGACATCGGGTCGGGCAAGTCGACCATTGTCGACGCACTCACCACCTTGTTGGTGCCGTCTCACAAGGCCGCCTACAACAAGGCCGCCGGTGCAGAGGCAAGGGAACGCACCCTGCGCTCCTACGTTGAAGGCCACTACAAGTCGGAGCGAAACGAGGCCACCGGAAAATCCCGCGCCAAGGGTCTGCGCGAGAACCGGCGAACATACTCGGTGATTCTCGGAGTCTTCACCAACCACGGCTACGACGAGACAGTCACTCTGGCCCAGGTCTTCCAGCAGCGCGAGAGCACTGGACAGCCATACCGTTTCTTCGTCACCGCGACGAAGCAACTGTCAATCGCAACGGACTTCGCAGACTTCGGCTCCGATCTGCGTGATCTGCGCAAGAGGCTGCGCTCCGCCGGAGCAGACATCTTCGACGAGTTCCCCAAGTACGGAACCTCGTTGCGTCGCCTACTCGGGATCCGATCGGAGCAGGCGCTCGAGCTGTTCCACCAGACCGTCTCGATGAAGTCGGTCGGCAACCTCAACGATTTCGTGCGCGACCATATGCTCGAGCCAAGCGATTCGACCGACCGCGTGCGCGACATCATCGCCCACTTCGAGGACCTCACCAAGGCGCACGATGCCGTCAAGAGGGCGCGGGAGCAGCTGGAAGCTCTCGAGCCCGTCGCACAGACTGCGGCGAAGTACGACGACGCCCTCGCGGAGCGCGACGCCCGGGAGCGCGAGCGATCCGCAGTCCGGCTTTTCATTGCTGAGCTTCGGTCGAGTCTGCTCGCCAGCGAGATCTCTGCGCTGGAAACCGAGGGCGCGGCCCTTTTGCGGGAGCAGGACATCGTCAAGGCCAGACAGCAGACGCTCACGCGCGAACGCGAATCCCTGATCGAGGAGCGCGCGAAAGCGGGCGGCGATCGCATCGGGGAGTTGGAACGCCTCGCCCGCGAGGCGCGGAATCAGGCCGAAACACGCCGTCGCACAAGGGCTTTATTCGACGCCGCCGTCTCCGGGGCCGGCCTGGAAGCGGTCTCCGATAACGAGGAGTTCGCGGCTCTGTCCGTTCTGGTGGCCACCGAACGACCGCGGCTTGCCGACGAGAAACGCGCCATCGACGCAGCGACCGCCGACGCGATCGGCCGCGAGAAAGAGCTCCAACGCAAGTGTGATCACATCACCGACGAACTCACGAGCCTGCAACAACGAACCAGCAATCTGCCCGTCGAGCAGGTCGAGGTGCGCGCCGAGCTGTGCGCGGCCCTCGGGCTGACCGCGGTGGATCTTCCCTATGCGGGCGAGCTTCTCGACGTCTTCGGCGAGCACGCCGAGTGGCGGGGTGCCGCGGAACGCGTGTTGCGCGGGTTCGCCCTCTCGCTACTGGTGCCACAGCAGCACTACGACGCCGTCACCGGATGGGTGAACAGTCGACGGCTGACGTTCCACGGCCGCGGCGGCAAGGTGACTGGAGCCAAGCTGGTCTACGAACGGGTTCCCCGGCAACGGGTTCGCCTCCAGCCACCGGAGCATGACGGGCTGCTGCTCGCCGACTGCATCGAAGTCAAGAACGGTCCTTTCCGCGAGTATCTCGTCAACGAACTCACGAAGCGGGCCGACTTTTGTTGTGCAGCAAGCCTTGAGGAGTTCCGTAGTCAGCGACGGGCCGTCACCCGCGAAGGCCAGGTGCGCTCCGGCGAGCGCCATGAGAAGGATGACCGACATCGCGTCGACGACGCTCGTCGTTGGGTCCTCGGCTGGGCAAACGAACGAAAGATCGCCGCGCTGCGCACTGAACTCGCGGAGCTGGAGACCGAGCGGGAGGCGGCCGCCGCAGAGGTCGCGAGGCTCAGCGAGCAGCGGGACGCGTTGCAGAAAAGGCTGGACGCACTCCTTCGGATTGAAGGATTCCGATCCTGGAGCGACCTCGACATCGACGAGGCCGAGGCACGCGCGGACGACTATGACTCCGAACGGATTCGATTGGAGGCCGGCTCATCGCGTCTGGAGGAGATCGCCCGAGCACTTGAGGACAACGCCAAACAAGCTGAAGCCGTGGCGAATTCGATCGAGGAGCTTACCGGTAAGCTAGCCACCACGGCGAAGGCGGCTGACCAAGCAAAGCAGGACAAGAAGCGGGACGACGAACTCATCGCAGCGCAGCCGGAGCAGCAGCTGGCGGCCGCCCGGGCGTCGTATACGGCCCTCGACGAACGCCTTGGGGTGAACCGCCCGACGCGGGCAGCGGAGTGCGCCGAGACCGAGAACGCCCTCTCCGCGGATCTCCATCAACGGATCGATCGACTTAACAAGGAACTTGGCGGCTATGCCCAGAGCTTGATCCAGTCAATGCTCAAAGTCTTGGTCCGGTGGCCGGAGCTTCGCGCGGATGTGGACGCCAATGTCGAAGCCCGCCAGGAGTTTCTGGCGTTCCGGGACCGAATCGCGACCGACGATCTCCCGCGTTTCGAGCGCGAGTTCAAGGAACAGCTCAACAAAAACGCCATCCAGGAGCTGGCCGGATTCAACAACTGGCTGCACCGGCAGGCATCGGTCATCGACGACCGCATCGACCGCATCAACGACGCACTCGGCGCGGTTCCCTACAACCCTGGTCATTTCATCAAACTGGAGAAGGAACCCACCAACAACCAGGACGTTGCGCAGTTCCGTGCAGACTTACGGAACCTGACCAACGACAGCCTTGCGGTCGACGGTGATCAATATTCCGAGCAGCGCTTCCTCGACGTGAAGCGGATCATCGAGCGCTTCCGCGGTCGTGACGGCTACGCCGAATCGGACAAGAACTGGACACGACGGGTCACCGACGTGCGTAACTGGTTCGTCTTCTCGGCCTCCGAGCGCGATGTCGAGACCGGCCTCGAGCGGGAGCACTACAGCGACTCCGACGGCAAGTCCGGCGGCCAGAAGGAAAAGCTCGCCTACACGATCCTGGCGGCCTCGCTCGCCTACCAGTTCGGACTGGAATGGGGTGCCGAGCGCTCCCGCGACTTCCGGTTTGCCGTCATCGATGAGGCGTTCGGGCGCGGTTCGGATGTCTCGACGCGTTATGCCCTGGAACTTTTCGCGGCGCTCGGGCTGCAACTACTCATCATCACCCCGTTGCAGAAGGTCCACGTCATCGAGCCGTACGTGAAGGCGATCGGATTCGTTGACAATCCGACAGGAACGTACTCCCGGCTCCAGACGATGACGATCGAGGAGTACCGGATACGACGCGACGGACGGCGAGCATGAGTGCTGGGTGGACCACACCAGATGACATTGCAGCAAAGGTCAGACGCCGGTGGGACGACGGATCGCTGCTACGTGCCTACGCAAACGGCGATCCCTTTGATCCGATCGCCGTGCCGCTTCGTGGCCCCAAACCCTCAGAGATCGGCGCCGACATTGCCGTCGCCCGCGACTGGGTGGCGGCGCTCGACGACGGCCGTCGTGACGACGGCCGATACTCACTTCAGTGGCAATCGATCGGCGGAAGACAGATCGGCCGTAACCGGCTGCCCGTCCGCGCCGTGGTGTTCTCAATCGAGCAGGCCTGGGCGCTGTTGGGCGTGGGGAACTTGGTCCGTCGTTTCGACGAGCTTCTGGCTCTTGCACATCAACATCCGCGGGTTCGAGAGTGGGTCGTCGACCATCCGCATCGCGCACTTGGCCTCGCACCTGAGATGTCACAGCTGATCGCTGCCTACGTTTGGCTCGACGGTCACCGTCAATCGAATCGGTATCTGCGCGAGATCAGTGCACCCGGCGTCGACACCAAGTTCGCAGAGCGGCACCGACCGGTCTTGGCGGCGATGCTTGGCGTTTCTTCGACAGCGTCGGGATTCCTTGCGGGTCTGGGCCTTCGGTCCAAGCCCGGATTGGTTCGTCTGCGGCCCTCGCCCTCGCTGGGCATCCCCGGCCCGACGCTCACTGAGTTGGCGGTGCGTTCCGACGAGTTGGCACAGGTCACGGTTGACCCACGGGTCGCGGTCATCGTCGAGAACGAGATCAGCTATCTGAGTATCAACGTCCCCGAGGACGGTGTCGTGATCTGGGGGAAGGGTTTCGAAGTCGACCGCGTAGGTCGGCTGCGATGGCTGACGGAAGCCGACATCGTGTACTGGGGAGACATCGATACCCACGGATTCGCCATTCTCGACCGTCTACGGGCGTGGCTCCCACGAGCACGCTCCGTGCTGATGGACCGCGAGACACTGCTCGCTCATCGCGACCGTTGGGTGACAGAAGACCGTCCGGCCAAGTCGGCTCTCACGCGACTGACGCCTGACGAGCAGGACCTCTATTCGGAACTGGTGGGGGACGGATTCGGGGAACGAGTGCGCCTCGAACAGGAGCGTATCGACTGGAATTGGGTCGAGCAACGGCTGCCGGCCGTCAACAGCACGTCGATTTGATCGCGAGTGAAAGGCGAAAAGGTTCCGTTCCAAGCTCGGCCACCGCACCGAGGTGCCAAGGAGTGGGGCGAACATCGCCGCCGTGCTGCAGCGACCGCGGATGTTGGACTCCGCGTTGGCGCGATGGATCGATGCGAACGCGTGACCTCCGGGCCGGTTTTGTTCGCTCGGGCCGCTCCCGCGGTCGTGGCCCGCCTGAGATGGTGGGATCAAAGGGCGGATCTTTCCGCGGCCCATCGGATCGAAGTGACACAAGGGATAACGGGATGGGAAAGCGCTCGCGGCGGCGCAGGCATCGTTCGGGGAAGGTCGAAGCCAGTCTCGACGACGCACCCTCCACCTTCACCCGCTTCAGGATCACCGACTCAGGCCGCGTGCTGCGCGAAGCGTTGACCGACAGTTCGTGCGAATTCCCGCGCCACAACGGCGCGTACGAGGGCCTGGCACACCGATACTCGTACTACAACACCCGCAGGCGCCTGCGATCGTTCTACGATTCGATCACCAAGCTGGACCTGTCGGACTTCACCGAAACCACCTACACCGCCGACGGGGCGGGAAACAGCTTCTGTGAGCCGGTGTTCACACCGCGTCCCGGCGCGACCGCCGAGGACGACGGATGGCTGCTGACCGTGGAATACCAAGCGCGTGAACACACCTCGCGACTGGTCATCCTCGATGCGCGGGATGTGGCCGCAGGACCCATCGCGACCGCCCGGCTGCGCCACCACGTGCCCCAGGGCTTTCACGGCAGCTACACACCGGCAAATCGCTGAGGATGGCCGCCTGGTGGGTTGACCACCGCGCCTACAGCACCGGTGTGCCCGCGACCATCTCGGGGGAGCTTGTGGACACTGCCTTGAGGGTGCTGAGCCAGGCTTCGACCGCCTCGTTCTCGGGTAGGTCGACGTCATCGAAGCGCAGCGTCTCTCCGGCGCTGATACTCCGCCGCAGCCTGGCCCCGGTCAACAGTGCGATCGGCACGTGGTCGGTGTCGTCAGCGATCGCCACACCCTCGCCCCGCAGGTCGAACCCGCCGATGCCTCGGGTGATGACGTGGCCGGCAGCCAGGTCGCGCTTGGCGACCGCGGAGACCCCGTAACGGGGGTGCGCGCTGTTGTTCAGAAGCGGCTCGTCTCCGTCGACGACCGCCCGGATGGTCTTCGCCAACTCGAAATGGCAGAGGTGGTAGGGCCGCTCGAACACGTAGTACGGCCCCTCACCGAGCTTGTAGTACTTGAGGCTCGGCCGCTGCCGCTCGTCAGGCATCGTGGCCACGATGAATACGCCGGGCGCAGGCCGGTCCCGCCCGGGTGAGGGGTTATTGGAGGCCATCAGGAAGTCACTCATCACGATGCCCGCGCGGTCGGCGATCTCCGCGAGCGCGATTGCGCCCTCCTTGAAGCCGTCGTAAACCGTGTGGCCGCCGACCAATCCGCCAGGGGCGAGGGAAGCCCCGAGCCCGTTGGCCACAACCACCTGCTCCACGTGCACCTTTGTGCCGTCGGTGAACGACGTCACCTGCCCAAGGCTGATGCCTTGCAAAGCCGCCCACTTCTCCATCTCGGGCTGCGTCGGCGTCGGATTCAGGAATCCTTTGACGTTGCCGTAGACGATAGGGCTGAAGCCCATGGCAACGACGTCGCGCCGGAGTGCGGCAATGGAGCCTGGCTGGTCACCCTCGCCCTCGGTGAGATAACCGAATTGTTGTAAGAAACTGCCCGAGGTGACCTGAAGTTCGGAGTTCATGGTGACAACGGGGATACCCGCAGTCAGCGCCTGGCGGATGAGCGGCGTGGCATAGACCGTATCGCCGCTGCACTCCACGATGACGTCGCACTCGTCGATCAGCCGCGCAATGGAGTCGGTCAGCCGTTCGGGGTCCACCGATCCCACTGTCTGCGGATCGCGTCGGGTCAGCCCCAGTTGATAGTGCAGGTCTGGTGTGCGGTCCAGCGAATAGAAGAGGCCAGTCCCAATGAAGCCGGTGCCGATGACACCGACCTTCGCTGGTGCGACTGAAGCTTTCCCAGGTTCCCCCACCGATTCATGGTAAACCTTGCGCGCAGACAACCCGGGCGATGGGAAGCACAATGTGCCCATCATGAGGCGACAGGCGGATCTTCCCTGCTTCCTGGCGGATACATGGTGGTTCGGGCTCACCGGCCGCCTCGATGACGACCGCTTTCGCCAACTGGTGTCGCGGAGGGCGCAGCAGGGTTTCACCGCAGCGCAGATCGTGGTCGGTATCCCGCCCGAGGTGGGGCCGGCTCACCCGTCGGCGCAAAGTTCCGTCGGCGCCGCCTGGGACCTGCACGGTGTGCCCAACGAGGCCTACCTGCGGATGGCGCGGACCCGAATCGAAGTCATGAATCGGCACGGTCTCACTGCGATCGTCTACGGCGGCTGGGGGCCGCAGATCGAATGGATCGGGGTGGCAGCGATGACCGCGTGGTGGCGCCGGATCGTCGAGACCTGTGACGACCTCGACGTCGTCTATTGCCTCACCGGCGAACTCGATCTGTGCACGTCGCCCTTCTCAGCGCGGGCTCTGTTTCCCGCCCGGTCCACCGATGATTTGTTCGGATCGTGGCTGGGCCTGGGCTCAATCCGTCGCTACGCCTGGGCAGTTGGTCGACGACTCGCGCCGATTGGGCTCGCGCGACGGCGAGCGGGGTGGTCGGCGGTGCTGAACGATCTCGCCGGGCGGACCGACCGGCCGGTCATCGTGCACACCAGCGCACAGATTGACGGGTTCGGCGCCGTGAACGACGATGGACTTCTCGCGGCCGACACTATCCAGACCGGCCACTCGCGAAGTTCCGAAGGCGAGCTGTGGCGTCGGCTTCTGGCCATCCGGGCCGCGCATCCCGATCGCGCGGTCGCCAATCTCGAGCCGTGGTACGAGGGGATAACCGGACAGTTCTGGCTCGAAGACCAGGTGCGGGCGATGTGGATGAGCGTCGGTGCCGGCGCAACTGCGCTCTGCTACGGGGCACAGGGCATCTGGAACGTCGGGGACGGCTCGTTCCTGGCGCACTGGGGAACGCAGAGCTTCGACGAGGCGATCGATCTTGCGACCCCGGCGGTCCTCGGCGCGACATACCGCATGCTTGTCGATCTGGGTGCACTGAGCTGGCCCGAAGGGAGGGCGACTGTCGAGGGGAACAGGCTTGTCATGCTCCGCCGCGCAGACGCGCCGAATCGCTACCTCGAGTACTACCCGGACGCGCGGGACGTGCCGGCGAACGCGCGAGGTCAGGCCTTCGACCCGCTCACCGGACGGTTCACGTCGACAACGCCTCGCACGGGCCAGATCGTGCTCGTCGTCTCGTGAGCTCACCGCAATTCCGTAGTACCGTCCGAACGCGTGAATCTGGCCTTTGACGACCGCGGGCACGGCCCTCCAGTCCTGTTCATCGCCGGACACGGCGTCACAGGCCGAACATGGCACCTCCACCAGGCGCCTGCGCTTCTGGCGGCGGGCTACCGCGTCGTCACCTTCGACAACCGGGGCGTCGGCGCGACCGCGGATGCGCAGGGGTTCACCGTGGCGACGATGGTCGCCGACACAGCGCAGCTGATCGAAAACCTCGGGCTCGCTCCCGTCCGGGTCGTGGCGACCTCGATGGGCTCATTCATTGCGCAGGAACTGATGCTGGCCCGTCCCGCACTGGTGAGCCAGGCCGTCGTGATGGCCACATGCGCGCGGCACGACCGCACACGCGAGTTCTTCGCGGAGGCAGAGGCGCAGTTCGCTGAATCCGGGATCGAGCTCCCGCCGGCATTCGGTGCGAAACTTCGTCTGCTGGAGGGCTTTTCGGCCAAAACGTTGAACGATGACGCCGCGGCCGGCGACTGGATCGACACCTTCACGATGTGGCCGTCCAAACCGACGCCCGGCTTCCGCGCCCAATTCGCGATCATCCCGAACGAGGACCGGCGGCCCGCCTACCGGGCGATCGCGACGCCGGTGCTGGTGATCGGGTTCGCCGATGACGTCGTGGTTCCCGCGCACCTGGGGGCCGAGGTGGCCGAGGCTCTTCCGAACGGGCGTTATCTGCAGATCGCCGATGCCGGCCACAACGGCTACCTGGAGCAACCGGAGGCGGTGAACGCCGCCATCCTGAACTTCTTCGGCCGGCCCGCCTGAGTCGCGAAGAGAACCATTGTGTTACCACAAAGAATGGCTGCGCGCTGGGCTTTGCTCGAAATTGCCGTATTCCGGTTTTGCACGAGGGTGGAGACACCGTCGCCACGTCTGCGCAGATTGCATGAGCACGTGGTTTCAACTGCGTCAATAGCCATTTTGGACCCGCGCGGGCGCAATATCGATTTCAATACAGTATCGCCTTGAGAACGACTCGAGGAGAGTTGCCAACCACGTGGTTTACTCGATTCTCGGGGTTCACTCGAGATCCTGCACCGATCTCGAGGCTCCCGCAGGCCCAAATCTTACGGCGCGGTGCGAGCGGCTCGATCTAGAAGATAGAGTGGCGCCGGACGTGGACGCAGGGGAGGGGTTTTCGATTTTCAGTCTTCTGAAACGGCTGTGGATTCCGCTCCTGGTGCTGGTCGTCGTCGGCGCCGGGGCGTTCACGGTGTCGCGGCTGCATGGCGTCTTCGGCTCCGACACTCGTCAGGCCTACGCCGACACGAGCGTGAACGACAGCAAGCCCTTCGACCCCAAGCACCTCACCTACGAGGTGTTCGGCCCGGCCGGGACTGTGGCGACCATCAGTTACTTCGACGAGAATTCCGAGCCCACATCCGTCGAGGGTGCCGTCCTTCCGTGGTCGTTGACCTTCGAGATCACCGAATCGTCGGCGATGGGAAGCGTTATGGCGCAAGGTGACAGCGGAAGCATCGGGTGTCGCATCCTTGTCGACGACGAGGTGAAGGCAGAGAATTCCTCTACTCAGGTGAATGCGTTCACCTCGTGTCTACTGAAGGCCGCATGACGGGGACGCAAATGCTTGAACGTGTCGATCGCCCGCGAATTGCGCGGGCGATCCATCGGTTCTCCGGCCTCATCATCCTCGCCTGGTTGGCTGTCACGGTTGTCGTGACCGTTGCCGTTCCCCCCCTCGAGATGGTGGAGCGCGAGAAGGCGGTATCACTGAGTCCCGTCGACGCGCCGTCCTACCGGGCCGCCGAGCGGATTGCCGCCGCGTTCAACGAATCCACCTCGAGCGCCGTCGCGGTGGTAGTCCTCGAGGGCGAGGAGCCACTCGGCGACGACGCGCACCGTTATTACGACGATCTGATCCGTCAGTTCAGGGAAGACCCGGCCCATGTTCAGCACATCCAGGATTTCTGGGGAGACCCGCTCACAAGGGGTGCGGCGGAGAGCTCGGACGGAAAGGCCGCCTACGTTCAGGTGACGCTCGCCGGTGAGACGGGGCAGGCGCTCGGAAACGAGTCGGTGAAAGCCGTTCAGGACATCGTCGATCGCACCCCTGCGCCTGCCGGCGTCAAGGCCTATGTCACCGGTGCTGCGCCGATCATCGCGGACATGGGCGAGAGCGGCAACAGAACAGTCATTCTGATCACCGTTGTCAGCCTCACGGTGATCTTCGTGATGCTGCTCTTGACGTTCCGTTCGGTGGTGACCACGCTCATCATCCTGCTGACCGTGGGAATCGAACTTCAGGTTGCGCGCGGAATCATCGCGTTCCTCGGGATGCACGACCTTGTCGGGCTGAGCACCTTTGTCGTGAATCTTGTGGTCTCCCTTGGGATCGCGGCCGGAACAGACTACGGAATATTCTTCTTCGGTCGGTACAAGGAGGCGCGAGCAGCCGGCGAGGATCGCGAATCGGCCTTCTACACGACCTACCGCAGCGTGGCGAAGGTTGTTCTGGCGTCAGGCGTGACGATCGCCGGCGCGATTTTCTGTTTGAGCTTCGCTCGACTGCCGTTCTTCCAACCCCTCGGTCTCCCAGGAGCTTTGGGAGTCCTGATCTGCGTTGCGGTGGCCCTTACTCTGGTTCCGGCCATCCTGGCCCTGGGTAGCCGCCGTTTCGGGTTGTTCGAGCCGAGGCGCCAGGTTCACACATACCGATGGCGCCGAATCGGCACGGCGGTCGTCCGGTGGCCCGTGCCGATACTCATAGCCACCATCGCCCTGTCGTTGATCGGACTGTTGACGCTGCCGGGCTACAAGCCCAGCTACAACGACCAGAAGTTCCTGCCTCAAGACATTCCCGCGAACCAGGGTTACGTCGCGGCATCGCGTCACTTCCCGGCGTCGTCGATGACGGCGCCAGACCTGCTGATGATCGAGTCCGACCACGACATGCGGAACTCGGCCGACATGTTGGTACTCAACAAGCTGGCAAAGGCGCTTTTCGCCGTGCCCGGTATCGCCAACGTTCAGTCGATCACCCGGCCGGAGGGAACCCAGCTCGCGCACACCACGATTCCGTTCCTGATGAGCGGGCAGAACGCCGGCCAGATGCTCGCGATGCCCTTTCAGAAGGAACGCATGGCGGACATGCTCACGCAGGCCGACGAACTGTCCAACACGATCGCGATCATGCAGCGCATGTACGGAATCATGCAGGAGTTGGTCGACACGACCCACCGCATGGTGGAGAGCACACACGAACTGCAGGACACCACAAACGAACTGAGGGATCACCTCGCCGACTTCCAGGATTTCTGGCGACCGCTCATCAACTATCTGTACTGGGAGCCGCACTGCTACGGCATCCCGCTCTGCCATTCCATTCGTGCGTTGTTCGACGCGCTGGACGGCGTCAACGAGATCACCGAGACGATGGACAAGCTGGTCGACAACCTCGATCAACTCGACGCATTGCTGCCGCAGATCCTGCTCTCGTTCCCTCAGATGATCGCCACCATGGAAAGCACGCGGACGATGATGCTGACCATGCACAGCACCATGTCCGGGACGATCGCTGCGATGGAGGAGTCCAGCGACAACGTCATGGCAATGGGTAAGGCGTTCGACGCGGCAAACAATGACGAGTCGTTCTATCTGCCTCCGGAAATATTCGACAACGAAGATTTCAAGCGTGTCCTGAAGATCTTTCTTTCAGAGGACGGGAAGGCCGCCCGCTTCCTGATCACGCAAAAGGGCGATCCCATATCGCCCGAAGGAATTTCGCGGGTCGACCCGATCCATGACGCTGCTGAGGAAGCGCTCAAGGGGACCCCGCTGGAGAACAGCAGGATCAATCTGGCAGGCAGCGCCGCGAGCGTCAAGGACCTGGTGGTCGGATCGACCTACGACCTTTTGATCGCCGGGGTCTCCGCACTCTGCCTGATCTTCATCATCATGCTGCTGATGACGCGCAGCGTCATCGCCGCTCTGGTCATCGTCGGAACGGTGGCACTCTCGCTGGGGGCGTCCTTCGGACTGTCGATCCTGATCTGGCAGCACATCCTGGGACTGCAGATCCACTGGATGGTTCTTGCGCTGTCGGTGATGATCCTGCTGGCGGTCGGTTCGGACTACAACCTTCTGCTGGTGTCCCGGATGAAGGAGGAGATCGGGGCAGGCATCAACACCGGCATCATCCGCGCGATGGGCGGTACCGGCAGAGTGGTGACCGCGGCCGGCCTCGTGTTTGCCGCGACAATGGCATCGATGCTGGTGAGCGATCTGCTCACCATCGGTCAGCTCGGCTCGACCATCGCCGTGGGGCTGCTGTTCGACACGCTGGTCGTGCGCGCGTTCATGGTGCCGTCGATCGCCGCGATATTGGGACGCTGGTTCTGGTGGCCGCAGCGGGTGCGTCAGCGACCGGCCAGCGGTCTTCTGCGGCCGATAGGTCCGCGACCGCTCGTGCGATCCTTGTTGTTGAGGGACTAGCAGACGGCGTATGCGCACGGAACATCCCCGCCCGTCCTTGATAGCGCGGACCATACGCCGGTTCTCGCTACTCATCGTGCTCGGCTGGCTGGCCCTGATCGTGTTGTCGAACCTGGCATCGGTCGGCTGGAACTGGGCGGCGGCAATTCCTTCCCTCGAGCGGGTGTCCGAGGAGCATTCCGTTTCGTTGATGCCCAAGGATGCGCCATCCGTCCAGGCAATGACCCGAATAGGCAAAGACTTTCAGGAGTCCGACTCCGACAGTTCGGCGATGATCGTGCTCGAGGGGGAACAGCCCCTCGGTGAGGACGCGCACGCCTACTACGACCGGTTGATCCATGAGCTGAGGAACGACCCGAAGCACGTCGAACACGTCCAAGACCTGTGGGGCGATCGGCTCACGTCGTCGAGCGTGCAGAGCCCCGACGGCAAGGCCGCCTATGTCCAGGTGAATCTCGTCGGTGACCAGGGCACCGCCCTGGGAGACGAATCGGTCGCCGCCGTTCGGGACGTCGTGAACAGAACCGAGGCTCCGCCAGGGGTGAAGGCCTATGTGTCCGGAGCGGCGCCGCTCGCTTCGGATATGCAGCACAGCGGAAACGACTCCGTTCTCAAGATCACCGTCGTCACCGTAGTCATCATCTTCACGGTCCTGTTGATCGTGTACCGGTCGGTCGCGACGGTGATCGTGCTGTTGGTGATGGTCGGCGTCGAATTGGCTGCTGCCCGAGGGATCGTCGCCTTTCTCGGCCACAGCGACGTGCTCGTGCTGTCCACGTTCGCCGTCAACATGCTGGTGTTTCTCAGCATCGCTGCCGGCACCGATTACGGCATCTTCTTCTTCGGTCGGTATCAGGAGGCGCGCCACGCCGGCGAGGACCCCGAACAGGCGTTCTACAGCATGTACCGCAGCGTCGCCCCCGTGGTCCTGGCATCGGGCGTGACCATTGCCGGCGCGATCTTCTGCTTGAGCTTTGCGCGACTGCCCTACTTCCACAGCATGGCCGTGCCATGTTCGATCGGCATGCTCGTGTCGGTCGCCGTTGCCGTCACGCTGGTTCCCGCCGGTGTGGTCCTTGCCAGCCGATTCGGCCTGCTGGATCCGAAACGCACCTTGAGGATGCGGCGATGGCGCGGGATCGGTACCGCGATCGTCCGGTGGCCCGTTCCGATCCTGGTCGCCTCGCTCGCGCTTGCACTGCTCGGCCTGGCGACGCTGCCGGGATACAAAACCAGCTATAACGATCGCCTGTACATACCGGAGGACATTCCGGCCAATCAGGGCTTCGCCGCTGCCGAGCGCCACTTCTCACAGTCGCGGTTGCAACCAGATATTCTGCTCATCGAGGCCGATCACGATATGCGGAATTCGGCCGATTTCCTCGTCTTGAACAAGTTGGCGAAGGCCGTCTTCAAAATCAAGGGAATCTCCCGGGTGCAGGGCATCACCAGGCCCGAGGGGACACCGATCGCGCGCACTTCCATTCCCTTCATGCTCAGCCTGCAGACCGCAAGCCAGACACAAACCTTGAAGTTCCAGGAAGCCCGAATAAACGACCTGCTCAAGCAGGCCGAAGATATGGCGACCATGGAACGCTTGATGCAGGAACAATACGTTCTCCTGCAAAGAATGAACGAAATCACCCACGCCATGGTCGAGGATGTCAATCGACTGGAAGTCATCGTGACCGAGGTCCGCGACGGCATCGCCGATTTCGACGACTTCTTCCGGCCGATTCGCAATTATTTCTACTGGGAGCCGCACTGCTACAACATTCCGATCTGCCATTCTCTGCGAGCGATATTCGATGCGATCGACGGGGTTGACAACGTCACCGAAACGATGAGGCCCCTCATCGAGAGCATCAACCGGATCGACGCGATCATGCCGGAGTTGACCGCGCAGTTCCCCCCTTTGATCGCCAGCATCGGAAGCGTACGAACCATGCTGCTCACGATGCATGCCACCATGTCGGGCTTGATCAACACTATGAACGAATCGACCGAGAACGTCACGGTGATGGGGCAGGCGTTCGATGAGAGCCGAAGTGACGAATCGTTTTATCTGCCCCCGGAGACGTTCGAGAACGAAGACTTCAAGAAGGCGATGTCATCGTTCCTGAGTCCCGACGGTAAGGCCGCCCGGTTCATCATCTCCCACCGCGGCGACCCGGCGTCACCGGAAGGCATTGCCCGAATCAACCAGATCAAGACGACAGCGGAGGAGGCACTGAAGGGAACCCCGCTCGTCAATGCGAAGGCCTACGTCGCGGGTGCTGCGTCCACCGCGAAGGACTGGCACGACGGGTCCACCTACGACCTGTGGATCGCCGGTGTGGCGGCCCTGTGCCTCGTGTTCATCGTCATGCTGATCATCACGCGAAGCCTCATCGCCTCGTTGGTGATCGTGGGTACGGTGGCGTTGTCCCTCGGCGCGTCATTCGGCGTCTCGGTGCTGCTCTGGCAGTACATCCTGGGCATCAACCTGCACTGGATGGTCCTCGCGATGTCGGTGATCATCCTCTTGGCCGTGGGTTCGGACTACAACCTGTTGCTCGTGTCCCGGATCAAGGAAGAAGTCAGTGCGGGCATCAACACCGGGATCATCCGGGCGATGGGGGGCACCGGAAAGGTGGTCACCACCGCCGGTCTGGTGTTCGCGCTGACGATGGCGTCGATGGCGGTGAGCGATCTGCAGATCATCGGTCAGATCGGCACCACGATCGGGCTCGGCCTGCTCTTCGACACATTGATCGTGCGTTCGTTCATGACACCGTCGATCGCCGCGCTGCTCGGTCGCTGGTTCTGGTGGCCGCAGCGGGTACGTCCGCGCCCGGCGAGTGCGCTGCTCGAGCCGCTGGGGCCGCGGTGGGCGGCGCGCCGGTACCTGCTCGGCGAGGGTCCGCGTGCCGATGAAGACCCTGTTACGGCACCGATCCCCAAACCCTGACAGGCGCGAAGTCACGCCGACAATTCGAATTCGGTGAAGGCGTAACGTCTATGGAATACCGACCGATACCTGTAATACACCTTGCGATTGTGTGAGACTTGCGTAACGGTGGGTAGCAAAGCCGAAGACTGAGAAAACCGTGAAATCGGATAGGGGAGGACCCGCATATGATCAAGGCGTCGCTGAGCAAGCTGGTGATAGTGGGCGGTGGTCTCGCACTGTCCTTGGGTGTAGGGGCCGGGGTAGCGTCCGCGACTCCCGACCTGGGGCCGGCCGTGAACACCACGTGCAGTTACCCGCAGATCGTGTCGGCGGTGAACGCCCAGGGGCCGGAGATCGCCACGGCGTTCAACCAGTCGCCCCAACTGCAGGTCGGTGTGCAGGCCTTCCTGGCGTCGGGTCCGGCCCAACGGCAACAGATGGCTCAGGAATTCGCGAACGCCCCTGGCATCGGGCCCTACCTGCCCGCGATCCAGAACGCCTTCGCCACCTGTAACAGCTTCTGATTCCAGCGATAACGACCCCGCGTTGCGTCATGCCCGCGGGGTCGTTTGCTGTCAGGCGACCTCAGCAGGCGCTATCCGTTCGCACAGCAGCGCCGCCAGATCGCGGACAGAGGCGGCGGCGATGTCGAACGAGGTGAGGCGAACTCCTGTTTCCGACTCCACGCGGCTACGTAATTCCAAGGCGCCCAAGGAATCAACGCCATACTCGGCCAACGGCCGGTCCAGGTCCACGGCGCGACGCAGCACCGCGCTGATCTGATCGGACAGCAGACGCCGCATCCGGCCGGGCCATTCGTCCGGAGGCAGTCCGTCGAGTTCCGCCCGCAGCCGGACCGCTCCCGCGGATTTCTGCCCCGCCGGCCGGAAGGCCTCGGCGAATGGGCTGCGCTCCACGAATGCTGTGATCGACGATGTGCCTGCGACGTTCGAATAGCCGGTGAAGCTGCGGTCGTAGCGCAGAAGCGTCTCCAAAGCACGCGAATTATCGTCGATGTCGGTCCACGCGCCCCAGGCGATCGCCGTCGCAGGAAGGCCCTGAGCCCGGCGCCAGTCGGCGAAGGCTTCCAGCCAGCTGTCGGCTGCCGCGCGAGCGCCCTGCTCGACGGAGCCCACCAGCGTGGCCGCCGAGGCGAACAGGCAGAACCAGTCGAGCGGGGCTCCTTCGGTTGCGACGTGCATGTGCCACGCACCGGCGACCTTCGGCGCCCACTCGCGGTGGATGGCTTCGTCGCTCATGGCTGACGCGGAGTAGTCGGTAGCGGCTGCCGCGAGGTGCAGCACACCGCGCAGTGTCTTGCCGGTGGTCGTCGCGGCGGTCACCAACCGCCGTGCTGTATCGGGATCGGCGATGTCGCCGCTCACCGTTTCGATCTCGGTACCCATCGCGCGGATACGTTCGATGGCCTGCTGCACACTGTGCGTCGGCTGCGAGCGGGACAACAGCGCGACGCGTCCACAGCCGCCCGCCGCCATCTTCTCGGCCAGGACCAGCCCGAGGCGACCAAGACCGCCGGTGATGACGTATGCACCGTCGTGACGGAATACCGGCACCTCCGCAGGCGGGACGAAGACGCGACTGCTGCCCGCGCGCGGGATGTCGAGCACGAATTTGCCTGTGTGCCTGGCTGCACCGATCGTCTCGAGTGCTTTCGCGGCATCGGATATCGGGTAGTGCGTGCTTGTTGGCACCGGTAGGACGCCGTCTGCCACCAGCCGGTAGACGGTTTGCAACAGCTCGCCGATCCGTTCCGGGTGTGTTCGAGCCATCAGCGCGAGGTCGAACGCGTGGAAGGCGAGGTTGCGGCGGAAGGGCAGGAGCCCGACACGCGAGTCGGCGTGGACGTCCTGCCTGCCGATCTCGACGAATCGCCCCCCGGCCGCCAACAACTCGATTCCGGCCCGCAGTGCCGCTCCCGACACCGAGTTCAGTACGACATCGACACCGTAACCGTCCGTGTCACGTCTGATGTCGTCGGCGAATCCGGTGCTGCGTGAGTCATAGACGTGCTCGATACCCATGTCGCGCAACATCTGCCGACGTTCGGGACTGCCCGCGGTGGCAAAGATCTCCGCGCCTGCGGCGCGCGCGACGCCGATCGCAGCCTGGCCGACACCGCCCGTCGCGGAATGGATCAGAACCTTTTCACCGGCCCGGATTCCTGCGAGGTCGTGCAGGCCGTACCAGGCGGTCGCGTAGGAGGTGGTGATCGCGGCCGCCTGCTCCTCGGTCAGTTGCGCGGGTAGCGTGACGGCCTGTTCGGCGCCGCACGTGATGAAGCTACGCCAGCAACCGTCGGCGATCCCGCCGACCCGGTCACCGACCTGATGCGAAGAGACGCCATCGCCGACGGCGGTCACCACACCGGCGAAATCCAGCCCAGGCTGCGGCAGGTGTGCGTCGTCGCGGGGAAGCGTTCCCAACGCGAGCAGCACATCGGGGTAGCTGACGCCCGCGGCGCTGACCGCGACTTCGATCTGTCCCTTGCCCGGCCGGGCGCGTTGGCATGCAACGAGTTCCACACTGTTCGGGTTGCCGGGGGAGCGGATGTCCAGACGCATGCCGTCGCCGGCGTGCTCTACGACTGCGGTGCGCCGCTCATCCGGGGTCAGCGGAGCCGAACGCAGTCGCGCCGTGTACCACTGGCCGGCGCGCCACGCGGTCTCGTCCTCCTCCGTTCCACTGAGCAGCTGCTGCGCCAGCAGGCCGGCATCGGTTGTTTCATCGAGGTCGATATGCGTCGCGTGCAGGTGCGGATACTCGAGACCGACCGCCCGGACGAGGCCCCGCAGCCCGCCCTGCTCGAGATCGGCGACGTCGGTGGCGGTGACGGAGCGCGCGCCTCGTGTCACGACGTAGACGCGTGGCGATCCTGCCTGCGACTCGATCAACTCGTTGGCGATGCGTGTCAGATGTTCGACGCGCTGTCGTCCCAGCAGCGGGGGCTGTTCGGCAGCGCCGGCTTCGGCCGACCCCAACATGACCACGGCGCCGTCGAATCGGCCGGTGCGTAGATGTCCCTGCAGTTCTCTCGTTGCGCTGTCGGGATCGGCGTGCTGTGACCAGTGCATCGTATGGCTTTGTGCTCCACTGCTTTTCAGCGCTGCGGCCAACGAGGTGACCGCCGCATCCGGAGCGCCGGCGCTGATCAGCAGAAAGCTTGCGTCCGTACCGGAGATCTCGGGCAGCTGTGCGGGCAGCCAGTCGATCGCCAGCAGCCGCTCCTCAAACGCCCACTGGTTGCGATCGTTCTCCGACAGCACGGCGCCCAGTCGCAAACCGTGCGCGGTGAGCAGAACCACTCCGTGTTCGTCGAGCAGTTCGAAGTCGGCCTCCGCCTCGGCGGCGTCGGCGTTGATCACCCGCGTAAGGCAGTAGCGCGCGGTGCGCGCTTCACCGAACAGTCGCAGAGAGCGGATGCCCAGCGGTACCGACAATCCCTGGGCGGCAACGGCTTTGATGATCGGGTGCGCCCCGACGCTTTGGAGGCACGCATCCAACAGGGCGGGATGTACGCCGTAGCCTTCCTGTCGAGATCGGACCTTCGCGGGAAGCGTGATCTCGGTCAGTGCGGCTTCGGTTTCGGGTCGCGTTGCACGCATGCCGGATAGGTCGCGGGCCGGCAGCGGCTCGTCGTCAGCGGTGTGCAGCTTCGCCGTGGCGACCCGCACCCGTGTCACGCCCTGATCGGCTTGCACGGCGAAGTCGAAACTGTCGGCGGACTCGAATGTCGCCGAGGTTCTAACGACCGCCTGGGCCCGCGAGGGCGACAACGCCTCGAATCGGATGTCACGGACCTCGGCCGGTCTGCCGAACACCACCTGTGCTGCCGCCAAAGCCATTTCGCAATATGCCGCAGCTGAAAGCGCTTCTGTTTCGACCTCTTTTTGCCAGACATGGCGCTCGGGTTCTTCGTGCAGATGCACGTGTGCACCCAACAACGGATGGGCAGCCACGCTGTGTGCGCTACGGGTTGTGGCGTCATCGCTTTCGGTGCTCAACCACAGCGGGCGGCGTGTCCAACTCGGCAGTGGCGCATCCAGCAACCGGCCGTCGGGATAGGGCAAGGAGAAGTCGATCGCGGCGCCCGCACTGTGCAGGTCGGCCACGTGGCCCAGCAGCCCGGTCGGCAGCTCTTCGCCACGATCCATGGCGGCTAGAAACTCCAGCCGTACGTCGAGGCTGTCGGCGATCTTCCCGACAGCATCGGCCAGCGACGGGTCCGGCGCCAGTTCGGCGAACACCCGGTGACCGTCCTCTACGGCTGCCCGCACGGCCGCGGCGAAGCGGACCATGTTGCGCAGATTGTCAGCCCAGTACCTGCTGTCGCACACCGGCTGCTCGCGCGGGTCGAACTGGGTCGCCGAATAGAACGGAATCTCCGGTGTCAGCGGATTCAACCCGGCCAGTGCCTCGGTCAGGTCGTCGAGGATCGGATCGACCTGAGGCGAGTGGGGAGCGACGTCGACGGGGATCTCGGCTGCAGTCAGATCACGCTGCTGCCATGCGGCGACGAGGTCGCGAACCGACTCGGCGGCACCGCCGACGACGGTCGTCTGCGGCGAGGCGACCACCGACACCACGACGTCCTTGGCGCCGCGCACCGCCAATTCCGAAAGGACCTGCTTGGCAGGCAGTTTCACCGATGCCATCGTGCCGGAGCCTGCAATGCGTGACAGCAACCGTGAGCGGTTGCAGATGACGCGCACTCCGTCGTCGAGTGACAGCGCGCCTGCGACGACAGCGGCAGCGACCTCACCGAACGAATACCCGACCACTGCGGCAGGGCGTACGCCGTGGGCCTTGAGGGTCGTCGCCAGCGCGATCTGCACTGTGAACAGCGTCGGCTCGAGTGCGGTTCCGGAGACGGCCTCCGATGCCGACATGGCCTCGGCGACCGAGAATCCGCACTCACGCGCGATGACCTCGTCGAGCCGGGCAACGGTGGCTGCGAACACAGGCTCGGAGGCCAACAGCCGCTCGCCGATCGCCGCCCACGGAGAGTCCTGACCGGAGAAGACCCACACCGGACCGCGGCCGTCGCCCTGCACCGCGGCTCGGGTGGGAGTGTCGCCGGCGGAGATCTCCTGCAGAGCAGCGACGAGCTGCTGCCTGCTGCTGGCGACGACAGCGGTACGAACCGGGCGGTGCGCGCGTCGGCGCCCAAGCGTGTAGGCCAGATCGCGTAGGTCGATCGCGTCGTGAGCATCGATCCAGTCCGCGAGCCGCTGCGCCGTACGGCGCAGTTCGTCTTCGGAGGTGGACGAGACCGCGAACAGATGCGACGTCGGCGCGGGCGCGTCGCCTTCGGGTCGGGTCTCGGCGGGAGCCTGCTCGAGTACGGCGTGGGCGTTCGTCCCCGAGATTCCGTACGACGACACCGCCGCCCGCCGTGGCTGCCCGTCGTTGATCGGCCAAGCCGTGATCTTCTGCGGCACGAACAGTTTGGTTGCTTCACGGGCGAGATCCGCAGGCAGACCGGTGAAGTGGAGGTTCGGCGGGATCGTGCCGTGTTGCAGCGCGAGTACCGCTTTGATCAGCCCGAGAATCCCGGATGCGGACTGCGCATGGCCGACGTTGGCCTTGACAGACGTCAGCGCGCACGGGTTTTCGAGCCCGTACACCGTTGTCAGGCTGCGGTATTCGGTGGAGTCACCGATCGGGCTGCCGGTGCCATGTGCCTCGACCATGCCGACGGTGTCGGCGTCCACACCCGCTGCTGCCAACGCTGTTCGATAGGCGGTCGACAGCGCAGACGGCGACGGCGCCGAGTCTCCGAAGTCGCCGTCCTGGTTGGCGGCGGTACCCCGCACCACGGCCAGGATGCGGTCGCCGTCTCTCACCGCATCCGGTAACCGCTTGAGCAGGACGACCGCGCTGGCTTCGCCGAAGACGAATCCGTCTGCGGCGGCGTCGAAGGTGCGACAGCGCCCCGTCGGCGACAGGTGACTCAGTTTCGCGGCAGCCGAAAACCCCCGCGGGTCCAGCATCACGAAGGCGGCCCCGGCGAATGCGAGATCGCTCTCACGTTCGTGCAGGCTCCGGCACGCCATGTGCACCGTGAGCAGGCCGGAGGAGTCCGCTGCATCCAGCGTCAACGCCGGCCCGCTGAGGCCCAGCGTTCTCGCGATCCGCCCGGACGCCATCGCGAAGAGGTTGCCCTGGTAGCCGGAGGGTGTCTCCACTGCGTGCGAACCAGCGGTCATCAGCTGATAGTCGGAGTGGGTCAAACCCATGAACACACCGGTGTGTGATCGGCGCAGATCCTCGGGAACCAGGCCCGCGTTCTCCATGGCTTCCCAGGAGTTCTCCAGGAGGAGACGGTGCTGCGGATCGATGGACGCGGCCTCGCGGTCGTCGATACCGAAGAACCCGGCGTCGAAGCCGGCGACGTCATCGAGGAATGCGCCCGACCTCGACACCGACGGGCCATCCGCGTCCTCTGTCAGGTCGTGGTAGTCCTCGGTGTTCCAGCGGTCGGACGGGATCTCGGTGACCAGATCGACGCCGCTGAGCAAAGCATTCCAGAGTTGCTCCGGAGATTCGATTCCGCCAGGGAGTCGGCAGGCCATCCCGATCACGGCAACCGGAGTGACGGAGGTTGCGCGGACATCGGGCGGTGATGTCGGTGACGCCGTGCGCCCTGCGCGATCGTCAATTGCCTCGAAGGAACCCACTTCGTCTCCTCACAGCAACTTTCGAGCCGACATTTCCGTTGCTTGACCCCGGAACGCGGCGCCGTATTCGCACCCCCGAGACGTCCGCGCGGACATCCATCAGGTGCACCGTATCAGGGCCTTCTGGCACGTAAACCGGCAATAGTGCCGGGCGGCAATATTCCATATGCAACGGTTCTTTCTCGTGACGCCGTAGGCCGTTATGAAATTGTTACTTTGCTGGCGCGAGGTCAATAGTCGACGACCCTGGCGCGGTTGACGTTAGTCTTCATCTTGTGGTCGAAACGTCTCTCCCGGCTCTTCTGCGCGAGCGCGCCAGTCTCCAACCCGATGACACGGCATACAGTTTCGTCGATTATGAGCGGGACTGGGACGGCGTCGTCGACCGCCTGACGTGGTCTGAGCTGTATCGGCGTACCCGCAACCTCGCCTACGAACTCTCGCAGACGACTTCCCCGGGTGATCGCGCGGTGATCTCTGCGCCCCAGGGACTCGAATACATCGTGGGGTTTTACGGTGCGCTCGAGGCCGGACTCATCGCGGTTCCGCTCTCGGTTCCGCTGGGTGGGGTCAGCGACGAGCGTGTCGACTCCGTGTTGCACGACGCGGCGCCCGCCGTTGTGCTGACCACGTCGGCCGTCGTCGACAACGTCAGTCGGCAGTTGCAGGCGAGCGATTCTTCGACCCTGGTCATCGAAATCGATTCGCTGGATCTCGACGCCAGGGTGCGCGGCGATGTCAGAGCAGCCGGTCACACATCGACCACATATCTGCAATACACATCGGGTTCAACTCGGACTCCCGCAGGCGTGACGATTTCGAATACGAACCTGCTGGCCAACTTCGAGCAGCTGCTGTCCGGCTACTTTCCGCACCGAGGAGGCCTTCCGCCAGAGGACATGCCGATTGTGTCGTGGCTGCCGTTCTATCACGACATGGGCCTGGTTCTCGGAGTGTGCGCGCCCACGCTGATCGGCCTGCCGGCTGTGCTGACAAGTCCGGTGTCGTTTCTGCAGCGTCCGGCGCGATGGATGCAATTGTTGGCAACCAACGAGGGCGCGTTCTCGGCAGCACCGAACTTCGCATTCGAATTGGCAGCGCGCAAGACTTCTGACGAGGATTTGGCGGGACTCGACCTCGGGAGTGTCGAAGCCATCCTCAGCGGCAGTGAACGGGTGAACCCCGCAACTCTGAAACGCTTCGTTGAGCGTTTCGCGCGTTTCAATCTCGACGGCGCCGCCGTCAGGCCGTCGTACGGCCTGGCCGAAGCGACCGTGTACGTGGCGACGAGCAGACCTCGCCAGGCGCCGCAGGTCACCGAATTCGAGACGGACAAACTGTCCGAGGGCCACGCAAAGCGGTGCGAAAGTGGCAGCGGCACACCGCTGATCGGGTATCCGCTGGGGCAGTCACCCATCGTCCGGATCGTCGATCCGGACACGTGCACAGAACGTCCGGACGGCGTCACCGGCGAGATCTGGGTGTACGGCGACAACGTCGCGGGCGGGTACTGGCAGAAACCTGATCAGACGCAACAGACCTTCGGCGGTGCGATCACCGCGCCATCCGCGGACACACCCGAAGGGCCATGGCTACGGACGGGGGACCTCGGGTTTGTGCTCGACGGCGATCTGTTCATCGTGGGCCGCATCAAGGATCTTCTGATCGTCTACGGACGCAACCACTCTCCGGATGACATCGAGGCGACGAGCCAGGAGATAACCGGAGGACGGGTCGCGGCGATCGCCGTGCCCGACGACGGCAGCGAGCAGCTTGTCGTCATCGCCGAAGTCAAGCAGCGCGGAGCCACCGACGAAGAAGTGATGAACAAGTTCACCGCCGTGAAGCGCGAGGTCACTTCTGCGATCTCGAACTCTCACGGGCTTGGAGTCGCGGATCTGGTGCTGGTGGAGCCCGGGGCCATTCCCATCACCACAAGCGGCAAGGTGAGACGAGCCGCGTGCGTCGAGCAGTATCGGCAGGGTCAGTTCGTCCGCCTCGACGCATAGGCGGCACCGATCACTCGACGGTGCCGGTGAGGCCGAACTCGGCCAGGGTCTTGGCCGCCAACTGCCGTAACGCGGATTTGGTGTTCTCGGCGCCGGGATGGTACGCGTTCACGCTGATGACGACGGTGTCGGGAATGTACAGAGACTGGACCGTCATCAGGCCGCCCATCCGCTCCAGATTCCGGCGGGTCTCCCCTTGGGTCGTCACGCGCGCGGTGGCGAACTCGGCATCTGTGCCATCGAGACGATTCACCAAGGAGCCGACGTCGCCGAGGTTCGAATAGAACACCGGATAGTCGGGGTCGGCAACCGTTCGCTCCTCCATCCGTCTCAACGCCTTCGCGGACATGAACGGGACGAGCCAGGCCACTCGCAGCGGATCGTCCGCTGCTGTCTCCTCCAAGGAGCTCAATGCCTGCTTGATTGTGGAGCGGGCATCACCGAGATCCGTTGTCAGAATCGATGGATCGAGGGTGGCGCGCGCGAAGGACATCGCATGCGAGCGAGTGTCACCCTCCGTGCGCTGGCTCACCGGCAGTTGCAACGTGACGAAGCCGTCATCGGCGCGACGGCGTCCGAGGCTTTCCCCGAATTTGGCGCTGAACGCCGCGCACAATGTGGTGCTCGTTCCGCCGAGACCTGCGGCGCGGACCTCCCAGTCCTTTCGGTCGACGCGAACAGTCACACCCGGCACCACGATCGGGTCATCGCCACGGCCAACCGGGGGTGCGGCCGGGGCGGCGGCTGCGGCTGATCCCGCGCCTTCGCCTCGTTGACTGCGTGCGAGCTTGGCCGCCAGCATCAGCGCCCGCGCCACCTCGGGCGTATCCCGCGCTGTCTGTCGGAGATCCTGCAGAACTGCACGAATCCGAGGGCGCGAACGAGGCGGGGGGTACCCGAAAGCGTGCTTGTTGCCCAACATTCCGTCGATCAGCGCGAGCACAAGGCCGAGCCCGTCGATCACATAGTGGGAAAGCACCAAGCTGACCGCGGTCGCGCCGCCTTCGAGGCCGACCATACCCAGGTGCCAGCTCGGCCCCCGTTCTGCATCGATGGTCAGCTGCGAACGTTCGTCAGCCCATTCGCTGAGTTCGGCACGCGAGCGTGGGCGATCGTCGATATCGATTTCAGCCGGTCCCCGGTCCAGAACCCATCTCGGGCGCGCGAACGGCAGCGGCGAACGTTCGATGCGACGCCCCAACAACCCGTAGCCGAGATTGTGGTGAAAACGCCGAACGGCGTCGAAGTCGATCTCGTGTTCGTACAACCACAGGACCTGAATCACGTTATTGCGGCCGACAGCGCTGTGCTGCGCAAACACGCCGTTATCCAGGTAAGCGAGCACATTGTCGGACCGATTCATCGCATGAAGAGTAGCGAACCCTGTGCGGTCTCGTTGGGTCCCGCGGGCATTCGTGCACTGCGTACGCCCGAAGCGATCAGATCCGGCGCATGAATTCGGGGGCGGCCACGCCATTGATGGCAAACTGTCGGAAGATGCCGGCGAACTCGATGTAGGGTAACGGTGTCCGAAGCAGGGGGATTGCTGTGGCAGACGCCATTTTCAAGGTAGAAGAACTCGAGCGCAACGCGTCGGAACTCCGGCGCCAATTTCAGAGCGCCGAGCCGTTTCCGCATCTGGTGATCGACGATCTCCTGCGTCTGTCGCCGTCTGCGGCCAGCGCCTTTCCCGATCTCGAATGGCCGGGCTGGCTTGCCATGGTCGACCGGTACCAGAAGAACAAGCGTGCCTGCGCTGACATCGACGTCATCCCGGAGCCGTTCAGCGATCTGATCAGGGAGCTGTCCAACCCTCGGTTCCTGCGGGTGCTCGAACAGATCACGGGGATCAAACAGCTGATCCCTGATCCATATCTGACCGGGGGTGGTCTACACCTCAGCGGTTCAGGCGGCATCCTGAGTCCGCATACCGACTTCCATTACTACCGCCCGCTCAACCTCTACCGGCGCATCAACGTACTCGTGTACCTCAACGAGGACTGGTCGCTCGAGGACGGCGGGTGCCTGTCGCTCTACGACTCGCAGGGGGAGATCGTTCAGACGGTCGTGCCGGAATGGGGCCGGGTCGTCATCTTCCGCACCGATCACCACTCCGTGCACGGCTTTCCGGTTCCCATTGCAGAAGGCAAGTGGCGGCGGTCGGTGGCTCTCTACTATTACACCGCCGCTCCGACGAAGAACTTCAGCGGCGACGAGACGACATACTGGCGGGAACACGGCGAGCAGAAAGGGGCGGTCAGGAAAGCGCGGTTCCTCGCGTACCGCGGGTTGACCAACCTCAGCCAGTTCATCAGTACGTTGGCGGTCATTGCCAATCCCAACCAGGGCGTCACTTTGATCAAGGCGGCTCTCGCCGCGCGCCGAAAGGCCGATCAAGACAACGCCGAAACGACCTGACGCCGGTCTGTTCGGGCTATTCCTCCATGGCCTTCTTGGCTTCTTGAGCGACCGCGACCTGCTGCGCGGTGTAGCCGATGAACATCGCCGCCCCGCCGGCAAGGAGCCCTGCCGCGGCCAGCCACAGTAGGCCATAGGTGAATCCGCCGTCCAACGCGTGGAGTTGGGCGGGCGTCATGGAACTGATGGGCCCGAGGGTGCCCCCCAGAGACAGGGTGCGTGTCGCGACGGCAACCTGGATGAGGGCCAGCACCATTGGGCCGCCCAGGGACTGGAGTGCCAGAGCGATTGCGGATGTGGGGCCGATCAGGTCGACGTCGACGCTGGCGATCACGCACAGCATGACAGGCACGTTGATGATGCCGACGCCGATGCCGCCGGCGACGAGCATCACGACCAGGTTCGGAAA
The DNA here is from genome assembly GCA_033741175.1 of Mycolicibacterium sp. 120270. Taxonomy (GTDB): domain Bacteria; phylum Actinomycetota; class Actinomycetes; order Mycobacteriales; family Mycobacteriaceae; genus Mycobacterium. Next base: position 126,429 of record JAWQNE010000006.1, on the reverse strand, counting down.
GTACGGGATGCTTGCGTCAAATGTCGATGCGTACAACGTTGCGGCAATCACTGGAACACCGCCGGCGAGCACCAGCGTCCGTGGCGAGAAACGAGTCACGAGCCGCGCCGACGCGACCGTGCCGACCGCCACGGCGAGGACGAACGGAGTGAATGCGATGCCCGTGCGCAGGATGCTGTAGCCGAGTATCTGCTGCGCGTACAGGCCGATCAGGATGGCCAGGGCCCAATAGACACCACCCGCGAGAAAGATGGTCGTGAACGTCGCCAATCGATTGCGGTCGCGGAACAGGCTGAACGGCACGACGGGGTTCTTGGCGGAGCGCTCGACTACGGCGAACGCCACGAACGCGGCAACGGAGACCATGCCCAATCCGATCGTGGTCGCCGAAGTCCAGCCCAATTGGGGTCCGAGCGATATGGCGAGAATCAACGTCAGCCAGGCCATCGTGACGAGGACGGACCCGGCGACGTCGAGTCTCTTCCTCTCCTGGTCCTTGCTTTCCGGCAGTGCGCGAGCAAGGTAGATCACCACGAGACCGATCGGCACGTTGACCAGGAACGCCATCCGCCACGACACGGCAGTCAGCCCGGCGCCGACCACCAGGCTGGCGACCACACTGATGCTGACGATTCCGCCGAGCACCGCGGTGGCAGCGTTGCGTTGGGGCCCCTTCGGGAAGGCGGTCGCCAGCAGCGAAACCGTGGTTGGTGCGATGACCGCGGCGGCGGCGCCATGCAGCAGTCGGGCCACGATGATGGACGACTCGTTCCATGCGAACCCGCACAACAGGGAAGCGAGGGTGAAAAGCGCCACCCCTGTGACGAAGGTTCGCCGTCGTCCGAAGGTGTCGCCGAGACGACCGCCGAGAAGCATCAGGCCGCCGTAGGTCAGCAGATAGGAGGTGAGCACCCAGTTGCGGCCCGCATCGGACATCTGCAGTTCGTTCTGGATCTTGGTGAGCGCCACCAGCGTGATGGACGCGTCCATGGTGACCATCACCTGCATGGAGCCGAGTGCGATGACCGCCGAGAGGAAACCAGGCGACCGCAGGACACTTCTTCGGTGGTGTCGGTGCGTACTCGTACCGGTAGCCGTCACGCGCGAGTCCCCGAATGAGATAGGGCTCGCTTTGTCTCATCGCGAGCCGTCATAACGACCTACCCTACAGCAGGGCTTTAGTCGTCGTCCGCAAACCTCCTGCCGAGAAATTCGCCGAACCCAACGACCCAATTCACACCCCTGATCTTGCTATTCGTGATAAAGCTGCGAACTCCGCAATCAGATGGCAAACCTGGCGGTCCACCAGCAACGCATGTTATTTTCCGCCTCACGACGGCGGGAAAGCGGTTCGGCAACTCGCGCGAGTGAGCATCGACATTGCGTTATGATTGCGCGGCTGAGCTGGGAAATCACGCGTTGTCCCGGCTCGCGACGACGCATTGAAGCTATGAGGGCGGAAATCCCATTGAAGTGTGTGCTCGTATCCTATGGCTCGCGTGGTGACGTCGAGCCCGCCGTTGCCGTCGGCTGTGAATTGGTGCGTCGAGGACACGACATTCACATCGTCGTTCCACCCGATCTTGTTGGCTTCGCTGAAACGGCGGGGCTCTCGGCGACCGGCTGCGGGATCGATGCGCGGCAATGGGTGAGCATGTGCGTCGAACATTCCAGGCAGTCGTTTCGGCCATGGCGGATTCCGGGTCGCATCAGGTCGGCCCGTGAGGTCGCTGCGGCCGCTGCCGAATCCTGGGCGAGTATCACCTCGACGCTGATGTCGCTCGCCGGCGATGCTGACCTTCTCATCACCGGCTCATGTTTCGAGGGCGCCGCCGCCAATGTCGCTGAATACCACGGGATTCCGCTTACCACCCTGCACTACCTCCCGTTGCGGCCCAACGGCCAGCTGTTGGCGCTGCGCCCGAGATCTATTGGCCGCACCGCCATGGCGACCTATGAGTGGTTGAGCTGGCGCTCGTCGAGAAAGCTCGAGGATGCGCAGCGCCGGGAATTGGGGCTACCGAAGACGACGGGCCCCGTATCGCGACGGATCACAGCGCGGGGGTCGCTCGAGATTCAGGCGTATGACGAGGCTTGCTTTCCCGGGCTGAGGGACGAATGGACGCGCTTCGACGGTCAGCGGCCGTTCGTCGGCACGATGACGTTGGAGTTTCCGACGGACGCTGACGAGGAGGTCGCGTCGTGGATCGCCGCAGGCACGCCCCCCGTCTTCTTCTCTTTCGGCAGCCTTCCGGTTGACTCCGCTGCCGAAGCCCTGGCGATGATCGGCTCGGCTTGTGCCGAGATCGGCGAACGGGCGTTGGTGTGCTCGGCGGCGAGCGATTTCGCCGACGCCCCGCATATGGAGCACGTCAAGGTCGTCCGCGCCGTCAATTATGCGGCGATCTTTCCGCTCTGCCGTGCGGTGGTGCATCACGGTGGCTCGGGGACCACGGCTGCGGGACTGCGCGCAGGCGTCCCCACGTTGATGCTTCTGATGGGACCGGCGCAGATCTACTCGGGTGTTCGACCGGAACGCCTCGGTGTCGGCGTTACCCGACCGTTTTCGAAGACCACCGAGAGGTCGCTGGTCGCCGACCTCCGTCGGGTCCTCGATCCGCAGTGCGTGGCTCGGGCTCGCGACATCGCGACCCGGATGACCAAGCCCGCAGACAGCGTTGCTGCCGCCGCTGATCGTGTGGAGGTTTTCGCGCGCCAAACCCGGGTCGGCTGAGGTTCTCGGTCTAAGAACCGCTGCTTACCTGGAACAGACCAGCGAGTTCTGTGTCCAGGGGATCAGCGAATTCTTTCGTTTTTTCTAGGATGACTTGCTGCAGTCCGGCTTGAAGAATTTTGTAGCTGCCTTTGTGGTATCTCAGAAACGAATTGATCGCCCACGCCGGGTTTGCTCGCATCCTCAAGTAGAACGGCGCCGTTACGTCGTCGAAGATCAAAATGCCACCTTGTTCCAACAGCCGCCAAGCGTTAATTGCATCGGTGAGAACGTCGTCGGCGAGATGCGACCCATCCACATAGATGATGTCGAATTTCAGATCCTCGTTGAGCATTTGCGGCAGAACCTGCAGCGACGACCCTTTGCGCTTCGTCAACCGCTCTGCGTGGGGAGCGACGTTGCCGTCGAACCTGGCTTCAAGATCACTCAGGTCGTCGGTGGCGTTGTATTCCCACTCGTCGCCTCCGAGCCACGTGTCGACTGCGGTCAGGCTCCCTTTGGTGAAATAAGTCAGGAAGAACAGGCTCGAACGCCCCTCCCACGAACCGATTTCGAGGATCCGCACTGGGTCTGTCCGGCTGAACACCTTCGGGAACGTCAGGCACCACGGCACGATGTTGACGTCGAACCAGCGCTCCTGGAATTGGCCGTTGGCCGCGTGCGCGTCGAACGCGGCACGAACCTCGGCGATGTCCTTTGCCGTGCGGGAAGGAATACCGAGTTGCGTAAGTCTGTAGCGGATGTCGCCGACAATGCTCTGCCATAAGACGGATGGCGTCGCTCGCCCGACCCACAGCCAACACGCAATCATCCGTGCTGCACCACGAAGCTTGATTTTTGTGGCAGAAGCAGTCATAGTTTTCGCCCCCATCTTCGTAGTCGGCCATCTCCGCAAGCCGTTGTCATTTGTTTGCGGACATGAAATCCCGCCGCCCCAACCCGCTACCGTTGAAGCTGCCCCCTGGGTCTTTGAATGCTAGCAGAGCCGTAAAATTCGGCGGCAACGATCCGGCGCGGTATCGATGGAAATCCTGCTATTCGATCCAGCACAGAATCGTCCAGACCAACTGCTAGCATCGCCTCCGTGTCTGCACACGGGGGTCGGTTACGGATCGGCGTCTTGGGGGCAGCCCGCATAGCGCCATTGGCGCTGGTGATACCGGCCAGGGGGAATGACGAGGTCGAGGTGGCCGCAGTGGCGGCCCGCGATATGTCCCGCGCTGAAGTCTTCGCGACCAAACACGGCATCCCTCGGGTGCACGGCAGTTATGAGGCGCTGATCGCCGATCCGGAATTGGACGCCGTCTACATCCCGCTGCCGAACGGTTTGCACGGCAGATGGATTCGAGCTGCGCTCGCCGGCGGAAAACACGTGCTGTGTGAAAAGCCGTTCACGGCCAACGCCACCGAGGCACGGGACGTCGCAGCGCTGGCGGAGAACTCGGATCTGGTGGTGATGGAGGCTTTTCATTACCGCTACCATCCGTTGGCCCTGCGCATCGAGCAGATCATCGGGTCGGGTGAACTGGGTGAGCTGACGCGGGTGGAAGCGGCGTTCTGCTTGCCGCTGCCGAAGTTCTCCGACATCCGATACGACTACTCGCTCGCCGGTGGCGCGACAATGGACGTCGGGTGCTACGCCGTGGACATGATGCGCGCTTTCGGCGGATCCACCCCGAAAGTCGTTTCCGCACAGGCAAAGTTGCGTGGTGTCCACGTTGATCGGGCGATGACGGCCGAACTGGGTTTCGCGGAGGGGCACACGGGGTCGATCCTGTGCTCGATGTGGTCGAAAAACCTGTTGCAGATGAGTGCAAAGGTGGTCGGTGAAAAGGGCGAAATACGTCTGAGCGTGCGCAATCCGTTGGCGCCGTTCAGTCGGCTGCTGGTCCGTACACCCGAAGGCAAACGTGTGGAGCGCTTCCCGAAACGCCCCTCGTACGCATATCAGCTCGATGCGTTCGCGGGGGCGGTGCTGCGCGCCGAACCGGTCAAGACGACACCGCAGGAAGCCGTCGAGAACATGACGGTCATCGATGAGATCTATCGCGCCGCCGGCCTGCCGGTTCGTGAGCCCGCGCAGCGCTGAATGTCGTCGCGGCGGGTAACCGGCGCTGCTCAGCTGGCGAACTGTGTCCGGTCTATGTGCGCGGCCACCCGCAGCGCGTTGGCGGCCACCGTCAGGCTCGGATTCAGTCCCGTGCTCGACGGGAAGAACGAGGAATCCACGACGTAGAGGTTTTCCACTTCGTGTGTCCGGTTCTGCGGGTCCAACACACTGGTCTTCGGGTCGGTTCCGAATCGGCATGTGCCGCAGACGTGGCCGAGGTTCTCGTTGCTCTTCGCAGCGCCTATGGAGATCGTGCGGAACGGCTGGAACACCTCTTTGAGCCGGCGAACGAACACCGGGTGTCGGGCGAGTTCGTTGGCGTGTAGCCGATATTGGATCTTGATTCGCTGACGGCCATCGCTGCTGGGCTCGTCGGACGGCAGCACACGGTTGTCCAGATACGGCAGGTCTTCCATCATCGATGCCAGCACCAGCCCGCCCCTTGCGAAGCGTTCGTAGAGCGGCCGCGCCGCGAAGCTCATTCTGCGCATCGCCTTGAACACGCCACCGGGGTGGTTGGTGAAGTACTCCATCGGCGGCACCGTGGAGAGTGACTGGAGCGTCCCGTACTTCTGCCCGTTCCAGAAATAGAAGTCGTTGAGCCCGATCTCCTTGCTCTGGGCGGTGATCTTCGAATCGTGTTGCGGCCAAACCGCAATCAGGTCGATCAGATGGCGCATCAAGTTGCGCCCCACCCAATCCGAACCATTGGCCAGCCCGCGGGGCCACTCGGCAGATCGAGAATTGAGCAACAGCACGGGGGTGATCAGTGCCCCGGCGGCGAGCACCACCACTTTCCCGCGCAGAGCCAATGTGCCGGTTGTGTGTTCGCAGATCACGTGACGAACCTGGGTTCGGGTCGCCTCCAACCGCACGACACGGCATTCGGTCAGCAGTGAAGCGCCGTGCTCGGTGACGGCGGGCCCTACGGCGCTTCTGGCCGCGTCGTACTTGCACGGCCGGTAACAGAGGTGACCGGTACAGGTGATGCAGTCGTCCTTGTAGTCACAGGACATCGGTAGGCGGTATGGGTGTAGCCCGCAACCTTCCAGATAATCGACCAGCGGCCGGGCTTCCGCCGAAAACGGTGGCGCTGCAGGAAGTTTGACATCGGCTGCTTCCGGCCGCAGAGGGTCGATCTGACCACGGACCCCCAAGAGTTTCTCGGCTTGCTCGTACCACGGACGCATCTGGTCGTAGGTGACTGGCCAGGCGTCGGGCACAGTCGAGTCGCCGGGATTGCGAAAGTCCTGACGGGGGGTGAAGTCGCGCGCGAAGAAGCGCTCGCAGACCATGCCATAGATCGCCGAGGAGCCCCCTGTCCCGCTGCCCAGTGTGGGTACGAACCTGCGCGGGCGCCGCCAACTGATGTCTTCGATCTCGTCGGAAGTCCGTCCCGACCTGGCGAGGGTTTCGTAGTACTCCTCATGCGATCGGCTTGCCAGCGGTGCGGCCAGTTCCGGCATCGCCGAGCGGATGGTGCCGGGCGCTCCGGGCAGCGTCGAACGGCCCTTCTCTACGAACAACACCCTGCGGCCGGACCGGGCCAACGAGTAGCCCAACATCCCGCCCCCCATGCCGGTGCCGACGACGATCACGTCCCATTCGACACGCTCCGCGTCGCGGGCACCCAGCTCGGCGTCAGCCAAGATCGAACTCCTCAGCGGATGGACGGCCCGAGCTTCCCCCGGCCCGGGCGAATGACGAACCTACCATCCGGCACCTCGGACACACCGACACTTCAGACCGGCTGACATGTGTTTGCCGTCGCCGCTAAGTTGGAGTCGCCGAAGAATGAATAGGGCAGGAGCTGCATGAAATTCGCCCTGACGAGCTACGGAACACGTGGCGACGTTGAGCCATTCGTCGCTGTCGGCCGCGAGTTGGTCAGCCGGGGCCACCAAGTCAGCATGGCTGTCTCGCCCGACCAGGTTGCCTTCGCCGAGTCGGCAGGGCTGACGGCCGTCGGGTACGGACCCGACCCGCGGCGATGGCAGAGCGTGCACCGGGAGGTGCTGCATCACTTGACCCACAACTTCTGGCAGGTCAGGGATCTGATCAAGCGGGGCCACGAAGACTGGGAGCTGATCACCCAGTTCTGGCAGGACGCCGAAGACACGATGACGTCGGTGGCGCGGGATGCCGACCTGTTGTTCACCGGCCCACTCGGCGAGGAGACCGCCGTCAACGTGGCCGAGTACTACGGCATTCCGATGGCCACGATGCATTACTTCCCGCTGCGGCCGAACGGTCAAATGATCCGGGCCCTGCCCCCGTCGGTGGGTCGCACGCTGATGTCGGCGTCCGAATGGGTGACGTGGCCACTGGCCAAACGACTCGATGGCCCGCAACGCCGTCGACTTGGACTGCCGAAGGCCACCGGCCCGGCGTCGCGACGGCCGGCACAGAACAGATCGCTGGAGATCCAGGCCTACGACGAGGCGTGCTTCCCAGGACTGGCCGCCGAGTGGGCGAAGTTCGACGGTCGACGGCCCTTCGTCGGCGCGCTCACCATCGAACAGGCCACGGATGACGACGCAGAAGTCGCGTCGTGGATTTCCGAGGGAGCGCCGCCGATCTTCTTCGGGTTCGGAAGCATGCCGGTGGAATCCGCCGCCGACACACTCGACATGATCACCACCGCCTGCGCGGAGTTGGGCGAACGGGCGTTGGTCGGCTCCGGCTGGAGCGACTTCGGCCACTTAGCCGACGTCGATCACGTCAAGGTCGTCGGCGCGATCAACTACGCTGCCGCCTTCCCCGCGTGCCGCGCGGTTGTCCACCACGGAGGGGTCGGCACGACTGCTGCGGGCCTGCGCGCCGGGGTCCCTACCCTGGTCCTTTCCACATGGGCGGATCAGAACTTCTGGGCAGACCAGGTCAAACGGCTGAAAGTTGGTTACGCCCGCCGCTTTTCGGACACGACAAGAGAGACACTCGTCGCGGACCTACGCAGGATCCTCACTCCCGAATACGCTGCGAGGGCCCGCGACTTCGCCGCCAGAATGACTCCGGCCGCCGAGAGCGTCGCGGCCGCTGCCGACGTCCTTCAGGATTTCGTCCGGCTCAAGGCCGTGGGCTGACCGATTCTCATATCGACGTCTGATGCGTCCCAGCCAGCTAAACTGCCGAGCGGGATGAGAATTGTGATGGCGTGCTACGGAACTCGTGGCGACGTCGAGCCCTGCGCGGCCATCGGACGCGAACTGGTGATGCGTGGCCACGACGTGCAAATGGTCGTCCCGCCCGACTTGATCGACTTCATCTCCTCGGCCGGGCTGGCCGCCGCGCCCTACGGGCCGCGACTGGAAGCGATTCTCGACGCACACCGCAAGTTCTACGTGTTCTACTTCCAAAACTTCTGGAAGGTCTGGACTTTCCGCGAGCACGGCCGACTGTCGCGCGATGCCTGGCAGCCCCGGCTCGAGTGCTGGGGAGAGATGGGCAGGTCACTGGCCGCCGTCGCCGAAGGCGCCGACCTGCTGTTCTCCAGCCTGCCGTTCGAAGAGGTCGCCGCCAACGTCGCGGAGTATCACGACATTCCATTTGCCGTGCTTCACTACTTCCCCTGCCGCCCGAACGGCAAGCTTCTCTCGTTTCTGCCAGCTGCCTTGAGTCGTACCGTCATGGCCTACCAGCAGCGTCAGACCTGGCAGGTGATACGAGAGGCCGACGAGGCGCAGCGCCGTGAATTGGGCCTACCCGCATCGTCGGAGCCTGCGTGGCGACGGATTTCGGAAAGGGCACTGGAGTTACAGGCCTACGACGACGTGTGCTTCCCCGGATTGGCCGACGAGTGGGCGCGATGGGACGGCCGCCGCCCGCTCACCGGTGCGATGACGATGGATCTGCCCACCGCCAACGACGACGAGGTCGCATCCTGGATCGCCCGTGGAACGGCGCCGGTGTTCTTCGGGTTCGGCAGCATGCCAGTGGAGTCCGCGGCAGGCACGCTCGCCATGATCGATGACGTTTGCGCAGAACTGGATGTGCGCGGCCTTGTCTGCGCTGCGGGAACCGAATTCGCCGATGTCGCAGAGTCGGACCGGCTCAAGGTCGTCGATACGGTCAACTTCGCGTCGGTGTTCGCCGCCTGCCGAGCCGTTGTGCACCACGGCGGCGCAGGCACCACGGCCGCGGGCCTGCGAGCAGGCGTTCCCACCCTGATCCTGTCGACTGACCTCGATCAGACCCTCTGGGGATACCGGGTCAAGCGACTCAAGGTGGGCACCGCCAGGCGGTTCTCGACCACCACCGGGCGTACTCTGACCAAGGATCTGCGCCGTATTCTTCGACCCGGGTACACCGCCAGGGCGCAGGTGATCGCGACTCGGATGAACAAGCCGGCCGTCAGCGTTGCGGCAGCGGCGGACTCCGTCGAGGATTTCGTAAAGCGGATTGTCGGCTAACCGTTGAACGCGGGCCCGTCCCGGCCCGCTCGAAGCCGCCGGGAATCAATTCATTCACGACACCTTAGCATTCGCTTCGCGCGATGTCCATGACGCGTACCGCATCCGCGTTTTGTTAGCCACGACAGCCGAATCCGTGTGTGTACCCATCTCGACAGCGGCTCCCTACGGTGGCAGTTTTGCTACATCACGTGGTGTTACTCGTCGTCGCAGGTCACGGCGGCCAGTGTCGATCTTCCCGTATGCGCGAGTTTTGCAACATTGCTGGACTCGCACGTATGGCTCCTTATGGGACGTCTGTGCAAATTTGCCATTGCCTTACACTGACCGGCATCGTTGAGTAAAGTCCTCAAGAGTTTCTGCAGTTTCAATGACGATTTGGAGAACTGTGAGCAACAACCCGTTCGACGATGACGCCGGCAGCTTCTTCGTCTTGGTCAACGACGAGGAGCAACACAGCCTCTGGCCGACGTTCGCCGATGTGCCGGCAGGCTGGCGCGTGGTGTACGGCGAAGCCGACCGCGCGGCGTGCCTAGAGTACATCGAACAGAACTGGCCGGACATCCGGCCGAAGAGTTTGCGCGACAGGCTGGCGCGTCAGGCTTCTGATTAGTTAAGCGAACGAAACTCGCGGAATCAGGGGGAGTCGGTGGGGGAACTGAATGGAATTCGTTGACCGCGCACTGCCGCTCACGCGTGGACAGCTCGACATATGGCTTGCGCACGAAACAGGTCATTCGAGCACGGAATGGCAAATCGGCCTACTCGTAAAGGTTGCCGGCACAGTCGACAGCGACGCGCTCGAGTGGGCGATCCGCCGTGTCGTGAAGGAGGCCGAGCCGGTCCGGGTCAGCTGTTTCGAGTCCGACGGTCAGGTTTTCCAAGCCCCGATCGACAATCCCGCGTTCGACCTCGAATTCCATGACCTGAGCGGAACGCGCAACGCGCTGCGGGAGGTTCAACGGATCGCATCGTCGATCCAGCGGACGCCGATGTCGTTCACGGGTCCCCTGTTCAGGTTCGCGTTGTTCCAGACATCGCCCGTTGAGTTCTACCTCTTTGCATGCGTGCATCACATCGTGGCCGACGCGGCAGGTATCGCGTTGGTCGGCCATCGGATCGCCGCCGTGTACTCCGCGATCGTGTCGGGCGAGCCCGTGCCGCCGGCCTTCTTCGGGTCGCTGCAGGACCTTGTCGACTGCGAGTCGGACTACGAATCGTCGCCCGACTATCTCGAAGATCAGGCCTACTGGGCAGAAAACCTCCCGCCGGAAAGCGTCACGCAGTATCGGTCAGCGGACGGAAGCGAGCGTGAGTCCGACCAGTTCGCTCCGCCGGTTGCGCTGGACTCTTCGGTCCTTCGCCGCATCCAGGAACTGGCCGATGCGTGGGATGTTCCTCGCACGTCGGTCATCACCGCGGCATGCGCGCTGCTCGTGCGGGCATGGAGTGACGAAGGCTCAGACGTCGTCATCGACTTCCCGGTGGGTCGGCGAGTGCGTCCGGAATCGAAGACCCTGCCTGCGATGGTCGCCGGTGTGGTGCCACTGGTGTTGAAGGTTTCGCCGGCGTCCACGGTCGCGCAACTGTGCGAGCACGTTGATCTGCGCATCCAAGAAGCGCTGCAGCACCAGAGATTTCCGGTCCAGGATCTCGAGCGAAAGAGCCGCTCCCGCAGCCACGGAACAGCGCCGAGCAGGGTGACTGTCGATTTCGTGCCTGCGTCGCTCTCGTTGGATTTCGGTGGTGCGGCGGCGTCAGCCACCATGACGAATTCCGGCATCGTCGGCGGCTTCGGGCTGGTCTTCTCCGGCCTCGGTGATCAGCTCTATCTCAGCACTCTCGGGGACGGCCACCCGCTTGCGAAGTTCGACGCCGCGGATCTGGCGGAACGGCTGCGGCGGGTGCTGGCGGCAATGGCCGCAGACCCGAATCGCAAGTTGTCGTCGATCGACCTGCTGAACGGCAGCGAGCACGCCGGGTTGTACGGGTGGGGCAACCAGGCCGTGCTGGCCCGGCCCACCATGCCGTTGTCGATCCCGGTGTTGTTCGCCGCGCAGGTTGCGCGCTCGCCGGATGCGGTGGCGATCACCGACGGCGAGACGTCGCTGACATACCGCGAGCTGGATGTGGCCGCGAATCGGCTCGCCCATCTGTTGGTCGACCGGGGCGCACGCCCGGGTCAGCGGGTGGCGCTGCTGTTCAACCGGTCAGCCGAGGCGATCACGGCAATACTGGCGGTGCTGAAGACCGGCGCCGCCTATGTGCCGATCGACCCGGCACACCCCGACGCGCGGATCGCGTTCATGCTCGATGACGCCGCTCCGGTCGCGGCGGTCACAACAGCGACCCTGCGGCCACGCCTGGATGGCCACGATCTCGCGGTCATCGATGTGCACGAGTCCGGGGCCGATCGCCTCCCCTCGACGGGTCTGACTGCGCCCGCCGCCGACGACGTCGCGTACATCATCTACACCTCGGGTACGACCGGCGTGCCCAAGGGCGTCGCCATCACCCACGACAACGTGATTCAGCTGCTGGAGTCGCTGACCGCGGACGTCGAGCTGGCCGGGCAGGTGTGGTCTCAGTGGCACTCGCTGGCCTTCGACGTCTCGGTCTGGGAGATGTGGGGCGCGCTGCTTGGCGGTGGGCGGCTGGTGGTGGTGCCGGAGTCGATGGCACGTTCACCGGAAGACTTCCATGCCCTGCTGGTCTCCGAACAGGTGACCGTCTTGAGCCAGACTCCCTCGGCGTTCTATGCGTTGCAGTCCGCCGATCTGCTGCAACCGGAGCTCTCGCAGCAACTCAAGCTGCAGATGGTGGTGTTCGCCGGCGAGGCGCTCGAGCCCAAGCGACTGCGGCAGTGGATGGAGAGCCATCCGGGGTTGCCGCGGATGATCAACATGTACGGCACCACCGAGACGACAGTCCACGCCTCGTTTCGGGAGATCGTCGACGATGATCTCGACAGCGGCGCCAGCCCGGTCGGCGTGCCGCTGTCCCACCTGGCCTTCTTCGTCCTCGACGAATGGCTGCATCCGGTGCCTCCCGGTGTGGTGGGCGAGCTGTACGTGGCCGGTACGGGCGCGGGGTACGGGTATGTGGGCAGGGCGGGTTTGTCAGCATCGCGCTTCGTCGCCTGCCCGTTCGGCGGAGCCGGGGCGCGGATGTACCGCACCGGCGACCTCGTGTGTTGGGACGCCGACGGACAACTGACCTATCTGGGGCGGGCCGACGAGCAGGTGAAGATCCGCGGGTACCGCATCGAGTTGGGTGAAGTGCAGGCCGCTTTGGCCGCGTTGGACGGAGTGGGGCAGGCGGCGGTGATCGCTCGCGAAGACCGCCCCGGCGACAAACGCCTCGTCGGTTATGTCACCGAGTCCGGCAGCGGGTCGTTGGACACGGCGTCGCTTCGAGACGAGCTGGCCCGGCGGCTGCCCGAGTACATGCTGCCTGCGGCATTCGTGGTCCTGGACGAGCTTCCTCTGACCGTCAACGGCAAACTCGACAGACGGGCGTTGCCTGTGCCGGAGTATCGGGGCGGCGACGACTACCGGCCTCCCGCGAACGCGGTGGAGGAGATTCTCGCAGGCATCTTCGCGCAGGTCTTGGGTGTGGAACGAGTCGGGGTCGACGATTCGTTCTTCGAACTCGGCGGCGACAGCATTCTGTCGATGCAAGTGGCGGCACGGGCGCGAGCCGCCGGTATCGCTTGTCGGCCCCGCGACATCTTCGTCGAGCAGACGGTGGCCCGGATTGCCCGAGTGGCCGGCGTCGTCGACGGATCGGGCGACACCGCCGACGAAGGCGTGGGGCCGGTGATGGCCACCCCGATCATGGATTGGCTGCGCGAAATGCGCGGCGCGATAGACCAATTCAACCAGACGATGGTTCTGCAGGCCCCTGCCGACGCCACCTACGCCGAGGTGGCGGGTCTGCTGCAGGCGTTGATCGATCGACACGCCATGCTACGTCTGCGCGCCAACGACGACGGCTCCGGACATTGGACGTTGCAGGTGCCCGAGCCCGGTTCCGTCGACGTGGGCAAGTCGGTGTACAGGGTCGACGCGATATCCGACGTGGACCTGGTCAGTGCGCGGTCACGGTTGGATCCGGCTGCCGGAGTGATGCTTTCGGCGGTGTGGGCGACCGAGACGAACCAACTGGCCCTGGTCATCCATCACCTCGCCGTCGACGGGGTGTCGTGGCGAATCCTGTTGGAGGACCTGAACATCGGCTGGGCTCAGCAGCGCGCCGGACAGCCGGTGTCGTTGCCACCGGTCGCCACGTCGTTCGCCCGATGGTCAACTCTGATCGCCGAACGCGCACTCGATCCCGATGTCGTCGCCCACGTCGGGACGTGGCAGAAATTGGCGACGGTCCCGGCCGTCCTGCCGGAGCACCGCGAAACCGATACCTACTCCACTGCCGGGCAACTGTCAGTGGAACTCGACAGCGACGTCACACAGCTGTTGTTGACCGACGTGCCTGCGGCGTTTCACGCTGGGCTGCACGACATCCTCTTGATCGCGCTGTGCTTGGCATGGACGGAATTCCTGGGCGAGCCCGACACCCCGATCGGTATCGACGTCGAGGGCCACGGCCGCGCCGAGGAATACGGCGACGATGTCGACTTGTCGCGAACCGTGGGTTGGTTCACCGCGAAATACCCTGTGGCGCTGCGCGCGCCGGGGTTGTCGTGGGCACAGGTGGCCGCAGGCGACCCGGCCCTGGGCCCGGTGATCAAGGACCTCAAGGAGCAGTTGCGCGCGGTGCCCGACAGCCTCACCTACGGTCTGCTGCGCTATCGCAATTCCGATGTGGAGCTGGCTGAATCCCGTTCGGCCATCGTCTTCAACTACCTCGGCCGTCTCGGCGCAGCCGCCGGTACAGGCGACGATCTGTGGCGGCTCGATGAAAGCGGTCTGACCTTGTCGGGGGAGGCCACGGCGGTGCCGGTGACGCTGCCGCACACCGTGGAGATCAATGCGGGCATTTTCGACGGTGATCGCAGTCCGCGCCTGCACGCCACCTGGACGTGGGCGATATCGGTGCTGGATGACGTCGCGATCAGCAAGGTCAATCGGCTGTGGTTCGAAGCACTGGCCGGTATCTCTACGCACGTGCGGTCCGGTGGCGGCGGCCTGACTCCGTCGGATGTCATGCCCGCCCTCTTGACGCAGCAGCAGATCGACACTCTCGAACAGCATGGTTCGATCGCCGATGTCCTACCGCTGACCCCATTGCAGCAGGGTCTGCTCTTCCATGCCGGCACCGGAAATGGATCGGGCGACAGCGTTTACGCGATCCAGCTCGACTTGACCGTGGCCGGACCGGTGGACTCCGAACGCCTGCGGGCCGCTGTGCACACCGTGGTCGGCCGCCACCCGAACCTGGTGGCACGGTTCTGCGAAGAGTTCGACGAGCCGGTGCAGATCATCCCCGCCGACGTGGCTGCGGCGTGGCGGTATTCCGAGTTCGAGATCGTCGAGGGTGCTGCCGATACCGCCGGGCAGGTCTCGAGACTGTGTGCCGCCGAACGGGATGCGGTTTTCGACTTCACCAGCCAGCCGCCTTTCCGCGTGGCCCTGATCCGAACCGCCGATGACCGGCACCGGATTGTCGTGACGTTCCACCACATCGTCGCGGACGGCTGGTCGCTGCCGATCCTGCTGCAGGAGATCTTCGCGTGCTACGTCGGCAAGCGGTTACCCGCTGCCGTCCCGTACCGGAGGTTTGTGGATTGGCGGGCCGATCAGGACACCGACGCCGCCCTGGCCTCATGGGCTGACGTCCTCGCCGGTTTCGACACGCCCACCCTGGTCGGTCAGGCGGGACGTCTCGTGCCAGGCCGTCGGGAGGCCCGGACATTCCGGCTGCCGGAGCAGACCACCCGATCGCTCGGCGAGTTCGCGCGCAGCCGTCACACCACGGTCAGCACGGTGTTGCACGCCGCGTGGGCGCAGCTGCTGTGCTCGCTGACCGGCCATCACGACGTGGCATTCGGCACCGTCGTCTCCGGGCGACCCCCGGACCTGGCAGGCGCCGACTCGATCGTGGGTCTGTTGATCAACACCGTTCCGGTGCGGGCGAACATCACCTCCGCGATGACCGTCGCCGAACTGCTGGATGACCTGCAGAGCGCTCGCAACGCCACCATCGAGCACGACCACATCGCGCTCAGCGAGCTTCACCGGGTGACCGGTCTCGACCAACTCTTCGACACCGTCTTCGCCTACGAGAACTACCCCGTCGACACCGACGCGTTGTCGAGTGTGGACGGACTGGCCGTCACAGACTTCACCAGCAACGAATACACCCATTACCCGCTTGCGGTGCAGGCTCTGCCGGGCGAGGAACTGACCCTGCGCATCGAGTACGACACCGACGAGTTCGACGCGGCGCGTGTCGAGGCTCTCAGCGCGGGACTGCAGCGGGTGCTCGATGGCATGATCGCCGATCCGGACCGGCGAGTGTCGACGCTCGTCGTGTTGGGTGTCGGGGAGCGCGCCCGGCTCGACGAGTGGGGCAACCGCGCATCGTTGAGCCGGCAGGCGATTCCGTCGGTGTCGATCCCCGACCTCTTCGCGACCCAGGTGGCCCGGGCTCCCGAGGCGGTAGCCCTGACCGCAGGCGACCGCTCGCTGACCTATCGCGAGTTGGACGCGGCCGCCAACCGGCTTGCGCACCTGCTGGCGAGCCGGGGTGCCGGCCCAGGCGCCCACGTGGCCCTGCTGTCGGAGCGGTCGGCCCAGGCCGTCGTGGCGATCCTGGCTGTGCTCAAGACCGGGGCGGCGTATCTGCCGATCGACCCCGCTGTGCCTGCGTCGCGGATCGAGTACATCGTCTCCGACGCCGCGCCGATCTTCGCGCTGACCGGTGCGGGCCTGCGCTCGCGGCTGGACGGATCGGGACTGCCGGTCATCGACATCGACGACGTGTGCACAGACGACCAGCCGAGCACCGCGTTGTCGTCGCCCGCCCCCGACGACGTCGCATATGTCATCTACACATCGGGAACCACAGGTGCGCCCAAGGGTGTCGCCGTCACCCACCGAAACGTCACCCAGCTGATGACGACGCTGGATGCGGGCCTGCCGTACCCCGGGGTCTGGCCGCTGTGCCACACCCTGGCTTTCGACGTGTCGGTCTGGGAGATCTGGGGTCCGCTCCTGCGGGGCGGCCGCTTGGTGGTCGTCGGAGAGTCCACCGCGGGGTCGCCGAGCGATTTCCACGATGTGCTGGTCGCCGAAGGGGTCACCGTTCTCACCCAGACCCCGTCGGCGGTTTCGATGCTGCCGCAGGACGGTCTGGAGTCGACGGCACTGGCCGTCGTCGGTGAGGCGTGCCCGCCTGAAGTGGTGGACCGGTGGGCACCGGGGCGGGTGATGATCAACGCCTACGGTCCGACCGAGACGACGATGTGTGTGGCCATCAGTGCACCGCTGACCGCGGGATCCGGGGTGCCGCCGATCGGTTCGCCGGTTGCGGGCGCGGCGTTGTTCGTACTCGATCAGTGGCTGCGCCCGATACCCGCAGGCGGCGTCGGTGAGTTGTATGTCGCGGGCGAGGGGGTCGCGTGCGGCTACCTGGGCCGGGCGGGTCTGAGCGCGTCGCGTTTCGTGGCATGCCCGTTCGGGCAGCCCGGAGCGCGGATGTATCGCACCGGCGATCTCGTGCGATGGGGCGCCGACGGACAGTTGCACTATCTGGGTCGCGCCGACGAGCAGGTCAAGATCCGCGGATACCGCATCGAACTCGGTGAGGTCCAGGCCGCGTTGGCTGCTCTGGACGGCGTGAACCAGGTTGCGGTGATCGCCCGCGAGGACCGCCCGGGTGACAAGCGCCTCGTCGGCTATATCACCGGGACGGCCGATCCCGGCGCTGCCCGCGCTGCGCTGGCGGATCGGCTGCCGCCCTACATGGTGCCGGTCGCGATCGTCGGTTTGGAGAGCCTGCCGCTCACCGCGAACAACAAGCTCGACACCCGTGCCCTGCCTGCACCGGAATACCGCGGTGCGAGCGGTGACGACCGGCCTGCGGCCAACGCTCTGGAGGAGCTGCTGGCAGGCATTTTCGCCCAGGTGCTCGGTGTCGGGCGAGTCGGTGTCAACGATTCGTTCTTCGATCTCGGCGGCGACAGCATCCTGTCGATGCAGGTGGTGGCGCGCGCACGTGCTGCAGGCGTGGTGTGTAGGCCACGCGACATCTTCGTCGAGCAGACGGTGGCCCGACTGGCGTCCGTGGTCGAGATCGACGGCGACGCCGTGGTCGACGTCGACGACGGCACCGGGCCGGTTTCGGCTACTCCGATCATCCGGTGGTTGCTCGACGTCGACGGCCCGATCGACGAGTTCAACCAGACGGTCGTGGTGGCCGCCCCCGCTGGAGTGACCCGAGCCGACGTCGACGTCCTCGTGCAGGCGTTACTGGATCGCCACGCGACCTTGCGGATGCGTGTGGAAGACGCCGCGGGCGAGCGCGCGCTGACGGTGCCCAAGCCCGGGTCGGTCGACGCCGCAGACTGCGTGCAGACGGTGAACGTGCTCTCCGACGAGGCGCTGAAGTCGGCACGGTCGCGGCTGGATCCCGCATCGGGTGGCATGGTGATCGGGCTGTGGGCGGCCGAGACCGGCCAACTTGCGTTGGTGATACACCACCTGGCCGTCGACGGCGTTTCGTGGCGGATCTTGTTGGAGGACTTGAACTTTGCGTGGGGTCAGCATCGCAGCGGGCAACGGGTGGGGTTGCCTGCAGGCGGCACATCCTTCGTCCGGTGGTCGTCCCTGCTGACCGAGTACGCGTCGAGTTCGGCCGTCACTTCGTCCGCCGATGCCTGGCGCCGGGTGGCAGCGGTTCCGGCAGCGCTGCCCTCGCCTGAACCCGGTCGCGACACCTACGCCAGTGCCGGGCACCTGTCGGCGTCGCTCGGCGTTGACGTGACCCGACTGCTGCTCAGCGAAGTGCCGGCGGCGTTCCATGCGGGCGTGCAGGACATCCTGCTGATCGCATTCGGCCTGGCCTGTTCGGAGTTCCTGGGCCGCGCTGGCACGCCGATCGGTATCGACGTCGAGGGTCATGGGCGCGACGAGGAGGTGGCGCCCGGCGTCGATCTGTCGCGCACAGTGGGCTGGTTCACCGCCAAGTACCCGGTGTCGCTGGCAGTCAACGGGTTGTCGTGGCAGCAGGTGATTGCGGGCGACGCGGCGCTGGGTTCGATCGTCAAGGACGCCAAGGAGCAGTTGCGCACGCTGCCGGACGGCCTGACCTACGGTCTACTGCGATACCTGAATCCCGGTGTCGGCCTGCCCGATTCGGATCCAACGATCGGGTTCAACTACCTCGGCCGCGTCGGCGTCGGCGCGCTGTCCGATGAGTTGTGGCGCGTCAGCGACGACGGCTTGTCGGCGGGCGTCGTTGCCTCCGCGGTACCCATGCCGCTGGCACACACCGTTTCCCTGAACGCGAGCACCTTCGACACGGATGCCGGTCCGAAACTGCAGGCCGATTGGACGTGGGCGCAGTCGGTATTGGACGAGGACGGGGTCGCGCGACTGAACCAGCTGTGGTTCGAGGCGCTGCAAGGCATCTGCGCCCATGTCCGACTCGGCGGGGGCGGGCTCACGCCGTCCGACATCGCGCCGGCCTCGCTGACCCAGTCGGAGATCGACGAGTTGGCGCAGCAGTTCCAGATCGCCGACGTGTTGCCGCTGACGCCTCTACAGCAGGGCCTGCTGTTCCACGTCGGCCTCGCGCGCAACCCCGAGGACGACATCTACGCGGTTCAGCTGAACATCAAACTCGCCGGTTCGCTCGACGTGGACCGCCTGCACGGTTCGGTCAACACCGTGGTCAGCCGCCACCCCAACTTGGCGGCCAGGTTCTGCGACCGGTTCGCCGAACCGGTGCAGGTCATTGTGGCCGATCCGGAGCCGCCGTGGCGGTTCGTGGAGGTGACTGCCGACGGCGATGCCGATGAGCACATCGATGCGCTGTGCGCAGCCGAGCGCGCCGCCGTCCGCGACGTCACCGCAGGCGAGCCCTTCCGGGCGATGTTGATCCGCACCTCCGACAACCAGCACCGGTTGGTGGTGACCCTTCACCACATCGTCATCGACGGCTGGTCGCTACCGGTCCTGTTGCAGGAGATCTTTGCCAGCTACTTCGGGGCGCAGCTGCCTCCCGCGACCGCGTATCGGACGTTCGTTGCGTGGCAGGCCGGCCAGGATCGCGTTGCCGCACGGGAGGCTTGGCGCGAACTGTTCGACGGCTTCGACACCCCGACATTGGTCGGCCCGCCGGGACAGACGGGCCGTCGAAGCGTCGAAACCTACCAGGTGCCCGCGGAATTGACGCACGCCCTCGGCGAGTTGGCGCGCTCACAACACACCACCGCCAACACGGTGCTCCAAGCGGCGTGGGCGCAGGTGTTGATGTGGTTGACGGGCCAGCGTGATGTCGCCTTCGGCACCGCGGTCTCGGGTCGACCTGCCGACCTCGCGGGTGCGGAATCGATTGTCGGCCTGATGATCAACACGGTCCCCGTCCGTGCCCACAGCACAGCGGCCACCACGGTGGCCGATCTGCTCGGCCAACTACAACGCGGCTATAACGACACCGTCGAGCACGAACATCTCGCACTCAACGACATTCACCGTGTCACCGGCCACGATCGGTTGTTCGACACGCTTCTCGTCTATGACAACTATCCGATCGACGCCGACGCATTCGAAGGCGCGCACGACCTTGCCGTCACCGAGTTCACCAGCCGTGAGTACAACCACTATCCGCTGTCGGTGGTGGCGATGCCGGGCCGAGAACTGGCGCTGCGCGTCGAGTTCGACACCGCCGTGTTCGACAGGACGGACATCGACGGGCTGGCGGCGAGGTTCCAGCACGTGCTGAGGATCATGACCGTCGATCACACCCGGCGGTTGTCGTCTGTCGACCTGCTCGATGACAGCGAGCACAAACGGCTGGACACCTGGGGTAACCGTGCGGTGCTCGCGGATCCGGTGCTCACGTCGACGTCGATCCCGGCGTTGTTCGCCGCGCAGGTCGCGCGCGCGCCGGAGTCGGTCGCCCTGACATCTGCGGGCCGCGCGCTGACCTACGGCGAACTCGACGAGGCGTCCAACCGGTTGGCGAATCTGTTGGCGGACAGCGGCGCAGGCCCGGGTGAGCGCGTTGCGCTGTTGCTGCCCCGATCGATCGAGGCCATCGTCGCGATCCTGGCGGTACTCAAGACCGGGGCGGCGTATGTGCCGATCGACCCCGCGCATCCAGACGCCCGGATCGGATTTGTGGTCGGCGACGCGGCCCCGATCGCCGCGGTCTCCACCGCGGACCTGCGGCCGCGGCTGGCCGGCACCGATCTCACGATCATCGACATCGATGATCCCGCCATCGCCATGCAGGACGGCACCCGTTCTCCGGCGGCGGCTGTCGCCGAGGACATCGCCTACATCATCTACACGTCCGGGACGACGGGAACGCCCAAAGGTGTTGCGGTCACTCACCGCAACGTTGCGACACTGCTGGACTCGCTCGCCTCGGAGACCGCGGCCGGGCAAGTGTGGACGCAGTGTCATTCGCTGGCCTTCGACTTCTCGGTTTGGGAGATGTGGGGCGCGCTTCTGCACGGCGGTCGCCTCGTGATCGTGCCCGATTCCGTGGTCCGGTCACCCGAAGACCTCCACGCACTGCTGATCGACGAGCAGGTCAGCGTGCTCAGCCAGACCCCGTCTGCGTTCTATGCGCTGCAAACCGCCGACGCGCAGAGACCCGACTCCGGGCGGGAGCTCGCGCTGCAGAGTGTCGTGTTCGGCGGGGAAGCGCTTGAGCCGCAACGGCTTCAGACATGGCTGCAGAAGCATCCGGTGCTCCCACGTCTGATCAACATGTACGGCATCACCGAGACGACGGTGCATGCCTCGTTCCGAGACGTCGGCGAAGGCGACACCGGCAGCGCTGCAAGCCCCATCGGGGTACCCCTGGACCATCTCGCGTTCTTTGTGCTCGACGGATGGATGCGGCCCGTTGCGGCCGGGGTTGTCGGCGAGTTGTATGTGGCAGGCGCGGGCCTGGCGGCCGGCTACGTCGGTCGGTCCGACTTGACGGCATCGCGGTTCGTGGCCTGCCCGTTCAACGGTGTCGGCGCCCGGATGTATCGCACGGGCGATTTGGTGCGGTGGGACACCGACGGACAGCTGACGTACATCGGCCGATCCGACGAGCAGGTCAAGATCCGCGGCTACCGCATCGAACTCGGTGAGGTACAGGCGGCACTTGCCGGCCTGGCCGGAGTGGAGCACGCGGCGGTGATCGCCCGGGAGGACCGGCCGGGAGACAAGCGCCTCGTCGGATATATCAGCGGCACCGCCGATCCGGCGCAGGCCCGCGCTGAACTGGTGAAGAAGCTGCCGAACTACATGGTGCCCGCGGCGGTGGTGGCAGTCGACGCCTTACCGCTGACGGTCAACGGCAAACTGGACACGCGCGCTCTGCCGGCACCGGAATATCAACAGGGTCAACGGTATCGGGCCCCATCCAACGCGTTCGAGGAGATCCTGGCCGGTATTTTCGCCCAGGTCCTCGGCGTCGAGCGGGTCGGTGTGGACGATTCGTTCTTCGATCTGGGTGGCGACAGCATTCTGTCGATGCAGGTGGTGGCCCGCGCCCGCGCTGCCGGTGTGCTGTGCAGGCCGCAGGACATCTTCGTGGAGCAGACCGTTGCCGGGCTGGCCCGGGTGGCCGGCGTTGCCGTCGGCGACGAAGACAGCGCCGGTGATACGGGTGTGGGACCGGTGGTGGCCACCCCGATCATGCGGTGGCTGCAGAACTTCCAGGGGCCGATCGAGGCGTTCAACCAGACGGTGATCGTGCAGGCCCCTGACGGGGTGAGTCGCGCCGATGTCGAAATCGTGTTGCAGGCGCTGGTCGATCGCCATGCGACATTGCGGATGCAGGCTCGCGACGACGAGGTAGGCCAGTGGTCGTTGACGGTGCCCGACGCGGGGTCGGTTGATGTACGCACATGCCTGCATGAGGTCGACGCGCTGTCCGAAGAGGCGCTGGTGGCCGCGCGGTCGCGATTGAACCCGGCGGCCGGGACGATGCTCAGCGCGCTGTGGGCGAGGTCGACGAGCCAGCTGGCGCTGATGATCCACCACCTGGCCGTGGACGGCGTGTCATGGCGAATCCTGCTGGAGGACCTCAACATCGCATGGGCCCAGCACCGCAGCGGCGGGCCGGTTGAATTGCAGGCAGGCGGCACCTCGTTCGCTCGATGGTCGACGCTGCTCGCCGATTGCGCGCGCCGTGGCGACATCGTCGAGCTGGCGGACAGTTGGAAGCGGGTGTCGTCCACTCCGCATGCGTTGCCTGCGCCTCAGCCCGATACCGACACCTATGCCAACGCCGGACAGTTGACGTTGGCACTCGACGCCGCGACCACCCGTCGGCTGCTCGGCGAGGTACCTGCCGCGTTCCACGCGGGCGTACAGGACATCCTGCTGATCGGGTTCGCGTTGGCTCTCAACGAATTCCTGGGTGCACCGACATCGATCGGCATCGATGTCGAAGGTCACGGCCGGACCGAGGAGCTGGCTCCGGGCGTCGACCTCTCCCGCACGGTGGGCTGGTTCACCACCAAGTACCCCACGTCGCTGGCGGTCGGCGATGTGTCGTGGGCGCAGGTGGTGGCGGGCGACCACAAGCTCGGCACCGCGATCAAGGACGCCAAGGAGCAGCTTCGCGCCCTGCCCGACGGGTTGACCTACGGCCTGTTGCGCTATTTGAATCCCGATGTCGAACTGGCCGAACCGGATCCGGCCATCGCCTTCAACTATCTCGGCCGTGTGGGTGCGGGTGGGCTCGACCCGTCCGACGAACTCTGGTTGATCAGGCCCGACGCCGTCGCCCTCACCGCTGCCGCAGCCGCCCCGATTCCGTTGGGGCACACCCTGGAACTCAACGCCGGAGCCATGGCCTCCGATGCGGGCCCGTTGCTGCAGGCGACATGGACCTGGGCGCGATCAGCGCTGCGTGATGACCAGGTCGACAGGTTGAGCAAGCTGTGGTTCGAAGCGCTGCAGGGCATATGTGCCCATGTCAACAATGGCGGCGGCGGGTTGACCCCGTCCGACATCGTTCCCGCCGTGTTGAGCCAGCCGCAGATCGACGAGTTGGCTGAGCAGTTCGACATCGCCGACGTGCTGCCGCTGACCCCGCTGCAGAAGGGCCTGCTGTTCCACGCGGGATCCGCAACCGGCGGCGACGATCTGTACTCGGTCCAACTGGACATCGCAATCACCGGGCAACTGGATGCAGATCGGCTGCGGGATGCGGTCAACGTCGTGCTGGCCCGCCACCCGCACATCGTCTCCCGGTTCTGTGACCAGTTCGGGGAGCCGGTGCAAATCATCCCCGCCGAACCGGAAATTGCTTGGCAGTATGTCGAACTCGACGGTGGCGGCAGCATCGACGAGCGAGTCGACGAACTGTGCGCCGCCGAGCGCGCCGCGGTCTGCGACCTGACGCCTGCGTTCCGGGCAATGGTGATCCGCACCGCGGCAGATCGATACCGGTTTGTGCTCACGAATCACCACATCGTCCTCGACGGGTGGTCGAAGCCGATCCTGTTGCAGGAGATCTTCGCCACCTACTTCGGCGGGTCGCTGCCCGCGCCGGTGCCGTTCCGGAGGTTCGTCACCTGGCTTGCCGACCAGGATCACGATGCGGCGCGGTCGGCGTGGCATGGCGTTCTCGACGGCTTCGAGACTCCGACAATCGTGGGCTCGCGCACCCAGGAGGGTCAGCGAAGCATCGGAACCTTCACCGTGCCCCCCCAAACCACAAGAGCGCTCTCTGATTTGGCGCGTTCGCAGCACACCACCGTGAACACGGTTCTGCAGGCGGCGTGGGCGCAGGTTCTGATGGGGGTCACCGGCAACCACGACGTGTGCTTCGGCACCGCGGTCTCCGGCCGGCCCGCCGACCTGGTCGGTGCGGATTCGATCGTCGGCCTGATGATCAACACGGTCCCGGTACGCGCCCGCGGTGAGGCGCGGATGAGTGTGGCCGACCTGCTCGGCGAACTGCAGCGCGCCCGCAACGCCACGGTCGAGCACGAGCACATGGCGCTCAACGAAATTCACCGGATCGCCGGACACAACCAGCTTTTCGACACGCTCTTCATCTACGAGAACTACCCGATCGACACGGACGCGATGCTGGGCGTGAACGGACTGGCCGTCACCGATATCACCAGCCGTGAACACAACCACTACCCGCTCGCGGTCTACGCGCTGCCCGGCGACGAACTGAGCCTGCGCGCCGAATACGACACGGCGGCTTTCGACGCGGCGAGCATCGAGGCGTTGATCGGCCGGTTGCGGCGGGTGATCGATGTCATGATCGCCGATCCCGACCGGCGACTGCCGTCGGTGGATGTGCTGGACCACGCCGAGTACACCCTGCTGAGCGGGTGGGGTAATCGGGAAGCGCTGATCGAGCCCGAGACCGCGGGGGTGTCGATCCTCGAGATGTTCGCCGAGCAGGTGGCGCGCACGCCTGAGTCGGTGGCCTTGAGGTGCGGCGGCCGGCAATGGACATACCGCGAACTGGATGCGCACTCCAACCGCATGGCACATCTGCTGGCTGAGCAGGGTGCCCGTCCCGGCGAGCGAGTCGCGTTGCTGTTCAACCGGTCTGCCGAGGCGATCGTGGCGATCATGGCAGCACTGAAAACCGGTGCCGCGTATCTGCCGATAGACCCTGCCCATCCCGACGATCGGATCGCGTTCATGGTCGCCGACGCTGCGCCCGTCGCAGCGCTCACCACCGCCGAACTCGCGGCGAGGCTGGCGCACACCGGTGTGGTGGTCATCGACGTCGATGACCCGCGGATCGACGGACAACCAGAAACCTTCACGGCGCGGCCCGCTCCCGACGACATCGCCTATGTCATCTACACCTCCGGAACCACGGGTGTGCCCAAGGGCGTGGCCATCACGCACCACAACGTCACCGAACTGATGTCATCGATGGGTGACGCCGGACTGCCGGTCGGGCAGGGAGAGATCTGGTCGCAGTGGCATTCCTACAGCTTCGACATCTCGGGCTTCGAGATCTTCGGTGCGCTGCTGCACGGCGGTCGGTTGGTCGTGGTGCCCGAGTCGGTAGCCGCCTCGCCGAGTGACTTCCATGCGCTGATCGCCGACGAACGTGTGAGTGTGCTCGGCCAGACGCCGTCTGCAGCGACGATGTTGTCGCCCGAGAGTGTGGAGTCGGCGACCTTGCTCGTCGGCGGCGAGGCTTGCTCGGCGGAGGTGGTCGACCGATGGGCGCCCCGCCGGACGATGATCAATCAGTACGGTCCGACCGAGGCCACGATGTGGGTCGCATTCAGCGCACCGCTGATCGCGGGGACCGGTGCGCCGCCGATCGGTGCGCCCGTGTCCACCGCCTCGTTCTTCGTGCTGGACGGGTGGCTGCGGCCCGTTCCGATCGGTGCGGTCGGTGAATTGTATTTGGCCGGTAGCCAATTGGCGGTCGGATACGCCGGCCGGGCCGGGCTGACGGCGTCGCGGTTCATGGCATGTCCGTTTGGTACGCCCGGCGAACGGATGTATCGCACCGGCGACCTGGTGAGGTGGGACGCCGACGGCAACCTGCAGTACATCGGCCGTGCCGACGAGCAGGTGAAGATCCGCGGGTATCGCATCGAGCTGGGTGAGATTCAGGCGGCGCTCGCCGAGTTGGACGGGGTCGAGCAGGCGGCGGTGATCGCCCGTGAGGACCGCCCGGGCGACAAACGCCTCGTGGGATACGTCGCGGGTGCAGTCGATCCCGCCGCGGCGCGCGCGGCACTGGCCGACCGGTTGCCGGGCTACATGGTGCCCGCCGCAGTGGTGGTCGTTGATGCACTGCCGTTGACGGTGAACGGCAAGCTGGACCGACGTGCCCTTCCCGCACCCGAATACCAGGATGTCGAGCGCTACCGGGCCCCGGAGAGCGCGGTCGAAGAGGTACTGGCCGGCATCTACGCGGACGTGCTCGGGCTGGAACGCGTCGGGGTCGACGAGTCGTTCTTCGATCTGGGCGGGGACAGCATTCTGTCGATGCAGGTGGTCTCTCGAGCACGGGCGGCGGGAGTGCTGTGCCGCGCGCGTGATGTGTTCGTCGAACAGACAGTCGCCAGGCTGGCGCGAGTGGCCGTCGACAACGCGGACCGCGGACCCGAGGACGCCGTCGGTGCGGTGCTGACCGCACCGCTGAGCCAGTCCCAGCTCGACGAGCTGAAGCAGCACAACGACATTGCCGATGTCCTGCCGTTGACCCCGCTGCAGCAGGGTCTGCTCTTCGAGGCGGGCACCGCCGAGGTTTCCGACGACGACGGCGCATATGCGGTGCAGCTGGACATCGGTCTGACCGGTCCGCTGGACACTCAACGGTTGCGCGACGCTGTGCAGCAGACGGTTGTCCGCCATCCCAACCTGGTGGCCCGCTTCCACAGCGAACTGGACCAGCCGGTGCAGCTCATCCCCGCTGCCCCGGTGGTGCCGTGGCGGTGGGTGGAACTCGACCCCGGGGTGGATGCCGACGAGCAGATTCAGCGGGTGCGCGCCGCCGAGCGCGCCGCGATCAGCGACCCGACCCAGGGGCCGGTTCTCCGGGCAGCGCTCATCCGTATTGCCGATGACCGCCACCTGTTCATGCTGACCAATCACCACATCGTGATGGACGGCTGGTCGAAAGCGATTCTGCTGCAAGAGATATTTGCCAGTTACCACGGAGCGCCGTTGCCCGAGCCGGTGCCGTATCGCGGCTTTGTCTCGTGGTTGGCGAGTCGGGACGTGGATGCCGCCCGCGCGGCCTGGGGTGACGTGTTGGCGGGCTTTGAAGCGCCGACCCTTGTCGGGCCGCCGGACCGGGTGGGAACGGGACCACGAGCCACCGAAGACGTGCATGTGGGCGCCGACACCACGGCGGCCCTGACCGAGTTGGCGCGCTCGTGCCATACCACCGTGAACATCGTGCTGCAGGCCGCATGGGTACAGCTGCTCTGCTCGCTGACGGGCCGCAACGATGTCGCGTTCGGCACCGTGGTTTCGGGACGGCCACCGGAACTGCCCGGTTCCGAATCGATGGTCGGCCTGATGATCAACACGGTGCCGGTGCGCGCGAGCATCAGCGCCGAGACGACGATCGCCGACCTACTCGAGCAGCTGCAGGGCAACCACAACCTCGTGCTGGACCACGATCACTTGGCGCTCAACGAGATTCATCGCGTCACCGGGCACGACCAGTTGTTCGACACCTTCTTCGCCTACGAGAACTACCCGATCGACACCAGCGCGTTGAGCGGCGACGCCGAGTTGGCGATCACCGATGTGGTCAGCCATGAGTACACGCACTACCCGATTGCGGTGGAAGCTCTGCCGGGCGAGGAACTGACGCTGCGCGCCGAGTACGACACCGACATCTTCGAGCCTCGCCGCATCGCTTCGCTCATCAAGCGGTTGAAGCGCGTGTTGGATGTCATGACCACTGATTTGGGGGAGGACTAGTGAGCGTTGACCCGAAACGCCGCTTGTTGGCGATAGATCTCTTGGACGACGACGAGCGTGATGCGCTGGACGAGTGGGGTAACCGCGCCGCACTGAGCCAGTCCCGGCCGTCACCGGCAACCATCCCGGACCTGTTCGCCGAGATCGTGGCGCGCACGCCGGAGGCGGTGGCGTTGGTGTGCGGTGAGCTCGAGTGGAGCTATCGCGAGTTGGATGAGACCGCAGAGCGGTTGGCGAAACTGTTGGCGAGCAACGGCGCAGGCCCCGGTGAATCGGTGGCGCTTCTGGTTCCTCGTTCGGCTGAGGCGATCGTCGCGATCATGGCGGTGCTCAAGACCGGGGCGGCATATCTTCCGATCGACCCCGCCCATCCGGATGAGCGGATCGGGTTCATGCTCGGCGATTCGGCGCCTGTCGCCGTGATGACGACTGCCGAACTGCGCCCGAGGATCGAGGAAACCGGCCTGGCGATCATCGACCTTCTTGACCCCCGCGACGATGCGTGGCCGGGCACGCCGGTGGCGCGGCCCGCGCCCGACGATCTGGCGTACATGACCTACACCTCGGGCACCACCGGCGTGCCGAAGGCAGTGGCCGTCACCCACGGCAACGTGGCGTCTCTGGTGAAGTCGCTGCATGCCAACGTGCCCTCGGGACCGGGGCACGCGTGGTCGCAATGGCATTCGCTGGTTTTCGACGTCTCGGTGTGGGAAATCTTCGGTGCGCTCTTGCACGGGAGCCGGCTGGTGGTCGTTCCCGAGACGGTCGGGAGCTCACCGGATGATCTGCACGATCTTCTCGTCACCGAAAAGGTGACCGTGCTGTGCCAGACACCCTCGGCGGCGGGCATGCTGTCGCCCGAGGGACTCGAGCACACGACTTTGGTGGTGGCCGGCGAGGCGTGTTCGAGCGAGCTGGTGGACCGGTGGGCGACGGCCGGACGAGTCATGATCAACGCCTACGGTCCGACCGAGGCGACGATCTACTCGGCGATGAGTCCGCCGCTGGTGGCGGGTTCCGGCGCGGTGCCGATCGGTTCGCCGGTGCCGCAAGCGGCGCTGTTCGTACTCGACAACATGTTGCGGCCGGTGTCGGAGAGTGTCGTCGGTGAGCTGTATATCGCGGGCGCCGGTGTGGCCTGCGGGTATTCGCGCCGTGCCGGGCTGACCGCGTCGCGCTTCGTCGCATGCCCCTTTGGTGCGCCCGGTTCGCTGATGTATCGCACCGGAGACCTGGTGCGGTGGGGTGCCGACGGGCAGCTGCAGTATCTGGGTCGAGCTGACGAGCAGGTGAAGATCCGCGGGTATCGGATCGAACTCGGTGAGATCCAGGCTGTGCTGGCAGATGTCGACGGAGTCGATCAGGCGGTGGTGATCGCCCGTGAGGACCGTCCAGGGGAGAAGCGCCTCGTCGGTTACATCACCGGCACCGCGGATCCGGTGGCCGCGCGTGCCGCGCTGGCGCGGAAACTTCCGGCATACATGGTCCCGGTGGCAGTGGTGCCGATCGAAACCGTGCCGTTGACGGTCAACGGCAAGCTCGACAGGCGGGCCCTGCCCGCGCCGGAGTTCCAGAGCGGCGATCACTACCGGGCCCCAGGCAATGCCGTCGAGGAGATTCTCGCCTGCATCTACGCCCAGGTTCTCGGTCTGGAGCGGGTCGGCATCGACGAGTCGTTCTTCGACCTCGGCGGCGACAGCATCCTGTCGATGCAGGTGGTGTCCCGGGCACGGGCGGCAGGCGTGGTCTGCCGGCCGCGCGACGTGTTCGTCGAGCAGACCGTGGCCCGACTGGCCGCGGTGGCCCGGGTCGCCGACGAGGAGTCCGGCGCGGAGGACGAAGGCACGGGTCCGGTGGCTGCGACCCCGATCATTCGGTGGCTGCAGAGCGTGCAGGGTCCGACCGACGAGTTCAATCAGACGGTGGTCGTGGCGACGCCGGCCGGGGCGACCGATGCCGACGTCGTCGTCATCCTCCAGGCACTCCTCGATCGACACGCGACCTTGCGGTTGCGCGTCGGTGACGGCTGGTCGTTGACGGTCCCCGAGCCGGGATCGGTGGATGCCGCCGATCGTGTGTGGAACGTCGACGCGATAACGGATGAGACTCTGGTGGCGGCGCGGTCCCGCTTGGACCCGTCGGAGGGTGCGATGGTCAGCGCGCTGTGGGCGCCCGACGTCGGTCAGCTGGCCCTGGTGATCCACCATCTGGCTGTCGATGGGGTGTCCTGGCGAATTCTGTTGGAAGACATGAACATCGCCTGGACCCAGCATCGAAGTGGGCAACCCATCGGATTGCCTGCCCCGGGAATGTCGTTCGCCCGGTGGTCCTCTCTGTTGACCGACTACGCGCTCGAACAGGAAGTCGTCGAGACGGCCGACACCTGGCGCGAGATAACGGCTGCCCCGGCGATCCTGCCCGCGGTGCGTCCTGATGTGGATACCTATGCCGCCGCTGGGACGTTTTCAGCGTTGCTCGATGTCGACACCACGCGGCTACTGCTGGCCGACGTGCCCACGGCGTATCACTCCGGGGTGCAGGACATTCTGTTGATCGCCTTCGGTTTGGCGGTGTCCGAGTTCCTGGGCACCGGTGGGGCACCGGTCTGTATCGACGTGGAGGGGCACGGCCGCAACGAGGAGCTGTCCTCCACCGTGGACCTCTCGCGAACGGTGGGCTGGTTCACCGCCAAATACCCGGTGTCGCTGACTCTTGGTCGGCTGTCGTGGGAGCAGGTCACCGCCGGTGAAGCCGCGCTCGGCACGGCGATCAAGGAAGCCAAGGAGCAGCTGCGCACCGCACCCGACGGGCTGACGTACGGTCTGCTCCGGTACCTGAACCCGAATGTCGATCTGGCCGAGGCGGATCCGACGATCGGCTTCAACTACCTGGGCCGACTGGGCGCCGCAGCGGCAGAGTCCTCTGATCTATGGCGGATCTGTCCGGATGGCGTGGCGCTTGCCGCCGCCGCGGCTTCGACGCCGATGCCCTTGATGCACACTGTCGAGGTCAACGCGGGCACTTTGGAATCGGGGACCGGCCCGCGCCTGCAAGCCACGTGGACGTGGGCACCCTCAGTTCTCAACCAGGCCCAGGCCCGACGGCTGAGTCGACTGTGGTTCGAGGCGCTCGAAGGTATCTGCACCCATGTCAAGAGCGGGGGTGGTGGATTGACTCCATCGGATGTGACCGTCAGGTTGAGCCAGCAACAGATCGACGAGCTTCAGCGCCAGTATGCAGATCGCTGACGTTCTGCCGCTGACCCCGCTGCAACAGGGGCTGCTCTACCACGCAAGTGCCGCGACGTCTTCCTCGGACGATCTGTACACCGTGCAACTGGACATCACGGTGGATGGGCCGCTCAACGCGGATCAGCTGCGTGATGCGGTGCACGCGGCGGTCACCCGGCACCCCAACCTGGTTGCCAGGTTCCACGAACAGCTCGACCAGCCGGTGCAGATAATTCCGGCTGACCCTGAGCCGCCCTGGCGGTATGTCGAACTCGATGCCGGCGCGGATGTCGAGGAGGAGGTCGCGCAGATCTGCGCGGCCGAACGAGCTGCCGTCTGTGACCTCAACCAGGGACCCGCCTTCCGGGTGGTGTTGGTCCGCTGCACGGAGCACACCCATCGGATCGTGCTGACGAACCATCACATCGTGATGGACGGCTGGTCGCTGCCGATCCTGCTGCAGGACATCTTCACCAGCTACTACGGGCAGTGGCTGCCGGCACCTGTGCCTTACCGCAGGTTCGTCGTCTGGCTGGCCGGTCGAGACATGGAAGCCGCGCGCACCGCCTGGAGTGAGGTATTCGCCGGTTTCGACGCGCCAACTCTGGTCAGTCCCGCGGCCCGGTCGGGGTCGGGGCAGCGCGCCGCGGAGTTGTTCCTGTTACCGGAGGAGACCACCCGCCAGCTCGGCGAGCTTGCGCGCGCGTGCCGCACCACGGTCAGCACCATCCTGCACGCCGCTTGGGCGCAGTTGCTGTCCGTGCTGACGGGGCAACGCGACGTATCGTTCGGCACCGCGGTGTCGGGTCGGCCCCCCGAGGTGGCCGGCGCCGAATCGATGGTCGGCCTGATGATCAACACGGTCCCGGTACGGGCGAACATGGCAGCCGCGACCACCGTGGCCGACCTTCTGGAGCAGCTGCAGAACGCCCATAACCACACCCTCGAGCACCAGCACCTGGCGCTGCCCGAGATTCATCGCGTCACCGGTCACGACCAGTTGTTCGACACCGTTTTCGCCTACGAGAACTTCCCGATCGACAGCACCGCGCTGTCGGGAGGCAACGGACTGGCCATCGCCAACATCACTCGCCGCGAACACACGCACTATCCGATGACCGTCCAGGCGCTGCCGGGCACGCAGTTGGGCCTGCGCGTCGACTACGACACCGATGTGTTCGATGCCGCCACTGTCGAGGCGCTGGCGGGGCGGCTGCGCCGGGTGCTGGATGCGATGATCGCCGATCCGGCCCGGCGGCTGTCGTCGGTGGATGTGTTGGATGTCGCGGAGCGCGCGCGGCTCGACGGTTGGGGTAACCGCGCGGTGCTGGCCGATCGGGCGGGCGCGGGTGTGTCGATCCCCGAGCAGTTCGCGGCGCAGGCGGCGCGCACCCCTGAGGGTGTGGCGTTGACGTGCGAGGGTCGGTCGTTGACGTATCGCGAGCTGGACGAGGCGTCGAATCGGCTGGCGCACTTGCTCATTGCCCGCGGTGCGGGTGCGGGTGAGCGGGTCGCGGTGCTGCTTCCGCGGTCCATCGACGCGGTCGTGGCGATCATGGCGGTGCTCAAGACCGGGGCGGCGTATGTGCCGCTCGACCCTGCGCATCCCGATCAGCGCATCGGCTTTGTGCTCGGCGACGCGGCGCCGGTCGCCGCGGTCACCACCGCCGGTCTACGGGCCCGGTTGGGTGAAACCCAGCTGACCGTCATCGATGTCGACGATGCGACGGCGGGTGCTGCACCGATCACCGGTTTGGTGAAGGCCGCCGCCGATGACGTGGCGTATTTGATCTACACCTCGGGTACCACCGGTCGGCCCAAAGGTGTTGCGGTGACTCATCGCAACGTGATCAGGCTGCTGGACGCACTGGATTCCGAATTGGAGCTGACACCTGGACAGGTGTGGTCGCAGTGCCATTCGTTGGCGTTCGACTTCTCGGTGTGGGAGATCTTCGGAGCGCTGCTGCACGGTGGCCGCGTGGTGATAGCCGGTGACGCGGTGGTCCGGTCACCGGAGGACCTGCATGCGCTGCTGATCACCGAGCAGGTCAATGTGCTGAGTCAGACCCCGTCGGCGTTCTATGCGTTGCAGACCGCCGACGCACTGCAACCCGAGCGTGGTGATCAGCTCAAGCTGGAGATGGTGGTGTTCGGCGGGGAAGCGCTGGAGCCGCAGCGGTTGGCTCCGTGGCTGGACCGCCATCCTGGGCTGCCTCGGATGATCAACATGTACGGGATCACCGAGACGACGGTGCATGCGTCGTTCCGGGAGATCGGCGACAACGATCTGGGTAGCGCGGTCAGCCCGATCGGGGTGCCGCTGGCGGATCTGGCGTTCTTCGTGTTGGACAGCTGGTTGCGTCCGGTGCCCGCGGGCGTGGTCGGTGAGTTGTATGTCGCCGGTGCGGGTTTGGCGTGCGGCTACGTCGGCCGCCCGGACCTGACGTCGACGCGTTTCGTGGCGTGTCCGTTCGGCGACGTCGGCGGGCGGATGTATCGCACCGGCGATGTGGTGCGCTGGGGTGCCGACGGGCAGTTGCAGTATCTGGGCCGCGCCGACGATCAGGTCAAGATTCGCGGGTACCGCATCGAACTGGGTGAGATTCAGGCGGCGCTCGCCGACCTGGGCGGGGTCGAGCAGGCGGCGGTGATCGCCCGTGAGGACCGTCCCGGTGACAAGCGCCTCGTCGGCTATGTCACCGGGACCGTTGATCCGGCCGACGTCCGGGGTCGGCTGGCCGACCGGTTACCTACGTACATGGTGCCCGCTGCGGTGGTGGTGATGGACGCGCTGCCGTTGACGGTCAACGGCAAGCTCGACGTGCGCGCGTTGCCGGTTCCCGAGTACCAGGAAGTCGACCACTACAGGGCGCCCGGCAATGCCACCGAGGAGATCCTGGTCGGTATCTACGCCAGGGTGTTGGGTCTGGATCGGGTCGGCGTCGACGACTCCTTCTTCGAACTCGGGGGCGATTCGCTGTCGGCGATGCGCCTGATCGTCGCGATCAATGCGAGCCTGGACGCCGACCTCCCGGTCCGCGCGGTGTTCGAAGCGCCCACGGTCGCGCAACTCGCGTCGCACATCGGTGGTGAGACTCACGGCCGTGAGCCGTTGGTCCCGCAGGAACGCCCAGCCGTCGTGCCGTTGTCGTTCGCGCAGAGCCGGCTGTGGTTCATCGACCAATTGCAGGGTCCCTCACCCGTTTACAACATCGCGGTGGCGTTGCAGCTGACCGGCCGACTGGATGTGGACGCGCTGGGCGCGGCGTTGGCGGATGTGGTGGACAGGCACGAGAGCCTGCGCACGCTGTTCCCTTCGGTCGAGGGCACACCCCGGCAGTTGGTGGTGCAGGTAGGCGACGCCGACTTCGGCTGGCAGGTCGTCGATGCCACCGCCTGGTCCCCGACCGAGCTGCGCAGGGCCGTCGACGAGGTGGCGCGTCACTCGTTTACGTTGGACACCGAGATACCGTTACGGGCAAGGGTTTTCCGTCTCAGCGATGACGAACACGTTCTGGTTGCCGTGGTGCACCACATCGCCGCCGACGGTTGGTCCATCGCGCCGCTGGTCCGGGACCTGGGTGTGGCCTATGCCAGCCGAAGCGCCGGGGAGGCCCCGGATTGGGACCCGTTGCCGGTTCAGTACGTCGACTACACGCTCTGGCAGCGCACGCAACTGGGTGATCTCGACGAGCCGCAGAGCGCCATCGCCAAACAGCTCGCATTTTGGGAGGACGCCCTGGCGGGCATGCCGGAGCGAATCGCACTTCCGACCGATCGTCCGTATCCGCCGGTTGCCGATCAGCAGGGTGCGATGGTGGCCGTCGACTGGCCGGTCGCGCTGCAGCAGGGAGTCGTCCGGGTCGCCCGCGAGCACAACGCCAGCAGTTTCATGGTCGTCCAAGCCGCGTTGGCTGTGCTGCTGTCCACCGTCAGCGGCAGCTCCGATGTGGCTGTCGGCTTCCCGATCGCCGGGCGGCGTGATGCCGCGCTCGACGACTTGGTGGGGTCGTTCATCAACACCCTGGTGCTGCGTGTCGAAGTGGACGGGAATCCCACTTTCGCCGAGCTGTTGAGTCAGGTTCGGCAACGCAGTCTGGCTGCCTACGAGCACCAGGATGTGCCGTTCGAAGTGCTTGTCGAGAGGCTGAACCCGACCCGCAGCCAAGCCCACCACCCGTTGGTTCAGGTCATGTTGGCGTGGCAGAACAATCCGCCCGCCAAATTGCGCCTGGGTGACCTGCACGCCACTTTGCTTCCGGTGGAAACCCAGACGGCCCGTATGGATTTGGCTTTCTCCCTGGCCGAGCGCTGGACCGACGACGGTGAGTTCGCCGGGATCGGCGGCGAAGTGGAATTCCGGACCGATGTCTTCGACGCGACCGGAATCGAGTCCTTGATCGAGCGGCTGCGACGGATCGTCGAGGCGGTGACCGCCGATCCTTCACTGCGGCTGTCATCGCTCGACCTGCTCGACGCGGCCGAACGGGCGAAGCTGGATACCTGGGGTAACCGGGCGGTGTCGGTCGGGCAGTCGGAGGCGGGGCTCTCGATTCCGACGTTGTTCGCCGAGCAGGTGGCGCGTACTCCCGATGCGCCGGCGCTCACGTTCGAGGATCGCTCGATGACCTATCGGGAGCTGGACGAGGCGTCGAATCGACTGGCGCACTTGCTGGTTGCCCATGGCGCGGGCCCCGGTGAGTGTGTCGCGTTGCTGTTCCCCCGCTCGGCAAGCGCGATCGTGTCCATCGTGGCGGTGCTGAAGACCGGGGCGGCCTATCTGCCGATCGATCCCGCGTACCCCGACGCGCGTATCGAGTTCATGCTGGCCGATTCAGCGCCGGTCGCGGCGGTCACCACCGCCGCGCTGAGCCATCGGCTGGGAGGATCCGGTCTGTCGATCATCGACGTCGACGACCCCGTTGTCGCCACTCAGCCCAGCACGGCGCTGCCCGCGCCCGCCGCCGACGACATCGCCCACATCATCTACACCTCCGGAACCACCGGCGTTCCCAAAGGCGTTGCCGTCACCCATCGCAACGCGACCCAGCTGCTCGAGGTTCTGGATTCCTATCTGCACACCGCGGGGGCCTGGGCGCAGTGCCACTCCTATGGGTTCGACTCGTCGGTCTGGGAAACCTGGGGGCCGCTGCTGCACGGCGGGCGGCTGGTCGTGGTGTCGGAGTCGGTGGCGAGCTCACCCGACGATCTCCACGCCTTGCTGCGCAGTGAAGGGGTCAGCGTGCTGACCCGAACCCCGTCCGCGGTGGGGACGTTGTCGCCGACCGGCCTGGAGTCGATGGAATTGGTCGTGGCGGGCGAACCCTGCCCGGCCGAGGTGGTGGACCGCTGGGCGCCGGGCCGGGTGATGCTCAACGCCTATGGCCCGACCGAGACCACCATGGTCGTCACGATCAGTGAGCCCCTGACTGCGGGTTCGGCGGTACCGATCGGTTCGCCGGTGCCGGGGGCGGCGTTGTTCGTCCTGGACAAATGGCTCCGGCCGGTGCCCGCGGGTGTGGTCGGTGAGTTGTACGCGGCCGGCGCCGGGGTTGGCTGCGGGTACGTGGGCCGGATGGGGCTGACCGCATCGCGCTTCGTTGCCTGCCCGTTCGGCGCGCCCGGAACGCGCATGTATCGCACCGGGGACCTGGTGTACTGGGGCGCTGACGGACAGCTGCGGCATCTCGGTCGCGCCGACGACCAGGTGAAGATCCGCGGGTATCGCATCGAGCTCGGCGAAATCCAGGCCAAGCTGGCCGCGCTGGACGGAGTGGACCAGGCGGCGGTCATCACCCGCGAGGACCGCCCCGGTGACAAGCGCCTGGTCGGTTACGTCACGGGGACGGCGGCGCCCGCGCGGCTGCGGGCCATGCTCGCCGAGACGCTTCCGGCGTTCATGGTCCCCGCCGCGGTCGTCGTGTTGGAAGCGCTGCCGCTGACATCGAACGGAAAGCTCGACACCCGGGCGCTGCCCGCCCCGGACTATCAGGACGCTGCAGGCTATCGCGCCCCCACCAATCCCGTCGAAGAGATCCTGGCCGGCGTCTTCGCCCGGGTGCTCGGCGTCGAACGGGTCGGGGTGGACGACTCGTTCTTCGACCTGGGTGGCGACTCGCTGTCGGCGATGCGCGTCGTCGCCGCGATCAACAGCGCCATGGACGCGGGCCTCGCGGTGCGCGTCTTGTTCGATGCGCCCACCGTGGCCCAGCTGGCGCCGCGCATCGGTGCCGATGACAGTGGACTGGAGCCGTTGGTCGCCGTCTCGCGTCCTGCGGTGGTGCCGTTGTCGTTCGCCCAGAGCCGGTTGTGGTTCATCGACCAATTGCAGGGCCCGTCACCGGTTTACAACATCGCCATGGCCTTGCGGCTGCGCGGGCGGTTGCATGCCGAGGCGCTCGGTGCCGCACTCGCCGATGTGGTGCACCGCCACGAGAGCCTGCGTACGCTGTTCCCGGCTGCCGACGGGGTGCCCCGCCAGCAGGTGGTTCCTGCCGAGCAGGCCGACCTGGGTTGGGAGACCATCGACGCCACCGGATGGCCGGCAGCCCGACTGAACGAGGACGTCGAGGAGACTGCGCGCCGCACATTTGACCTGGCGACCGAAATCCCAGTCCGGGCAAGGGTTTTCCGTGTCGCGGATGACGAGCACGTGCTCGTGGTGGTGGTGCACCATATCGCCGCCGATGGAATGTCGGCGACCCCGCTGGTGAAGGACCTCGGGGTGGCGTATGCCAGCCGGTGCGCGGGACAGGCCCCGGAATGGGCGCCACTGCCGGTGCAGTATGTCGATTACACGCTGTGGCAGCGCACGCAGTTCGGTGAACTGCAGGACCCGGACAGCCGTATCGGCAGGCAGCTGGCGTACTGGCTGGATGCGCTGGCCGGAATGCCCGAGCGGCTGCAATTGCCCACCGACCGTCCGTACCCCCCGGTCGCCGATCAGCGCGGAGCCAGGGTGGCCGTGGCGTGGCCTGCCGAGCTGCAGGCACGGATGCGGGATATGGCCCGCGAACACAATGTGACGACCTTCATGGTGATGCAGTCCGCCCTGGCGGTGCTGCTGTCCAAGCTCAGCGCCGGCACCGACGTCGCGGTCGGATTCCCGATCGCCGGGCGGGGCGACCCTGCGCTGGACGATTTGGTCGGCTTCTTCGTCAACACGTTGGTGCTGCGGGCCGATCTGACAGGCGACCCCACTGTCGGTGAGCTTCTCGCCCAGGTGCGCCAGCGCAGCCTGGCCGCCTACGAGCACCAGGACGTGCCTTTCGAAGTGCTTGTCGAGCAACTCAACCCCACCCGGTCGCTGACCCACCACCCGCTCGTTCAGGTCATGTTGGCCTGGCACAACTGGCAGGACGGCGCCTCCGCCGGGGCCCTGGGTGATCTGCAGGTCAGCCCGATGCCGGTCGAAACCCACACCGCGCGTGTGGACTTGACGTTCTCGTTGGCCGAGCAATGGACCGAGGGCGGTGAGCCCGCCGGTATCGGTGGCGGTGTGGAATTCCGCACCGATGTGTTCGATGCCGCCACCGTCGAGTCGTTCGCCGAACGGTTACGGCGGGTGCTGGATGTGATGGTTGCCGATCCGGCCCGGCGACTGTCGTCGGTGGATCTGCTGGACGACGCGGAGCACGGACGGCTGGATCGGTGGGGTAATCGGGCCGCGTTGTCCGAGCCCGTTGACGTGGCGATGTCGATCCCCGAGTTGTTCACGGCGCAGGTCGCGCGTGCCCCTGAGGGTGTGGCGTTGACGAGCGAAGGTCGGTCGTTGACGTATCGCGAGTTGGACGAGGCGTCGAATCGGCTGGCGCACTTGCTCATTGCCCGCGGTGCGGGTGCGGGTGCGCGGGTGGCGGTGCTGCTTCCGCGGTCCATCGACGCGGTCGTGGCGATCATGGCGGTGCTCAAGACCGGGGCGGCCTATGTGCCGCTCGACCCTGCGCATCCCGATCAGCGCATCGGGTTTGTGCTCGGCGATGCGGCGCCGGTCGCCGCGGTGACCACCGCCGACCTGCGACCGCGGCTGGATGGCACCGACCTGACGGTGATCGAAGTCGACGATGCGGCCGTCTCCGCGGCACCGAACACCCGCTTGGCGGCGACCGGGGCGGCGGACATCGCCTACCTGATCTACACCTCGGGTACCACCGGTCGACCCAAAGGCGTTGCGGTGACCCATCGCAACGTGATCAGGCTGCTGGACGCACTGGACACACAGATGGAGCTGTCGCCCGGGCAGACCTGGTCGCAGTGCCATTCCCTGGCATTCGACTTCTCGGTGTGGGAGATCTTCGGAGCGCTGCTGCACGGCGGCCGCGTGGTGATAGTCAGCGACATGGTGGTCCGATCACCGGAGGACCTGCACGCGCTGCTGGTCACCGAGCAGGTCAATGTGCTGAGTCAGACCCCGTCGGCGTTCTACGCGTTGCAGACCGCCGACGCGTTCCAGCCCGAGCGGGGACAACAACTCTCGCTGGAGTCGGTCGTGTTCGGCGGGGAGGCGCTGGAGCCGCAGCGGTTGGCGACGTGGTTTGACCGCCATCCGGGGTTGCCTCGGATGATCAACATGTACGGGATCACCGAGACGACGGTGCATGCGTCGTTCCGGGAGATCGGCGACCGCGATCTTCAGGATGCGGTCAGCCCGATCGGCGTGCCGTTGGCGGATCTGGCGTTCTTCGTGCTGGACGGGTCGCTGCGTCCGGTGCCCGCAGGCGTGGTCGGTGAGTTGTACGTCGCCGGTGCGGGTTTGGCGTGCGGCTACGTCGGTCGCTCGGATCTGACGTCAACCCGGTTTGTGGCGTGTCCGTTCGGTGATTCCGGCGCGCGGATGTATCGCACCGGCGATGTGGTGC
Organism: Mycolicibacterium sp. 120270; assembly: GCA_033741175.1. Lineage (GTDB taxonomy): Bacteria > Actinomycetota > Actinomycetes > Mycobacteriales > Mycobacteriaceae > Mycobacterium. The sequence continues at coordinate 86,516 of JAWQNE010000006.1, read as the reverse complement.
GCTGGGGCCCTGACGGGCAGTTGCAGTATCTGGGCCGCGCCGACGAGCAGGTCAAGATCCGCGGGTACCGCATCGAGTTGGGTGAGGTGCAGGCCGCGCTGGCCGGCTGTGACGGGGTCGAGCAGGCGGCGGTGATCGCCCGTGAGGACCGTCCCGGTGACAAGCGCCTCGTCGGCTATGTCGTCGGGACCGTTGATCCGGCCACGGTGCGCGCGACACTGGCCGAGAAACTGCCCGGCTACATGGTGCCCGCTGCGGTCGTGGTGATCGATGCGCTGCCGTTGACGGTCAACGGCAAGCTCGACGTGCGGGCGTTGCCGGCGCCTGAATACCAGGAAGTCGACCACTACCGGGCGCCGGGTAACGCCACCGAAGTGGCCTTGGCGACGGTCTACGCCGAAGTATTGGGGCTGGAGCGGGTCGGTGTCGATGACTCCTTCTTCGAACTCGGCGGAGACAGCATTCTGTCGATGCAGGTGGTCGCGCGCGCATTGGGCCTGGGGTTGCAGTTGCGGCCGCGCGACATCTTTGTCGAGCAATCCGTGGCGCGACTGGCCCGCGTCGCCAAAGTCCTTCCGGCCGCCGCGTTGATCCAAGCGGCCACCGGTGTGGTGGACCGCGTCGACGAGGGTGCCGAGAAGGTGCCTGCCACCCCGATCATGCATTGGCTGCGCGGCCTCGACGGCCCGGTCGACCAGTTCAACCAAACGGTTGTGCTGCAGGCCCCCACAGGCGTCACCGAGGCCGATGTGGTGGCGCTGTTGCAGGCACTGCTGGACCGGCATGCCATGTTGCGGGCGCGCGTCGACGACGACCGCGTCGAGGGTTGGTCATTGACGGTGCGCGAGCGGGGATCCGTGAACGCCGGCGGATGCTTGCAAGCGGTGGACGTGCTCTCGGAAGCGGCGGTGGCCGACGCGCGATCGCGGCTGAACCCGGCCGCCGGGGCGATGTTGAGCGCGGCGTGGGTGGAGGCCACGGGCCAGTTGGCATTGGTCGTTCATCACCTTGCCGTGGACGGGGTTTCGTGGCGAGTGTTGTTGGAGGACCTCAACATCGCCTGGGCCCAGCACCGCAGCGGAGAGCCGGTGGCGTTGTCGGCGACCGGCACGTCGTTCGCCAGGTGGGCGCGACTGCTGGCCGAGTATGCCTACCATCCGCAGGTCGTCGAGCAAGCCGGGACGTGGCTGCAGGTGGCCGCAGCGCAGCGAGACGAGCTGCCTGCGGCGGAACCGGCGGTGGACACCTTCGCCAATGCGGAGCAGTTGTCGGTCGAACTGGACGTCGAGTCGTCGCAGATGCTTCTGGGGGAGGTGCCCGCGGCGTTTCGCGCCGGGATACATGACATCCTGCTGATCGCGTTCGGGCTGGCGGTGGCCGAGTTCCTCGGCGCCGGCGCGGCGCCCGTCGTCATCGATGTGGAAGGTCACGGTCGCCAGGAGGAGGAGTTGGGCGCCGATGTGGACCTCTCGCGCACAGTGGGCTGGTTCACCTCGAAGTACCCGGTCTCGTTGTCCTTGCGAGGACTGTCGTGGGCGCAGGTCGTCACCGGTCACGCCGCACTCGGCGCAGTGGTCAAGGATGCCAAGGAGCAACTGCGGGCGCTGCCGGACGGTTTGACCTACGGTCTGCTGCGCTACCTGAACACCGACGTCGACCTCGATCGCGACGATCCGCGGATCGGGTTCAACTATCTGGGCCGGCTGGGGGCTGCGGCCAAGCAACTCTCTGACGACTTCTGGCGGGTCAGCGAAAGCAGCGGAGCCCTGGCCGCTGCCGGCCTGGCCATACCGCTGACGCTGCCGCACACCATCGAACTCAATGCGGGCACCGCCGACACCGAGAACGGTCCCCGTCTGCAAGCCAACTGGACCTGGGCGCCCTCGGCTGTCGAGCAGGAGCAGGTCGCCAAGTTGAGCCGGTTGTGGTTCGACGCCCTGGTCGGTATCTGCGCGCATGTGCGCCGCGGCGGGGGCGGGTTGACGCCATCGGATGTCGCGCCCGCGCGGTTGACCCAGCAGCAGATCGACGAGTTGTGTCGTCAGGACCGGGTGGCCGATGTGCTTCCCCTGACCCCGCTTCAGCGAGGACTGATGTACCACGCACGGGCTGCCGACGAGTCCGGCGACGACGTGTACGCCGTCCAGCTGGATATGACCGTGGTCGGCCCGCTCGACGCCGACCGGCTGCGCGGCGCTGTGCACACCGCGATCAACCGCCATCCCAATCTGGCGGCCCGCTTCCACGATGGATACGACGAGCCGGTGCAGATAATCCCCGCAGATGCTCAGGCGCCGTGGCGGTATGTCGACTTGAGCGGCGGAGGCGAGCATGCCGAGAAGCAGATCGAGCAGTTGCTCGCCGCCGAACGCACCGCGGTATGCGACCTCGCCGACCCGCCGGCGTTCCGCGTCGCGGTGATCCGCACGGGCCCAGACCGCCATCGACTGGTCCTGACCAACCATCACATCCTGATGGATGGGTGGTCCCTGCAGATCCTGTTGCAGGAGATCTTCGTCAGCTACGCCGGGCTTCGGCTACCGGTGCCCGGGTCGTTCCGCAGGTTCGTCGGCTGGCTCGCCGACCGGGATCGCGATGCCGCACAAGCGGTCTGGCGCGACGTGCTCGAGGGCCTCGACACCCCGACCCTGGTGGGCCCACCGGATCGGCCCGCGCCCGGTCGGCGGGACATCCGATCGGTCTCCGTTTCCGCGGAGATGACGCGTGCGCTCGGCGAAGTGGCGCGTTCACACCAGACCACCATGAGCACGGTGCTGCAAGCGGCATTCGCACAGCTGCTGTGTTCAATGACCGGTCAGCGCGACGTCGTCTTCGGTGCGGTGGTCTCGGGCAGACCGGCCGACATGCCCGACGCGGACTCGATCGTCGGGCTGCTGATCAACACGGTGCCGGTGCGTGCCACGATCACTCCCACGACGACCACCACAGAGCTGTTGGGACAGCTGCAGAGCATGCACAACCACACCGTCGAACACCAGCACCTGGCGCTGCGCGACATACATCGCATGACCGGACTGCAGCGACTGTTCGACACTGTCTTCGTGTACGAGAACTACCCCAGTGGCGCCACGGGGTCGCGCGACCGCGACGAGGTCGCCATCACCGACGTCGCCATCCGGGACTACTACCACTACCCGCTCGCGATCCAGGCCGCGCCGGGCCGCGAACTCGACCTTCGCGTTCAGTTCCGAACGGACGTTTTCGACGCCGCCACCATCGACACGCTGTTGGAGCGGTACGAGCGCATCCTGATGGACATGATCGCCGATCCGACACAGAACATTTCGGCCATCGACTCGGTCGGCGGCCGCGCGGTACCCCAGCCGACGGCGGCGACCAATGCCGCCCACATAGGTGACCCCCGCCGTGACCCGTCCACCCTCACCGAGCAGATCCTGACCGGGATCTTCGCGGAGGTCCTGGAGGTGGGAAGCGTGGGTGTCGGCGAGTCGTTCTTCGACCTGGGCGGGGACTCGCTCGCCGCAATGCGGGCAATCGCGGTGATCAACACGGCGTTCGACTGTGACCTGCCCCTGGGTACATTGTTCGACGCGCCGTCGGTGGAGAGTCTGAGTGAGCAGTTGCCGCAGGCCGGCCGTTGATGCTGCTAGTCCGGCAGTGTCGGCCGATCCCGAAGGAGAACGGGTGAAGATACTTCCAAAAACGTTGCTGCGCAGCCTCGTCGAGCCTGCCGTCCTCGGCTTGACGCTGTTCGCGGTCGCGGGGACATTCGACTACTGGCAGGCCTGGGTTTTCCTGGTGGTAGCCGCTGTCACGACTGCGATCCCCACCGCCTACCTGCTGTTCAACAATCCCGTCGCGCTCGAGCGGCGGACGCGCGCAGGGCCATCGGCGGAGTCGCGGGGAGCGCAGAAAGCGCTCATCGTGGGTTGGTACCTGACCCTGGCCGGCAGCCTTGTGGTCAGCGCCCTCGATCATCGTTTCGGTTGGTCGACGGTGCCGACCGTCATCTGCCTGGCGGGCGACGTCCTGGTCGCCGTTGCCCTTGGTCTGGCCATGCTGGTGGTCATCCAGAACAGCCACGCGGCCGCAACCGTACGGGTGGAGGCCGGTCAGACGGTCACCTCGACCGGCTTCTACGGGTTGGTGCGGCACCCGATGTACACCGGAAACGTCATCCTGCTGGTGGGTATACCCCTGGCGCTCGGCTCGTACTGGGCACTTACCTTCCTGATACCCGGCCTGATCGTGCTCGTCGTGCGCATCCGCGATGAGGAGAAGATGCTGCGCGAGGAATTGGCCGGATACGGCGAGTACACGCAGAAGGTTCGCTATCGCCTGGTGCCGTACGTGTGGTGATCGCTCGCCGTCAACCGTAGGCATGCTCGCTATCATTTCTCCCTACAAACTGTCGTCATCTGCACTGGGGGAACGAGTTACATGACCGCCCGCGTCGAGCAGTTCGAATTCCAGGCGGAAGCCCGCCATCTGCTGGATCTGATGATTCACTCGGTGTACTCGAACAAGGACTCGTTTCTGCGCGAGCTGATCTCGAACGCTTCCGATGCGCTCGACAAGCTCCGACTCGAGTCGCTGCGGAACAAGGACCTGGACGTCGACACCTCAGATCTCCACATCGAAATCGAACCGGACGCGCATTCGCGCACCTTGACCGTTCGTGACAACGGCATCGGGATGACCCGCAAGGAAGTGGTGGATCTGATTGGCACGCTCGCCAAGTCGGGCACCGCCGAGCTGCGCCAGAAACTGCGCGAGGCAAAGGACGCCGTCGCCTCGGAGGAATTGATCGGGCAGTTCGGTATCGGCTTCTACTCCACCTTCATGGTGGCCGACAAGGTCGAGCTTCTCACCCGCAAGGCAGGCGAGACCGAGGCCACTCGGTGGGTGTCGAGCGGTGACGGTACCTACACCGTCGAAACTGTGGACGATGCTCCGCAGGGGACCGAGATCACGCTGCACCTCAAACCCGAGGACAAAGAGGACGAGCTGGGAGACTACACCTCGGAATGGAAGATCAGGGAGCTGGTCAAGAAGTACTCGGACTTCATCGCGTGGCCGATCCGGATGGAGGTCGAGCGCCGCACGCCTGCGGCCGAAGACGGGGGTGACGAGCACATCACCGTCGAAACCCAGACCCTGAACTCCATGAAGGCCTTGTGGGCCAAGGGAAGAGACGAAGTCAGCGACGACGAGTACAAGGAGTTCTACAAACACATCGCGCACGCATGGGACGATCCGCTCGAGGTCATCTCGATGACGGCCGAGGGAGCCTTCGAGTACCGTGCACTCCTGTTCATCCCGTCGCAGGCGCCGTTCGACATGTTCATGCGGGGCGCCAAAACCGGAGTCCAGCTGTATGTCAAGCGGGTGTTCGTGATGGCTGACTGCGACCAGCTCATGCCCACCTATCTCCGCTTCATCAAAGGTGTCGTCGACGCGGAAGACATGTCGCTCAACGTTTCCCGCGAAATCCTCCAGCAGGATCGGCAGCTCACCGCCATCCGTCGCCGGTTGACGAAGAAAGTGCTGTCGACGATCAGGACCATGCAGGCGGAACGGCCCCACGACTACGCCACGCTGTGGACGCAGTTCGGTGCGGTCCTGAAGGAGGGCCTGATCACGGACCTCGACAACCAGGACACGCTGCTGCGCATCTCGTCGTTCGCGTCCACGCACAGCGACACCGAGCTCACGACGCTGGCGGGCTATGTCGAGCGCATGAAAGAGGGCCAGCAGCACATCTTCTATGCCACCGGACAATCGCGTGACCAGCTCCTGCGGTCACCGCACCTCGAGGCGTTCAAGGCCAAGGGCTTCGAGGTGCTGCTGCTCACCGACCCCGTCGATGAGGTGTGGGTCGGGTCGGTGTCCGAGTTCGACGGCAAACCACTGCAATCGGTCGCCAAAGGCGAAGTGGACCTCGACTCCGAAGACGACAAGGCGGCCCACGACGCCGCACGCCAAGAGCAGGAGAAGGAGTTCGCGGGCCTGCTCGATTGGCTGAAGGAGACACTGGCCGACCATGTCAAAGAGGTGCGATTGTCGACGCGGCTGACTGAGTCGCCGGCCTGTCTGATCACCGACAATCTCGGCATAACGCCGGCCCTGGCGCGGATGTACCGGGCTTCAGGTCAAACGGTCGCGGTCGGCAAGCGAATTCTCGAACTCAATCCCGGACATCAGCTCATCACGAACCTGAAACTCGCGCACCAGCGAAGCGAAGACGACGCCGCACGGCAGCGACTCGCGGAAGCCGCTGAACTGCTTTACGGGACGGCCCTCCTGGCCGAAGGCGACGTGCCGGATGACCCGGTGAAGTTCGCCGAACTGCTCGCGGATCGTCTTTCGCACACGTTGGTGTGAGCCCAAGATCGGTGTGGGGTTGACAGCGCGTCTCGCGGTGCCTGCAAAAATTGCCAAATTTGCCTGCCGCCGTGCCCGCAGGCTGCATCCGACCTTGATTGAGGGGGTCGCAGCAGATCGCCAAAACACGAGCTGTCTCGCCATACTCGCGTCCACGAACACTGCCCATGTCATACTTCCGGCTGTGGAGGTCAAAGACCGCAAGACCAGCCGAACATTTGCCCGAAATCCCTACTACGCGTTCCAACGGTTGCTCTATCGCACCATCAGCCGCCGGCTCGGATCCGATGATGTCGTTTTTCTGAATTACGGCTACGAAGAGGATCCGCCGATGGCGCTGCCGCTGTCGCCCTCCGACGAGCCCAACCGGTACTTCATCCAGCTGTACCATCGCACCGCCACTCAATCGGAACTCGAGGGCAAAGATGTCCTCGAGGTCAGTTGCGGTCACGGCGGCGGAGCTTCGTACCTCACCCGCACTTTGCGGCCGGCCTCATACACCGGCCTGGATTTGAACCCGACCGGAATCGAGTTCTGCAAAAGGACGCACGATGTGGCCGGGGTGGACTTCGTACAGGGCGACGCCGAGGACCTGCCGTTCCCCGATGGTGCCTTCGACGCCGTGATCAACATCGAGGCCTCTCTTCACTATCCGAACTTCGACCGCTTCCTCGGTGAGGTTGCCCGTGTCCTGCGACCGGGCGGGGATTTCCTTTATGCCGACGTCCGAGGTCGGCAGCAGATAGCTGCGTGGGAGGAGGCGTTGGCGGCGGCCCCGCTGCGAACGGTCAGCCAGCGGGTCATCAACGCCGAGGTCGTGCGTGGAATGGAGAAGAGCTCGCAGCGCTGGCATGAGGTGATCGACCGCAATGTGCCCGCAGCGCTACGCGGCTTCGTCCGCAGTTACTCGGGTGTCGAGGGTTCGAAGATCTATCAGGCGTATCAAAGCGGTCAGAGCTCGTACCGAATGTACAAATTCACGAAGGAATGACCGGGCGCTCGCTCTGGTCCACCAGCACCGCACCGGTGGGCTGGTCCCCGAGCGTCTGCAGCGCGATGTCGGATCGTTCGGCCGTCAGCCGGATGATCTTCGCCAGCTCTTCGGGCGCGTCGCATTGCAGGTAATGGTCGGCCGTCGGCAGCACCCAGTAGCGGTTGCGTCCGGGCTTGTGCTTCAGGTAGGTCTGCCACACGTGGTTCGGGACGCGCAGCGGCGCGACGGTGTCATGCACGCCCCACACGAGCGACAGGTTGGTTTCACTGCTGGAAAGCGCTTCCAGCCAACGGGTTTCGTCGGCCGCTCGCTCGTGCAGATACTGGATGGTGTCCGGCAGCACGCGGATCCCGTCGTTGTGGGCGAAACACTTTGCCAGCGCTGCGATCTCGGGATCGTCGAGGCCACGTCGCGGCATGAAGGTGCTGGCCCCCAGGCCTGCCGCCAACAACTCCGGGGTTGTCGCCGCCGCGGTGGCCCGGGCGGTCGCGTCGTCGAGCAGCGCGGTCTGGAATGCGGTGAGGTTGGCCAGCGGAAGGTAGATGTTGCCGTTCGTCATGACGACGTCGCGGGGTAGTGCGCCGGGGTGCTGCGCGGTCAGCAGGTCCAGGGCGATCATCCCGACGCTGGCGCCGCGATCGTGGGTCACCATCAGGTAATCGGTGAGGCGCCAGACCTCAGTGATCGCGTGCACGAGCAGGCGCGCATCGTCGTAGAGCGAATAGACGTAGGGCGCAGGCGGTTTGTCCGACAGCCCGTAACCGGGAAAGTCGAGCGTGAAGACGTCGAACTCGGAACCCAGTTCCTGGACAAGCGCGTAGTAGTCGATGCTGGACGTCGGGAAGCCGTGCACGCACACCAGCGCGGGTGCGCCGGCTGTGCCCGCCCGCCGGATGAACACGTCGACATCGGCTCCGTCGTTGGCTTCGGTCGTCGAACGCCAGCGGATCGTCGTCGCGCCGGTGCGCCATTGGTCGAAGATGTCCGGGGTGATGGCCGTCACAAGAAAACCCTACTGTCCCAACGCGTGTAGCCAAGATCACCTCAAATAATTTGATTAACTCAGAATTAACAATCAAGATCGAAGCGTTGTAGAAACCGGCAGCCCACACCGGTGGGCAGCTACAACGCACGCGCCCCGCGATCCGGGGCCATTGACAAGGAGTTGAGATGTCTTTCGCGCAGTTCCGCGCAGATGTGAAGCGCGCCCGTAGCAGGCGGCGCCTCTACGCACGGATCAACGCACTGCCCGATTCGACCGTTCGCGAGGAGCTGTTGGCGATCGCCCAGCGCCACGAATTCGGCGATCGCTGACTGCAGTAGGTCTCCCCGCGGCCCCCGGAGATTTCCGGGGGCCGTTTTGTGCCGAAGTTCAGCCCGCGGCGTTTGGCCGCAACGGCGGGCACACGCCGCCGTAGTCGGCGGCCAGTTCGAAATGCCAGATCTCGTTGGCATAGATCTGGCACAGCCCGAATGCCTGGCCGTTACGGAGCAGCCAGTCGTCGGCGGCGGTGGGGCCGATATCGACGGCCTTGCCCACCACGTGCTTGGACACCTGCGGGGACGCCACGTACTGGCTGGCGATCTCGACGCTGCCGTACTGGACGACTGCGTCGTCGAACAACTGCTGTTGAAACTCGGGTGACCGCCAGCCCGACGTGAGACCGAAGGTGATGCCGTCGGCGGCCGCGGCCTCGGCGGCCCGTTCGACCGCATCGAGCAGCGCCGGATCGAGCCGGTTCACCGCGGGGGCGGACATGTCGAACGGGCTGAGCCGCTGACCGCCGGGCAGCCCGCCCTCAGCGGTGTCATCGGCCGACGCCGCGCCTGCGGCCGACAGACCGGCGACCACCAGCGCAGATGCCGCACCCGCCGCCGCAATCCAATGTCGGACCATCGTTCAACCGTAGCCGCGCTTCAACAGGTGCTTGGCGCCGGCGGCCATTGCGTCGGGACCGGCGATGTCGAAGTCGAACGCGTTGGCGAGCCGGTTGGTGATGCTGAACGCGAAGAAGACGGCCAGCGCATCGTCGATCTGCGCCGGGCTGGCACCCGCGTCGAGTGCGGCGCGAACGTCGTCAACGCCGATGTCGCTCTCACGTGCGAGCCTGCCCAGCATCCGCAGCGTCGCGCGCAGCGGCTCCTCGATCGGCGCGGTGTCCAGATCATGAAGGGTCGCAGCCACTTTCGCGTCGTCGCGGTAGGCCATCCGTGATGTCGCGGTATGCGCGGCGACGCAGAACGGGCATTCGTTGGCCTTCGAGACGAACGCCGCCATCAGCTCGCGGTCGCCGACCGACCACTCCGACGGGCCGCGCATCGCCTCCTGGGTGAGCGGTCCCGCACCGTAGAAATCCTTGCGGTAGAGCGCGAGCTTGACGGCATCGACCACGGGTTGGCGCGTCATCAACCGGATGACCGCGAAGAGTGCCTTTGTGGGCATGCTGTGACCGCGATCGAGGATGTCGAGCCTCACGTGCGACCCCCTGTCGCCTCGGCGAGCGCAGCCTTCGCGGAGGTGTACTGACGGTCGGCGGCTCCGATGGCAGCGCACACGATGAGCTCGAAGATCTGGTCCTCGGTGAGGCCGCTGGCGCGCACAGCCGCGATGTCCTCGTCGGTCACCGTGTACGACCGGTCGGCGACCTTCTCGATCAGCGTGCGGATCGGCTCGTGCAGCCCGACGTTGTCGAACGCGGCGCGACGCATCGCCCGGGGCGCATGCGCGTCACTGTCGAGGACCCGGGCGATGAGTTCCCGATGCAGTCGAACTGCGTCCGTCACGACCTCACAGGTCGCCCCAGGCGACGGCGTGTCGGGTCTTGGTGATGTGGTCGAGCCTGGCGTAGGCGGCGCCGATGTCGCCGGTGATCGGCAGTTCGGCGTCGGGGTCGCAGATCCGTAGCATCCGCAGCACGGTGCGGCCGCAGGCGATCATCCAGTCCACGTCGCGCCGAGCGCATTGGACGTTGACGTAGTAGAGCGCGGTGAAGCCCTGGCTGCCGAAGAAATCCACGCCGGTGAGGTCGAGGATCAGCTGTTTGGAGACCCGGATGTGGCGGTGGATGAACCGGCCGAGCGCCTGACGGTTCGTCGCGTCGATATCGCCGCGAACGCTGATGAGCATGCGGCCGTCGGTGAGCTCCTGCGCGGTGAACACCGCTCTGCCGGACCGCTGCACCTCGTCGTCCGTCGGCAAATGCACATCATGCAGCTGAACTGGACTGGCAGTGGTCAAGGTGAACTCCTTCCACAGCGCGCAACGGCGCTCGAGTGTGACTCGAACGGCCCTGCAGTCTGAAGGCCGGATAGGCGGTGCTGCGATTTCACGACCCGCAACCGGCTGCAAGCTCAACCAGAGTTGAGAGTACTACGGATTCCGCAGAATGGGTCGAGACCAGATGAATCTTTTATATTCATTGCGATTCTTCGTATTTCGGCTACCAGACGGTGTTCACTGTCCGGCCGATGATGTACTCAGATGCTCTCCGGCGACGAATTCCGAGGCTCGTCAACCGGCCTCAGCTGGGGTCATCGGGCCCGTCAGTTACTGAGCAAGAACTCCACCACGACACCGGCGATAACCGAAATCGCGTCTCTCCGGATGACTTCGTAGCCGTGGGTGTTCAGGGTGGGCAGGCACAGCAAACCTGCCTGTGGCGTGAGTCCGCTGGCCTTCGCATGTGATGCATCGGATTCGAAGGCGCCGAGGACGGCCGCCTGGGGCGATGCGCCGAGATCGTCGGCTATCGCGATCAGACGGTCGGCGATGTGCTTGTCGTAGACACATTGCGCATCGCTGTAGGCGACGATCGGTCCGCCGTCGACCGTTGTGCCGTACTCGGGTTCGGTCGGCCCCACTTCGAGGGCGATGGTGACGTCGCCCGGCAGCGTGCGGTTGGCGTAGGAACCGCCCACCCCGCCGATCTCTTCGTTGGCGGTGAAGACGAAATAGGTGTCCCGCGCCGGGCGCCTGTTTCGCTGCCGCAGCAGGCGGACCGCGTCGAGCATGGCCAGCAGCAGCGCCCGATCGTCCATGAAGTAGCAGCCGAGGTAGTCGTCGAACTCGATCAGCGTGCGCTTGCTCTTCTCGACGCAGATGTGGGTGCCGACGTGCACGCCCGCATGGGCCAGCTCATCCGGCGTCCGGCCGGTGAACACCGAGACATGGCGCCAGTCCATGGCCTTGTCGCCGCCGTCGGGCTTCGTCTCGTAGATCCGCGTGCTTTCCTCCGTTGTGTGCTCCGAGCCGATCGACAGCACGCCGACCAATCGCTCGCGGTCGCCGAGCACGGTCACCGGGCCGAGGCCGAAGTTGCCCGGGTACATCGTGCCGAGATGTGAAAGATGGAGCGTGCCATCGGGATCGATGCGTTTGATGAGCATCGACAACTCGTCCATATGGGCCATCAGCCGCACTGCGCCGTCGCCGTCCCCGCGGATCAATGCGCACAGGTTTCCCGCCTTGTCGATCCACAGTTCGTCGACGGAGTCTTCGAGCTCACGCCGGCAGATATCGCGGACCTCGTCCTCGAGGCCGGCGGGCCCGCAGGCCCACAACAGTTCCTGCAGCAGCTCGCGTCGAAAGGCGCTACCGATTGGCTTCTCGATGCTCGGCAGTGTTCCCGTGCGCCAGGCGCGTCAAACAAGCATGTCGACGACGAGCAGCACTCCGACGGCCACGAACAGCAGGACGAACAGGGCGATCACGACGATGCCGGTGACCGTCGCCGGGGTGTACTTGCGGCGGGCCCGCGGCTGCGGCTCCGACAGCCCGGAGGTCTGCGCCGAGTCCGGCGGGGTCTCGCCGGGCCTGACCCCGCCGCCGGGCTCCAGGCTCGGTGTCCGTGCCGGATCCGGATCGGGGGGCGTTGCGGTCATATCAGGACAAATACCCGTCGAACGGCGCGTCACACACCGTGGGCGCGCTACCCTTTCGGTCATGGAGCTACTACGTCATGTAGTTGTTTTGCTGCACATCGTCGGCTTCGCTGTCACGTTCGGCGCCTGGGCTGCCGAGGCGGCGGCGCGCCGGTTCCGAACCACCCGGCTGATGGACTACGGGCTGCTTCTATCGCTGCTCACCGGGCTTGCCTTGGCCGCTCCGTGGCCCGCCGGAATCGAGCTGAACTATCCGAAGATCGGCGTGAAGCTGGTCATTCTGATCGTGTTGGGCGGGCTGCTCGGCATGGGCAGCGCGAAGCAGCGGCGCACAGGCGAGCCGGTGCCGCGTGCGGTGTTTGCCGCGATCGGGGCGTTGTCGTTCATCGCCGCGGGCGTCGCGGTGCTGTGGTGACGCGCCGCCCCCTACGATTCTCACGTGACCGCAGCGCCTGAGACGTTCGTGACGGAGGCGACGGGCGGCATCCGCATCGTCTCGGACCGGATCGGCGACCCGCGGGCGCGCCCCGTGGTCTTCCTGCACGGCGGCGGCCAGACCAGGCGGTCGTGGGCGCGTGCCGCCGGTGCGGTAGCCGAACGGGGCTGGCAGGCCGTCACCGTCGACTTCCGCGGACACGGTGAGTCGGACTGGTCCAGCGAAGGGGACTATCGCGTCCTGACATTCGCCGAGGATGTGCGCACGGTGCTCACCCAGCTGCCGCCCCGTCCGGTCCTGGTCGGGGCGTCGCTGGGCGGCTTCACCTCGATGCTGCTCGCAGGCGAACTGGCGCCCGGCGTCGCGAGTGCCGTCGTGCTCGTCGACATCGTGCCGAGCATGAACCCGTCCGGGGCGGCGCGGATTCACAACTTCATGGCCGACCGCATGGTGGAGGGCTTCGCCTCGCTCGATGAGGTCGCCGACATGATCGCCGAGTACAACCCCCACCGGCCGCGGCCCAGCGACCTGAATGGCTTGCGCGCCAACCTCCGTCGCCGCGGCGACCGGTGGTACTGGCACTGGGATCCGCAGTTCATCGACGGCACGGCCGCCAACCCTCCGATCGAGGTCACCGACCCCGACCGCATGCACGCGGCCATCGAGAGGATCCTCGCCGACGACGTGCCGATGCTCCTGGTGCGAGGCCAGGTCAGCGATCTCGTCAGCGAGGACCGCGCCGAGGAGTTCCTCGCTCGCTTCCCGCAGGTCGAATTCGTCGACGTCCAGGGCGCCGGGCACATGGTGGCCGGTGATCGCAACGATCTCTTCGCCGAGGCAGTCGTCGACTTCCTCAACCGGCACGCATCGCGGTAGCGATTCCCTACGATCAGCCCATGCGCGCAGCGAAGATCCTGATCACCGGACCGACTGGGCAGGTGGCCGCACCCATCGCCAGGGCGTTGGCGGTAGACAACGAAGTGTGGGGCATCGCCCGCTTCACCGATGCGGCCGCACGGGAGGCTCTGGAGCGTGACGGCGTGCGCTGCGTGAGGGTCAACCTGGCATCGGGTGACTTCAGCGCTGTGCCACGGGATTTCGACTACGTGCTCAACCTGGCGGTGGCCAAGAGCGGCCGGTGGGACAAGGACCTCGGCGCCAACGCCGAGTCGGCGGGTCTGCTGATGGCGCACTGCCCCGATGCGAGCGCCTTTCTGCACTGCTCGTCGGCCGCTGTCTACGATCCGCCCGACGATGAGCCGCGCACCGAGATTGCCGCCCTCGGCGACAACCACAAGCCTTTGTTTCCAACGTATTCCATCTCCAAGATCGCCGGCGAGGTCGTCGTGCGGACGATGTCGCGCGCGCTGGGCGTGCCCGCGATCATCGCGCGGCTCAACGTGCCCTACGGCGACAACGGGGGATGGCCGTTCTACCACATGGAGATGATGCTCGGCGGCATCCCGATACCGGTTCCGGCGGGCGGCCCCGCGGTGTACAACCCGATCCACGAGGACGACATCATCGCGATGATCCCCAAGCTCCTCGATAAGGCCGCCGTCCCGGCGCCGACCGTCAACTGGTGCGGGGAACAGGCCGTCAGCCTCCAGGAGTGGTGCACCTACATCGGCTCGCTGATCGGGCGCGAACCGGTCTTCGAAACGAGCGCGCAGGCGCTGCGCGGCAACCCCACCGACCCGACGGTGATGCGCGAGATGATCGGCGGCACAACGGTCGACTGGCGCGACGGTATCCGGCGCATGGTCGCCAAGTTCCATCCCGAACTGGTCGGCTAGCGCGTGGCCGAACGCGTCAGGTTCGAAAGCACCACCGGGCCGGTACTCGCCGGCCTCATCGACTTCCCCGAGGGGCAGATGCGCGGATGGGGCGTCTTCGCACACGGGTTCACGCTCGGCAAGGACTGCCCAGCCGCCAGCCGAATCTGTAAGCAGTTGGCCAGTGAGGGCATCGGCATGCTGCGCTTCGACAACCTGGGACTCGGTGAATCCGAGGGGGATTGGGGCGACGGGTCGTTCTCGCACAAGGTTGCCGACACGGTGGCTGGCGTGGAGTTCATGAACGACTCCGGCCGCGAAATCCGTCTGCTCGTCGGCCACTCGTTCGGCGGGTCGGCGGTGATCGCCGCCGCGCACGACTGCCCGACGGTGGCGGCGGTCGCCAGCATCGGCGCACCGTACGAACCCAGCCACGTAGAGCACACCTACGACGCGTTGGTGGCCAGGATCGAGGCCGACGGCGAGGCGCCGTTTCTGGTCGGCGGCAAGGCGCTGACACTCAAGCGGCACTTCATCGAGGACGTGCGCAGCGCCGATCTGCGCGAGCACATCCGCACCCTGCGCCGCGCATTGCTCGTCATGCATTCGCCGACCGACAACACCGTGGGAATCGCCAACGCCAGCGAGATCTTCCGCGCGGCCCGTCACCCCCGCAGTTTCGTCTCCCTCGAGGGGGCCGACCACCTGCTCACGGGTAAGAACCAGGCCGCCCGCGCGGCCCGCATCATCAGTGCCTGGGCGGACCCGTATTTGTGACTTTCGGCCCTGGGTGTTTCGGCACGGGTTTGCTGGGGTAGCTGCAGTACAACGGCACACACTGTCGAGCAGCGGGGAAAGGCCCATGAGTGGAAGACATCGCGTACGAACATCGAGGTCGAACCTGGTAATCGGTTCGATCGCCGCATCGGTGGGCGTCTCCAGCGTGCTCGCCGCCGCGATCGTCGAAATGGTCTCACCCGACGGGCCGGCCGCCACCCCCGCTCCTCCCCAGGCCGTACAGCAGCAGGCCCTGTCCCAGCAGGGCCGGGTGATCGCGGTCAGCGAGGACTCGCTGACGACCCAGAGCGCCGACGGCATGATCTACACGTTCGCCATCACCCCCGACACCACGGCGATCAGCGGCGACGGCCAGTCGACAAGTCCCGCCGCATCGTTCGCCGTCAACGACGAAGTGACCGTGATCGGAACCAAACAGGGCGAGGCTGTCGTCGCCACCGCGGTCGCCGACACGTCTGCGGTGGGTCCGCAGGGCCGGCCTATGGATTACGGGCTGTGAGTCGGCATTCCACGCCGAAGTGATCCGACGGAAACACGCGCGGTAGCTCGGCATGAATTGGTTCGGTGCCCAACATCGCGATGTTAGTGGCCACCCACCGGGAGCTCTTGAGTAGCACTCGGTCGAAGCGCACGTGGCGGTGTTTGTCCTTCATGTCGTAGCGCATCAGGTTGATCGAGGTGTCTTCGGTGAAGCCGTCCTCGCCGGGCCGCAATTCGAGCCAGGCATCGCGATAAGGCGGTTTGATACGCGAGTTCTCGCCGTCGCGCATGTTGAAATCTCCGAGCACCACAGCGTTTTGCGCGTACTTCAGTGCGCCGAAGATCCGGCGCAGCTGCCATCCGCGCAGACGTCCCGACGACTTGCCGCTGTCGAGATGGATGCAGCACACCACCATTGGTGTCCCGTTGACTGCGAGATCCGCGGTGAGAAATCCGCGCGCTTGCCGGGTCGGTAACCGCGTGTACGTCGCACGGGAGACAGGTATTCGGGACAGCATCAGCATCCCGTAATCGCCTGCGTCGCCGCCGACGACGGCCGCGCGCGCATAGCGGTCACTGATCCACTCCTGTGACAGCAGCACGTCGAGTGCGGTCGACGTGATCTCCTGAAACACCATGATGTCGGGCTTACGTGCCGCAAGTAGTCCTGCGATGGCGCGATAGCGCTGTTCGGCGTGCTTGGGATCGTTCCAGACGTTGTACGTCGTCAGCGTCACCTCGTCGCGGCCCGCGTCGACGACCGCGGCCGGTTCGACGGGTACGTCGCGCCGCCGAGGTAGGAACCTCACCGCAGCGTGACGACGACCTTGCCCTTGGCGGTGCGGTTCTCCAGCGAGGCGATGGCCTCATCGGCGCGCTCCAGCGGGTAGGTCTCGGGTTGCGGTGCGGGCACCACTCCGGTCGCCAACAGGGGCTCCAGCTCGTCCCACTGCTCGCGCAGGTAGTTGGGATGAGTGAATGTCCATGCCCCCCAACCGACACCGACAGCATCGATGTTGTTGAGCAGCAGCCGATTCACCTTGACGGTCGGGATGTCGCCGCCGGTGAACCCGATCACCAGCAGCCTGCCGCCGGGTGCGAGGCAGCGCAGCGAGTCGGTGAACCGGTCGCCGCCGACAGGGTCAACGACGATGTCGACGCCCTTGCCGTCGGTCAGCGCCATCACGGCGTCCTTGAAGCCGTCGGCCAACACGACGTCGGATGCGCCTGCGGCCGTTGCGATCTCCATCTTCTCCTCGGTGCCGACGACGGCGATCGTGCGGGACGCGCCCCACGCAGGCGCCAGTCGAAGCGTCGAGGTGCCGATGCCGCCTGCGGCGCCGTGCACCAGGACCGTCTCGCCCTCGGCGAGTCGGCCCCGGGTGCGCAGCGCGTGGTGCATGGTGAGGTCGTTGAAGAGCAGGCCGGCACCCGCCTCGAACGACACGTTGTCGGGCAGCTTGAATACCCGTTCGGGCTGTAGCGCGACGACTTCGGCCATTCCGCCGTTGAGCATCGTCAGCCCGGCGACGCGATCGCCCTTCTGGTATCCGCTGCCGGCAGGCGCGCTGCGCACCACGCCTGCAACCTCGGCGCCGGGCACGAACGGCAACTCCGCCTTGTACTGGTAGAGCCCGCGGGACTGCAGGGCGTCGGGGAACGCCACCCCGGCGGCGTAGACCTCGACGATGACGGCGTTCTCGTCGGTCGGCTCGTCCAGTTCGACGAGGTGGGCGGCCTGCGGACCGTCGAGGCTGGGGATCTGAATTGCGCGCATGCGGCTGACGGTACTATTTGCCGACTATGCCGAGAAGTCTGCAGGTCAAGCGTGCGCGGCGGTTCGCCGCGGCCGATGCGCTACCTCCCTCGCGTCCGATGACCGTGCGTGCCGGCGACGGAACCGCGCTGCATGCCGAGGTCTTCGGCCCCGAGGACGGCTACCCGATCGTGCTGGCCCACGGCATCACGTGCGCCGTGCGGGTGTGGGCGTATCAGATCGCCGATTTGGCCCGCGACTTCCGCGTGATCGCCTACGACCACCGCGGCCACGGCCGAAGCGGGATGCCGACGCGACGGACGAACTACGGCCTCAACTTCCTGGCCGCCGATCTCGACGCCGTGCTGGAGGCGACGCTGGCGCCGGGCGAACGCGCCGTCATCGCGGGCCACTCGATGGGCGGCATCGCGATCAGCGCATGGGCCGAGCGGTATCCCCGCCGGGTGTCAGACCGGGCCGACGCCGTCGCCCTGATCAACACCACGACCGGCGACCTGCTGCGTCATATCCAGCTCATGCCGGTCCCCGCGGCGTTCACCAACGTCAGGGTGCGCGCGGCGGAAACCCTGCTGCGGACCTTCGGCGCGGCACCGGTGCTGTTGCGCGCGGCGGACCGGCCCAGCAAGCGGATCGTCTCGATGATGGCGGTGGGCCGCGGCGCCGACCCGGCGCTCGCGGACTTCATCTACGAGCTGTTCGTCGCGACGCCGGCGGTGAGTCGGGGCCGCTGGGCGCGCGGGCTGGTCGACTCGCTCGGCACCCAGCAGTACATCGACCTGCAGAACCTGACCGTGCCCACGCTGGTCATCGGCAGCACCAAGGACCGGATTCTGCCGATGGCGTCGTCCCGCCACATCGCGCGGATGGCGCCGAACCTCGAGCAGTTCGTCGAGCTGCCCGGCGGGCACTGCGCGATCCTCGAATACCCCGATGAGGTCAACCGGCATCTGCGCGGGCTGATCCAATCGGTCGGCGACGTGCGCCGCGCATCCTCCTAGGCCGACAGCTCGGCGTGCACCTCGGCGGCGACGCGGCGGCCCGAGCGCACCGCTCCGTCCAGGTAGCCCGTCCACTCGTCAGCGGTTTCCGTTCCCGCCCAATGGATTCCGTCGACCGGCCTGCGTAGCCACGGCCCATAGCTGGTCCACGATCCCGGCGGCACTGCGGCCGTCGGCCCGCCCGGCGCGAATTCGTCGGCACCCCAACAGAAGTCGATGTAGTCGATCGGCTCGAGCGCTTTCTTGCCGAACAGGTCGGCGAACCCGGCCAGCGCGCGTTCGCGGCGCTCGGCGGGCGGCAGCGAATCGAACGAACGCGGGTCGGTGAAGCCGAGCAGAATCCCCGGCCCGTCGTCGCCGGGGCTGACGTCGAACGTGATGAACACCGGCCCTTCGTCCGACAATGCCTCGCCGCTGCAGCCGTTCGCGCGCCAGTACGGCGTCTCGTAGGCGGCATAGGCCTTGCTGAGCCGGCCCTGCGGCCAATGCTGCGCGAGCTTGTCGTATTCGGCAGGCAGGGCGGGGGAGAAGTCGATCGCGGCGCGGTGTTCGGGCGGAATCGCGACGACCACGGCCCGCGCGGTGACGTCGCCGCCGTCGGCGCTGACGGTGAACACACCGTCGGCGTTCCGCTCGATCCGGCGGACAGCCGCGCGGAGCCTGACGCGCTCACCGAGCTCGTCGGCCATCCTCAGCGCGATCTGCTGGGTACCGCCGGGAAAGCGGTCCTGCTGAGCGCCGTTCTCGACGTCGAGCATCCGCCCGATGCCGCCTGCGGCCTTCACATAGCGCACGGCGTGCAGCATCGACACCTGATCCGGTTCGCAGCCCCACGTCACCCGCGACATGATCCCCATCAGGTCGCGCGTCGACGCGCCTGCGTGCAGCGAGCGCAGCCAGCGGTCCAGGGTCTGGCCGTCGAGACCGTCGGCGTGGGCGGCCTGCCACGGCTCGGCGAGCGAGAGGCGGCGGCAGAGCCGCTCGAAGCGCCACTGGATCCGCGAGACGTCGAACAGCTCGATCATCGAGAGCCGGGGGATGGTGCTGCGGTAGGCGCGCACCCGGCCACGCCACTTGATCAGGTTCTTGCCGCGGGCGTGGGTGCGGACGGTCTGGCAACCGAGTTCACGCGCGAGGTCCTTGACGGCGTCCTGCGTCGGCCCGATGAAGGTTGCCCCGAGGTCGACGGGAACGCCTGCGATGGTCACCGTCGATGACCGCCCGCCGACCCGGTCACGGCCCTCGAGCACGACGACGTCATGGGACAGCCGGACCAGCTCACGTGCCGCGGTGAGGCCCGCGAACCCGGCGCCGACGACGACTACGTCTGCCTTCGATGTCTGGGTCACGCGACTAGGCTCTCACGCCGTGAGGGTGATCACAGCGTTGTTCGGGCCTGTCAATGCGATCGAACAGGCGCAGGCGCTGGCCGATGCCGGCGCGAGCGGGGTCTTCACCTTCGAAGGGCCCCACGACGTCTTCACGCCGCTGGTGCTGGCCTCGACCGTCGGCGGCCTGGACATCATGACCAACGTCGCAATTGCGTTTCCGCGCAACCCGATTCACCTCGCCCACCAGGCGAATGACCTGCAGCTGCTCAGCAAAGGACGGTTTGCGCTCGGGCTGGGCACCCAGGTCCGCACGCAGGTGGAGAAGCGGTTCGGCGCGGCGTTCGACAGGCCGGTGGCGAGGATGACCGAGATGGTCGAGGCGCTGCGGGCAATATTTCACGCCTGGCAGTCCGGCGAAAGGCTCGACTTCCGCGGCGAGTTCTACCGCCACACGCTGATGACGCCGACATTTCGCCCCGGCGCAAACCCGTACGGGCCGCCGCCCATCTACGTGGGTGCGCTCGGCCCACGGTTGACCAGGGCGACCGCCGAGCATGCCGACGGGCTGCTGGTGATGCCGTTCGGCAGCAAGCGGTTCCTGCATGAGGCCACCATGCCCGCGGTGCGGGAAGGCCTGGCGGCCGCCGGACGGCCCGAGGACGGGTTCGCGGTCATCCCGGAGATCATCGTGTCGGTCGGCGGGGATCACAGCGCGGCCCGCCGGCTGCTGGGGTTCTACGGCTCCACCCCCGCCTACCGGCCCGTGCTAGAGGTGCACGGCTGGGGCGATCTGCAGCCCGAACTCAACGCGCTGTCCAAGCAGGGGCGCTGGCAGGAAATGGGCCGGCTGATCGACGACGACGTGCTCCACACGATCGCGGCCTGCGGCACGGCCGGCGAGGTCGCCGCGCACATCAAGGATCGGGTCGACGGCATCTCCGACCAGGTGTGCCTGTACCAGCCCGGCCCGATCGCGCCGGAGACATTGGCGGAGGTCGTTGACGCGCTGTGAGGCCGACCACATATCGTGGTACCCAGGCGAACCAAAGGAGAGCGAGATGGCCGAGAATCTCCAGGCTGAGTACTCCGACGTGCTGATCATCGGCGCGGGCATCTCCGGTATCGGCGCGGCCTACCGCATTCGCGAGAAGAACCCCGCGCTCTCCTACACCGTGCTGGAACGCCGGGCTCAGATCGGCGGCACCTGGGACCTCTTCCGGTACCCGGGCATTCGGTCCGACAGCGACATCTTCACGCTGAGTTTCCCGTGGGAGCCGTGGACCCGGCCGGAGAACATCGCCGACGGGCCCGACATCCGCGAGTACCTGACGCAGACCGCCCGTAAGTACGGCATCGACGAGCACATCCGGTTCAACACCCGCGTCCTGTCGGCCGACTGGGATTCGGGCACCGACACCTGGACGGTGCAGACCGAGGTCGACGGTGAGCCGAAGACCTACCGCGGCCGGTTCCTGTTCTTCGGCACGGGCTACTACAACTACGACGAGCCGTACCGGCCGGAGTTCCCCGGCATCGAGCAGTTCAAGGGCGACGTCGTGCACCCCCAGTTCTGGCCGGAGACCTTCGATTACACCGGCAAGAGGGTTGTGGTGATCGGCAGCGGTGCGACCGCGATCAGCCTGATCCCGTCGTTGAGCGAGACGGCCAGTCGCGTCATCATGCTGCAGCGCTCGCCGACATATCTGCTCTCTTCGCCGCGGGTCCACCCGGTCGTGCAGGCGATTCGAAAAGCGTTGCCGGTGAGGGCCGCCTATTGGGTGGTGCGGTGGTTCAACGCGGGCTTCGTCATGCTGGTTTATGCCCTGTCCAGGAAGACGCCGGGCGTCATCAAGTGGCTGTTGAGGCGAAACGCGGAACAGAACCTCCCGCAGGGTTATCCCGTCGACGTTCACTTCAAGCCGAGGTACAACCCGTGGGATCAGCGCATGTGTCTGATCCTCGACAACGATCTCTACTCGGCGATCGCTGACGGCCGCGCGGAGGTGCTGACCGACCACATCGACCACATCGACGCGGACGGGATCGTGCTGCGCTCCGGTGAGCGGATCGATGCCGACGTCATCGTCACCGCTACCGGACTGCAATTGCAGGCATTGGGCGGTATCGCGTTGAGCATCGACGGTGCCGAGGTCAAGCCGCAAGACCGATTCGTCTACAAGGAGCATCTGCTCGAGGACGTGCCGAACGCCGCGTGGTGCGTCGGGTACATCAACGCATCGTGGACGCTGCGGGCCGACCTGACCGCGCGGTCGGTGGCAAAGCTCTTGGCGCACATGGACGCTCACGGCTATACGCACGCCTACCCGCATCTCGGCGACGTGCCGATGCCGGAGAAGCCCGCATGGAACATCAACGCCGGCTATGTGCAGCGCGCGTTGCACGCGCTGCCCAAGTCCGGCACGCACCGGCCGTGGAACGTGCGCCACAACTACCTCCTGGACGCGATCGACCAC
This sequence comes from Mycolicibacterium sp. 120270, assembly GCA_033741175.1. Classification (GTDB taxonomy): domain Bacteria; phylum Actinomycetota; class Actinomycetes; order Mycobacteriales; family Mycobacteriaceae; genus Mycobacterium. The sequence continues at coordinate 64,206 of JAWQNE010000006.1, read as the reverse complement.
CGCTTCGACCGGATCGAGGAGTCGATGGTGTTCGGCCGCGTCGAAGCCAAGTCGGCGCAGTCGGCCTAGGGGACAATCGTGGGCGTTGCGGTCACCGTCGTGGTCGCGGTGTTCTTCCTCGGCATGGGCGTCTACGCGCTGGCCGCTCCCGCCGCATTGATCCGCCCGTTCGGCGTCACGCTGGAGTCGCCGACCTCGCGCTCGGAGGTGCGGGCGGTTTACGGCGGCTTCGGCCTGGCGATCGCCGCGGTGCTGGGCTATGCCGCGTTCCGCGGCGGCGATCTGGCCAAGGGCGTCCTCATCACCGTCGGAATCGCGCTGGCCGGAATGGCGTTGGGCCGCATCGTGTCCGCGATCCTCGACAAGCCGACGCCGTTCTACCCGAACTGGCTCTACTTCTTCATCGAGGTCATCGGCGCCGGCGCGCTGTTTCTCGTGGCCTGATCACGCCCAAACCGACATTTGGGCGCAAGAGTGCCAAACGAGGCCCCAAAAATTGACTTTTACGTCAGTATCTCCGGTATAGCCGAGAGCAGAAAGGCGGCGCTCATGACCACCAGGGATAAGTACACCCACGTCCCCGAGCCCTACTCCATGAACATGGCCAGCGCCGGCGATGCGCGCTTCACGTGGGAGTACGACGAGGGCCGTGCCCGGCTGCTGTCGCTCTACCAGAAGGGCAAGGACAAGCAGTGGGACGCCCAGTCGCGCATCGACTGGTCCATCGACGTGGACCCGGTGAACCCGATCGGGTTGCCCGACGAATACCATCCGCTGTTCGGCAGTCCGGCGTGGGAGGCCGCCGACGAATCGCGCCGCTGCGAGTTTCGTCAGCACCAAGCAGCCTGGACCTACTCGCAGTTCCTACACGGCGAGCAGGGCGCCATGGTGTGCGCGGCCAAAATCGTCGAGGTCGTTCCGGATCTGGACGCGAAGTTCTATGCGGCCACCCAGACCATGGACGAGGCCAGACACGTCGAGGCATTCTCCCGATTCCTGCAGGAGAAGATCGGCATGGTCTACCCGATCAACAAAAATCTGACCTCTCTGTTGGAAGACACTCTGCGCGACTCTCGTTGGGACATGCCCTACCTCGGTATGCAGGTGCTCATCGAAGGGCTTGCCCTTGCCGCCTTCGGAGTGCAGCGCGACTTGGCCACCGACGGCTCGCTGCCCAAGCAGTTACTCGCCTACGTCATGCAGGACGAGGCTCGGCACGTGGCGTTCGGCCGTATCTCGTTGAAGGACTACTACTCTGCGCTGACCGAAGCCGAGCGGGGCGAGCGGGAGGAGTTCGTCGTCGCGGCCTGCTACCTGATGCGCGACAGGTTCCGCGGCGAGGAGGTCTTCGAGACCCTCGGCCTGAACGTCAAAGAGTGCGCCGACTGGGTCGACAAGTCGCCGATGATGATCCAGTTCCGCTCACACCTGTTCAGCCGCATCGTGCCGATCGTCAAGGACATCGGGCTGTGGGGCGAGAAGGTCCAGAGGGCGTTTGCAGACATGGGCGTACTCGACATGGCCGGCTCAGACATCGACGGGCTGATGAAGGCCGACGAGGATCAGGCCGAGGCGCTCGACACCGCACACGCCGAAATGGCCGCACGGGCCGCCGAGGTGGACGAGGCGATCGCGGCGGGGGCCGGCTGACCTACGGCGCGACGGTCAGCCAGTCCGCGAAACCCGACGGGTCGTGGCGGCCCAGCGCACCGTGCTCGAACAGGCCCCAACCTTCAGCCGGTGAGCGGTTGCCTTCCGTGCACACCGCGCGACCGACGTGGTCGATGACGCCGAAGCCTGCGCGCCCGATGATCGCCGGGTCGGTCATGTCATAGGTGAGCCGTTCGGTGAACTTCTCGCCCTTCCACGTGCCGTGGATCCAGTCCGAGTCGCCGCCGTATCCGCCGCCGACGTGAATCGGAACGGGCAGTTTGGATTCCACCTGGAATCGGAGCACCGCACCCGATTGGGCCGTGGCCTCGATCGTCGCGCCGGTCGGTATCCGCGTGCCCGACGTGAAGTGGATCTTCACCCGCGGCCAGCCCAGTTGTTCGACGCGGCCGTCCTTCCAGATCCGCGTGCAGTCGTTGAGTGACCGGAACCCGCTCGGCTCCTCCTGGATGATCAGCACGATCGAGAAGTCGTCGAACGCCATCGGCACGTACAACCACCACATGCCCTCGAACGGCGGGTCAGCGGGCCGCCCCGCAGGCTCGGCCTCACCGATCGGCCGGATGCCCCACGACCTGTCGCGGGTGCCGATCCACACCGACGGGTCGACGGTGATCTGCTCGTCGTCGATGACGATCGTGCCGCTCCACGAACCCACCTGTGCAAACCGCTGCGCGTCCAACGTGATTCGGGTGCCGGAGCGCAGGATGTGCCGCTGCTCCTGCACGACGTCGAACAGCCCGTTCCACGTCAGGTCGACTGCCATGCCCTCGGTTTCGTCCAACACGATCCGCAGTCGGTGCAGCGGGTCGGTGACCTCGACGCGATAGCCGAGCACGTTCTGGTTCAGCCGATCCTGGTCGATCGCATCCGAAAGGTGCACGGCCGTCTGCACATCCCCGCGCCGAACCAGCACGAACGCGTCCTTGACGCCGAGGTTGGGGTAGTACCCGATGCCGGTGATCAGGAAGACGTCACCGGTCCGGTCGTGGGCGTTGAAGTAGGACCGGTCGTAGAAGTTGCGATCCGAACTTCCCGGCCATGCGATCGGCTGCGGGATCTGGTGGACGGGGAATTCGTCCATGGGGCCGAGCATCAGGATTCACCTCCGATGAGGCGCCGCAGCAGGGCGCCGTGGTAGAACAGCGATTCGATGTCGTCGGGTTTCTCGATCTCGCCGAAGCGGACCCGACGGGCGCTGGTGCGCATGAACACGCAGCACCAGATCACCCCGGAGTACACGTAGAACCAGCCCAGGTCGCCCAACTCGACGCCGGTCTTGTCGGCGTAGGTCGCCTTGACGTCCTCTTCGCGCATGAAGTCGGGCAGGCCGGGCAAGCCGGCCAGACCGGCCAGCTCCTGGAACACCATGTGCGCGAACACCATCCACGCCGCGTCCATTTCGCGGGGGCCCAGGGTGGCCATCTCCCAGTCCAGCACGGCGACGGGGGTGAAGTCGTCGTAGAGCACGTTGCCGACCCGCGAGTCACCCCAGATGAGCACCGGCTGGGTGGCAGCGATGTCCTCGGGCCAGTTCGTGTCGAGCCATTCGAAGGCCTGCTCGACGAGTGGAGACCGGCCGATGTCGGGCACGGCGAACCGATACCACGACTTGAGCCAATTGAGGTTGCGCCGCAACGCGTTCGGCTCGTCACCGGCGTGGGGAGCCAGGAACCCGAATGTGGTTTCTGCGGCCGGTATCGAGTGCAGCTTTGCCAGCACGTCGACGGTGTTGTCCTGCAGCGCGCGCTGTGACTCCGCGGGTGCGTCGGCAAACCAGTTGCCGCCGAACGTATACGGCATCACGTCGGGTGGAACCACGCCCGAGACGTAGTCCATCAGGAAGAACGGCGTGCCGAGCACCTCTCCAGTGGGCTCCAGCCAGCGCACCCGCGGCACGGGGATGTCGGTCTTCTCGCCGACCAACCGGATGACGTCGAACTGGTGGTCCATCCGATAGGACGAGAACACCGGAACATCCTCAGTGGTCGGCGCGACGCGGGCCACCCACTTCTCCTCGTGCTGGCGGCCGTCGGCCGACCAACGCCCGGTCAGGATGATGGTCTCCGACGACATCCCGTTGGAGTCGACGCCGCTCTCCACGGTCACCTGTGGTTCGACGCCGCCGGGCATAACGGTCGACAGCCATCGCGGCAGCACGCCGGGCAGCGTGCTGACATCGCGGGCGGAGCGCTGGAGTCGGCCGACGTCCTCGACAGCCGGTTCTGTAGCCAAGGTTCTTCCTCCGGCCTAATTACGATACGGTGGGTATCGTTATGAAAGCAGACCCTGATGCCATTGACAAGGGGAGCCCAGCCGGACGGCCGCGGGACCCGCGTATCGACGCTGCCATACTGCGCGCGACGACGGATCTGCTTGTGGAAATCGGATATTCGAATCTGACGATGGCCGCGGTCGCCGAGCGGGCGGCCACCACCAAGACCTCGCTGTACCGCCGGTGGTCGAGCAAGGCCGAACTCGTCCACGAGGCCGCGTTTCCCGCCGCGCCCACGGCGATCGAGACGCCGCCGGGGGACTTCCGCGCCGATGTCCGCGCGATGATCGCCGCGGCCAGGAATGTGTTCACCAGCCCGGTCGTCCGCGCTGCGCTGCCGGGTCTGATCGCCGACATGTCCGCCGACGCGGAGTTGAACGCCCGGGTCATGGGCCGTTTTGTCGACGTGTTCTCCGCCGTGCGGTCGCGGCTGAGCGAGGCGCGTCAGCGCGGCGACGCGCGGGCCGACGTCGATCCGGAGAGGCTGATCGAGGTGATCGGCGGCGCGACGATGCTGCGGCTGCTGCTGTGGCCCGACGAGGATCTCGACGACGAGTGGGTGGACCAGACGACTGCCATCGTCGCCCACGGTGTGATTGTCTGAGGGCGTGGTTCATCAGCCTTTCCCTACCGACTGGCGCACCGCGCTGGTGATGGTGCCCCATCCCGACGATCCCGAATACGGGGTGGCGGCCGCGGTCGCCAAGTGGACGTCGCAGGGCAAGCACGTGCGCTACGCGCTGGCGTGCCGCGGTGAGGCAGGCATCCCCGGTATGCCGCCGGAGGAGTGCGGCCCGCTGCGCGAACGGGAGCAGCGCGAGTCATCGGCGATCGTCGGGGTCGATGATGTCGAGTTCTGGGACTTTCCCGACAGCCAGATCTTCAACACGCCCGAACTGCGGGCGAAGATCGCCGAGACGATCACCGAACTGGCGCCCGACGTCGTCGTCACCCTCTACAGCGGCCCGGAGTGGGCGCCGGGTGCGCCGAACCAGCGCGACCACATCGAGTTCTCCAATGCCGTTGCCGCCGCTTATGATTCGCTGACCGACAAACCGCGGTGGTTATTCGAGAACGGGCCGGGCGGCACCCATGCCGAAGTGGTCGACGACTTCATCGACGTCGCGGTCGCATCGCTGGCCGCACACGACGTCTATCTGTCGGTGTACAAGCCCGACGTCCCGGTCCTCGAGCAGGCGCATCAGCAGGTCGACATGACGACGCTGCCGCCACTGCCGGGCTTCGAGGGCCACCGCGCGGTGGAGTTCATCCTCAAGCGCCAGTCGGACAGCTGACTACTAGCCGCCGTCGATCTGGCGCTTGTTGCGTTCGGACACGGCGCGGAATTGATCGCCGAGCCCCTCGAAGTCGCGGTGCTGCGCGAACGCGATCTTCTCCTCGGCGGCCAGTGCGGGATCGATCACCGGCGCCGCGCCGGTGGTGTAGATCTCCTTGAGCCCCAACATCGTCGGGCCGGGCACCTCGGCGATCTGCGTGGCGAGCTCCAGTGCCCGGTCGATGAGCCGCTCATGCGCCACGACCTCGGTCACCAGTCCGATCTTCTCGGCGCGGGCGGCGTCGACGACTTCACCGGTCATCGACAGCCGACGGGCCATCCCGAGACCGACCAGCTGGGGCAGCCGCGCCGTCATGCCGCCGCCGGGCAGGATCCCCACGCGGGCATGGGTGTCGGCGAACACGGCCCGCTCCGAGGCGATGAGAAAGTCGCAGCCGAGCGCCATCTCGAGCCCGCCGGTGAACACCGCGCCGTTGATCGCCGCGATGATCGGCGTGCGCATCTTCGCCGTCGCGGCGATGCAGCTCTGCGACCGGAACTCCTCGAAATAGCCGAGCCCGTCGCGCTGCGCCTCCTTGAGGTCCACACCAGCGCAGAAGGCCGGGTCGGCACCCGTGAGCACCACCGCGCGGACGGCCTCGTCGGCGTCGGCCTCGGTCAGCGCCGTGTACGTGGCCTTGATCATGCCGCGGCTCAACGCGTTGCGCGCGGATGGGCGGTTCAGCGTCAGCAGCCGGACGGCGCCGTGGTCGGAGACCAGCACAAGCTCTTGGCTCATGAAGAGAAGCTAGCTCAGGAACGTATCCGCCATGTTCGCCAGGTCCAGCAGCGGCTGCGGCAGCGCGCCGAGCGCGAACGTGACGGCGGCGGTGACGGCGACGACGGCGGTGCTGAAGATGCTGGGCACCACCACCTCGGGTGCGTCGTCGGGCGGATCGGTGAAGAACATCAGCACGATGACCCGCACGTAGAAGTACGCGGCGATGGCGCTCGCGATCACGCCGACGATCACCAGCGGGATCGCCCCGCCTTCACCCGCGGCCTTGAACACCGCGAACTTGCTGACGAACCCACTGGTCAGCGGGATACCGGCGAAGGCGAGCAGGAACAGCGAAAACACAAGGCCGACAATGGGGTAGCGGCGGCCGAGGCCGGCCCAGCGCGCCATCGCGGTCTCTTCACGCCCGGCCTTGTCGCGGACCAGGCCGACGACGGCGAACGCGCCGAGCGTGCTGAACCCGTAGGCGAAGAGATAGAACAACGTCGACGACAGCCCGGACTCGTTCAGCGCGATCACGCCGGTCAGGATGAACCCGGTGTGCGCCACCGCGGAGTAGGCGAGCATCCGCTTGACGTCGGACTGGGTGACGGCGGTGACCGTGCCGACCACCATGGTGAGGATCGCGATCGCCCACAGCACGGGCCGCCAGTCGGCGCGGATCTCCGGCACCGCGACGTAGAAGATGCGCAGCAGCGCACCGAACGCGGCGATCTTGGTGGCCGCGGCCATGAACGCGGTGATCGGCGTCGGCGCACCCTGATAGACGTCGGGGATCCAGGAGTGGAACGGCACCGCACCGACCTTGAACAGCACACCGACGAGCAGCAGACCGACACCGATGAGCGCCAGCGACGCCTTGCCGGTGTTGGCGTGGATCGCGTCGGCGATCCCGGACAGGCTCAGCGTGCCGGAATACCCGTACAGCATGGCGGCGCCGTAGAGGAAGAACGCCGACGAAAACGCGCCGAGCAGAAAGTATTTCAGCGCGGCTTCCTGCGACAGCAGCCTTCGGCGACGGGCCAGCCCGCACATCAGGTACAGGGGCAGCGACAGCACCTCGAGCGCGATGAACATCGTCAGCAGATCGCTGGCCGCCGGGAACAGCAGCATGCCGCCGACGGCGAACAACGTCAGCGGAAAGACCTCGGTCTGCATCACGCCGGCCTTGGTGGCCAGTTTCTCCGCGACGCTGCCGACCGGCGCCGACGCCTGCGGCGTGAACGCATCCAGCCCGCCCGCAGCGCGTTCGGCCTCGCTCTCGACTTCCGCGGGGATCCGCCGCTCCGCGATCAGCAGGATGCCGAGAACGCCGACGAGCAGGATGGTGCCCTGCAGGAACAGGGCGGGTGCGTCGACGGCGACGGCGCCGATCACCGCGGTGTAGCCGACCTCGCCGTGCAGGTCGCGCGCTACCTGGACCACCGCCACGAACGCGGCGACCAGGCCGGCCAGGCTGAGCAGCACCTGTACGGCGTAGCGCCGCTCGCGCGCGACGAACGCCTCGACGAGCACACCGGCGATGGCGGCTCCGAACACAATCAGCATCGGCGACAGCAGGCCGTATTCGACGCTGGGCGTTGGCAGGTTCATCGCGGGTTGCCCTCCGCCAGTTTGGGTGCGGGATCAGGTTGGTCGATCGTGGTCAGCGTGTGACTGACGGCCGGGTTGATCACGTCGAGCGCAACTTTCGGATACACGCCGAGCACGAGTAGCAGTGCGATCAGCGGCGCGACGACCGCGAGTTCGCGGGGGATCAGGTCCCGCAACCGGTCGTTCCCCTCGGTGACCGGACCGCCCATCATCCGCTGGTACATCCACAGGATGTAGATCGCCGAGAGCACCAACGCCGCCGACGCCACCACCGCGAATGCCGGATAACGGGTGAATGTGCCGATCAACACCAGGAATTCACTGATGAACGGCGCAAGGCCGGGAAGCGACAGCGTGGCCAGACCTGCCACCAGGAACGTGCCCGCGAGGACCGGCGCGACCTTCTGCACCCCTCCGTAGGCGCTGATGAGGCGAGTGCCTCTGCGCGACACCAGGAACCCGGCGATCAGGAACAACGCGGCGGTGGAGATGCCGTGGTTGATCATGTAGAGGGTCGACCCCGACTGGCCCTGGGTCGTCATCACGAAGATGCCGAGGATGATGAACCCGAAGTGCGAGATCGACGTGTAGGCGATCAGCCGCATCACGTCGGTCTGGCCGATCGCCAGCACCGCGCCGTAGATGATGCCGACGACGGACAGCGCGATGATCACCGGCGCGAAATACTTTGAGGCGTCGGGGAACAATTGCAGGCAGTACCGCAGCATGCCGAACGTGCCAACCTTGTCCATGATCGCCATCATCAGCACCGCGCTTGCCGGGGTGGCCTCCACGGCGGCGTCGGGCAGCCAGCGGTGGAACGGCCACAGCGGCGCCTTGACGGCGAACGCGAACATGAACCCGAGGAACAGCGCGTTGAGGATCGCCGGGTTGACGACGAAATCGCCGGCTGACACCGCGGCGACGATGGCCCGGAAGTCGAAGGTGCCGGAGGTGAACGCGTCGCTGCCCGCGGTCACCACGTACAACCCGATGACGGCGGCCAGCATGATCAAGCCGCCGAAGAGGTTGTACAGCAGGAATTTCACCGCCGCCCTCGACCGGTTCTCGCCGCCGAACCCGCCGATGAGGAAGTACATCGGGATGAGCATGGCCTCGAAGAAGACGTAGAACAGCAGCACGTCCAGCGAGACGAGCGACATGATGACCATGCCCTCGACGGCCAGCGTCAGCGCCAGATACGTGTGCGTCGAGCGGCCGCGCAGGCCGATCTGAGCATCGGCGTCGTTCCAGCCCGCGACGATCAGCAACGGCACCAGCACCGCGGTCAGCACGACGAGCGCCAGCGCGATGCCGTCGATACCGAGGATGTAGCCCGTTCCGAACGACGGGATCCAGGGATGGTCTTCGACGTACTGGTACTGCGGGCCGCTCGGGTCGAACCCCACGGCGACGACGAGTGTCAGCACCAGCACGGCGATCGAGACGAGAAGTGCGAACCACTTGGCCGCGGCCCGGCCGGTCGCGGGGATCAGCATCACCAGCACGGCGCCCACAGTCGGCACCGCCCACAGGATCGTCATCCACGGCATCGAGGTCACCACAGCTGCACCGCCAAGATGATCGCGACCACGAGGGCCGCACCCGCCAGCATCGACAGCGCGTAGGAGCGGGCGAAGCCGGTCTGCAGCTGCCGCAGACCGTTCGACACCCACCCGACGACCGCGGCCAGTCCGCTGCCTGCACCGTCGATGCCCTTTTCGTCGATCCAGACCAGATCCTTGGTCAGGACTTGGCCCGGCTTCATCAGCAGCTCCTCGTTGATCGCGTCACCATAGAGATCCCGGCGGGCGGCGAGGGTCAGCGCCGACACGTCCTCGGGTGCGGTGTCGGGCACCGGCTTCTGTCCGTATATCCGGTAGGCGATGACGATGCCGACCGCGACGACCGACAGCACGATCACGGTGACCACCCACGCGGGCACCACGTGGTGTGCCTCGTGTTCGCCGACCACCGGTGCCAGCCAGTGCTCGAGCGTGCCGCCGATCGCGAACACCGCGCCCGAGGCCACCGACCCGACGGCCAGCAGGATCATCGGCCAGGTCATCACTTTCGGTGACTCGTGCGGATGGGTGTCGGGTTCCCAGCGCTTCTCGCCGAAGAACGTCATCAGCATGACGCGGGTCATGTAGAACGCCGTGATTCCCGCGCCGAGGATCGCCGCGCCGCCGAGCACGATGCCCTTGGCGCCGCCGGCGCCGAGCGCGGCCTCGATGATCCCGTCCTTGGAGAAGAAGCCGGCCAGCGGCGGGATTCCGATGATCGCGAGATACCCGAGCCCGAAGGTGACGAAGGTGATCGGCAGCACGGTGCGCAGGCCGCCGTAGTGGCGCATGTTGACCTCGTCGTCCATCGCATGCATGACCGAGCCCGCACCGAGGAACAGGCCGGCCTTGAAGAAGCCGTGGGTCAGCAGGTGCATGATCGCCACGGCGTAGCCGGCGGGGCCGAGGCCCGCGGCGAGCACCATGTAGCCGATCTGGCTCATGGTCGATGCGGCCAGCGCCTTCTTGATGTCGTCCTTGGCGCAGCCGATGATCGCGCCGTACAACAGCGTGACTGCACCGACGATGACGACCCCGAGTTGCGCGCCGGGGGCGAGGTCGAACACCGGGCCCGACCGCACGATCAGGTAGACACCCGCGGTGACCATCGTGGCGGCGTGGATGAGCGCGGAGACCGGGGTGGGGCCTTCCATCGCGTCGCCGAGCCAGGACTGCAGCGGCACCTGCGCCGACTTACCGCATGCGGCCAGCAGCAGCAGGAGGCCGATGGCGTTGAGCGTGCCCTCGCCCAGTTGCGGCGCGGCGGCGAAGACACCCTCGAACGAGATCGAGCCGATGTAGGCGAACATCACCATCATCGCGATCGCCAGGCCGATGTCGCCGACCCGGTTGACGACGAACGCCTTCTTGGCCGCCGTCGCAGCCGACGGCTTGTGCTGCCAGAAGCCGATCAACAGGTAGGACGCCAGGCCCACGCCTTCCCAGCCGACGTAGAGCCCGAGGTAGTTGTCGGCCAACACCAGCAGCAGCATGGCCGCCAGGAACAGGTTCAGATAGGCGAAAAACCTGCGGCGGTCGGGGTCTTCGGCCATGTAGCCCACCGAGTAGATGTGGATCAGCGAGCCGACGCCGGTGATCAGCAGCACGAAGCACATCGACAGCTGATCCAGTTGCAGGCCGAAGTCCACCTGGAGTTCGCCGACGGGCACCCAACTGAACAGCGTCTCGTGCACGGTGCGGTCTTCGCCGGGACGGCCGAGCATGTCGGCGAACAAGATCGCGCCGACCACAAAGGAGGCAAGCGAGGTCGCGCAGCCGAGCAGATGCCCCCACGGGTCGGACCATCGTCCCGTCAGCAGCAGTATCGCCGCACCTGCCAGGGGCAGGGCGATCAGAAGCCAAACCGGAATCGTCATCGCGCCCTTTAGTTCTTCAGCAGGCTGGCGTCGTCAACCGAGGCCGAGCGGCGGGTACGGAAAATGGCCATGATGATGGCAAGGCCCACCACGACCTCACAGGCCGCGACCACCATGGTGAAGAACGCCACCACCTGGCCGTCGAGGTGCCCGTGCATGCGGGAGAACGCGACGAACGCCAGGTTGGCCGCATTCAGCATCAGCTCGACGCACATGAACATCACGATGGCGTTGCGGCGCAGCAGAACTCCGGATGCGCCGATCGTGAAGAGCAGTGCGGACAAATACAGGTAATTATCGGGGTTCAATTTGCTCTCCCCCTTCCCTTCGGGTGGGAGGTGCCCCCACACGTGCGCCGAATTCATCGACGCTCCGTCGTTTCAGGATCGCGGCGACCGAGAGCTCGGAGCCCGTGCCGTCGGGCAACCGCGCCTCGATGTCCACGGCGTTGTGCGTGGCGAAAACGCCGGGCCCCGGCATCGGCGTCGGATGCCCGCCCGGCCGGAACCGCTCCTCGGCGAGTTCGCGCTGAGTCTTTGCCTTCTCGAAGCGTTCGCGGTGCGCCAGCACCATCGCGCCGAGCGCCGCGGTGATCAGCAGCGCACCGGTCAGCTCGAACGCCCACAGGTACCGGGTGAAGATCAACGCCGCCAACCCCTCGACGTTCTCGTTGTTGTTGGCCTCGGGCAGCCCCTTGAACCCCGCCACCGACACGTTGCCGATGCCCGCTATCAGAAGCACACCGAAGCCGACGCCGGCGATGAGCGCCGCAACGCGTTGTCCGCGAATCGTTTCCACCAGCGATTCCGACAGGTCGACGCCGATCAGCATCAGCACGAACAGGAACAGCATCATGACCGCGCCGGTGTACACGACGACCTGCACGACGCCGAGGAACAGCGCCTCCTGCGCGATGTAGAGCACCGCCAGCGAGATCATCGTCATGGCAAGGAAGATCGCCGAGTAGACGGCCTTGGGTGCCGCGACCACGCCGATGGCCCCGGCCAGCGCGACGGCGCCGAGCACCCAGAACGTGACTGCCTCGGCTGTGGAGGTGTAGCCGCTGGAATCCGCGGCCAGCGCAAGGATTTCGACGGTCACCGGGCGTCCTCTGGGACTTTTTGCTCTTCCCGCCACGTGTCGATCGGCGTGATGTTGCCGAGGTAGTAATCCTCGTCGGTGCTGCCTGGCTGCATCGGATGCGGCGGCGCCACCATGCCCGGCTGCAATGGTGCGAGCAGTTTGTCCTTGCCCCAGATCAGGTTTGCCCGGTTGTCGTCGGCCATCTCGTACTCGTTGGTCATGGTCAGCGCGCGGGTGGGGCAGGCCTCGATGCACAGGCCGCAGCCGATGCAACGCAGGTAGTTGATCTGGTACACCCGGCCGTAGCGCTCACCGGGGGAGTACCGCTCCTGCTCGGTGTTGTTGTCGCCCTCGACGTAGATCGCGTCGGCGGGGCAGGCCCACGCGCACAGTTCGCAGCCGATGCACTTCTCCAGCCCGTCGGGATACCGGTTCAGTTGGTGCCGACCGTGATACCGCTTGGCGACGGGCCCTGGCTTCTCCGGGTACTCCTCGGTGATCGGCTTCTTGAACATCGTCCCGAAGGTGACGCCGAAGCCCGCGAGGGCTTCAAGGAACTTAGGCATTGGTCTTCTCCTCTGCTCTTTCCGCTCCTCGCGTGCGCGCTGCCTTTGTCGGAAGCGGCGGAATCGGGAACGCGCCCTCATCCGCGGCCTGCACCGGAATGGTCCGGACTGTCTTGGCTTTCATGGAGCGCCACAGCAAGCCCGCGACGAGCAGCGCGATCACGGTGCCGACGGCGATCAATCCGTTGGCCCAAGCGGTTTCGCCTGCCGCACGCAGGCTTCGCGAGGTGGCCACGATCGCGATCCACACCAGCGAAACGGGGATGAGCACCTTCCAGCCCAACGCCATGAACTGGTCGTAGCGCAGCCGCGGCAGGGTGGCCCGCAGCCAGAAGTACAGGAACAGGAACATCCACACCTTGCCGGTGAACCACAGCAGCGGCCACCAGCCGGTGTTGGCGCCATCCCACATGTTGATCGGCCACGGCGCGTGCCAGCCGCCGAGGAACATCGTGGTGGCCAGCGCCGACACCGTTGTCATGTTCACGTATTCGGCGAGCATGAACATCGCGAACTTCAACGACGAGTACTCGGTGTGGAACCCGCCGACGAGCTCACCTTCGGCCTCGGGCAGATCGAATGGGGCGCGGTTGGTTTCGCCGACCATCGACGTCACGTACACCAGGAACGACGGCAGCAGAATGAAGACGAACCAGCGTCCGTCCTGGGCAGCGACGATGCCCGAGGTGGACATCGTGCCCGCGTAGAGGAAGACCGCGGCGAACGACAGCGCCATCGCGATCTCGTAGGAGATCACCTGCGCCGACGATCGCAGTCCGCCCAGCAGCGGATAGGTGGACCCCGACGCCCACCCGGCGAGCACGATGCCGTACACGCCGATCGAGGTGACGGCGAGGATGTAGAGCACCGCGACCGCGAGGTCGGTCAACTGCAGCGGGGTCTGGTGGCCGAATATCGAGACCACCGGGCCCATCGGGATGACGGCGAAGGCCAGGAACGCGGGCACGGTCGAGATGATCGGCGCCAGAAGGTAGATGGGCTTGTCGACGCTCGACGGGATCAGGCCTTCCTTCAGGCCGAGCTTGAGGCCGTCGACCAGCGACTGCAACAGCCCCTTGGGGCCGACCCTGTTCGGGCCGAAGCGCATCTGCATGCGGCCGAGCAGTTTGCGTTCGATCAGGATCGCCGCGAGCACCGTCAGCAGCAGGAAGACGAAGATGCCGACGGCTTTGAGCGCCATCAACCAGATGGGGTCGTGTCCGAAAGCCGAGAGGTCCGTCATGCTCACGCCCGTCCGATCGAGACCACGGTGCCCGCGGTCACCCCGAGTTGTGAATAGACCGCCGACCCCGGCGAGTTCAGCGGCAGCCACACCACCCTGTCATCCAGGTCGGCGACCTCCAGCGGCAGTGTGATCTCACCCCGGTCGGTCGACACGGTGACCGAATCTCCCTCGGCCGCTCCGATTTCGGCCGCTGTCGTCGCCGACAGCCGGGCCGCCACCGGCCTGGCGGTGCCGGCCAGATACGGTTCTCCGTCCTGCAGTCGGCCGGAGTCCAGCAGCATGCGCCAACCGGCCAACACCGCCTGACCCTCCCCGGCCTCGGCGCCGACACCGGCGGGGACGGAAGGGGCGCTCGGCCGGGTTCCGCCCCACCAGCCCAGCTTGGCGAGTTCGTCGCCCGCGGCGGCGGCGTTGGGCAACCCCAGGTCGACGCCGATCTCGTCGGCGAGCGTGTACAGCACCCGAAGGTCAGGGTTGGCATTGCTCTGCATCGATGGCTGGAACGGCCGAATCCTGCCTTCCCAGTTGACGAATGAGCCGGCCTTCTCCACCACCGGGGCCACCGGGAAGACGACGTCGGCCAGGTCGGTGACCGCGCTCTCCCGAAGTTCCAGGCTGACCACGAAGGGCACCGCGTCGATGGCCGCAAGGGCGGCATCGGGATCGGGCAGGTCGGCGGGTTCGACACCGCCGATCAGCAGCGCACCCAGTTCGCCGCTTGCCGCCGCCGCGAGAATGCCCGCGGTGTCGCGGCCGGGGGTGGCCGGGACCTCGGAGATGTTCCATGCGGCTGCGGTCTGCTCGCGCGCCGACGCATCGGCGACGGGTCGGCCACCGGGCAGCAGGTTCGGCATGGCGCCGGCCTCGACCGCGCCGCGGTCGCCCGCGCGTCGCGGTATCCAGGCGAGCCGGGCTCCGGTCGCAGCGGCCAATCGTGCCGCGGCGGAGAGGGCGCCGGGGGAGGTGGCCAGACGCTCGCCGACGAGGATGATCGCGCCGGGTTGGTTGAGCAACGTCTCCTCGGTCAGGCCGTCGAGCGCGGTGGCTTCGCGGCCCGGCGCGGTCCGGATCAGTGTCCCGGACATCTTGGTCAGGCCGCGCGTGGCGAACGGCGCGACGGCGAGTACCTGAAGGCCCTTGCGGGCCGCCTTGCGCAGCCGCAGGAAGACGATCGGCGACTCTTCTTCCGGCTCGAAGCCCGCGAGCAGTACCGCGGGCGCCTTTTCGAGGTCCGAGTAGGTGACGGTCATCGGCTGTCCGGCGACGTTCGAGGCGAGGAAGTCCGCCTCCTCCTGGCTGTGCGCGCGGATGCGGAAGTCGATGTCGTTGGTGCCGAGCACCATCCGCGCGAACTTCGCATACGCGTAGGCGTCCTCGATGGTGCTGCGTCCGCCGACGAGCACGCCTGCGCGCCCGGATGCGGCGGCCAGACCGTTGGCCGCGACACGCAGCGCCTCCGCCCAGGACGCGGGCCTCAGTTTGTCGTCGTCGTCACGGATCAGCGGGGTGGTGATGCGATCGCCGACCGTCGGGTAGGGGAAGGCCCACCGACCCTTGTCGCAGTTCCATTCCTCGTTGACTTCGGGGTCGTCACCGGCCAACCGGCGCAACACCTTTCCGCGCCGATGGTCGGTGCGCTGTGAACAGCCCGATGCGCAGTGCTCGCACACGCTCGGGCTGGACACCAGGTCGAACGGGCGAGCCCGGAACCGGTACACCGTGTTGGTCAGCGCGCCGACCGGACAGATCTGCACCGTGTTGCCGGAGAAGTACGACGAGAACGGCTCGCCGGGTGCGATGCCGACCTGTTGCAGGGCGCCACGCTCGAGAAGCTCGATGAACGGATCGCCCGCGATCTGTTGGGAGAACCGGGTGCATCGGGCGCACAGCACGCACCGCTCGCGATCCAGCAGGACCTCCGAGGATATCGGGATCGGTTTGGGGAAGGTGCGTTTGACGTCTTCGAAGCGGGTCTCCGCGCGGCCGTTGGACATGGCCTGGTTCTGCAGCGGACATTCGCCGCCCTTGTCGCACACGGGGCAGTCGAGCGGATGGTTGATCAGCAGTAGCTCCATCACGCCCTGCTGGGCCTTGTCCGCCGCCTCCGAGGTGAACTGCGTGCGCACCACCATGTCGGGTGTGCAGGTGATGGTGCAGGACGCCATCGGCTTACGCTGACCCTCGACCTCGACCAGGCACTGCCTGCACGCGCCGACGGGATCGAGCAGCGGATGGTCGCAGAACCGCGGGATCTGGATGCCCATCAGCTCGGCGGCCCGAATCACCAACGTGCCCTTGGGCACACTGATCGGCTGGTCGTCGATGGTCAGGTTGACCATCTCCACTGCCGGTGCATCCTGGCTCGGCTCGGTCACCGTCATCAGGCCCCCACCCCCTCGGTCGCCATCAGGGTCGAGGCGTGCGGATCGAACGGGCAACCGCCGTCCAGGTGCTCGACGTACTCGTCGCGGAAGTACTTGATGGAGGACATGATCGGGCTCGCCGCCCCGTCGCCGAGGGCGCAGAACGACTTTCCGAAAATCGTGTCGGAGATGTCGAGCAGCTTGCCGATGTCCTCTTCGGTGCCGCGGCCCGTTTCCAGCCGCTCGTAGATCTGCTTGAGCCAGTACGTGCCCTCGCGACACGGTGTGCACTTGCCGCACGACTCGTGCGCGTAGAACTCCGTCCAGCGCCGTACCGCGCGCACCACGCAGGTGGTCTCGTCGAAGATCTGCAGCGCCTTGGTGCCCAGCATCGACCCGACACCGGCCATGCCCTCGTAATCCAGTGGCACGTCGAGGTGTTCGGCCGTCAACAGCGGTGTCGACGAACCGCCAGGAGTCCAGAACTTCAGCTCGTGGCCGGCCCGGATGCCGCCGGCGTACTCGAGGAGTTCGCGCAGTGTGATGCCGAGCGGCGCCTCGTACTGGCCGGGATTCGTCACGTGACCCGACAGCGAGTACAGCGTGAAGCCGGGGGACTTCTCCGAACCCATCGAGCGGAACCAGTCGATCCCGTTCAGCACGATCGGCGGCACGCTCGCGATCGATTCGACGTTGTTCACCACGGTCGGGCAGGCATACAGGCCTGCGACGGCGGGAAACGGTGGGCGAAGCCGAGGTTGGCCGCGCCTGCCCTCCAGTGAGTCGAGCAGCGCGGTCTCCTCGCCGCAGATGTACGCACCGGCGCCCGCGTGCACCACCAACTCGAGGTCGAAGCCGGAACCGTTGATGTCGGTGCCCAGGTAGCCGGCCTCGTAGGCCTCGGCGACCGCAGCCTGCAGCCGCCGCAGCACCGGCACCACCTCGCCGCGGACGTAGATGAACGCGTGATGGGCCCGGATCGCATACGCCGCGATGATCGCGCCCTCAACGAGGAAGTGCGGCGTGGTCAGGATCAGCGGAATGTCTTTACACGTACCGGGTTCCGACTCGTCGGCGTTGATGACCAGGTACTTGGGCTTGGCGCCTGCGCCGGTGTCGTCCTGCGGGATGAAGGACCACTTGGTCCCGGTCGGGAAGCCTGCCCCGCCGCGGCCTCGCAACCCCGACTCCTTCACCAGGGCGATGACCTCGTCGGGTTCCATCGCCAGCACCTTTTCCAGCGCACGGTATCCGTCGTGGCGGCGATAGGTCTCCAGTGTCCATGGTTCGGGGTCGTCCCAGAACCGGCTGAATACGGGTGTCAGGGGAGTAGCAGATGCCATCAGTCGCGTGAATCCGTCTTGCTCGGGTCGGTCTCGGGAGTTGCCGGTTTGGCGGGCACGGTGGCCGAAGGCCCCGGTGCCGGTTCGGATTTGGTCGTTTCGACGGCCTCGGGCTTGATGCCGTCGGGTTCCGGCGGAAGTGTGCTCACCTCGTCGGGCGACGGGGCTTGCATGCCGAGTTCGCGGGCGACCCGCAGTCCGGCAAGCGTCGCCGTCGGCACCTGACCGGCCGCGGTGACCGGGCGGTCGTCGGGCAGTCCGGCGAGGATGCGCGCGGTCTGCTTGAAGGTGCACAGCGGCGCGCCGCGACTGGGCACGACTTCCTCGCCCTCGCGCAGCAAATCGACCAGTTCTCGTGCCGACGAAGGGGTTTGGTTGTCGAAGAATTCCCAGTTGACCATGACCACCGGGGCGTAGTCGCATGCGGCGTTGCATTCGACGTGTTCGAGGGTGACGCGGCCGTCTTCGGTGGTTTCGCCGGCGTGGATGCCGAGGTGGTCCTGCAGCGATTCGAGGATGGCGTCGCCGCCCATGATCGCGCACAGCGTGTTGGTGCAGACGCCGACCAGGTACTCCCCGGTCGGGGTGCGGCGGTACATCGAGTAGAACGTGGCGACCGCGGTCACCTCGGCTTCGGTCAGCCCGAGTTGGCTCGCGCAGAACGCGATACCGGCCTTGGTCAGATAGCCGTCCTCTGACTGCACCAGGTGCAGCAGTGGCAGCAGCGCCGACCTCGATCGCGGATACCTCGCGATGATGTCGCGCGCGCTGGCCTCCAACCGTTCGGTGACGTCGGCCGGGTACAGCGCTGCGCCGCCGATCGGCGGGCCCGCCTCCTCGGGCCGCTGACCCAGCTCGAGGAACACCGGAGAACCGTTGGGCGACAACGTCATCTGTCTACGCCTCCCATGACCGGGTCGATGGAGGCGACGGCCGATATGGCGTCGGCGACCATGCCGCCCTCGCACGTGGCGGCCACCGCCTGCAGGTTGGTGAACGACGGGTCGCGGTAGTGCACCCGGTACGGCCGGGTGCCGCCGTCGGAGACCATGTGCACGCCGAGTTCGCCGCGCGGGGATTCCACGGCCACATACACCTGTCCTGGTGGGACCCGGATGCCTTCGGTGACGAGTTTGAAGTGGTGGATCAGCCCCTCCATCGAGTGGCCCATGATCTTGGCGATGTGCTCGGGGGAGTTGCCGAGTCCGTCGGGGCCGAGTTTCAGGTCGGCCGGCCAGGCCAGTTTCTTGTCGGTGAGCATCACCGGTCCTGGGGTCTTCTCCAGGCGTTCCACGCACTGCTCGATGATCTTCAACGACTCGTAGAGTTCCTTGACCCTGATCAGGTAGCGGCCGTAGGCATCGCAGCCGTCGTCGGTGATGACGTCGAAGTCGTAGGTCTCATACCCGCAGTAGGGTTGGGCCTTGCGCAGGTCGTGGGGCAGGCCGGTGGAGCGCAGCACCGGCCCGGTGACCCCAAGTGCCATGCAGCCGGTCAGATCGAGATAGCCGATGCCTTGGGTGCGGGCCTTCCAGATGTAGTTCTCGGTCAACAGATCCGAGAGGTCCTTGAGCCGTTTGGGCATCAGCTTGAGCATGTCTTTGATCTGCGGCAGCGCCTCATCGGGCAGGTCGGCGGCCAGCCCGCCGGGGCGGATGTAGGCGTTGTTCATCCGCAGCCCGGTGATGGTTTCGAAGATCGACAGGATCTGTTCGCGTTCGCGGAAGCCGTAGAACATCGCGCCCATCGAGCCCAGTTCCATGCCGCCGGTGGCCAATGCGACCAGGTGGCTGGAGATGCGGTTGAGCTCCATCATCATCACCCGGATGATGTTGGCGCGCTCGGGGATGTCATCGGTGACCCCGAGCAGTTTCTCCACCCCGAGGCAGTACACCGTCTCGTTGAAAAGCGGTGACAGGTAGTCCATTCGGGTGACGAACGTGACGCCCTGGGTCCAGGTGCGGTACTCCAGGTTCTTCTCGATCCCGGTGTGCAGGTAGCCGATACCGCAGCGGGCGGAAATGATGGTCTCGCCCTCGATCTCCAGGATCAGCCGCAGCACGCCGTGCGTCGACGGGTGCTGCGGGCCCATGTTGACCACGATCCGTTCGCCCGCCGGGGCTTCCGCGGCGGCGGCGACGACCTGATCCCAGTCCTCGCCGCCGACCATGACGACGGTGTCGGTGCCGTTTTCGCTCCTCGCGTCCGCGGTCCCCCCGCTCTCGGGCGGGGTGTTGGGGGTGCTCATCAGTTGTAGGCCCTCCGTTGGTCGGGCGGCGGTATCTCGGCGCCGTGGTACTCGACCGGGATGCCTCCCAACGGATAGTCCTTGCGCTGCGGATGACCGACCCAGTCGTCGGGCATCTCGATGCGCGTCAGTGCCGGATGGCCGTCGAAGATGATCCCGAAGAAGTCGTAGGTCTCGCGCTCATGCCAGTCCGTGGTGGGGTAGACGCTGAACAGCGACGGGATGTGCGGGTCGGCGTCCGGCGCGGCCACCTCCACCTGGATGCGGCGGTTGTGGGTGATCGACATCAGCGGGTACACCGCGTGCAGTTCGCGTCCGGTGTCCTCCGGGTAGTGCACGCCGGACACGCCCAGGCACAGCTCGAAGCGCAGCCCGGGATCGTCGCGCAGCGCCTGCATGACCTGCCGCAGGTGCTCGCGGCGCACCTCGAGGGTGAGCTGGTCGCGGTGCACCACCACCCGCTCGACGGCCGCCTCGAAGGCCTGTTCGCCGAGCACCGCGGTCAGCGTGTCGACGACCTCGTCGAAGTAGCCGCCGTACGGGCGCGGCGAGCTGCCCGGCAGCGCGACTCGGCGGACCAGCCTGCCGTAACCCGAGGTGTCGCCGGTGTCGCGGACACCGAACATTCCTTTGCGGACGCCGACGATCTCCTTGTCGGCCGCCTCGACCTTGCCGTTGGGGAAGTCTTCCGGGGCGTCGGAGGGCGTGGTCACCGCAGCAGACCCTTCAGCTCGATCGTCGGGGTGACCGCCAGCGCCGCCTTCTCGGCTTCGCGGATCGCCTCCTCGCGGTTCACGCCGAGCGGCATCTCCTGGATCTTGTCGTGCAGCTTCAAGATCGCGTGCAGCAGCATCTCCGGGCGCGGCGGGCATCCGGGCAGGTAGATGTCGACGGGAACGACGTGGTCGACGCCCTGGACGATGGCGTAGTTGTTGAACATCCCGCCCGAGGAGGCGCACACGCCCATCGACAGCACCCACTTGGGCTCGGCCATCTGGTCATAGACCTGCCGCAGCACCGGGGCCATCTTCTGGCTGACGCGACCTGCGACGATCATCAGGTCGGCCTGGCGCGGAGTCGCCGAGAACCGCTCCATGCCGAACCGGGAGATGTCGAACCGCGGTCCCGCGGTGGCCATCATCTCGATGGCGCAGCACGCCAGCCCGAACGTCGCCGGCCACAGCGACCCCTTGCGGACGTAACCGGCCAGCTTCTCCACCGTCGAGAGCAGAATGCCGCTCGGCAGCTTTTCCTCTAGTCCCAATTCAGGCCTCCCCGGCGCCAGACGTAGGCGTATGCCACGAACACGGTCGCCATGAACAGCAGCATCTCCACCAGCGCGAATATCCCCAGGCTGTCGAAGGCGACCGCCCACGGGTACAAGAACACGATCTCGATGTCGAAGACGATGAACAGCATCGCCGTGACGTAGTACTTCATCGGGAACCGCTGGCCGGCGGCCTGCGGATTGGCCATCTCGGGCATCGGCTCGATGCCGCACTCGTAGGCCTCGAGCTTGGCCCGGTTGAACCGCCGGGGTCCGCCGAGCAGCGCGGCAAAGACCGAGAAGACGGCAAACCCGGCTGCGACGGCACCGAGCACCAGGATGGGCAGATACAGGTTCATGCAGGTGTGACCGCTCCCTCGTGGGCTTTCCGATGTGAGCTGACCCACAGCCTAGCGATGTTTCAAATCCGCGTCACAACAAGGGGTTAATATCGTTTCAGGTTGCCAACCGGTGGCTTTGCCGTGCCACGAAAAGCCAACGGCGGCAGTGAATTAGGCGCAGAACCGCTACTGCACAGGGGCGCGCAGCAGCGAGACGACGGCCTCGCCCAAACGGATGGGGTCGATCGGGTGCGGAACGGCCGCCTCGGCGCGCGACCACTTTGCCAGCCAGGCGTCGTCGGCGCGACCGGTCAGGACCAGCAACGGCGGGCAGTCGTCGAGCTCGTCCTTGAGTTGCTTGGCTATTCCCAACCCGCCGACCGGGGTGGCCTCGCCGTCGAGGATGGCCAGATCGAAGCCGCCCTTGTCCATCTCCGCGATGACCATCGGCCCGGTCGCGACCTCGACGTAGGTCAGCTCGGGCAGGTCGGGGTGCACGCGCTTGCCCAGCGCCAGCTGAACCTGTTCACGCGTCCTCGGGTTGTCGCTGTAGACCAGGACACGCAGCGGCCGTGATGCTTCGGGCATGCGCCAGATGCTAGACGAACCGGTCAGCTCTGGCTGCGGCGGAACACCACGTCGCCCATCAGCGTCGCGTTGTCGCCGATCATCCCGATCAGATTTCCGTCGACGCCGAAGTCGTGGCGGTTGACGGTGCCGCGGGCGCTCACGCGCATCCCGCCGTCGCCGACGGGGGTCACCGTCGCCTGCAGCGTCACCGGTTTCGTGACGCCCTTGACGGTGAGCTGGGCAGCCAGATCCAGGGTGTCGCCCGCAACAGCGTCGGCTCCGGTGACGACGACGTTGATGTCCGGAAACCTGTCTACATCAAAGAAATCGGCGGCATGCAGGTCCCGGTCGCGCTTGCCGATACCGGTCCGCAGCGACGCGGCCGTGATGTCGATGTGGCCGGAAACGGTTTGGGGAGGCGCGATTTGACCGTCGCCACTGAACTCCTCGAAGCGCCCCTTGACGGGCAGAAGACCCCACATCGACTTGGCCTTGACGGCGATGGTCGACTGTTCGGGCACCACCGTCCACGTCCCGGCCGATGCGGGGTCGCTGAAGAACTCGCTGAGGCTTGCCATGACGCCCTTCCTGTCAGTTTGTCGAACGAAGCAGTGGCTCCAGTTCCGCCGGGTCGAAGTACTCGTCGATCTTGGTGATCAATCCGTTCGTACCCACTTTGATTACGAGGCAGACCCGCAAAGAGATCGATCCGCCGCCTTTTCCCGTTGCGTGCAGGATGTGCTGCTGGACGAATCCGCCGTCGAAGAACTGCCGGTCGAGGATCTCGTAACGGCGTTCGGTGGTGGTGCCGATGAGCCAGCCGATGACGCGCAGAGCGCGGTTCTTCGCCTGTTCCTCGGGTTCAGCGGACTTCCACACCAGAACATCGTCGTCCCACAGCGCTTCGACGGCGGTGATATCGCCCTTCTCGATCGCTGTGAAGAGCCTGTCGGCGGTTGACCTCAAGTCCGGTTGAGGTAGAACACTGTCACTCATGGACCAAACCCCTGCTCTCTCCCGATTTGACGAGTTTTACCGAACGAGTACCCCACCGTGGGTGATCGGCGAACCGCAGCCCGCGATCGTCGCGGTCGAACGAGCCGGGCTGATCCGTGGCTCGGTGCTCGACGTCGGTTGCGGCACCGGTGAACACACGATTCTGCTCACCGATCTGGGCTACGACGTGCTCGGCATCGACGCCGCGCCCGAAGCCGTCGCACAGGCCCGCCGCAACGCCGAAACCAAAGGCGTCACCGCCCGATTCGAGGTCGCCGACGCGATGAACCTCTCGGATCAGCCTGGTTACGACACCATCGTCGACAGCGCGCTGTTCCACATCTTCGACGACGACGACCGGCCCCGCTACGTCGCCAGCCTGCACAACGCGTGCAAACCCGGCGGCCTCGTTCACGTGCTCGCGCTTTCCGACGCGGGTCGCGGGTTCGGCCCGCAGGTCAGCGGCGAGACGATCCGCGACGCGTTCGGCGACGGGTGGGATCTCGAGGCGCTGGAGCCGACGACCTATCGCGGTGTCGTGACCGAAATCCATGCCGACCAGCTCGGGCTGCCTGTCGGCGCCCGCGTCGACGAGCCTGCCTGGCTGGCCAGGGTTCGCAAGGTTCATGTCGGCTCGTCGTAACCGGGGTGCGCGATTGCGAGTCGATGTCTGACCAACGCCCGTAGGCACGGCAGGACATCGTCGGCGCGGTCGTCGAGTTCGCCGGCACGGATGGCCGCGGCGAGCTGTTGTTCGTCGGCGTAGCCCAGCAGGTCGGGCGCGGGGCGATCGTCGAGCAGTTCGCGTTCGACGGTGCGCAGCACGTTCGCGGCGACGCGGGCGTGGAAGGAGACCTGGCCTGCGTCGGCGAGCCGACCGTCGGGCTTGAGGGCTTGCCGCACCTCGTTGTCCAGGAAGTCGGCGACGGCGGCGACCAGTTCGGCGGCGGTCGGCCGCCCGTAGCGCGAGCTCACCTCGGACCCTTTCCTTCGAGCAGATCCAGCACATCCCATTCGGTTTCGCTGACGCGCCGACCGATCGCGGCGAGCTCAACCGACGGGGTCTGCCCCGACAGATGCCGCTCGGCCTGGAACCGGCAGATGACACCCCAGCGCAGCGTGGCGACCGTCAGGTGCCAGCGGAACGCGTCGCGGTCGAGTTCGATGCCCGCGGCCTCTTCGTAGGCGGACAGGAAGGCATCGACGCTGCCCAGTCCGCCTGCGCCGAGCGTCTCCGGGGCGCCGAACCGCCAGGCCCGGATGCAGAACCAGGCCAGGTCTTCGTAGATCTCGCCGACGTGGACCAGTTCCCAGTCCAGCACGGCGGCAAGGCCCGATTCGTCGACGATGAGGTTGCCCATCCGAAAGTCCCCGTGCACGAGCCGCGGGGGCGTGGGCACAGGTCGGTTTGCCGCAAGCCACCGGAACGCCCACTCGAATGTAGCTGTGGTGTCGCCCATTTCGTCGAGGCGGTCGCGCCACTCGGTCAGCTGCTCGGACTGCTGCAGGCCGACCCCGTCCGGGTC
This sequence comes from Mycolicibacterium sp. 120270, assembly GCA_033741175.1. Classification (GTDB taxonomy): domain Bacteria; phylum Actinomycetota; class Actinomycetes; order Mycobacteriales; family Mycobacteriaceae; genus Mycobacterium. The sequence continues at coordinate 39,601 of JAWQNE010000006.1, read as the reverse complement.
GGCGCGATGAATCGCCGCGAGCGCATGCGCGCACTGCCGCAGCAGCCGCTCCCGGCCCGGCTCGTCGAGCGAGCGGTGGATGCGCCTGACGATCGTCTCACCGGGGATCGCATTGCAGATCAGGTACGGATTGCCCAGCGCGGCAGGCGAATTGTCGGCGGTGAGGATGTGGGGGACGGGTGCGCCCGCGTCCGCAGCGCGCTGCTGGACGCTCGCCTCCAACTCCATCCCGGCGTGCACATCGTCGGGCGGCCCGGTGCGCAGGATCAATGCCTGCCTGCCGCCGGTTCCGACGGCGTCGAACGCCCACGTGGTCCGGCTCGCGCCGCCGGTCAGCGCGGTGATGTTCTCGATGGTCACCTCGCCGAGAACCGGCGCAAGCACTTCGGCCAGTTGCTGTTTCACTTGCGCCCGAAGCCGAACAGCCGCTGCGCAACCCGGCGGATCTGGATCTCCTCGGCGCCTTCGGTGATGCGGTACCGCCGGTGGTGCCGGTAGATGTGTTCCATCGGTTCGTGGCGGCTGTACCCGACGCCGCCGAGCACTTGCATCGCCCGGTCGGCGGCTTCGCAGACCAGCCGGTTGGCCCGGTAGTTGGCCATCGACACCTTGTCCGACACCTCCATGTGGTGGTTGTGGTCCAGTTCGGATGCCGCATACCGGACGAGAAGCCGCACCATCTGCGCCTCGGTCTGCAGTTCCACCAGCGGCCACTGCACGGCCTGGTTGGTCGACAGCGGCTTCCCGAACACGATCCGCTCGTTGGCGTATTCGACGGCGCGGTCGATGCAGTGCTGCGCGGCGCCGAGGCTGCTGGCGGCCTGCCGAATCCGGTTCTCGTGCAAGAACGTCTGGCCGACCTCGAGACCGCGATCGACTTCACCGAGCACCGCGTCGACGGGCACGCGGACGTCCTTCAGTTCGACTTCGCCGTGGTCGGTGGGCATGTTGAAGGTCCACCAATAGTAGGGCACGGTGAATCCGGGCGTGTCGGTCGGCACGAGGAAAGCGGTGATACCGCGGGCCTGGCCGGCTTCTCCAGAGGTGCGCGCGAACACGAGGTCATGGGTGGCGCGGTGCACACCGGTGTTGAACCGCTTGGCGCCGTTGATGACCCACTCGTCGCCGTCCTGCACCGCGGTGGTCTCCAGCCAGGTGGCGTCCGACCCGTGGTTCGGTTCGGTCAGCCCGAACGCCATCGAACGCTCACCGGTGATCAGCGCCTCGGTCCACTCCTTCTTCTGGGTCTCGGTGCCGAACCGGTCCATCATGATGACCTGTGGGAAGTTGCCGACGATCGACGACTCGTCCTGCAGGTCGTTGTGCAGTCCGAGGCCCTTGTGCGCCAAGTGTTCCCGGATGACAGCCATGTCGGTGTTGGTGCCGTCGCGGCCGCCGAACCGTGACGGCAGGCCGTAGCGCAACCAGCCGGCCTTGTCGGCACGCCTGCGCATCTCGCCGAGCAGGTCCTCCCACTCCCGCCGAGGGATGCCGCCGTTGTCCCAGTCGGTGCGGGCATTTTCGCGCCGATGATCGAAGTACTGCATGTTCGCGCGTTCCAGCGGTTTGATCTCGGCCTCGATGAACGCGTCCATCTCGTCCAGCAGTCCAGGAAGGTGCTCGGGGAGAGCGAAATCCACGGTGATCTCTCTTTCTTGGCGGTTAGAACCCGTACAAAGTCTTCTTCCAGATCGTCGACAGCGTCGCGATGGCGTCCTCGTCGGTTATCTCCAACCCGATCCCGGAGCCGCCGACGACGACGCTGGTGAAGTTCTCGAACAGCAGCGCGATCGCCGCTGCGGTGTGCTGCGGGTTGAGCTCGGTGCCGTGGCCCTGCTCCTGTGCCCTGCGGACGGACGCCGCGACGATGTCCATACCGAAGCGCCGGAACTCATTCTGCACATCGGCGAATCGCGTCTCGGTCGCGGCCAGTTGAGCGACGGCGATCATGATCCCGATGTTCTGCTTGAACATGTTCCAGTACCCGGTGACCACCGAATGGAAGAACTCGGTGTCGTCGGGGGAGGTGGGCAGCTGCAGGCTCAGGCCGGACGGCGTCACGATGTCGCGCAGAAACGATTCGGCGAGTGCGGCCAGCAGGTCTTCTTTGTCGGTGTAGTAACGGTAGAACACCGCGGGCGACTTGCCTGCCGCCGACGTGATGTCGGCCAGCGTGGTGCCGTGAAAACCGCGCTCGGCGAACAACTTCCTGGCGGCCTGCTCGATGGCATGCCGGGTCTGGCGCCCTTTCGGTGTCAGCGGCTGGGCGGGCACAGGCTAAGTTCCGAGCAACCGGTCGCCGGCGCGCAGCAGGGCGCCCGGAAGCTCGTGCCCGACGGCGGTCTGCGCGACCTCGGCCGCCGCGATGGCGGCCTGCAGGTCGACATCGACGTGGATCCCGCTGTCGCGCAACAGATACACCAGGTCCTCGGTGGCGATGTTGCCGCTGGCGCCCGGCGCGAACGGGCAGCCGCCGAGGCCGCCGACCGATGCGTCGAGGCGCGTGATGCCCGCGCAGACCGCGGCGTACGCGCTGGCCAACCCGGCGCCGCGGGTGTTGTGGAAGTGTGCGCCCAGCGGAATGTCGCCGCTCAAGGGGCGTACCTGCGCCACCAGGTCTTCCACCCGCTTGGGTGTGGTGGTGCCGATGGTGTCGGCGATCGCCAGCCGGTCGGCGCCGTTGTCCCTGGCCGCCTTCACTATGTCCAGAACGCGCGCCGGCGGCGTCGGACCGTCGAACGGGCAGTCCCACGCGGTGGCGATGATGACCTCCACCGTCGCGCCGCTGTCGTGGGCGATGGCGACGATGTCTGAAATGAGTGCGACGGCCTCGGCGGTGGACTTGCCGACGTTGGCGCGGCTGTGGCCGTCGGCGGCCGAGACCACGTACTCGATCGAACCGAGGCCGGCGGCGATGGCGCGCTTGGCGCCGTTCGGACTGGCCACCAGGGCCGAGAACTCGACACCGTCGAAGTTGGCGAGTTCGGCGGCCAGTTCGGCGGCGTCGGCGAGGGCGGGCACCTTGCTCGGCGAGACGAACGCGGTGGCCTCGACCTCCTTCACGCCGGTGGCGACGATCGCCTCGAGCATCTTCACCTTGTCCGACAACGGAATCGGATTCTCGATCTGCAGGCCGTCGCGCATCGCGACCTCGCGGATATCGACGTGTGCCGGCTGGATCTTTTCTGCTCCTCGCGCGCGCACTGCACTCATACGACTCCCGCCTCCTTCAACGCGGCCAACTCGTCTTCTGTCCTGCCCAGCAGGCCGTGGTACACCTCGTCGTTGTGCTGGCCGGGCCGCGCCGGGCCCGCATTGCGGATCGTGCCGGGCGACTCCGAAAGCACCGGCACCACACCGGGTCCCTTGACGTTGCGCTCGACGCGTTCGTCCCAGTGGTCGGCGATCATGCCGCGGGCCTGCAGTTGGGGATCCTCGACGACCTCTGCCACGGTGTTGATCGGGCCGCTGATCACGCCCGCCTCCGACAGCGTGGAGATGATGTCATCGGGGCTGCGCTGCGCCGCCCAGTCGCCGATGATCTTGTCGAGCTCGTCTTGATTACGGCCGCGGGCAACATGATTGGCGAACCGGTCGTCGGTGGCCAGCTCGGGCTGGCCCATCGCCGCGCACAGGCGCCGGAACACGGTGTCCTGGTTGGCGGCGATCACCACCCAGCTGCCGTCGGCGCTGCGGTAGATGTTCGACGGTGCGATGCCCTCGAGCCGGGTGCCCGACGGCCCGCGCACCACACCGCCGACGTCGTAGTCGGGGATCGTCGACTCCTGCACTGCCAGACAGGATTCCGTCAGCGCGGCATCGACGACCTGGCCCTCGCCGGTGACCGTGCGGCGGTACAGCGCCGCCATCGCGCCCTGGGCGGCGAACATCCCCGCGAGGCTGTCGCCGAGTGAGAGCGCGAGCCGGGGTGGCGGTCCGCCGGGGAAGCCGTTCATGTGCCGAAGCCCGCTGGCGGCCTCGGCCACCGACGCATAACCCGCCTTGTGCGCTTCCGGGCCGGTCTGCCCGTAGCCGGACACCCTGACCAGGATGATGCCCTTGTTGCGGGCCTTCAGCACGTCGTAGCCCAGGCCCCACTTCTCCAGCGTGCCCGGGCGGAAGTTCTCGACGATGATGTCGCTGCGCTCGACCAGGTCGAGGAACAGGTCGCGGCCCGCGCTCTCCCGCAGATTCAGCGTGACGGCCTTCTTGTTGCGGGCGTGCACCGTCCAGAAGAAGTGATGGCCGTCGAGTTCGGCCTGTCCCCAGGTCCGCAGCGGGTCAGGCGCGCCTGGCGGCTCGATCTTGATCACTTCGGCGCCCATGTCGCCGAGCAACCGGCCGGCGAACGGACCCGAGATCAACGTCCCGACCTCGATGACGCGGATGCCGTCCAGCGGGCCGGTTGTCATAGCGAAAACCCGTGCCGATGCAGCCAGTCGGTGCAGATGGCGACGGCCTTGGCCCGCGTCTCGCGCTGATCAGGACCGGAGTAGTAGTGGTTGGCGCCCGGAATCTCGTACATCTCCTTGTCAGGATGCCCGATCGCCTCGAAGAGGCGGTGGGTGTGGCTCGGGGTGCAGGCGTCGTCGGCGAGGTTGCCGATCACGAGCGTCGGCACCGCGATGTCGGGTCCGCACTTCACCGCGTCACCGTTGGCGTCGTCGTAGCTCCACTGCGACAGCCAACTGCGCAGCGTGCAGAACCGGGCCAGCCCGACCGGGCTGTTGTTCACCACCTGAGGATCGCCCAGATACGTCATCCGCGGCGCCCGTTCGTTCGGATCGACCGTGGGATCGAGCCATCGCGGATCGGCCATCGTGCCGTGCACGACGAAGCCGAACTCGTCCTCGGGCCGTCCCGCGGCCTTCAGCTCGGCGAGTTTGTCCTTCACCCATGCGGTGATTCGGCGGTTGCGTGCGATCTGCGCGGCACGGTAGCGCTCGAGGAACTCCTCGGTGTACGGCGGCTGGTTCGGGTTGGCCGGGTTGTAGAGGTCCAACTCGGGGTCACGCTTGGACGGGTCGGACTCGTCGAGGATCGACGCGTCCAGCCACTCGGTGAGCGTGCCGTGGCGGCTCACGTGCGCCGCGAGCAGCATGATGCCGTCGGCGGGGATGAGGCCGAGCTTGGTCAGGTCGGGGCCGTCGCCCGACGGGCTGGCCGTGATCGTCGGGTTCTGCGCCTGCTGCTGGTAGAACACCGACAGCGATCCGCCGCCGCTCCAGCCGGCCAGCACCACCTTCGAGTAGCCGAGCCGGTTCTTGGCGTCCTTGATGCATTCGCCGAGATCCTCGACGACCTTCTCCATCAGCAGCGCCACGTCCGTGCCGCGAAATCTGCTGTTGCAGTAGATGACATGGTGGCCGCCGCGGGCCAGCGCGTTGATCATCGGCAGATAGGCGCCGCCGCCGATGGGGTGCATGAACACCAGCACCGTGTCCGACGGCTTGTTCTTCGGCTTGAGCAGGTAGCTCTCCATCACGACCAGTTCGGCAACCCCGCCGTAGGTATCGCGGACGCCCGAGTTGTTCTGGAAGGCAACCAGATACGGGATGCGGTCGTAGTCGTACTTCACCGGCGTTTCCGTGGCTGTCATCAGTGCTGCCCCAGGTCGTTGGCAAGAACTTCCGCCGACGGGACGAGCCTGCGGCGGGTGTCGACGGCGATCACCGACCAGTCCACCCTGTCGTACTCGTCGAACTTACGGCGGGCACGCTCGCGCGCCTTCTCCGGGGCACCGTGGTGAACGCCTTGCGGTGCATGCGAAATCAGGCCGGGTGGCATCGGGATGCCGTAGAGCGAGCCGCCGTGGAAGAACGCGATCTCGTCGTAGTCGACGTTGCGGTGATACCAGGGTGTGCGTTCGGTGCCTGGCACGCCCTCTGCGGGCTTGGGCAGGAAGTTCATCACGCAGACACCGGTGGCCTCCATGAACAGGTGCGCGGTCGCGGGCAGGTGCACGCTGTCAGAGGTCACCACGTTGTAGTCGGCGATGTTGAAGGTGAACGCGAAGTTGTCGCCACGCCAGCCCTCCACGTCGAGCGGATGGTGTTGGTAATACAGCGTTGTCGGGCCGCCGTCGTGGATGAGCCGTACTTCGTACTCGTCACGTTCGTCGTCGTCGATCGGCGCCGGATCCGGGATCACCGCTTGCGACGGGTCGAACGGGAAGTGCCTGCCGAGGGGGCCCGCCGGCGGCACCCGCAATTCGTCGGTCGTCTGGACCAGCAGCACCGTCGACTCGTCGTCGGGCACCTGCCGGAAGGTGCACGCCTTGGGGATGTACACCCAGTCGCCGTCGCGGTAGCGCAGCGGACCGAACTCGGTCTCGATCAGGCCCGATCCCTTGTGCACGAACCAGAGCAGGTCGCCGTCGACGTATCGGACGAAGAACGGCATCGGCTGACAGCGCCGCGACAGCAGCACCTGGCAGTCGGCGTTGGAGAACAGCAGCATCGGGTTACCCGCGGCGTCGGTGGCGTCGCTGGGCTTGAGCTCGCCGGCCAGCACGTCGACCGGCCGCAGCGGGCCGACGCTGCGGAACGCGGTCGGGTCGTTGCGGCGGTACATGTTCGCCGTTCGACCCGTGAAGCCCCCGCGGCCGAGCTCGTCGTCCTTGAGCCCGTCGAGATCGGCGTGCAGCCGCCGGGGTGTCTTGCCTTTTCGCAGGTGAATGAACGATTCCATGGTCCGCTCCGCGTCGACGTCGGGAAAAAGTAAATCCGACGTTACTTTTTTGACGGGCCGGCGTCAACGACCGTCAGGCCGGGAAGACCTTTTTGATCGACCCGTCGGGGTTGACTTGCATGAACCCCGTGCCGGGCGCCGACGAATGGATGATCAGCTCCAACCCGCCGCCTTCGACGCCGCGGACGATCAGGTAGAGCTTCGGGTCGTTGGGTGGTGCACCGAGCGTCTGAGGGGCCGCCGCCAAGGTGGCCGCCACCGCGGGCACGTCGAACGCGCTGAGGTCGGCCAGAACGTCGAAAACACTCGTCGACATGTCGGAACCCCAGTTCTGCCACTGCCCGTTGCGATACGTGAAGTCCTGTCGGACGCGATCGTTGTCGGGCGCGACGCGCTCCATGACGGCGTAGTCGGAGTAGACGGTGAACTGGAATCCCATGGTGTCGCCGAAGCGGTTCCGGATGCTGTCCAGCAGGCCGTTGAGGCCGTCGACGGTCTGCAACTGCGACGGTCCGGATGACGCTGACGTGGGAGGGTCGGTGGGAATGGAGATGGTGACTCCCGGGGGAGCGGCGTTGGTGGCCCCGGGTGCAGCGGGAGCCGCCGTCGCAGTGCTCGGCGAACCTTGTTGGCGCGGCGAAGCGGTCGGCGTCGAGCGGTCGCCGGAACCGCTGTCCGGCCAGACCATCACAACGACGACTACCGCGGCGACGGCGAGGAACATCACCAGGCCCGCCAGGAGCCACACGGCCGGCTGGCGCCACCACGATGGCGGAGCCTGGCCACCGACGGGCGCGGAGGCGGGAGGCCATGGCGGCGGCGCCTGCGGCGCGCTGTACTGGGTCGGGGCGGTGGCCGCAGCCGCATCCGGCGACGTGTAGGGGTATTGCAGCGGGGCCGCCCAGGCATGCGCCGGTGTACCCCAATTGCCCTCGGGGGCAGGGGGACTCGGCACGAGCGGCGCCGAAATGGCGGCGCGGGCGGCCGCCGCCAGTTCCTTGGTGGACGCATAGCGGTGCGCGGGGTTCTTGGCCATCCCTTTCGCGATGACCTCGTCCATCTGTTGCGACAACGCAGGCACCACGGCGGAGGGTCGCGGTGGTGGCTCCGTCAGGTGACCGGTGATCTGGCGCTCCATGCTGTCGCCCGGAAAGGGCTGGGCGCCGGTCAGGCACTCGAACAGCACGCACGTCAACGCGTAGACGTCAACCGTTGGCGCATCGGCTTTGTCGGCGGTGAACCGTTCCGGGGCCATGTAGGCGAAGGTGCCGATCGTCGCACCGGTGTTCGTCAGCTTCGTGGCATTCGCGGCGCGGGCGATGCCGAAATCGATCAGGTAGGCGAAGTCGTCCTCGGTCACCAGAATGTTCGACGGTTTGACGTCGCGGTGCACCAGCCCGACGCGGTGGGCGGCGTTGAGGGCGGCGGCGATCTGCTCGATGATCGAAACAGCGCGGTCGGGCGTCAGCGACCCTCCGGCGATGAGCTCGCTGACCGTCTTGCCGTCGATCAGCCGCATGGTCACGTAGAGGCGGCCGTCGATCTCGCCGAAGTCGTGGATCGGCACCACGTGGGGTTCGTCCAGCGCGGCAGCCATCTGGGCCTCGCGGCGGAACCGCGCCTCGTACTGCTCGTCGTTCGCGAGGTTCGGCGGGAGCAACTTCAGCGCGACGACCCGGTTCATGACGGTGTCGAAGGCCCGCCACACTTCGCCCATGCCGCCATGACCTATCGGCTCGACCAGGCGATAGCGGCCGAATGGTGTCCCCTCCACGGGGTCACCCTAAAAGGCCGAGACGCCTCAGTCGGTCAGATCGACACGGATTGTGAGCAAATTCGTACCGAAGGTGCGCACCCCGAAGCTGTTGAACTGCGGCAGCGAGCGCAACCGTTCGTGCGGGTCGTCGTCGGGCACCAGATGCGCCGTGCCGCTGTGCCATTGACCGCGCAGCCGGATCCGGACCCTCGGGTCGGCCTTGATGTTCTTCACGTATTGCGACTTCTCGCCGAACTCGGAGACGAACCAGAACTGGTTGCCGACCAAGCGGCCGTCGAGCGGAGTTCGGCGTGGCTGACCCGATTTCCGTCCGGTCGTCTCCAGCAGCGTCTGGAAGGGAAGTCGTCGCATCAGCGGGTTGGCCACCCGCTTCTGGAAGGTCGTGGTGATGCGGTCGCGCAGGCTCTCCGCCATGGTGGCCTCCTTCAGACCATCGAGGTTCGTGGGATGTCCATGCCCAGCATCAGTGCGCCCGCGAGTTCGCGGCTGGTGTCGTAATCGAACACCACGTGGCCGGCGATCACGTCGACGTCGCGCTTGATGCGCTGCAGGGGGTTGTCCAGAAAGTGCGCGCTCGCTCCTGACGCACCGAGCAGTTTCGTGATGATGTCGCGCGACTCGTGCACGATGTGCGCCGCGGCCAGTCGCGCCTCGCCGCGCACCGGACGTGGTACGGAATCGCCTGCGGTAACCAGGTTTTCGAGCTGCCCGACGGTGTCGTCGAGGAGTGCGCGCAGCGCCCGCAATCGGATCCGGGCCTCGGCGAGATGGGCCTGGGCAAGGGGTTTGTCCTTCTGGGTGACGCCCTCGTACGCCAGCACCCGTTGAGAAAGGCGCTCGGCGTAGATGTCCGCTGCCCGTTCCGCGCTGCCGAACGCGGGCATCGCGGCAAGCAGGGCCAGCGCCGGCACCATCGGCCAGCGATAGGTGTCGGAGTCGTGCAGAGCGGCGCCGGGTGCGGTGCCCTTGTAGATGTCGATGACGTTCACCAGGCGGTGGGACGGGACGAACACGTCGGTGACGACCACGTCGTTGGAGCCCGTCGCCCGCATGCCGTCGGTGTGCCAGACGTCTTCGACGGCTGCGTCGCCGATCGGCAGCAGCGCCAGTGCCGGATAGATCGAGGCCGGGTCGTCGGCCGACCCGCACAGCACGCCGACCATGACCCAGTTGCCGTGCATCACCCCGGTGGCCCACGACCATCGCCCCGACAGCCTGATGCCGCCGTCGACCGGTGTGCCGTGGCCGGTGGGGGCCAGGGGAGCGGGCGCCAGGAACGGGCGCGTGGCGAAGGCCTCCTCCTGGGCCTGCTCGCCGAACAGCGCGACCATCCAGTTGTGCAGGGTGTAGAAGCCCAGCGTCCACGCGCTCGAGGCGCATCCGTGTGCCATCCGGCGCACCGGGTCGAGGATGGCCTGCCACGGGGCCTCGATGCCGCCGTAGCGGGCGGGCACAAGCAGTTCGGACAGGCCGGAGGCGATGTAGTCGTCGAGGGTCGCCTGGGGCAGCCTGCGCAGGTTCTCGGCCTCCTGGGCGCGCTCGGCGAGGCTGGCGACGAAATCGGGGCTGATGTCCGGCGACGTGGCCGGGGCCGCAGTCATGGCCGCGAACCTACCATACTTTTTAGTATGGAAGATCTCAGCGCGACAGCATGAGGTCCAGGAACCGCTCTCGCCGGGCGGCACCCTTGCGGTTGGGTGTTTGCCCGGACAGATGCAGAAAGCCGATGCCCGCGGCGAAGGTCGCGGTGGCGCGCAGGTCGGCTTCGTCGGCGTCGAATCCGAAATCGAGGAATGCCTGCCGAACCGCCTCGAGAACCCGTTGATCGGCAGCGCGGACGCTGGCCGCGACGGCGGGATCGGTCCTGGCCCACTCGCGCATGGCCCGTTCCAGCGTCCAGTGCCTGGCGCTCAACAACGACGACATCATTTGCGACAGCCGTTCCCGGGGCGCGACGTCGGACATCTCGGCGAAATGGCTTCGATCGTCGTCGCGCAATTCGCCCCAGGCCTGGATAAGCGTCGCGCGGTAACCGGCGATATCAGTGAAGTGCCAGTAGAAGCTGCCTTTTGTGACCGCGAGGCGGCTGCAGAGGCGATCGATCTTCAGCGCCGTCATGCCCTCTTCGGCGAGGATCTCGAAACCGGCAGCGACCCAGTCGTCCACAGTTAACCGGCTGGTGGCAGCCCCCACGCGCTCGATGGCCATCGGACCTCACGATACGTCGACCGGCCGAAGGGTCAGCGCCCTCGCCGACCCACTGAATTGACTCTGGCGTAACGATAAATTTCGCTTACGAATAAGCCACAGAGCGACGGCCCGGGTTTTCCCTGTCCTGTTCACATGTTTTACTCGACAGCGCACAACTGAAATTACTCGGTCTGCCCTCCGAAATGACCCCGGTCAGGTGGGGCGGGCGCGACAGCGCAGTGAAGACGATGCTGCGGTGCCGGAGCAGAGTTTGCTCACGGGGCTGAAGACGTACTACGCGACAACCGAAAGATGGATGGACTGCAGTTATGACGTTCGTTGACAAAATCCGAGGCCGTTGGGGGCGCAGGATCACCGTGGCCGCACTTGCGGCGCTCCTGCTTCCGGGAATCATCGGCTTCGCGGGAGGATCGGCGACCGCGGGCGCGTTCTCCCGTCCTGGGCTGCCCGTGGAGTACCTGATGGTTCCGTCCCCCTCGATGGGCCGCGACATCAAGGTTCAGTTCCAGAAGGGCACCGGGTCGCATTCCGTGGTGCTTCTCGACGGCCTGCGCGCCCGCGACGACTACAACGGCTGGGACCTCGAGACCCAGGCGTTCGAGTGGTACTACCAGAGCCCGCTGTCGATCGTCATGCCGGTCGGCGGCCAGTCCAGCTTCTACACCGACTGGTACGAGCCCGCCTGCGGTAAGGCCGGCTGCCAGACCTACAAGTGGGAGACGTTCCTGACCCAGGAGATGCCGCAATGGCTGGCCTCCGAGAAGGGCGTCTCGACCACGGGTAACGCCGCGGTGGGCCTGTCCATGTCGGGTAACTCCGCGATGATCCTGGCCGTCTACCACCCGGAGATGTACATCTACGCGGGCTCGCTTTCGGCGTTCCTGAACCCGTCGGAGGGCCAATGGCCGTTCCTGATCAACATGGCGATGGGTGATGCGGGCGGCTACTCGACCGGTCCGATGTGGGGTCCGGCGGAGACCGACCCCGCGTGGAAGCGCAACGACCCGATGGTGCAGATCCCCGCGCTGGTCGCCAACAACACCCGCCTCTGGGTGTACTGCGGCAACGGCACGCCCAACGAGCTCGGTGGCGGCGACCTGCCCGCGACCTTCCTCGAGGGCCTGACGATCCGGACCAACGAGACATTCCGCGACAACTACATCGCCGCGGGCGGTAAGAACGCCGTGTTCAACTTCCCGCCCAGCGGCACGCACAACTGGGCCTACTGGGGCCAGCAGCTGCAGCAGATGAAGCCCGACCTGGAGAAGTACCTCGGGTAGTCAGCGCCTGATCGTCGGACTGTGACCAACCCCCGTCGAGGGTTTCCTCGGCGGGGGTTGGTTTTGCGCCATCGACACACACGTACCGAGATGGCCTGCGACACAAGGCACGCCGTTCATCGTGGGTACAGGGCCGCCGGAGATGACGGTCGGAACGCCGTCGCCGTAGGGCGCGTAATTCGAGTTGTTGCCTGTGGGTTCGGCACCCGCCAACGGCGCTGTCGCGATAGCGGCGGCGCCCAGGGTGGCGATAAGCAGCCCGCGCACTAGAACCCTCCGGTCACCCTCACCACGGCGCGGCCGGAGTAGCGGCCGGCGCGGATCTCGTCGAGGACCTCTACGACGTCCTTGATGTCGACGTCGTTGGTGATGTCCGAAAGGTGTTGCGGTGCAAGCTCGCCGCCTAGCTTCTCCCACAGCCGACGGCGTGGCTCGATCGGCATCTGCACCGAGTCCATGCCCAACAGCGACACTCCGCGCAGGATGAACGGCATGACGGTGGTGCTCAGGCCGGCACCTCCGGTGAGGCCGCTGGCGGCGACGGCGCCGCCGTAGCGCAGGGAGCTCAGCACATCGGCGAGCGTCTTGCCGCCGACGCAGTCGACGGCGCCGGCCCATCGGGTCTTGGCCAGCGGCCGAGGTTTGGCGTCGGGGTCCTCGGGCAGGCGGCCGATGACCTCGGCTGCGCCGAGTGCCTTGAGTCGCTCGGCCGCGTCGGCCTTACCCGTCGATGCCACCACTTCATACCCCGCGGCGGCGAGCAGGTCGACGCTGACCGACCCCACACCGCCCGTCGCGCCGGTCACCACGATCGGACCGTCGTCGGGCTTGATGCCCCAGTCGATCAGCGCCTGCACGCTCATCGCCGCGGTGAAGCCCGCGGTGCCGATCGCTGCGCCGTCGCGGGGGCTCAGCGAGCCGAGCTTGACCACCCAGTCCGCGGGCAGCCGCGCGTATTCGGCGTAGCCGCCGTGGCGTCCTGTGCCGATCTCGTAGCCGTGGGCCAGGACGGCGTCACCGACGACGAAATCGGGCGACTGCGACTCGACGACCTCTCCGGTCAGATCGATCCCTGGCACGATCGGATAGTCGCGCACCACCCCGCCGTTGGGGGTGACCGCAAGCGCGTCTTTGTAGTTGACGCTGGAATAGGCGACGCGGATCGTCACATCGCCGTCCGGCAGGTCGGACTCCGTCAGCTTCTCGACCGCACAGTCGATGCGATCGTCGTTCTTGCGGGCGACCAGGGCAGCGAAGTTGTCCATGCCCCGAGATTACGTCGCGGCCGCGCGGGCTACTTCAGTTCGGCTGACGACAACCCGAGCAGCCTGCGCGCCACCACCAGCTGCTGGATCTGCTGGGTGCCCTCGAAGATGTCAAGGATCTTGGAGTCGCGAGCCCACTTCTCCAGCAGGGTATCCTCGGAATAGCCTGTGGTGCCTGCCATTTCGACGGCCTTGAGCGTGATGTCGGTGGCCACCCTGGCGGCCTTGGCCTTGCCCATCGACGCTTCCTTGGAGTTCGGGATGTCGTTGTCGGCCTGCCACGCGGAGCGCACCATCAGCAGGTAACCGGCCTCCCAGTCGGCTTCCATGCGCAGGAACTCCGCGGCGGCCGCACTCTGGGCGTGTGCGGGCTTGTCGTAGGAGATCTCGACCCCCGCGTCCTCGAGGATCTTGCGCAGTTCCTCCAGCGCTGCCCGCGCGATGCCGACCGCCATCGCGGCGACAACGGGGCGGGTGTTGTCGAACGTCTCCATGACGCCCGCGAAGCCCTTCTCCACCTGGATCTCCGGGCTGCCGAGCAGGTTGTCCTTCGGGATCCGCACGTTGTCGAAGCGGATGACCGCGGTGTCGGAGGCCTTGATGCCGAGCTTGTCCTCGAGCCTTTCGACGGTGACGCCGGGGTACTCGCGCGGGACGATGAACGACTTGATCGCCGCACGGCCGAGCGACTTGTCCAGCGTCGCCCACACCACGATGTGGGTGGCCCGCGATCCGGCGGTGACGAAGATCTTCTCGCCGTTGATCACGTACTCGTCGCCGTCGAGCTTGGCCGTGGTCGACACCGCGGCGGAGTCGGAGCCGAACCCCGGCTCGGTGATCGCCATCGCGGCCCAGACATCTCTACCGAGGCGCTCCAGCTGCTCAGGGGTGGCGACACTGGAGATGGCGGCGTTGCCGAGACCCTGGCGCGGCACCGAAAGCATCAAAGCCACGTCGCCCCAACTGATCTCCATCACGTTGAGAACGGCCGACATGTTGCCGCCGTTGTGGTTGGCCTCCTTGGCCTCATCGCCGTCGCGGAACGCTTCGGCGCCCGCGAACGCGATGGTCTTGGCCTCCGAGATGCCCTCGAACAGGGTGGCCAGGGTGTCCAGCTCGACCGGGTACTCGTGCTCGCGCAGATCCCATTTGCGCGAGATCGGCCGAAGCATCTCGGCGGCACCCTGGTGCGCCTTCTCGATCACCGCGTTGAGTTTGCGGGGCAGTTCCAAATTGATTGCCATGACAGTGGTTTCCGTTCGATGCGATGGAAGGCTAGATGACGACGACGCCCTCGGCGATGCCGATTGCGCGTAGATCGCGGTACCAGCGTTCGACGGGGTGTTCCTTGGTGTAGCCGTGGCCACCGAGCAGTTGCACACCGTCGGAGCCGATCTGCATGCCCTTGTCGGTGCCGAGTTTCTTGGCCAGCGCGGCCTCACGGGCGAACGACAGGCCCTGGTCGGCGCGGGCGGCGCCGCGCCAGGTGATCAGGCGCAGGCCGTCGAGTTCGATGGCGATGTTGGCGCACATGAACGCAACCGACTGGCGGTGGGCGATCGGCTCGCCGAACGCGTGCCGCTCCTTGACGTAGGGGATGACGTGGTCGAGCACCGCATGCGAGGTGCCCACGGCCAGCGAGGCCCAGCCGAGCCGGGACAGCGCAACGGCCTCGGAGTAGTCGGCATCGGATGCGGCGTCCTCGCCGAGGCGCGCGGACAGCGGAACGGTCACGTTGTCGAGCGTGACGCGGCCGAGAGCGGCGGCCCGGATCCCCATGCTGCGATCGGCGGTAACCGAGAGTCCCTTGGCGGACGACTCGACGATGAACAGTGCGGGTTTGCCGTTCAATTGCGCTGCCACGATGAGCAATTCGGCGTCCTTGGCGGCGACCACCAATGACTTCTCGCCGTCGATCCGGTAGCCGCTAGGCGTGCGGACCGCGGTGGTCTTCAGCGCCGTCGGGTCGAACAACGGACGGGGCTCGGCGATCGCCACGCAGGCCTGCGGGACGTTCTCACCCGCGAACTCGGGAAGGTAGGTCGCTTGCTGGTCGGCGCTGCCCCAGTGGGTGAGCGCGGATGCGACACCGGCGGGAGCCAGGATGGGCAGCGCCAATCCCATGTCTCCGTAGGCAAGTGCCTCGGCGACCAAGGAATTGGTCACGGCGGCACGGTGTTCGGCGATGCCGTCGAAGTTCTCGGGGACATTGATCGCGGTGATGCCCAGTTCGTTGGCCTTGGCCACGAGGTCGGGTGGATAGCTTGCGTTTTCGTCGGCCTCGCGGGCGGCGGGGCGCAGTACCTCTTCGGCGAACTCGTTGACGGTCTCGACGATCATCTTCTGGTCGTCGTCCGGGGTGAGGTCGAAGTAGTCTGCGCCGCTGGCCTTCAGCCGGGTCGGGCCGCTCTTGGGGCCGGACACCTTCTTGAACTGCCTGCTGGTGGCGCCCGCCACGGAGAAGACCTGCTTCACGCCGTACTTGAGTCCGCGGTTCAGCGGGTCACGCAGGTTGTAGCGGTCCAGGAACTCCTGCCCGACGAGCGGCGTGATCAACGCCAGGCCGATGTCGGTCGGGGTTCGCTTGTGCTTCTGGAGTCCGATGGCGCTTTCTCGCCCGTTGCTTTTCGGGGCGCGCGCGGATTTGCGGTCGATTGTGTTCGTCATTTTTGTGTGCAGCCTCGCTCGTAGGGCCAGTGCCGATGACACTATCTTACTCCGGAGTAAGATAAAGGGCACCTGTTAGGTGACTCACATCTACAGCCGGTCTTCACCGTTGTTCGGGCGCCACAATCCCAGGTGGCAGCGGTCGGGGTGCCCCAGGCGGGACGACCTGGTTGGCGTCCCGGACTGTCTTGCCCATGCACTCGTCGTAGGCCTCGATGTCCCACACCAAATTGTCGGGTGCGGCCACGGAGACAAGCCGGTGGCGACGGGATGAGATGTGTTTGTGTACACGACGGTTCACCTGCCTTGACCGCTATGGGCAGGATGCGCTTTATCCGGCTCTGATGGGGCGAAATCGACAACGCGAAGCGACGTTCTCGGCAAGCTCAGGCGCCGCCGAGGCGTGCCAGGACTGCCTCGTGAAGAAGCCCGTTGGTGGCCACCGCGCTCACACCGTGTGGCCCCGGCTCTCCGGCGAAGTTGGTGAAGGAGCCGCCCGCCTCGCGCACCAGGATGTCGAGCGGCGCGAGGTCCCACGACTTGACCTCCGGTTCGACCGCGATGTCGACGGCGCCCTCGGCGACCAGGCAATACGACCAGAAGTCGCCGTAGGCGCGGACCCGCCACACTTCATCGGTGAGATCGATGAAGCGCGATCGGCGGTCGTCCCAGCCGGTCGTCAGGTCGGAGAAGGACAGGCTCGCGGAACCGAGGTCGCTGACACCGGACACCGAAATCCGCCGTGTCGACCCGCCGAACGATGCGTACGCGCCTTCGCCCTGTCCGGCCCACCAGCGGCGGCCCAACGCGGGGGCGCTGACGACCCCGACGACGGGGGTGCCGTCGACCAGGAGGGCAATGAGAGTGCACCAGACCGGGACGCCGCGAACGAAGTTCCTGGTCCCGTCGATCGGGTCCAGAATCCACTGCCTACCTTCGAAACTGGGTGTGCCGCCGAACTCTTCACCGAAGATCGAATCGTCGGGGCGTTTCTCGGTCAGCGATTCGCGCAGCAGTGTTTCGGCTGACCTGTCAGCATCGGTGACCGGCGATAGATCGAGTTTCGTGTCCACGCGGAGATCGAGTGCACCGAATCTGTCCAGGGTGAGCGCGTCTGCGGCGTCGGCCAGTTCGAGGGCGAGTGCGAGGTCATTTGCGACCGAGGTCATGAGTGCAGTCCTACCATGGCCGTTGCGCGAGATTTCCGCGCATGACTGCGAGCGAGCCCAGCACTTCCGACACGGCTGGAAGCCGCCAATCGCTCAATCGGCCAAAGCTACGGTTCGTCGAGGAAGCTCATCAGTACGGCGGTGACGTCTTCGAGGCTGTGGTAGACGCCGGCGGCGCGGCCAGTTGCGTCGCGGTCGACCGGGTACCGCGGGTGTTCCATGCCGAGAACCGTCAGGCCCGCGGCGGCCGCGGCGCGGATGCCGTTGCTCGAATCCTCCACCGCATAGCTGCCCCTGCTGCATGCGCCCAACCTGGCGACGGCCTCTTCATAGACGTCGGGTGCGGGCTTTCCGGCGGCCACCTCGGCACTGGAAACCGTCGCGCGGAAGTACTCGCCGATCGGTGTCGTCGCCATCACGCGGTCGATGATCGCGCGCGGAGCGGAGGAGGCCAGGGCCACCGGTACGCGCATCGCGGCAGCCTGAACCATCTCGAGGGCGCCCTCGATCAGCGGCACCTGGTTGCTGTCGTAAGCGTCGGCGACCATTTGGATGACGCGGTCAGCCGCGACGTGGTCGTCAATGCCGGTGCGGTGGCTGACGTAGCGGGCCCATTCCGGAACGCTCTTGCCCTGGCACGTCTTGGTGTCCTCCGACTGCCAGACATAGCCGTGCTGGGCCGAAACCGACTGCCAGCCTTGTTCCCACAAGTGCTCGGACATGACCAGCACTCCATCGAGATCGAACACGACGCAGCGGTTGGTCACAGTTGAGCCCCATCTCTTAGGTCGTGGTAGATCGGGTAGAGCGCGTCGTAGAGCCGTCGGTACTGGGCGAACCGGGTGCAGTATTCAGACGAGCGGGCCGGGTCGGGCAGATAAGTGTGGGTCACGGTGACCCGGTCGGCGAGGAACGAGTAGTCGGGTTGGGCCCGACTGCCGACGATGGCGCACGCGGCGGCGCCGATCGCCCCGGCATCCTGTGGTGCGGCGATCGTTTCCAGCGGATGGGCGAGCACGTCGGCGATGATCTGTGTCCAGACCGAGCCCATCGTCCCGCCGCCCACCGCGCGGATCCGCTTGACCGTCTCGCCGTAGTCCAGGCCGTATTGCAGCGCCCACCGCATCTGGAAAGCCACACCCTCCATGACCGCCCGGAGGACGTGTCCAGGTCCGTGGTGCAGGCTCAGGCCGACGAACGAGGCGCGCGCGGCGTCATCGAAGACCGGCACCCGCTCTCCGCTCAGCCAGGGTGCGAAAAGCAGACCGTCCATGTCGTCCGCGCTTTCGCTCACCATCCGCTCGACCTGTGTGTAGTCCACCGGGCCGGGATCGCTGAGTCCAAGCATGCGCAGTGCCCAGGCGAGCGCCGCGCCGCCGGTGGCTATCTCCAACCAGAGGATCCACTGGTCGGCTTCGGTGTGTGCAAGTGCACCGAGTTGGTGGCAGGGGTCGACACGCCGTTCGGACATCATCAGGCCGAAGTAGACCGCTGTGCCGAGGCTGACGTGGAGATCGCCGGGATCGACTGCGCCGGAGCCCAGTTGGCTCGCCGGGACATCGCCGACGCCAACGTACACCGGAATGCCTGCGGGCAACCCGAGTCGGTCGGCGACATCTGGCAATAGTCCGCCTGCGACGTCTGTCGCGGAGCGGACGGCGGGCAACTTATCTGCGTCGATTCCCGCAGCCTCGCACGCGTCGACGTCCCAGCTGCGGGTGTCGTGGTCGAACAGCCGATAGGCCGATGCCCCGGCGTGATCGGTGACCGCGACGCCCGTGAGATGCGACACGACGGCTTCCTTACAGTCCAGCAGCTTGGCCGTACGGGCGTAGACGTCGGTTCGGTTATCGCGCAGCCACAGGATCTTCGGAACGATGTCCTTGGCCGATACGACCGAGTCGAAACGCTTGAACTGCGCGCTGGGAGGCATGATTTCGGCCAGCGCGCGAGCAGCGCCTTCAGCGCGTTGGTCGAGCCAGCTGATCATCGGCAGCAGCGGCTTGCCCGATTCGTCGACCGCCACGAGATTGAACATCTGAGCGGTGACGCTGACCCCTTCGATGAAGACCGGGGTGCCGCCGACCCCTGTCACCCGACGAAGCAGCTCGTATGCGGCATCCAGGGAGGAGGTGATGATCTGGTCGAGATCCTGTTCGACGCCGCCGTCTTCGACCATCTGAAGGCCGTAGCCGCGGTAGGAACTATCCAGCAGAGCGCCATCGGCATCGACCACAACGGCCTTCACGCCGCTCGTACCGATGTCAAGTGCGAGGAAATAGGGGCTCAAATGTCTCTCCGCTCACCCCGGTTCACGAAAATACACCGGGTCGGCCGGGCCGGAGCAAGTCTTCGAGAAGTTTCAGGAACCTGTCGTTCTGTTCGACGGTCCCGACTGTCACTCGCACGTGCGACCCTTTCAGACCGTGTGCGCCCATCGCCCTGATCAACATGTCTTCGGCGAGCAAAGCATCGACCACAGCGGAAACTGATCGACCGCTCGAGGATATGTCAGCCAGAACGAAGTTGCCGTCGGACGGGTACGACTGGACGCCTTCCATGTGTTGCATCGCCGCGTGCAGCCGATCGGCTTCCGAGCTGATGAACTCGCGACGCAGGTCCAGCTCGTCCGGTTCGGCGAGCGCCTGCAAACAGCCCCAAATCGCCATCAGGCTGATGCTGAACGGAATTCGGACTCGCTGGACGATGTCGATGAGCTCGGGGTCCCCGATCAGGTAGCCGACGCGTAACGCGGCCAGCCCGAAGCCCTTCGACATGGTCCGTGCGATGACGAGGTTCGAATGCTGGGAAACCAGCGGTGCGAAGGATTCCGCGTAGCCGCATTCCAAGTAGGCCTGGTCGACTACCACCGGTATTCCGGTTTCGAGCAGTCGGAGCAGTTGGTCTCTACGCCAACCCTTTCCGGTCGGGTTGTTCGGACTGCAGAGGAATATGACCTTCGTCTGATCGCTGATGGCGGCGAGCATCGCTTCGACGTCCAGATCCCACGAGGGTGTCAATGGCACCGCGTGGGGGATGCCGCCGTTTATGCGTGTCTGACTCTCGAAGAACGCGTATGTGGGCGTCGCGATGATCGTCTCGTCACCGGGTCCGACCAACAACCGGACGAGGACGTCGAGCACCTCCGTCGAACCGTTGCCCAGCACGATCGACTCAGCCGAAACGGCGTTGTACTTCGCCAGCGCCTCAACCAAGTCCTTGCCCGAGTACGGGTACAGGTGTCCCACATCGAACGCCTCCCGAACGGCAGCCCGCACTCCTTCGGACGGAGGTATTGGGCATTCGTTGGACATCAGCCTCGCGAGTTGACGGTGCTGCCAAGCGAAATCGTGATGTTCGGCGTTGTACGGTGCGGCGCTGCGGAAGCCCTGCTTGACGAAGCGGTCGACTGTCTGGCTCAACGGATAGCACCTCCCTGGGGCACGCCAGCCTGTTCGCTCTGAATGCGGTTACGAAGAGTGACCGCGTACCAGATGCCGGCCAGAACGAAGAACGCTCCCGCCGTCATTGCGGTCTGGTGGTTCAGCTCGGGCACAGTGAGGCATCCGACGACGAACACCGTCCACAGCAGGGCCGCGATCCGAACAAGTCCCGCGTACCGACCTAGGTCGAAGCTGGTCTGTGTCGGCAGTGAGCCGTTGCGTGACGCGATGAGGACGGCGATGATCGTCAAACCGTAGACGGCGTAGTAGCCCAGTGCGGCCATCCCAACGATGAGCGCCATGGCCTGTGATGACCCGTAGCTGCCGAGGAGCACCAGCCCAAAGCTGAAGGCCGCGACGACGAGGAGCGCGGCACTCGGGGATTTCGTTGTGGGGGAGACCTTCTTGAGAACCGAGGACGCCGGCAACATGTTGTCGCGCGACAGTGAGAACATCAGCCGACTGGCGGCAGCCATGTTAGCCAGGCCGCCGGCGTAGAGCGCGATGATCGCCACGGACTCGAAGATCGCCGCCCCCGTGGACCCGAGTGCCGTCTGGAGAATATGCGACACGGGCACGTCGGACCCGATCGTGTCGGTCAGGTTGTCGATGTTGATGGTGAGCCCAACGATCATCAGGAACCCGACGATGATCGCGAACAACAAGGCGCGGATCACGGCCTTGGGCACGTGGCGAGTCGCCATCTTGGTCTCTTCGGCGAGGTCTGCGGCACCTTCGAAGCCGGTGAGAACCCACATGGCCAGGAGACCCGAAAGCAGGATGGCCGTTGCGAATCCACCGTCCTGCACAGTCGTTGTGGACAAGAAGCTGAAGTCTTGAACCGGGTTGATCACGAATCCGACCACCAGCAGAATCGCGGTCAGGATGATCGAGAGGCCGATCTCTACGGCGAAAGCGACCGCATTGTTGATCCTCGATGCGACGCGGACGCCTGCGAGGTTGATGGTCAGCTGAGTCAGCAGGACGATCAGCACGACCGCGACCGTCGACGTAGTTGTTATATCAATGCCGAGCCGATTCAAAAGCACCGGCGCCAGACCGAAGTTGAGCCCGGTGAAGCCGGGAATGAACGCCATCAACCCGGCCCATCCGACGAACCATCCGTAATGGGAATTAATCAGTCGGCTGGTCCACTGATAGGCGTAGCCGCTGATCGGCATGCGGCCAGCCAGTTCTGCGAGTACCAACGCGACGAGCATTTGGCCGATGGACACGATGAGCCACGTCCACACAAAGACCGGCCCTACCATGCCAAGCGAATAGGCAAAAGTGGTGAAAACACCTGCGGTGACACACATGCAGGAGATGGAGATCGAGAACGAGCTCCACGCTCCCATTGAGCGTTCGAGCTGCGGTTCGTAGCCGAAGGCCCGCAACTGTTCATCGTCGGAGGGAGATGTCACTGGCTCCGCTGTTCTGGACAACTGGTCGTCGGTCATGCAGGGTTCACTTTCTCGGCGGTGGAGGGGATGGTGATTCGTTCAAGTTGCTGACGCGCGTCAGCCCCTGTCCGATTTGGCGCGCCTTCCTGCGACGTCGGTTCTGTCGCGGCGGAGGCGGTGCACTGTGAGGCTGAAGACGCCGGGGGCGTAGTGCTCTTGTGAGAGCAGGACTGGAACGCCACCAGCCGAACGCTCTGTCTGCTCGAGGCGCAACAGTGGGCTGTTCCGCGGGCAGTCCAGCAGTTTGGCAAGACGCACGCTGGCAACCACCGGCTCGATCTCAGCGACGCCGCCGAGAAGGTGTACGCCGCAGCGGCTTTCCAAGAACTGATAGATCGAGCCGCCGTCATAGGAGGGGAATCCCGCAGCCTCGAGGATGGGTAGCGGAATCACGTCGTAGCCATGCGTGGCGGGCACTCCGTCGACCCGGATGATGCGTTCGACGCGGAAGGCTTCGGCGTCGTCGGGCAGCTCGAGCGCGGCGGCGATCCACTTCTTGATCTTTCCGATGCTGGCGTCCAGAACTTCGACGTTGAGGTTGGCCTTTGCGGCCGTTACCGCTTCGGTGACACCGATGTCGAGGTCGAGAACGCTGTTCACCCGCGTCCGCTTGGGTGTCACGAAGGTGCCGACGCCATGTACGCGACGGATCAATCCGTCCCGCTCCAGGCCGCTGAGAATCTCCCGCAATGTGGGTCTGCTGATTCCGTAGCGCCTCGCGAATTCCGGTTCCGACGGCAGCTTTTCGTTTGGTGCGTACGTGCCGTCGGTGATCTCGGCCGCGATCTGCTGCCGGACCTCTTCCGAGAGCGGCTGGCGTTGCTCGCGCCGAATATTCGACTCTTGACCCACAGATGTAAGATGTCAGACATCTAACAGCCTGTCAACGAAAACCACTCGATTCGGGACATCAACGCCATGACACATCTGTTCAACGACCCCGCCTGTTTTACCGACGACATGCTGGTCGGCTTCCTCGACGCCCACGCACGTTACGTCGTCGGGGTGCCAGGGGGCGTGGTTCGGGCGCAGCCGACACGGCCCGGCAAGGTCGCGGTGGTGATCGGTGGGGGATCCGGCCATTACCCGGCGTTCTGCGGCACCGTGGGCGCGGGATTCGCCGACGGCGCCGTGGTCGGCAACATTTTCACCTCGCCGTCCGCCGACGATGCCGCGTCGGTGGCGCGCGCCGCCCATGGTGATGCCGGGGTGTTGCTGATAACGGGCAACTACGCAGGCGACGTGATGAACTTCGGCCTCGCGCTGGCCCAGCTTCGACGTGAGGGATTTCAGGCGCACTACTTCGCCGTCACCGACGACATCGCAAGCGCGCCAAAGGGTGAGGAGGTGAAACGTCGCGGCATCGCCGGTGACTTCACGGTATTCAAATGTGCGGGCGCGGCGGCAGAAGATGGTCTGGATCTGCACAATGTCATCCGCGTGACAGCCGCGGCAAACTATGCGACCCGCACGCTCGGTGTTGCCTTCGGCGGTTGCACCCTTCCTGGCGCCGACTCGCCGCTGTTCACCGTCGGGCACGAGGCGATGGGCGTAGGACTGGGAATTCACGGCGAACCCGGCGTTTCAGAAAAGCCGCTGACGACCGCCGAGGGGCTGGCCGAGATGCTGGTCAACGGGGTGCTCGGTGATGCGCCCGCAACCGACTCCAGACGAATTGCGGTGATCCTCAACGGATTAGGGCGCACCAAGTACGAAGAGCTGTTCGTTGTATGGGGCGCCGTGGCGCGTTTCCTGCGGGACCGCGGCTACGAGATTGTCGAGCCGGAGGTCGGCGAACTGGTCACCAGCTTGGACATGGCAGGTTGCTCGTTGACAGTCATGTGGCTGGACGATGAGCTCGAGAAGTATTGGTGCGCACCGGCTGACACGCCTGCCTACCGGAAGGGTGCCGCCTTCACCGACAACGCTGTCATCCGAAGACCAGAGGAGGGCCAAGCACCACTGCCCGTGACGCGACCTGCTGGATCGTCGGACGCCGACGGACGCCTCGGAGGTCGACGCATAGCCCACGCGCTCGATGCGATGGCGCAGATGCTGGAAGGGGCGAAGGAGGAGCTTGGTCGCATGGACGCGGTCGCCGGTGACGGCGACCACGGCCGTGGCATGGTCAAGGGCGCATCGGCCGCCCGTACGGCTGCAGCGGAGGCCGTCGAAGCAGGATCAGGCCAAGGCTCGGTTCTCATTGCGGCTGGAGATCGTTGGGCGGCGGCGGCCGGTGGGACGTCCGGGGTGCTGTGGGGTGCGATGCTCCGGGCCATCGGGGAAAGTCTCGGCGACACAGGCAGTCCGGACTCGGCAACGGTCGTCGCGGCGATGCGGTCTGGTTACGACGCGCTGACACGTCTCGGGGGTGCCGCGCCCGGAGACAAGACGATGCTCGACGCGATGTTTCCGTTCGTCGACGAACTGGAGCGCCTGGTCGACGACGGCCAACCGTGGCCACAGGCATGGGCGGGCGCGGCTGACGTCGCCGATGAGGCCGCCAAGGCGACCGCAGAAATGCGGCCGAAAGTGGGCCGGGCCCGCCCGTTAGCCGACCGCAGCGTGGGAACCCCGGACCCCGGAGCCACATCGTTGGCGAAGTGTGCACGCGTCATTGCAGAGTGCTTCGTTCTCACCGCGAAGGAAACGAGCTGAGATGTCCCTGCGAATCGTGGTCGGATCAGACGAAGCGGGATACGAATACAAGGAAGCGCTCAAGGGTGACCTTCGTGGCGACGCACGTGTCAGCAACGTCACCGACGTCGGTGTCGGCGCGGACGAGCAGATGCCCTATCCGCACGTTGCCGTCGCGGCTGCCCGGATGATCGTCGAGGGTAAGGCGGACCGCGCGCTGCTCGTGTGCGGCACGGGCCTGGGCGTCGCGATCAGCGCTAACAAGGTGCCCGGTGTGCGGGCTGTGACCGCTCACGACAGCTTCTCAGTCGAACGGTCGGTGCTGTCGAACAATGCGCAGGTGTTGTGCTTCGGTCAGCGGGTGGTCGGGCTGGAACTTGCCCGCCGACTCGCCAGAGAATGGCTGGGCTACGAGTTCGACGACCAGAGCGCATCGGCCGAAAAGGTCGCGATCATCGACCACTACGAGGCCTGACCGAAGCTCGCCAGTCCTACCATGGCCGTGTGTGGGAATTCGGCATGCTGGTTCTACTCATCGGGGCGCTCGTGCTGATCGCGGGCCCGTGGATCATGCGACGCCGCGGAATGCGGGGTGAACTCGCGCACGGCACGTTGGTCGTCACTGGCGTCAGCCCGCGCCCTGACGAGACCGGCAGGCAGTTCGTCACGATCACCGGGGTGATCAACGGACCGACGGTCGACGAGCACGTCGTCTATGAACGGCTCGAGGTCGACGTCGATGAGTGGCCGACGATGGGCCAGCTCTTCCCGGTCGTCTACGCACCCAACAACCCCGACAAATGGGCATTCGCCCCCGCGGGACCGCCGGATTAGGCGGCGTCGTATTGGGCGAGTGCGATGCCGATTCTGACTTCGAGTTCGGTGATTTCGATGGTGGGTTGGCCGGGTGTGGGTGGGGCGGTGGATCGGTATCGGTGTTGGGTGGGGGTGGTGAATTCGGCGCTGTGCACCCCGGTTTCGTCGGTGGTGGTGTTGACCTGCCAGCCGGGGGTTTCTTTGGTGTAGTTGCAGTGTTCGCATTCACCGAGCCCATTGACGGCGCTGGTGGTTCCGCCGCGGTGGTGGGGTTGGGCGTGGTCGTGGTGGCGGATCGGGGCGTCGCAGTAGGGGGTGCGGCAGCTCTGATCGCGCAGGTCGATGAATTTCGCTAGGGCTTTGGGGAAGATCCGGGCGCGCGATTCCATCGCCACCAGCGCCCCGGATTTGGGGTGGCGGTAGAGCCGGCGCAGTGTGGCCCGTGATCGCTGGTCGCGCACGGCGTTGTCGATCAGGCGGCGGGCCACTGCGGCCGGGATGGGTCCGTAGCCGGCGATCACTGCCGGGGTGTCGTCGCCGCCGAGCAGGGTTTCATCGCTGATCATCATCTCCACCGCGACCGGGTCGGCGACCTGGGCGGGCCGGCCGGTGATGCGTTCGTAGGCGGTGTCGGCCATCACCTGCCCGCGGCTGCGCTCATCAAAGGTGGTGTCGGCCGCGCGCCGCAGCGCGGCGTACACCCCGACGCCTTTGGCCATCGGCAGCAGCACGCTGAGGTAGGCCATCGCATCAGGGGCGGGGCGGATGGTCACGGTGCGTTCGGATTCGGCCTTGGCCGCCCGCTCGACCACCGCTTGGGGGTCCAGCCGGTAGGCGATCTCCTTGGCTCTGGCGGTGATCCGCTTATCCCCCAGCCCGTCCAGTGCGCTGATATCGGCGCACATCTCGGCATCCAGGGCGCGGCGGTCCTCGACGCTCAGACAGGCCGATTCCCGCACGATCAGGGTGGCCCGCCATTCCGAGAGCGCCCCGCATTCCAGCGCGGCCAGGGTGTGGGGCATCTCGAACACCAACGCGGTGGCAAACCCCAGATGCCGCCCACCGCGGGTCGGCGAGTCATGGCGGGCCAATGCGACCTCGCCGGCCAGCCCGCGGCACTGCTTGGCGCGCGGCACCCCTGCGGCGGCTTCGGCGTGGCGGCGCTTGTCGGCCAGCACCGCGGTCAACCGGGCCTGACCGGCGGCAGCCGCCGATTTCGTGCGCTCCAGGCGGGCGATCTCATCGATCAACTCCGCCTCACCGGCCCCCGTCAGATCGAACATACGTGCGATACTAGACCGGCACCCTGACAAGCCGCTGACCAGGCAAATCAGCCGTCGATGTGCGCCGGTGGGTCAGCGAAAACGAAGTCCCACCGAGTCTGCGTAGGACCCATCGAATCGCACTGCTTGACGGGCACCTGGTGTGAACTGAGGCCACTGTTGACCCAGCCGATCACCCCAATGCAGCGTTGCCATGTGCCGTCGGGCTGGATGGGGCCGTCGCACTTGCTGATGACGGGTCCGCCGTACAGACAGCCGGCGCTGGCCGGCGGCGCCAGGGCGATGACCCCTGCAGCCATCACGAGGGCAGCCGAACCACCTGCGATGCAACGATTCATGGTTGCCTCCCCGTCAGCCAAGCGGCATCGATGACGCTACCGCTCATGTCGTCTCAGCCGTGTGCGATCCGCAGCAGCTCGGCCACGCTCGTCAGCTTCACCCGCGGCCTGCCGCCGGTTCCGCCCGCCGACCGCTCGTGTTCGTCGATCAGCTTCCAGTGGTCGTCGGTGACAACCTTCGGCTGGCGCTGCACCATCCACTCGGCGAGTGACTCGGAGTGGTTCTCCGAACGGTCGACCAGCGCGGTGCTGCCGAGATCGGCGACCAGCGTGTCGACGGTTTCCTGCGAATCGCTTTTGTTGCTGCCGATCACGCCCGTCGGCCCCCGCTTGATCCAGCCCACCACGTACTCGTTGCGGCTGCCCTCGACCCGGCCGGAATCGTGCGGAATGGTGCCGCTGCGCTCGTCGAACGGCAGGCCGGGCGTGGGTACCCCGCGATAGCCGACCGCGCGGACCACCAGCTGTGCGGGCACCTCCTCGCGCTCGCCGGTGTCCTTGGCCGACACCCGCCCGGTGTCGTCGGCGACAAGTTCGTTGCGGCCCAACACGATTGATTCGACCCTGTCCTTGCCCTTGATCTCGATGGGCGAGGTGCGGAACCGGAACACGATCCGGCGCTTCGCGCCCTTCGGCGTCGTCTCGGCGTAGCTGCGCAACACCTTGATGTTGTTGCGGACGGTCTTGCTGGCCGCCTCCAGATCCTCCTCGGTGATATCGGCGAAGTCGGCGGGGTCGACGATCACGTCGACGTCGCCGAGACCCTCGAGGTGGCCGAGTTCGCGAAGCTCCAGCGTGGTGAACGGCGCCTGCAGCGGCCCGCGCCTGCCGATGATGAGCACCTCTTCGACGCCGCGGTCGTGCAACACCTTCAACGCATGGTCGGCGATGTCGGTGGTGGCGAGGACGTCGGGATCGGTGACCAGGATGCGCGCCACGTCGAGCGCCACGTTGCCGTTGCCGACCACAACGGCCCGCCCGGTGGACAGATCCGGAGCCATCTCCCCGAAGTGCGGATGCGCGTTGTACCAGCCGACGAAATCGACGGCGGCGACGCTGCCCGGCAGATCCTCACCGGGGATGCCGAGCGAGCGGTCGGACTGTGCGCCGACGGCGTAGATCACCGCGTCGTAGCGGTCGGCCAGCTCCGCGGCCTGCACGTGCTCACCGACCGCGATGTTGCCGAAGAACCGGAATCGGGGATCGAGCGCGGTCTTCTCGAACTGGGCGCTGATCGACTTGATCTTCGGATGGTCGGGCGCGACGCCGGAGCGCACCAGGCCCCAGGGGGTCGGCAACATCTCGAGCATGTCGACGCGCACGTCGGCGTCGGTGTCATTGTCGGCGAATTTCAGTAATGAAGCCGCCGCGAAATACCCGGACGGGCCTGCGCCGACGATCGCCACGTGGTACGGGCGCCTCTGAGGCATATATGTGTGCCTTTACTGTCGCTGCCCGGCGACATGCAAAGGGGCTGTCGCGTCTGTCGCCGAGCTGGTTCCCCCACCAGACTCTAGAACGTGGAGCTGGCATGCTGCCGCTGGTCAGCACGAACTGCCTGGCCGGTAGGCTGATTTCCCGTGGATCCCGACCGTCAAGCCGATATCGCCGCCCTCGACTCCACTCTGACCACGGTGGAGAAGGTGCTCGACGTCGACGGGCTGCGGAGCCGCATCGAGAAGCTCGAAGCCGAGGCTTCTGATCCCAATCTCTGGGATGACCAGGCCCGCGCCCAGAAGGTCACCAGCGAGCTGTCGCACGCCCAGGGCGAGCTGCGGCGCGTCGAGGAGCTGCGTCAGCGCCTCGACGACCTTCCGGTTCTCTACGAGCTGGCCGCAGAAGAGGGCGGCAGCGAGGAGCTGGCCGAGGCGGACGTCGAACTCAAGCAGCTGCGCGAGGACATCGAGGCGATGGAGGTCCGCACGCTGCTCTCGGGGGAGTACGACGAGCGCGAGGCGCTGGTCAACATTCGCTCCGGCGCAGGAGGGGTGGACGCCGCGGACTGGGCCGAGATGCTGATGCGGATGTACATCCGCTGGGCCGAGCAGCACAAGTACCCGGTCGAGGTGTACGACACCTCCTACGCGGAAGAGGCGGGCATCAAGAGCGCGACGTTCGCGGTGCACGCGCCGTTTGCCTACGGCACGCTGTCGGTCGAGCAGGGCACCCACCGGTTGGTGCGCATCAGCCCGTTCGACAACCAGGGCCGGCGCCAGACGTCGTTCGCCGAGGTCGAGGTGCTGCCGGTGACCGAGACCATCGACCACATCGACATTCCCGAAAGCGACGTACGTGTCGACGTGTATCGCTCCAGCGGGCCCGGCGGGCAGTCGGTGAACACGACCGACTCCGCTGTTCGACTCACTCACATCCCGACCGGTATCGTGGTCACTTGCCAAAACGAAAAATCACAGCTGCAGAACAAGGTTTCGGCGATGCGCGTTCTTCAAGCAAAGCTCTTGGAGCGCAAGCGTTTAGAAGAGCGCGCTGAAATGGACGCGTTGAAGGGTGACGGCGGCAGCTCGTGGGGCAACCAAATGCGGTCCTACGTTCTGCACCCGTACCAGATGGTCAAGGACCTGCGCACCGAGTACGAAGTCGGTAATCCCGCTGCGGTACTGGATGGAGACATCGACGGATTCCTGGAAGCCGGAATCCGTTGGCGCAATACACAAAATGACGAATAGCACTGTACTTGCACTGAACCTGGCCGACGGTTGGCACAACTTCTGGCGGGGTGACATCGGCGTTTGGATCCTCGAGCGCGGTGTCTCCATCGCGTTGTACTTGATCGGTGGTCTGCTTGCGGCGCGTTTCATCAACTGGGCCGCCAACCGAGTGGTCCGCCATCTCGACGCCGAATACCGAGAAAGCGACCAGCTCGTCCGGTCGGAGAGCACCAAACATCGGCAGGCTGTCGCGTCGGTCGTTTCGTGGGTGTCGGTCGCGTTGTTGTTCGTGGTGGTGGCAGTCCAGGTCAGCGACATCCTGGCCATCCCGGTCGGGTCGTTGGTCGCGCCCGCGGCCGTCCTTGGCGCCGCGCTCGGTTTCGGCGCGCAGCGGATCGTTCAAGACCTCCTGGCGGGATTTTTCGTCATCACCGAAAAGCAGTACGGCTTCGGTGATCTCGTGACGCTTTCGATGGTTGGTGTGGATGACGCAACAGGCACGGTCGAAGAGGTGACGTTGCGTGTGACCAAGCTGCGGTCCGCCGAGGGCGAGGTCCTCACGATCCCGAACGGCCTCATCGTCAAGTCCACCAACCTGTCCAAGGACTGGGCGCGTGCGGTGGTCGACATCCCGGTGCCGACGACGGCGGATCTCAACGTCGTCAACGATGTGCTGCACGAGATGGCGGAGAACGCCATGGAGGACCCCGCGCTGAAGGATCTGCTTCTCGACGCCCCTCAGCTCATGGGTGTGGAAAGCATCGAGTTGGACACCGTGAACCTCCGGATGGTGGCGCGCACGTTGCCAGGTAAGCAGTACGAGGTCGGCCGTCGGATTCGCGTGCTCGTCGTGCGTGCACTTCGCCGCGCAGGCATCGTCTCGTCGGAGGGACAGGCGCCGATGGTTGCGGCGCTGCCGCATCCCGCCGAGACGCCGGAGGCAGAGCAGGAAGAGAATCAGAGGACGTCGGGGCAGAAGCAGTGAAGTCATGGTTCACGGCGAGGCTCGGCCAGTTCCGGGTCTCCACCATCGTGCTCATCGTGGTGTTCCTCGCGTTGTTCTGGGTGCAGCAGAACGTGCAACCGCAACCGGCCCCACCCGAAGAACCCGCTGCTGCGGTCGTCCCGCCGGGATTCGTGCCAGACCCGAACTACACGTGGGTGCCGCGCACGCAGGTGCGCAGGCCGAAGGAGCCGACCTACACCACGACGACCCCCACGCCGACGACCACGACGGAGACGACGACGCCGGGTCCCGACGACGCCACCACCAGTCCGACGGAGACACCCCCGAGCCCGACGACGACGGTGATCGATCCCGACGGCCCAGGCGGCCCACTCGGCCCGCAGACGCTGATGCAGACCCCGACGGTGACGGCGCCCACAACGCCGCCGCCGGTACCGGGAACCGTTCCGGCCACGCCAGAAGCGCCCAGATAGGGCGCCTGTGTATCACCGCTACACTGGCGTGCCGTGATGATCACGCTCGACCGCGTCAGCAAGCAGTACAAGTCTTCGGCCCGACCGGCTCTCGACAATGTCTCCGTCAGGATCGACAAGGGGGAGTTCGTATTCCTCATCGGTCCGTCGGGTTCGGGCAAGTCGACATTCATGCGGCTGCTGCTTGCCGAGGAGTCGCCCACCACCGGCGACGTCCGGGTGTCGAAGTTTCATGTCAACAAGCTGCCGGGGCGACATATCCCCAGCCTGCGACAGGTGATCGGCTGTGTTTTCCAGGACTTCCGGCTGCTGCAGCAGAAGACCGTGTTCGAAAACGTGGCGTTCGCTCTCGAGGTGATCGGCAAGCGCCCCGACGTCATCAATCGCGTCGTGCCGGACGTGCTGGAGATGGTCGGGTTGTCGGGCAAG
This sequence comes from Mycolicibacterium sp. 120270, assembly GCA_033741175.1. GTDB lineage: Bacteria > Actinomycetota > Actinomycetes > Mycobacteriales > Mycobacteriaceae > Mycobacterium. Next base: position 8,024 of record JAWQNE010000006.1, on the reverse strand, counting down.
GCGAATCGGCTGCCCGCCGAGTTGTCCGGCGGCGAGCAGCAGCGCGTGGCAATCGCTCGGGCGTTCGTCAACCGCCCGCTGGTTCTGCTCGCCGACGAGCCGACGGGAAACCTGGACCCCGAGACCAGTAAGGACATCATGGATCTGCTCGAGCGCATCAACCGCACCGGGACGACGGTGTTGATGGCCACCCACGACCATCACATCGTCGACTCGATGCGCCAGCGCGTCGTCGAGCTCAGCCTGGGCCGCCTCGTCCGCGACGAGCAGCGCGGTATCTACGGAATGGATCGCTAGTGCGCTTCGGCTTTCTGCTCAACGAGGTCTACACCGGCCTTCGTCGCAACGTCACCATGACGGTGGCGATGATTCTGACCACCGCGATCTCCATCGGACTGTTCGGTGGCGGCCTGTTGGTGGTGAGGCTGGCCGACAACTCCCGCGCGATCTACCTGGACCGGGTGGAGAGCCAGGTGTTCCTGACCAATGACGTGTCGGCCAACGACCCCGGGTGTGACGCCGATCCGTGCAAGTCGTTGCGCCAGAAGATCGAGGACAGAAATGACGTGCGTTCGGTGCGTTTCCTGAACCGCGACGAGGCCTACAACGACGCCATCAAGAAGTTCCCGCAGTACAAGGACGTCGCGGGCAAGGACGCGTTTCCGGCGTCGTTCGTCGTCAAGCTCGAAAACCCCGAGCAGCACAAGGATTTCGACGATTCGATGGCGGGTCAGCCCGGCGTGTTGAACGTGCTGAACCAGAAGGACCTGATCGACCGGCTCTTCGCGGTGCTCGACGGGTTGTCCAAAGCGGCGTTCGCGGTCGCGCTCGTGCAGGCGGTCGGCGCGGTCCTGTTGATAGCCAACATGGTTCAAGTCGCGGCTTATACCCGAAGAACCGAGGTCGGCATCATGCGACTGGTGGGTGCGAGTCGCTGGTACACGCAGTTGCCGTTCCTGGTGGAGGCGTGTCTGGCCGCGCTCATCGGTGTCGTCATCTCGATCATCGGGTTGATCGTGGTGCGAGCGTTGTTCCTCGAGAACGCCTTGAACCAGTTCTACGAGGCGAATCTCATTGCCAGAGTGGACTACGCCGACATCCTCTACATCTCGCCGATACTGATATTCGTCGGTGTCGTGATGGCCGGCGCCACCGCGTATGCCACCCTCCGACTGTACGTACGCCGTTAGCCGTGGCCAAGAAAGCCGACCAGGAACGGTCCAGCAACAATCGGGTGGTCGCGACCAACCGCAAGGCGCGGCACAACTACACGATTCTGGAGACGTTCGAGGCCGGCGTAGCCCTGATGGGTACCGAGGTGAAGAGCCTGCGTGACGGTCAGGCGTCGATGGCCGATGCGTTCGCCACCGTCGACGACGGCGAGATCTGGCTGCGCAACCTGCACATCCCGGAGTATCACCACGGCAGTTGGACCAACCATGCACCCCGGCGCAACCGCAAACTCCTGTTGCACCGCAGGCAGATCGACACGTTGATCGGCAAGATTCGCGACGGCAATCTGACGCTGGTCCCGCTGTCGCTGTACTTCACCGACGGCAAGGTGAAGGTCGAGCTTGCTCTGGCACGCGGTAAGCAGGCCCGCGACAAGCGGCAGGACATGGCCAAACGTGACGCACAGCGTGAGGTCGCGCGCGAAATGGGCAGGCGCGCAAAGGGTATGACCTGATCGGTATCGTCTTCGCGTTGGCATCCGCGCTGGGCTACGGCATCAGCGATTTCGTCGGCGGCATTGCATCCCGCCGTGTTGCCGCGTTGCGCGTGGTCCTGGTGTCCTATCCCGTCGCACTGGCGCTGCTGTTGGTCCTTGCCCTCATCGTCGGTGGCGACATCTCGCAAGGCGCGATCTTCTGGGGCGGGTTGTGCGGCTTCACACAGGCTTTCGGGATCTGGTGGTTCTACGCCGCATTGGGCGCGGGACCGATCTCGGTGGTGTCACCGCTGACCGCGGTCCTGGTCGCGGCCATCCCGGTGGGGGTCGGCCTTGCCCTGGGGGAGAGGCCTGCCGCGATCGCGGGGGTCGGCGTGGTGTTCGCTCTGGTGGCGGTGGTGCTGGTCAGCCGCGAGGCGTCGGACAAGGACGTGACCCCGCACCGCTTCACCGCCAAAGTCGCCTGGCTGACAGTGGGTTCGGGTGTCGCGTTCGGGCTGAACTTCGTGTTGATCGCGCAGGCGCCGCCGGAGGCCCACCTGTGGCCGCTGGTCTTTGCGCGGCTGGCGGCCAGCCTCGTGGTGGTCCTCGTCGCTGCGGTGAGCGGGAATCTCAGGGTGCCCAGCGGACAGCCGCTGCGGCTGGCGCTTCTCGCTGCGGTGCTGGATGTCGGGGCCAACATCGCGATGCTGCTTGCGCTGCACGCATCGCTGCTGTCGTTGGCGGGTGTGCTGATGTCGCTGTATCCGGCGGCCACGGTGCTGCTCGCCATTGTGGTGTTGCGCGAACGGGTGACCCGCTGGCAGGCGGTCGGGATGGCGCTGGCGCTGGCGTCGGTCGCCATGATCGCCTCCGGCTAGATGCCGCTCATCCCGTTGATGAACAGGAACGCGCCGATGGCGGCGACGATGACCGCTGCCAAGTGTCTGCGCCGGACGACCATCCAATCGTGTAGCCGAAGCATGACGGCGTAGGTCGGCTCGGGTAACGGCGACGCTTCCGAGCAGGGGGATTTCGGCGAACGCCAACACCACCGCGTGATAGACGACCAACGCAGCGACCTGTGTGGCCGCATCGACGTCCGACACCAGGATCGCGGCGAGCGCTGCCACATATTGAAGAGGTGTCGCCAGCGCGGCGCCTGCCACAAAGGCCATCAGCTTGGCGATGACGAATGCCAATGTGCCCAGCCCGACCTGGACGAGTGCGACGACGGAGTTGCCTGCTCCTGCAGGCATATCGGCCAGCAGTGTCAGGGTCAGGTCGCGCAGCAGGAACAGTGCGCCGAGGCCGACGGCTAAGCCCATCACAAGGCCCCCGAGCCAGAAGGCGAGCAGCTGCAGGACGGGTCGCGGACGCGAGATCACCAGAACCGTGACGCCGATCCGCAGCGGATCGAGCATCGCAGCAAGCGCCATCACCAGCACCGCGCCCCACACCACGGGGACGCTACCGGGCAACGGGGAAGCCCACCTGTCGAGGAGCGGCGGCGAGAATATTGGTGCGCAGTCGAGTTTGCTATGTAGGGCATAGTTGGAGTTAGGTGTTGCCAGACAGCACGGAGGGAAGTGGTCGGTTGTCAGTCACGGGCGGTCAGCTACGCCTCGGGCTGTTTGCCGCCGTCGTAGCCCTGCTGTTCGTCAACGCGCTCGGGCTGTGGAGTGACCAGATCGCCCATTGGCTGAACACTGCACTTCAGGGCATCGCTGGTGTCAGCGTCCTGGTTGGTGGCCTCGTCATCGCGAAACGCGTCAGCGGCCTTGACCGGGTGTGGCGGCTGTTGATCGTGGCCGGCTTCGTCAGCTGGCTGATCGCCGAAAGCCTGTGGTGGTCTGGGCAGGCGACGGGCGCGAGCTCTGCGCCCTGGATTGCTGTGGCGGCCTACTTCCTGCCACCGGTCTTCTCGGGATCGGCGCTGGCCATCCTTGCCTACGCCTGGGGCGGTATACGCGGGCTGGGTGGCGAGCTGGACTACACACGAGTTCTGGCCCTACTCGACGGTTTGGTCGCTGCCCTTTCGTTCTCGATTCTGGTGATGATCGCCGGAAACGGCGGGATGACGGGATCGGCGGTGCCCCGATCGGACAGCCATGTCGTGATGGTCGCCTACGCAGGCGTCGAACTGGTCGTGGTCGTCGCGGCGGTGCTGATGGCCATGGGCTTTCGGCCCGACCGTCCCTATCGGCAGAACTATCTGCTGCTGGCGGGCGGCGTGGTCCTGCTCGCGACGTCGGACCGGTTGATCGCCTACCTCACCACCGTCGGCGTCGAGCGAGCCGACCTGTGGGGCGGTTTCGGATTCGTGCTCGGCCCGATGCTGATCGGCTTCTCCCTCATCCGGCGACCGCCGGCGCCCGCCGAGGGGTTGAGCCGGGAGGCGATGAACTGGGTTCAGCTGACGCTGCCCTACGTCGGCTTCCTCGGCATCGCGGCGGTATTCGTCTTCCATCTCCTGTTGGGCGAGCAGCTCAGCGCCGCGGCGATGTATGGGGCGCTCGTGATGATCTTCATCCTCACCGTCAGGCAGATCATCGCGGTGCGCGCGCAGCGGCAGCTGACGCAGGGACTGCTGGAGGCCCGGCGTCGACTTGCCCACCAGGTGCATCACGATGCGCTGACCGGGCTGCCCAACCGGGTGCTGTTCGCCGAACGGCTCGACGAGGCGATCGCCAACGGCCCGTTCGTGCTGATCTTCGTCGACCTCGACGATTTCAAAGAGGTCAACGACCGCTTCGGCCACGCGGGTGGCGATGAGTTGCTGCGCGCGGTCGGCGAGCGACTGCGGCGATACATCGGCGAGGCCGACACCCTCGCGCGTATCGGCGGCGACGAATTCGCCATCCTGATCGTCGGCGAAGACCATCCGCCCGAGGTCGTCGCGGACCGGATCCGGGTGGCGCTGCGCGACCCGTTCGCGATCCACGGATCCTCGATCCGCGTCCGCGCCAGCATGGGGCTGGTTCGGCCGGATCTGAACGGTCCGGCGCCCACCTCCGACGACCTGCTCAGGCAGGCTGACGTCTCGATGTACGCGGGCAAGCGCGTCGGCAAGGACACCGCGGTCATCTACCGCCCGTCGTTGGGGGTGTCGACGGACTTCCCGACGGCGCTGCGTCAGGCCAACGGCGCCGCGCCCGCCGGCTTCAGCCTGGCGTATCAGCCGGTGGTGGCGCTGCCAGGCGCGACGCCGGTGGCCGTCGAGGCGTTGGCCCGCTGGACCGCGCCCAACGGGGCCGACATCCAGCCCGATGCGTTCGTCGCCGCGGCCGAAGCGGCGGGGCTGGGAGCCCAACTCGACGTGATGGTGCTCAACCTGGCGTGCAGCGAACTCGAGTCGCTGGGTGTGGACATGGCTCTGCACGTGAACATCGGCGCGGCGCGGCTGGGCAGCCTCGAGTTCGAACAACAGGTCCTTCGGACGCTCGACCGGTGCGGGCTGACGCCGAACCAGCTCGTGCTGGAGCTCACCGAGACAGTGCCCGTGGTTGATCTGGCGGACGCGGCCGCGCAGATCGCCAGGCTCAACGAAATCGGAATCAAGGTCGCCCTGGACGATTTCGGCGCCGGGTACAGCTCGCTGACGTATCTGCATGCGCTGCCGATACAAATGATCAAGCTCGACCGCGGCCTGGCCGTCGGCCCCGAGTTGGCGAGGATCGAGACCCTGTATCGCTCGGTCGTCCGGTTGTGCAATTCGTTGGGCGTGGCCGTGATCGCCGAGGGCATCGAGTCGCCGGCGCAGGCCGACACGGTGTACAGCGCCGGATGCCGGTTCGCGCAGGGGCACTTGTTCGGGCGGGCGGCGCCAATCGCGGATCTCGCCGTATCCGGGGAGGTACCGTCGGGCCGTTGACTGCGGACGCGAGGAGCACAGACAACATGAGCCCGGCACGCCCCGTGACCCGCCTCGACAAATCCGACGTATTGAGCGGCTTGTTCGCCAGCTGGGATGCGATCGACCAGGTGGTGGGTGACCTGACCGATACGCAGTGGTCGCAGCCGACGGCGCTGCCGGGCTGGACCGTGCACGACGTCGTCGCTCACGTCACCGGGACCGAGTCGATGCTGCAGGGGGCGGGCCCGCCCGAAGTCGATGTCGACGTGTCGACGCTCGAGCACGTGCGCAATGACATCGGCGTGCTGAACGAGCGGTGGGTGTGCAAGCTGCGCGGGTTGTCGCACGCCGAACTGCTCGAGCGGTTCCGCGCCACGACCGCCGAGCGGCGCGAGGCGCTGACCGGGATGGGGGAGGACCAGTGGCACGAGGTGACCATGACGCCCGCGGGCCCGGACAGCTACGGCCGGTTCATGCGGGTGAGGACGTTCGACTGCTTCATGCACGAACTCGACGTCCGTGACGCGGTGGGCGCGAGTCCGGCGGACGTCGCTGGGCCGCACGCCCGGCTCGCCCTCGACGAGATGGCGACCAGCATGGGGTTCGTCGTCGGGAAGCTGGGGAAAGCGCCGGACGGTTCACGGGTGCGACTCGAGTTGACCGGCCCGCTGTCGCGCACGATCAACGTCGCCGTGGACGGCCGGGCGAAGGTCGTCGACGAGTTCGACGGCGAACCGACTGTGACGATCGCGCTCGACGGGCTGTTGTTCACCCGGCTGGCGGGCGGCCGGGTGGCCGTCGCCCACGACGCAGTCACCTACGGCGGCGACAAGGCCGTCGGGAGGCGGATCGTCGAGCACCTGAACTACGTGATCTAGCTGGGATTATTTATTGCCTGGCCATTGTTGTTCACACCAGTAGAATGAACCTTCCTGCCGAAAGTCGGCAGGTGTGCGAGGGGCTGAACGGTTTCGACTTCGCGCATCGAATCAAGGGAAGCGTGCCGGTGCAGGCAAGAGACCACCGTAAGCGTCGTTGCAACCAATTAAGCGCCGATTCCAATCAGCGCGACTACGCTCTCGCTGCCTAAGCGACAGCTAGTCTGTCAGCCCGGGAACGCCCTCGGCCCGGATCCTGGCATCAGCTAGAGGGACCCACCTTCGGGTTCGGTCGCGGGACCCGAAGGGACACCAAACAGCGACTGGGATCGTCATCCTGACTTGTTCGCGTGATCAGGAGATCCGAGTAGAGGCATAGCGAACTGCGCACGGAGAAGCCTCGAGGACATGCCGTAGGACCCGGGTTCGATTCCCGGCAGCTCCACCGGAGAAGAAGCGGGCCAGGACGAGAAGTCCTGGCCCGCTTCTTTATTGTCGCGAGTTTGCCGCTTGCTTGACGCAGCCGTCAATTTGCAGGTGATCCGAGATAACCGCCCCACTTAAGCGTTGCTACCGATTCCGACTTCGCAGTACATTCAGCCGCATGTCTCGCTGGGTCCGGGTGGGTGCTGCGGCGCTCCTCGCTGTCGCCGGTCTGAACGTCATGTCGGGCGGCACGCCTGCTGCGGCAGCTGACGACTGCGCAGACGCCGAGGTCGTGTTCGCCCGGGGCACCGACGAGCCCAAAGGCATGGGCCAGGTCGGCAATGCCTTCGCCGACTCGCTGCGTGCGCAGACCTTCGGCATGGACATCGCGACCTACGCGGTGGACTATGACGCGGGCAAGCTGCAGCTGGGCACTGGTGACGGCGCCAAGGACGCGATTTCGCACATCAAATCCACACTCGCCTCATGTCCCGACACCAAGATCGTGTTGGGCGGATACTCGCAGGGCGCGAACGTCGTCAACATCGTCGCCGGCAATCCCATCGTGGGGATCGCGTGGGGTGCTGCTCTCCCGTCTCCGTTGGCGGGCAACGTCGCGGCGATCGCCACCTTCGGCAACGTCGCGAACCGCGCAGGTACCAAGCTGCCCTCCCAGACCGCGCTGTTCGCCGGGAAGGGGATCGATCTCTGCAACCCCGCCGATCCGATCTGTCACGCAGGCGAAGGCAATGCATGGAGCGGGCACACTGAGGGCTACGTCCCCGCGTACACCACGCAGGCCGCGACCTTCGCCGCTTCGAAGCTGCTGGCTGGGATCGACCACATGGGGCCCGGTTTCGGGCAGACGCCGGGGTATGGGCAGTTCCCGGGTTATGCATCACCGCCGGCGGGATCAGACCACATGCCGCCGGGATATGGGACGCAGCCGCCCACATACGATCCGTCCCTGTCGGGGTTCAACCCGTCCGCTGTGGCGGGCCTGCCTTGACCTCACGGAGCTTCGCCGTGCAGTCATGGGCTCTGGCGTACCTCGTGACGTGAGGGCCGCTCCTCTAATCCGTGGCTACGAGGACCCCGGGCCGTACGGACCGAAGAAGTGGTGACGGCGCTCATCGAAAGTCCCCAGGTGTGCTCGCTGAAATTCCCCACCTGTGAGCAGCGGTCAGTGTAGTGGTTGGCGGGTGCCGGTGGTGGT
>JAWQNE010000005.1:0-320747 GCA_033741175.1 Mycolicibacterium sp. 120270 | reverse complement strand
CAGCCCCCTCACGGAACTCCCGGTCGTACTTCTTCCGTTTCTCTGACATCGCTACTCCTTATAGCTGATGCCTCCACGGTCTCGGGGGAATGCCAGCGGTCTTGTCGCAACGTCGTGGCTGTTCCCTAGCAACCGGCCCGGCCGCCACCTTGATCCACAATCGATCATGATGCGGCTTCGGTGGCTCGGCATCAACCTGCTCGGTTCACGCAACGCTGCGTTGCGCGAACTCGTATCCCAAATGCCGCCTCCGGTCGTTGCCGAAATGCTCGGCTACAGCGACCAAGTCACCCAGAAACACGCCGCCGAAGCCGGCAACACCTGGATGCAGTACGCATCTGGCACCGACCGGAAACCCGCCCCGACCAAACCCACAGGACGCACCGTGGACACTGACGAACCCAATGATCTTCAGTCCGACACCCTTGACGAACCCGGTACCGACGCGGCCGCCAATACGCTGTTCAACCTCGATCCCCCAGTCCGGCCCTACGACATGCACCTTGAAACCATCCGAGAGGCAGCAACGGCACTCGACGAAGCTCGGGACGCCATTCGAGTGGCCGAAGAACAACTTGCGCAGGTGGTACTGCAAGGACGCCTCGCGGGCCTGTCATGGGCCAAAATTTCTGCCACGCTCGGTATCTCACGGCAATATGCCTACCAACGGTGGGCGACCCGCCTCCGCGAAATCGATGATTCTGCAATAACCATCGCCGAGGCCAACGACCAGTCGCAAGTACCTCTTGAGCAGTAGGATTCGTCATCGGTTATCTGTAACGAGCTGAGGTCCAGATAAATAGGATCCATTTCTATTCCGTGCCGCGTTCTGTCACGGCTTCGCCAGCAACCGTGTGGGACGTCTGGTACTAGTGGTCCGCGTGGTCAAGGATGGAGATATGTCGACACCTACCCCGCAGGCGTTTCCACAGGTTGGCCTGACAGGACCGATGCCTGGTGCATTGGCCGACCTACAGTCTTTGGTCAACGATGTTGAGTTCGCTCGGCAGTGCGCACTGGGGTACGTCGCGTATGCGTCGCCGACGCCAACGCCGCCTCCTGACCAGGCGCTCGTAGCCAGGGCTCTGTGGTTCGCTGGCGCCATTGCCTATCGGCGTGCCTTCACCTCGGGCAGGGGCCACCTGGTAGCCGGCGGAAGTCGGCTGAAGATTAAGGATGCATGGACGACGCTGCTGACACCTGACCAGTTGTCCGCCCACAACGACACCCTGCGGATGGCGAACCAGCACATTGCACACCGTGTTGCCGACCATGAGGGTGCCGTGGTGGTCGCCGTGCTGACTCCGCCTCCAGCACCACGCGAGGTTGCCGGCGTCGGCCAAATGTTGGCCCACATGATTGGGCCGGAGGTCGTCGTTGCCGAGCGACTGGCTTCTGTGGGCGAAGTGCTTCTCGGGCTATTCAATGCCGAGGCCGAGCGGCTGGGTGGACTGATCCGAACCAGGTTGGGACAAGCCAACATTGACGATCTATACGCGGCATCGTCGATCCCTGGCCAGGAATTCACGGTTGCGGCGGAAGACCCCGAAGAATCCCGTGAGCCCGACGAAGATGCCAGGTAGCCCGAGGACGAGCGTGGCGAGCAAACTCTTAGAGGAGCGAACGAAATGGCCACGACCATCTCCCGCCAACCTAGCCAAGCGAGCAGCACCACACCTTGGTGGGCATCATCGAACCTGAGCAGGGCATCACGAACACGGCGGATTGCCGGTACGAGCGAAATCTTTTATCCCTCTTACCATTTCTTTAGATTCTCACCGTTCTCCTCCACCAATCCTGCGACGACACATGACGCTCGGGCTTCTTCGGTCCCCGTCGGTTTTCGTCTTCGTCGCGCGGTGGTAGCGCCGTCAGCTCCCAATGCATCGGAAGTCGTGGATACCGGAACCGCCGAATCGATTTTTGCCGATCTGCGCAGCGTCGAGGGGCGCCAAAAATCCGCGGGTATACCAACGGTCTCCGGTAGTTCTGCTCTCTCATCGCCGATTCTCACCGCAGGGCATTCGGCGGTACCGGTTCAGCCCGCGGGCGTCATCTCCTCGACCACTCGATCGTGGGTGTCGATGAGTGGTGACCACAGCGGATGCACTCGGTCAGGAACGACGATGTGGGCGCGTCGACGTGCCCGAGTGAGAACGACGTATAGCAGTCGCGACAGCATCGGGTAGGGAGGACCCTCGCCGCCGTGGTACTCGTCATCCTGCAATAGCAGAATCGTCGCATCGGCCTCCCTCCCCTTGGTCTGATGCAAGTTCATGACCTGTACTGGGTGCGGTCGCAGTCCCGCGTCGCCCACCAGCGCGGCATGACGCGACTGCTCCATTTCCGCTTCGACCGCGCTGAAGGGCTCGCCCTGGCGGAGGTGCCGCAACGCCGCCCGCATTCGGCGGGCGGCCAGCGTCCACGTCTCCTGGCCCCGGTGTGTCCCTAGACGCGCGTAAGCACCCGCGACGACGTCACCGAGCCGGTCGACGTCCAACGGGTTGGATGCGGTGTGAAGATCGCGGGTCAGGTCGGACAGAACGCGTTCGAAGGCGGGGTTAGTCCTCTCCAGGATCTGCTGTACCAATGGGGTGCGTGCCCGGTGGTTCGCCGCGACGTACACCGCGAGCGCCGATCTGCCGGGGACGCCGTGCAGTGCGTAGCGGAGCATGGCTGCCTGCGCGTTCAGAGCCTCCCCGTACGCCTCGGACAGCCCGACTTGCTCGTGCCGTACGCCGTTCTCGGTCAATGCGTCCGACAGCTCCGTCGTCGCGGCGTTGGTGTGGGTGAACACGCTCACGGTGTGCCGCGCCGAACGTTCGGCGGCGATGATGTCCATCGCGGTCTCATACCGAGCCGCCGCTCCGCTCCGGGTGACAACGAGACGCCTGCTCGTCACGGCTTCGATCACGGCGGAATCGTGGAACCGGCGTTCGCGCGCCGCGTCGGCTGCCGCCGAAAGCACTCCCGTCGGATCGCGGTGGCTGGTGACCGGCAGGTCTATGCGGACCGCGTCGGGAAGCCGTAAGGCCTCAGCCACCCGTCGCTCTGGGTCGATACCTTTCATTTCGGCGTAGATGCACTGGTTGACGTCACCGAGCAGAATTCGGCGCGACGTCGGCGCGACGGCCTGAGTAAACTGCCACTCCTCGTCGCTGGTGTCCTGGAACTCGTCGCAGATCACAAGGGCGTAGCGGCGGCGGTAGTAGGCGGAAACCGCGTCGTTGCCGAGGATGTCCGATGCCAGCGGGATCAGCTGCGCGTAGCGCAGACTGTCGGCGACGGGCCCGTGCACCCGGTACTCCGCCTCGGACTGGATCCGCAGCGGCGGAGGATGGCCGTATGCCGCGCCCCAGTCGGTGACGACGCGCCATGCGAGCCCGTGGAAGGTGACGACGTCCATGCGGTTGAGCAGCGGCCCCACCACGGGTCCAGCTCGCTCGACGACCTGTGCGACCGCGGTCCTTGAGAAGGACAGGAGCAGAACTCTCGCGCGCGGCGGCAACGGCGACACCGTCTTATCGATCAGCATTCTGCGACGCAGCGCGTCGCGGGATGCGTCCTCGGCGCGGATGAGGGCCGCGGCCGCCGCAGCGGCCGTTGTCGTTTTACCCGTGCCCGCTCCCCCGAGCACGACGGTCACCGCTGCCGTCGACTCGATCACGTCGATCTGCGTTCCACCGGGGGTATAGGTCACGGCACTGCACTCCCGCCCGTCGCGAGGGGCGCAGGCAGATCGACACGACGCGGCCCGCCGTAGGCGGCGGACGCCACATGGCGCACGGTCGCGAGAGCCTCTTCGATGACCGGAGGCAGCGCGCCCGAACTCTCGATCACGGCGTCGAGGAACTGCTCGTGCAGACCCTTCTTGTGAAGAACAGGCGACACGGCCTTCGACACGTCACCGTCGGCTTTGCCCACAGAGGGATCAGGGATTCCGTACGCCGGCAGCACTCCCGCGGCAGCGCGGAGGTGAACGGCGTCGACACCCGACTGCAGCGCCCCCTCGATCGCTGTCATGGGAGGGAGCCGGACGACGACGTCGCACGCGGCCTCGATGTCGGCCAGCACCGTCGCCGAGGTCTTGTCCGGATCGCGATCGATGAGCGCGACGACACGAAACCCCAGTGCTCGCGCGAGGTCCGCCACTCTCGGGATCTGACCGGTTCCGCCACCGGAACCGTTGTCCGCCGACACGAGCCGGACACCCACCGCCGCCAGAGTTGAGCGCGCGGCTCGTGGGTGCCGGTCCGCAGCGGTGAAGGTGGTCAGGTCGTGCGGTCCCTCCACGATCGCGACGACCGGCGCCGTGAGGGCGGGCAAAAGCTGAGTGTGCACGAGGCGCCGCACCGCGATCTCCTTGCGGTCGCTCGGCGCCGCGAGCCGGTGGTGGGTCCGGGCTCCCCCGAAACGCGCGAGCCGCACCAGTTCGGCGGGCGCGAAGGCCCGCGCCACTTCCGGCCGCCGCGTGGACAACCACACCTGCGCGCCGGCTGCACGCAACGACGCGGCCAGATGTTCGGAGGTGGCCGCGTCCAGCCCATCGCCGAAGTCGTCGCCAAGCACGACGGCGCGGTCGGTGGTGGTGGCGAGAAGCAGCGCCTCGGCCGCGGACAGGACCGCCGTTGTCGTCGACCCGTGGTTCGACAGCCCCAGCAGCCCTGCGTCGTCGAGGTTCAGCGCCGGCTGCACTGTTCGCAGCAGAGCCGACAGCGAGCCGTCCTCCGGCTGAAACTGCACCGCCTCGGCCGTGATGGGCGTCCCGGTCAGATGGTGAGAGAGACTCCCCACCTGCAGGACGTCATCGACGGTCGCCGAGATCGTCGGATGCGCCGCGAGTGAAGTCGTCGCGGTGGCCACCGACTGTTCGAGCGCCCGGAACGCCTCCGACGCGCCCGAGGCGTCGCGGTCATCAACCAGCCGTCGCAGCGTACCCTCGGCTCTCAACTGCAGCGGGCGCTGCGCCGACAGGACGATCACGGGCAGCGCCCGCCGGGTCGCACCGGGAACCCGTGCATATTGCCCGGCCGCAGGATCGCTGCGAGCCGGGTAGTACACGACGTGCTCGAGACCGTCGGCTATCGGATCGTAGGTGACGCGATAGCACAGTCGCACACCGAGTTTCGCGTCGAACGCCGCGTTGCCGCTGTCGTCGATCTGGTCGTCGACGTCGAGAGGTTCGACGGAGCCGTCGCACAACTGTTCCAGCTCGGCGTCGAGGTCGGCTAGGGTCACCTCGACCTCAGCGTAAGGCGCCAGAACTGGTTCATCGGCGGCGTCCCCGCCGCCCCGGTGCCGTCGGATGTCGGCGAGCGACGGCTGCACTCGGATGTATGCAGGATCCAACAGCCTTGTGAGCGCGGCGATCACGTCGCTCCGACCCGATCGGGGCACACCCGCCACCACCACGTGTCCCTCCGGCCGAAGATCCAGCTCCGACCAACCGCGGAAGTCTTTCAGCCGCAGGCGCGAGACGCGCACATCACCCTCCTCGATTGCCACCAGTGGCTCTCAGACACCCGCCGGAACTGACTGAAAGCAAGACGCCAGCAGTTGTCGGAAGAACCCGGTATATTTTCCGGTATGTTTTCACAACCCTACCCAACTGACGAGGAAGTCACCAACGAACTCGGCGACAAATTCCTCGAAGCCCTTGTGGCCGCAGTCCGCGGCGCCCGCACCGACTACCACGACATGCAGGCCTGGCGGCCGGGGTGGTTCCCCACCATGCACGCCCGCTGCCTGTCGAACCTCATCCACGACCGCGTCTGGGCGCGGCTCGTCGCCATGATCGAGAACGATGCCGTCGCCGACGTCATGGAGAAGGGCCCGACTCGTGAGATCGCGATCGGCATCCACCTTCGGCTACGCATCAAGCGCCACTCGGCCGGTGACAAAATCAGCACGTACCCGACTCGCACCGCGATTGAGTTCTGGCGACAGACCGCCGACACCCTCCCCGGCCTCGAGGAGGTCCGGATCGCCGTCGGCTACCGCTGGGACCGCGAACTCCGCGAGATCGAAGCACCCGTCGTCTCACTTCGCGATGGGAAAGATAACGTCATCTGGGCCATCGAGCTTGCCGAGCCCGCCGAAGGCGAACGCGTCACGTGGCGGCCGATCGAGCCGACGTTGCCGACGATCGACCTGGGCGAGGGCCTTGCCAGCGAAGCCGACGAAGATGAAGGAGAAGCGAGCGCGCCATGAGTGGCTTGGGAGATGTGCTCGCGATCGCTCGGAAGGCGCGGGGCCTCACCCAATCCGAACTCGCCGACCTGGTGGGTACCACCCAGCCCACCATTAATCGGTACGAGGCCGGTGATCGCGACCCCGATCCGCAGACAGTTGCCGCGCTGGCCGAGGCACTCGGCGTCACCGAGCAACTACTTACTCACGGCAACCGCTTCCGCGGTGCCCTCGCGGTCGACGCTCACATGCGCCGACAAAAAACCACGAAGGCGTCATTGTGGCGGCAAATGGAAGCCCGGCTGAATCTGTTGCGGGTTCACGCGTCGTTTCTATTCGAGGAGATCTCGATCAGGAGTGAGCAACACGTTCCTACGTTCGACCCAGACGACGTGCCCGCTCAACACGCCGCGCGGCTGATTCGGGCGCAGTGGCGAATGCCGTTGGGGCCGGTGGTCAACCTGACGCGCTGGCTCGAAGGTGCTGGTGTGCTCGTTTTCGAAGAGGACTTCGGCACGCACCGAATCGACGGTCTGTCACAATGGGTCGGCGACCATCCAGTAATGCTGATCAACGCGAGCGCACCACCGGACCGCAAGCGTCTCACCAAGGCCCATGAGCTCGGTCACCTGGTGCTGCATTCGAATGTGGCAACCGACGACATGGAGAGTGAGGCCAATCGGTTCGCCGCCGAGCTCCTGATGCCACTCGACGAGATTCGCGCGGAACTTCGGAAGGTGGATCTCGGCTCCCTCGTTGCGCTGAAGCGCGAGTGGGGCGTATCGATGCAGGCGTTGGTCGAGCGCGCCCACGCCATCAAGACGGTCACCCCCGAACAGCGGACTCGCTTCTACAAGATGATGAACGCCCGCGGTTGGAAGACAAACGAGCCCGGCGGCGAGTTCATCCCCGCCGAGCGACCGGAATTCCCGACCCGCATCGGTGACGCCCTGCTTGCGAAGGGCTTCACCGAAGAGAGAATCGCTCAGATCGCTGGCGCCGCAACAACTGACGGCAACCCATTCAAGCCAACGCCGATAAATCGACTTCGTGCGCTCTGAAGCTTGACGCCGAACGGAGTCGCGGTACGCGCGTGGTCGCGATTCTGTTGTGGTCTAAGTGTGGCACGGGGCGCATGAATTCAACGTAGGTGCGACCCGTCGCGATTCCATGCGAATTTTTGCTCCCCGCCGCGACCGAAATGGCAACGTCGCTGAAACGAGGACGCCACCCAGGCGTCTGAGTCATCCTGACAAATTCGCAGATCGCTGATGACAGGACAAAATGAGACTGCGCATCGTCGTTCGCCTCCTGGGTCAAGTCCATGGACGTGGTGTACGACGTCCATGGACTTGACCCCGCCGTGTGCTTCCGTCACAGGGCACAACTCTGCGTAGCAGTCCGACAACATCCCGGAGGTTCTAGCGACGTGCGAAGATCGCGCCGTGGCATTCACCCGCGCAAACGCCCCGCTGACCTGCCTAATCTGCGGATCCGACGAGGAAGCTACCTCGGAGCACATCGTGCCGCAGACGCTTTGGCTGCGATTCGGGCTCGACCCGAACCACAAAGACCTCGAACGCTATCGCACCACACTCTGCCGCCGGCACAACGAGGCCACGGGCAAGCTGCACCGGCGAACCGAAGTAATCGAGCTGATCGAGAACGGCGGCCCGTTCACCAAGAAATCGCTCGGGCTGCTCGCCGATTGGGCCGTGTGGGTAACTGTTCTGCTCGGGCTCTCGACAGGCGAAGGCGTGCTACCTGGGGATGAGGCGCGCAGCCTGCTCCGTGCCCGCTTTGACGAACACGGCGGCGGCCTCCCCCGAGGCATTCGCGTCTACGCCGCACGGGTTTCGGAATACGTCAGGGACACCACCTTCACCTCCTATATGGTCGCCGTTGAGAAGGACCGACGGACCGTCCTGGACTACCGAGGAACGCCTATCGGGTTCTTGGGGATTGCTGGCCCGGTCACGGTCACTGAGTCCATCGGTCTGGGCAAGATCGCGCTCCTCGTCCTTTCCCGCACATACCCATCAGGTGTCGGCCACAACGACCGACTCGACGCCGCAGCAACCACCGTCGGCATGGAACGCATCCATCCGCCTGCCGCCACCCTGCCTATCCTCGCTCCGCGCGCGATCGATATGACGGCCCTATCGGAGGTGTTCATGCCCGTTCCTGACGGACAAGATTGGTCGTTGCTACCCGACGGCGTGAAGTTCACGTTGTCGATGTTCACGCCAGCAGACGGTTGAGCCGACGCCAACGTCGGCGAGATACGCGGCCCAGTCGGAACCGACAACTATCATGCGAAAGAATCGCTATCGGCTATCTACAATCTTCTTGGCGACCTCCAGGAATTTACCGCGAACTGAATTGAGACAACCGGACACTAGTAGATGATTGTCCGCTGCTGCTTCGGCGTTTCAAACTCAGTCTTCGGCCACGGCGAAGGCGAGATCTACCAGCCGCTGACCAAGATCGGCGGTCCGTTTCCGCTTATCGCCGCATTGCTCTGCGAGAGTTGCCGTGGGTGCGCATCGCGGTGCGAAGTATTCAGCAAACATTCATGCCCAAGAGCAATCTAAGCTCTGGCCCGACAACGGGTGGCGATTGGGTCATCAGCCAACATCCCAACCCCGTCGCATTCCGGCCGATTCAAAGTGCTGCGTGTTGTGAGGAATACGGCGGAATCGAATACGGCGGGTTACCGGTAATCCCACTGCATATTGCATCAGATGAATCAATACCTGGCCGCTTGTCGGCCACCACTCCTCCCGTCGTTTTTAGCTGCGTTGCAACACTTTCCGCTCTGACCGATCGGACCACGCCCAACATTGGTGGCGGCTGCACGGCCGTCATAGATCCAGGACTATCCGAAGAGCCGCGTCCACCCGGCGCATCTCATCGAAGCTCAGGAACCCGACGCTCTTGCCGAGCCGTCGTGGGTTGACCGCTGCGGTCTGCTCGGCCAGTACCCGGGTGTTAACGCCGCCGATTTCAACCTCAGGCCGGAAGCTGGCGGCACGAGCCGATGTGGACGTAGGCGCAACCAGCCAAGTAGACAACGGCAACTGATCCGACTGGACGACGACGGCGTATCGGGTACCGGACTGCTCGCGACCCCGGCTCCCCCGCGCGGCATTCAACCGAAAGACCTCACCACGCACGCAGCGTCTCCATGTCGCGCAGCACCTGCACGGCCTCAGCGCGGTCGGATTCATCTTCGGCTAGCCTTTCGGCCTCGGCCCGAATCGCCGCGCCGGCCTTCTGTCGTGCGGCGTCGATAAGTGCAGATCGAACGGCCGCGGACACCGCCGTGCCGTCTTTGGTCAAAACCTCTAGCGCCCTCGATGCGTCTTCGTCCGGCCGGAAGGTGATCGTGTCAGCCATGGCAACAGTGTACGACATTTTGTAAGACAGTCGCGGGAGTCAAGCGAGCGCTACTATCGCCCGGCAGCGACAACCTCGACAGTTACTACCCCTCCGACCGCCTCTGCGGCCAGGCAGCAAACAGAACGTGCGCATCCGAACCGTGTCGATGATCGCTCACCATAGCCCCGCCGCTTTGAAGATTTGCCGGACTGCGCCCGCCTCTGCGGCGCAGGAGGAATACCCTGCCCCGACTACCGGGCTGGGCGGTCCGTCACGGTGACGATGATTTTCTGGGTCAAATCGCCGCGCACCACCGTCAATTCGATCCGGTCGTTGGGTGCGGCGTCGTTGAGTACCGAAATGAATTTCTCCGCCGTCGGTGTCTCTTGACCGTTGAGCGCGATGATGACGTCACCCGGCTGGATACCGGCGTCAGCGGCGGGCCCGGGTCGGACCACGTCCAGGACAAGGACGCCACTGCTGCGACTCAGCCCCAACTCCTCGGCGATCTGCGGGGTCAGCGTGGCAGGTTGAATGCCGATATACGCATGCCTTGCGTGACCGGAGGTGAGAAGTTGGTCTGCCACCTCCACCACTGTGCTCGCCGGGATGGCGAAACCCAGCGATACGGCTCCCACTTCCGGCGGAATGTAGGCCACATTCATACCCACGACTTCTGCCTGCAGATCAAGCAGCGCTCCCCCGGAGTTCCCAGGCGAGATGGGGGCATCGGTCTGGACCAGATCGACCAGCGGAGCGCCGCTGCTGGCGGAACCCGGGATCTGGCGGTGCAGACCAGAGATGATGCCCGCGGTGACCGTCGCCTCGAACCCCAGCGGGCTGCCGATGGCCACAGCCCCCTCGCCGACCTCTGGCAGTTCCCTCTGAAATCTGGCGGCGCGCAATCCCTTGCGATCTGCGTGGATGACAGCGACATCGGACACTTTGTCGACAGCGCGAACCGTCGCCGGCACCTGCTGGCCGTCCGCGAAGGCAACAGTCAGCTGACGGGCGTCGCCGACGACGTGCGCATTGGTCACAATCGTGCCGTCCGATTTATAGACAATGCCGCTGCCCAAACCCGACCCGTTGAGAACCGTGACGACCCAGGGCTCGACTTGGCGCACTATCGACGGAATGTCCCCTAGGGGTGCGGTCGCTGTGGTTGCGGGGCTCGAGGATGGTGCCGAATCACCACAGGCGGTGAGAAGGACGGCCGCGATGGCGGCAATCAACAGTGACCGGATCGACCAGCGTGCCACGCAGGCTGGCTTCATCAGCTACCACCCTTCCTGATGGCATCGGACCGTCCCTTGAGTGGGTCAACCATCGCATGCCCTGAGACGGGCATCCTGACCCCACGAGAGCGAAATTGTGCGAAACCCCTTGGCCTCAGGAGCCGATGAAGTGTTGATCCTCCGAGCGCGAAAACGCTGAGCAGGAATCGGCTCAGCAGCACGACGCGGCCATGGGTGTCGGCAGCGCACGCTGGGGCCACAAGCGATACGACAACCAAGGAGGTTCGGATATGACTCTGCCCGCACAACGGTCCTCGGGCACACCGACGACGTGGCGCCCGCTCCGCGGGTTCGAGGACATCTATTCTGAGTTCGACCGGCTCGTCCAGTCGCTGGTCGGCGGTTACGGCAATGGCACTACATGGATGCCCGCCGCTGATGTGTCAGAGACAGACGCTGCTTACGTGGTGGAGGTCGAGCTGCCGGGCGTGCGCCGTGAGGACGTGAATGTCGAGTTGGACGGCAACGAACTCGTCGTCAGCGGTGAGATCAAGGAGCGTCGCCGTGAGGGTCTGTTGCGGCGAAGCACCCGTCGAATCGGGCAGTTCGAATACCGCGTACTACTGCCAGGCGAACTTCGGACCGACGACGTCGAGGCTTCCCTTGCCCACGGGGTGCTGACGGTGCACGTTCCGAAGGTGCAAGCCACCAAGCACAACAAAATAGAGGTGAAGGACTCCAACGGCAGCTAGCGTCGTACGCTTACTGCCCGGCGGGGCCTCTTCGTCACAGGTGCGGCAAGACGCGCGAGCGCAACGTCAGAACAGAAGCCGAAACAATGCGAAGGCTCTGTCCCAGTGCCGTGATGACGGATTCTCGGACGTCGGATCGATCACGCGAAATGACCGCGCGAGCGCGATGCTCAACCCACCGAAAAGATCAACCAACAACTGCTCGGTATTCTCACTGAACGTCACGTCCGCCGGTGGATTCCGTACCTGTTGGCGCAAGAGGTCTCGCAGTTCTTCGGCTTCTTCGAGCTTGTCGAACTCCCGGATCCGTTCCTGAACACCCTTGGTGATCGGCAGATCCGGGGGTTCGATCACGTCGCGGCCGTTCCACTTGGCCGCATCCCGCCCGGCGATGGCCACGGCATCGATCTGTTCGTCGATGAACTCGTGCAATCGTCGGATGTCGCTTTTGTCGACGTCGATTCCAGCAGCCGAGCGAAAGAAGCGTTCAAACAGCGCGATCCCCGTTGGATGGGTCATCTGTGTTTTCCTCCCAGTGCAATACGTGTCCGGCCAGTCCTGCTCGCGTCATGGCAGTGCGTTGGCCAGCTCCTTGGGAATCACCGACTTGACGTCATCCCATTCGCCGTCGGTGATGTATTGACGCAGTGCTTGCAACACCACATTTACCAATTGCTCTGTGTCACCCTCGATTTGATACGGAAAGCTGTCCCGGACGCGCTGCAGGAATTCTTCACGGTTCATCTTTATCGGTACTTTGGCGGGATCCCAGCCGGTATAGAAGATCCCCCGGACGAGCATCGGCAGCTGGGCGCCCAGCTGAGCAGCCTCGTTCACCGGGAGTCGGTCGCGCAATGTGTGCAGGACCGCCCGCAGCGCAGCGTATGACTGTTCCCGCCGCTCTTTGGGCCACCCATAGGCCTCCTCGATCTCACGCAGGATCCGGTTGGTCTTGTCTTCGGTCGTCTTGAACGATGTAAACGAGGTGTCGCTCATCTGTCGTGCCCTCCTTCAGGGTCCTACTCGGCCGTGGCATCGGCATCGAGAATCCATGCTGCGCCTTTCTGACGCTGGGCGATTGGGCATCACAGCACCACTCAATGCGGCCGGCCCGGTCCTGGCAGCACAACCTCTCGGCGCTTCGCGACGGGTGCCCAGGGTGCGCAAACACTACTGGGCCAGCAGGAACTGCTCGACCTCGCGCACGGCTATCGATCCCTCACCCACCGCAGACGCCACCCTCTTCACCGAGCCGCTGCGAACGTCACCGGCCGCGAAAACCCCGGCGCGGCTTGTTTCCAGCATCATCGGTTCCTGATCGATGCGCAGTCCTGCCCGGCCGTCAGCCGAGTACAACGCCGCGGAACCGGTTGCAATGAAGCCGTGGTCATCGAGTGTTATCACGCCTTGTAGCCACGCCGTATTGGGCGTCGCGCCGATGAATACGAACAGCGCCGTGGTGTCGATGCGGATCCGCTCCCCCGTTCGGTTGTCTTCTGCGACAACCGTTTCAAGTTGGTTCAATCCGTGGACCTCGCGAACCTCGGTATGCAGGCAGACCTTGATCCGGGGTTGCCGTGCTATCTGGTCGACGAGATAGCGCGACATGCCCTTGGCGATGTCACCGCCGCGGATGAGCAGATACACGCGAGAAACGCGAGATGCAAGGAACACCGCGGCCTGCCCCGCGGAGTTCCCTCCTCCCACGATCACCACCGGGCCGGCGCCGCACAGTAATGCCTCTTGGAAGGTGGCGGCGTAGTAGACCCCGTTCCCCTCGAACCTCTCGATTCCGGGCACGGCGAGCTTGCGATATCGGGCTCCCATCGCCAATATGACGGCCCTACCGACGACGAACGTAGTGTCAGCGAGGCAGACCAGGTGCTGACCGGTATCGGATTCCAGGCGGCATGCCTCTGCCGAGATCATCAGGTCCGTGCCGAACTTGTCGGCCTGGATCAAGGCCCTTTCGGCCAGCTCGGCGCCGGACAGCCCGCTGGGGAAACCGAGATAGTTCTCGATCCTCGACGACGTACCGGCCTGGCCGCCTGCGGCGATCGCTTCGGCCGCGGCGGTGGTGAGCCCGTCGGAGGATCCATAGACCGCCGCAGCGAGACCGGCCGGGCCGGCACCGACGACGACGAGATCGTGTTCGTCGTGGATGACGTCGGGCACCGGCAGCCCCACCCGCCGGGCCAGCTCACTGTTGGGCGGGTTTTTGAGGACCTCGTCACCCCAGATCACCACCGGGGTGTCTTGCGGCCCTACCCCGAACCGCTGTAGCAGGAGTTCAGCGTGCTTGTCGCGTTCGAGATCGAACCAACGGTGCGGCAACCTGTTTCGGGCGGCGAACTCCCGCAGCCGCGTGGTGTCGGGTGAGTAGCACGATCCGATGATCCAAAAGCCGGTGCCCTCTTCGATGAGCAAGGTGCGTCGGATCAAGAAGGCCCGAAGGATCAAGTCGCTGAGCACCGGATTCTCGGCGACGAGCGTGCGCACCAATTGTGCTGGCACGACGAGGACTTCGCCGGCTTCCGCCACTTTCGCGGTGTAGAACGCGGCTTCACCTTCGAGGTCGCCGAGTTCGCCGAGAAACCGCCGCGGACCGTGAACCCCGATGATCCGTCGCACACCCAGTGGGTCCTCGGCGATGATGGCAACTTTTCCCGAAAGAATGACGTAGAAGCTGTCCGACGGCGTCCCTTCGCGAACCAGTACGTCTCCAGGAGCGACGTGCCGCCTCTCTCCGCCCGCCTCCAGAGTGGCGATCTGCATCTCGCTCAGGCGCGGATAGGCACCGTGGATGTCCGGGGTTTCTTCTAGCGACGCCGACACGTCCTCGGCCGGGGGCGCCTCAGACATAGTTCTCGTGGACATAACACCATCGCCAATCCGCCTCCATGGCGGCCACGATCGGATGGCCGACGGTGTTCGCGTGTCCCCTGGCGTGACGCATCGGCGACGAATCACAGCAACCTACATGTCCGCAGGTGAGACAGAGTCGCAGATGCACCCAGGGCGTCCCGAGTCGCAGGCATTCCTCACATCCCGTTGAGCGCGGCACGACGGGGCGAATCGCTGCAATATCGGGGTCGAAGCCGATGGACGTCATTGCCCACCCTTCGTCGTGCCGTGTGCCGCCAGCGCGTTGTCCAGCCAGGACCGAAGGGCCGCGACGGGTGCGGCGCCGGATTGCCGCGCCACCACCTCTCCGTGGTCGACAACGAGCAACGTGGGTACCGATTGCACAGAGAATCGCTTCGAGATGGCGGGCGCCCTGTCGACGTCGATCTTCACCAGTTTGAGTTGGCCGGCGCGTTCCGTGGCGAGTTGCTCCAGAGCGGGACTCACCATCCGGCACGGTCCACACCACGTGGCCCAGAGGTCGACGAGTACTGGGACACCGGCCTTCTCGACGACTTCCGGGTAATCGTGGTCGCCCGCCTCGGCAATCCACGGCAGCCAGTGGTGACAATTGCCGCAGCGTGGCTTGCCGTCGGCGACGGCGGGCACCCGGTTGCGTTTGCCGCAATTCGGGCATGTCACAACATTGGATTGCATGTTCTCACCCTCATCACGCGGCCATGGCGGGTTCGGAGTAGGTGACGGTCAGGTCGCCGTTCTCGACCGTGATTCGGATGACTCCGCCGGACTGGATGTCGCCCCTCAGCAGTGCACGTCCGATCTTCGTCTCCACCTCGTGTGCGATGTAGCGACGCAGAGGTCGTGCCCCGTAGACCGGGTCGTAGCCGTGCTCGGCGATCATCCGACTGGCCTCCGGTGTGATATCGAGCTGAATCTGCCTTTCCGCCAAGCGCTTCCGCAGTTCCTCGAGTTGGAGCTCGACGATGCGTTCAATCTGCGCGATGGAAAGCGGCGTGAAGAGCACGATGTCGTCGACGCGGTTGAGGAACTCGGGGCGGAAGGCCCCCCGCAACTCGGCCATCACGCGGTCCCGTGCGTCCGGCTTGATCTCGCCGTCGGCCGTTACGCCGTCGAACAGGTAATGCGATCCGATGTTCGATGTCATGATGACTACGGTGTTGCGGAAGTCGACCTGACGGCCCTGCGCATCGGTGAGCCGGCCGTCGTCGAGCACCTGCAGCAACGTGTTGAACACGTCGGGGTGTGCCTTCTCGATCTCGTCGAACAGCACAACGGAATAGGGCTTGCGCCGCACCGCCTCGGTGAGCTGGCCACCCTCGTCATAACCGACATATCCCGGCGGTGCGCCGACCAACCGACTGACCGTATGCCGCTCCTGATATTCGCTCATGTCGAGCCGAACCATGTTGTCTTCGCTGTCGAACAGCGCTGCGGCAAGGGTTTTGGCGAGTTCTGTCTTGCCGACACCTGTGGGACCCAGGAAGATGAACGATCCGATCGGACGCCGTGGGTCGCGGATTCCGGATCGGGCGCGGATCACCGCGTCCGCCACCAGCTGCACAGCCTCGTCCTGACCGATCACCCGTTCGTGCAGTATCTCGTCGAGTCGGAGCAGCTTTTCCCGTTCGCCCTCCTGTAGCCGCGACACCGGTATGCCGGTCCACGCCGAGACGATCTCGGCGATCTCGTCCTCGGTGACGACTTCGCGCAGCAGCGGCCGATCGCCCTGCTTGGCCCTCAACTGCTCCTCGGCGGCCTCGAGTTTGCGCTCCAGTTCGCGCATTTCGCCGTAGCGCAACTCTGCGGCGCGATTGAGATCGTAGTTGCGTTCTGCTTCTTCGGCGTCGCGTCGCAGCTGTTCCAGTTGCTCGCGTAGCTCCTGAACCCGCTTGATCGCCTGCCGCTCGGCGTCCCACTGCGCGCGCATGGAGTCGGCCTCCGCGCGCAGATCCGCAAGTTCCTTGCGAAGCTCTTCCAACCGGGTCTTGCTGGCGGCGTCCGTCTCCTTCGACAGTGCCGCCTCCTCGATCTCCAGCCTGGTGACATGTCGAGTGATCTCGTCGAGTTCGGCCGGCATGGAATCGATTTCGGTCCGCAGCCGGGCGCATGCCTCATCCACGAGATCGATCGCCTTATCGGGCAGGAACCTGTCGGTGATATAGCGGTGCGACAACGTGGCGGCGGCCACCAGCGCTCCGTCCTGGATCTTGACGCCGTGGAAGACCTCGAGGCGCTCGCGGAGCCCGCGCAGAATGGAAATGGTGTCCTCGACGTCGGGCTCATCGACGAGAACGGTTTGGAATCGGCGCTCCAATGCGGCGTCGTTCTCGATGTGCTTGCGGTACTCGTCGAGCGTGGTTGCGCCGATCATGTGCAACTCACCGCGGGCGAGCATGGGTTTGAGCATGTTTCCTGCGTCTAGTGAGCCCTCAACCGCTCCCGCGCCCACCACGGTGTGCAACTCGTCGATGAACAGCAGGATGCGTCCCTCCCCCGCCTTCACCTCGGACAGCACCGCCTGCAGCCGTTCCTCGAATTCGCCGCGGTACTTCGCCCCCGCCACCAACGAGCCCATGTCCAGGGAGAAGATGGTCTTGTCCCGCAGACCTTCCGGGACGTCGCCGCGCACGATTCGCTGCGCGAGGCCTTCCACGATGGCCGTCTTGCCGACGCCGGGATCGCCTATCAGCACCGGATTGTTCTTGGTCTTGCGACTCAGGATCTGGATCACCCTGCGAATTTCGGCGTCCCGGCCGATCACCGGGTCAAGCTTGCCTGACTGCGCCTCGGCGACCAGGTCACGGCCGTACTTCTCCAGCGCCTCATAGGAGCCCTCCGGCGTCGCGGAGGTCACCCGCTGATTACCGCGCACCATGGTCAGCGCTGACAGGAACGAGTCTCGAGTTATATTGTGGCTGGCCATAATTCGGCCTGCAGCCGTGGTTGAGCCCTCCTCGGCGAGCGCCATCACGAGATGCTCGACAGAGACGTATTCGTCCTTGAGCCGCTTGGCCTCCCGCTCTGCGGCTTCCAGTACCCTCGCCAGGCGCCGGGTGATCGAAACCTGGCCCGGGGACGCGCCGGGACCGCTGACCTTGGGCCTGCGTTCCAGTTCTCGCTGCAGATCTGCGCGTAATGCCGCGACGTCTACGTCGGCAGCGAGGAGCAGCCGCGGCACCAAGCCTTCGGACTGGTCGATCAGGGCCGCCAACAGGTGCTCGCCATCCACTTCGAGGTGGCCCATCCGGGTCGCGATGTTCTGCGCTTCCTGAAGCGCCTCCTGCGATTTCTGCGTCAGACTGTTGATGTCCACAGCGATGTCCTTTCTCGGCGTGACGCTGTTTCGAGTTGATCGATTCGGTCGAGCAGGTCGAGTACCAGTCCGATGGCCGCATAGTTGAGGCCCAAACCAGTTCGTAGGCGCTGAATCCGGCCGACGACGGCCACCGCGGACGGGTCGAACCACAGCTCGCCGCGGGCATCCCTTCTGCACGGCAGCAGGCCGAGCGCGACCAGTCGCCGAACCATGTCCGGGTGCAGGTCGGATCGGCGCGCCATCTGGTCCAGCGACAACCCCGGCCGCCGCACCAACACGTAGCGGGGCGCCGTCATCGCGACCTCCTCGGATCGAACGTGGACTCCGCAGCCAGTTGTTCGAACAGTTCCCGTTCGCGAGCGGTCGGTTTCGCCGGCACCATGATCTTGATCTCGGCGAACAGGTCGCCTGGCTTACCCTTGGGATTGGGCATCCCCTCACCGCGCAGACGCAGTCGCCTGCCGGTGGAGGAACCGGGAGGCACCTTCACTTTCGCCTCGCCGCCCGGCGTTCGGACCGCAACCGTGGCACCCAGCACCGCTTCCCATGGCGACACCGGCAGGTCGGCGATCACATTGCGCCCCTCCAGCCGGAAGCGCTTGTCCGGCTTGATCCGGACGACCAGGTACAGGTCGCCTGGTGGGCCGTCGCCGCGGCCCCGCCCTCCCTCGCCGGCCAGCCGAATGCGTTGTCCGTCGACGACGCCTGCCGGAATGTTGACGGTGTAGTTGCGATCACCGAGCGAGATCTGGCGCCTGCCACCGCGATAGGCTTCTTCGACGGTCAGCTCCAGCTGCGCCTCTTGGTCGGCACCTGGGACCGCCCCGAAACCCCCACCGCCGCTGAAGATGTCGCCGAAGAGGTCTTCGATGTTGATGCCGGCTCCGCCGCCGAAGCCGCCTGTGCTGTAGCGGACACGCGCACCCCCCGGCGTCCCGCGGAAGCCGCCTCGGCCGCCCATTCCGGCGCCGGCCCGCATCTGTTCTTCCCAGTCATCCGGAACATGGCGGAAATCATCGCCGAACTGGTCATAGCGTTTACGGGTCTCCGGATCGGACAGCACGCGGTAGGCCTCGTTGATCTCCTTGAACCTGTCCTCCGCACTCGGATCCTTGTTGACGTCGGGATGAAACTTGCGCGCCAACGAGCGGAATGCCTGCTGTATCTGCTCGGGGGTGGCATCCCGGGACACCCCAAGGGCTTCGTAATAATCGCGGGCCACTTAGAGGTCACTCCTCACGCCGGCTGACCACAACGGCGGCCGGCCGAAGCTGGTTGCTGCCCTCCCCGTAGCCCGGACGCAATACCTCAACGACGGTGCCGGGGGCGGTATTCGGCTCGTTGATCACGCCGACCACCTCGTGGCGCTGGGGGTCAAACGGCACACCCGTCTGATCTTCACGCGGGTAGCCGAGCTGCTCGAGAACCTTCACCGCGTGGTCCAGAACCACTCGGACCCCTTCGATCACCGCGTCTGACTGCCCGTCGGCGTGGACAAGGGCCCGCTCCAGATCGTCGACGATCGGAACCCAGGCACGGGCGACGCGAATCCGTTCGGTTTGTCGTTCACGGTCCAACTCGCGGGCGTAGCGCTTGCGAAAGTTGTCCAGATCGGCGACCGCGCGCCGCCAGCGGTCTTCGAGTCGCGCCAGTTCAGCGCTGGCGTCGGATTCGGGCGCCTCCGGTCCCGGCGCAGCTTCCGCCACGCCGGGCCGCTCGTCCTCGTTGTTCGGATGTTCTTCCGGGCTGGCCATCGGCTAGCTCCGGTCGAACTCGGCATCGACAACGTCATCGTCGGCCGGTTGGGCCGCCTGCCCATCTCCCTGTCCTTGGCCGTTCGCGCCTGCTGTCTGCGAGGGCTGCAAGCCATACAGCATCTGTTGCAGTTCGGACGTCAACTGCTGAAGGCGTGCCGGCGGCGCCTCGTCCTTGATCGCTTGCCGCGCGTCGGCGATGAGCATTTCGGCGCGGCCCCGGTCGTGCGGTGCAACAGATTCACCGAGTTCGTTGAGCCGGCGCTCGAGTTGATACGCGGCCGAATCGAGTTCGTTGCGCGCTTCGACGGCCCTGCGCATCTCCTCGTCCTCACGGCGGTGCGCCTCCGCGTCGCGGACCATCCGCTCGACCTCGCTCTGGTCCAGGTTCGACTGTTCGCTGATCGTGATGCTCTGTTCGGCTCCGGTGTCCTTGTCCCGCGCAGTGACGTGCAGGATGCCGTTGGCGTCGATATCGAAGGTCACTTCGATCTGCGGCTCCCCTCGCGGTGCCGGCCGGATGTTCTCGAGTTTGAATCGGCCGAGAACTCGGTTGTCTTTGGCCAATTCACGCTCACCCTGCAGCACGACGATGTCAACGGCGGGCTGATTGTCGGCCGCAGTGGTGAACACCTCGCTGCGCCTGACCGGGATCGTGGTGTTGCGTTCGATGATCTTCGTCATCAGTCCCCCCGCGGTCTCCACGCCCAGCGACAGCGGTGTGACGTCGAGCAGGAGAACGTCGGAGACCTCGCCCTTGAGCACACCGGCCTGGATTGCCGCGCCCATCGCGACGACCTCGTCGGGATTGACACTCATGTTGGGGTCTTTGCCGCCGGTGAGTCGACGGACGAGGTTCTGGACGGCCGGGATGCGCGTCGATCCGCCGACCAGGATGACCTCGTCGATGTCGTTCGCGGTGACCTTGGCGTCCTCCATCGCCTGCTTGACCGGGCCCATGGTGCGCTCGACCAGGTCGTGGGTCAGATCGTCGAATTTCGACCGGTTGATGGTCATCGTCAGATGCTTGGGCCCGTTTGCGTCGGCGGTGATGAACGGCAAATTCACCTGTGTCTGGGTCACCGACGACAGTTCGACCTTCGCCTTCTCCGCGGCTTCGAAGAGCCGTTGCAGCGCTTGGGGATCCGAGCGCAGATCGATACCGTTCTCACGCTTGAACTCCTCGGTGAGATAGTCGACCAGCCTGCGGTCGAAGTCGTCACCGCCGAGATGGGAATCACCGGCTGTGGCCCGGACTTCGACGACGCCGTCGCCTACATCCAGGAGGCTGACGTCGAACGTGCCGCCGCCGAGATCGAATACGAGCACCGTCTCGTGGCCCTTTTTGTCCAGCCCGTAGGCCAGCGCGGCGGCCGTCGGTTCGTTGATGATCCGTAGCACTTCCAGGCCGGCGATTCGGCCTGCGTCCTTGGTGGCGTTGCGTTGAGCGTCGTTGAAATACGCCGGTACGGTGATCACCGCTTCTTTGACCCGCTCGCCGAGGAACTTGCCCGCGTCGTCGACGAGCTTGCGGAGCACTAGGGCGCTGATTTCCTCCGGTGAGTACAACTTGCCGCGGATGTTGAACCGCGCCTCGCCGTTCGGGCCCTCGACGACGTCAAAGCTGACCGCCTTGGCTTCCTCGGAGATCTCATCGAAGCGGCGGCCGATGAAGCGCTTCGCCGAATAGATGGTTCCCTTCGGGTTCATGATCGCCTGCCGCCGCGCCAACTGGCCGACCAGCCGTTCACCGCTCTCGGTGAACGCGACCACCGAGGGGGTCGTGCGCGCTCCTTCCGCATTGGGGATAACAACCGGCTCGCCGCCCTGCCACGCCGCGATCACCGAGTTGGTGGTGCCGAGATCGATACCTACTGCCGTTGCCATGCGTCACTCCTTCCGATTGCCAGAGGTCGAGAGCAGCTGCAGTGCCTGGTCTGCCACGTCCACGTCGGCGACGATGTCGTAGGACTTCGGGATCAGCCCGGATACGGCGTGAAAATCGCGCCGCCCACGTTGCAGAGCGTGTACCAGCAGACCCGTCAGGGCGCCGACGACCGCACCGAAGATCAGCCCATAAAGGGCCAGCACCAGCCCGGTTACCAGTGGGTCGATCCAGTTCAGGATTCCGAAGATCCAGCCGATGAGTGCGCCGACCAGGGCGCCACACGCGGCACCCCGCAACGCGGCGCCGCCGTAATTGAGCCGGCCGAGCACCTGTTCGACATATTCGAGATCGTGGCCCACGATGGCGACCCGGTTCACCGGAAAACGCTCATCGGACAAAAAGTCGACGGCGCGCTCGGCATCCGCGTAATTGTCAAAGGTGGCAATAACTTGGCGTGCAGGCTGATTGGGCCGCACCGAAGCTTTGCTGATTGACGTGTGTGCCATCATCGTCTCCTTAGGCGTTCACGGTTTGTTGCTGCGCCGACCCGGCTTGAAGCGACTCCTGGCCTTCGTTGGCGCTACCAATCTCGATCTTTCGCGGTTTGCTTGCCTCAGATACAGGGATGGCGAGCGTCAACACGCCCCGCTCACAGGAAGCGGTCATCTTGCCCGGATCGAGGTTGTCGCCGAGAAACAGCTGCCGACGGAATTCACCGTGGGGCCGCTCATTGATGATCACCTCATCGCCCTCCTGCGCGAGTGGCTGCCGACGAGCCGCGATCTCGACGACGTTCCGTTCGACGGTGACGTCGATGTCCTTGGGGTCGACGCCGGGCACGTCGATAGCCACGACCATTTCGTCGCCGCGCCGCAGCGCCTCCATCGGCAGGGTCCGCGGCGTACGCGCGCTCCCCATCGCCTGGTCGGTGATCCTGTCCAACTCTCGCAACGGATCGAAGCGCATCAGTACCATTAGCTTCTCCTAGAACTCGCAGTGGTCGCATGGATGGAAACGGTGATCGACCCGGACCCGTGCTGCGTCGAACGACGCTCCCTGTCAATGAGTCTGGCGAGTCGACCCCGCCGCCGCGTGCACACGGAGAGCCGAAATACCTCGCGTCAATCTGTCCTCCCAGCACCACCCCGAGATTACCAGCGAATTTTCTGCAGGCGCCGGTTTGGCGATGTAGGATTGCCGAGGTCGATCGAACGCATAACCGAGGAGCAGATTCAAAGCCGAGTTTGCCGCCTAGCCGATACATGTGTCGGGGGTTGGACTGGACCGTGACATCCGCATCGCTTGGCGCCAACCTGGCATCCGGTGAGCTCGCCGTCTTATCTCAACTCGTGTTCGAATTGCGCGATGCGGCAACCGTTCTCGGTCAGGCCGCTGCTGCTGTGCCCCGCCTGGGGCCCTGCCAGACAGAGGCCACCTATCTGCGCATCGCCGAGTCATGGCAATTGTCGCCCTCGGGCCAGGGTGTTCGTCCTGACATCGACCAACTGGTCGCCGAATCGGGCGGTAGCGGATCTGTGGAGATACCCGGACGCCCGTGGGGTTGGGTCTTTCCCCTCCGCCACCAAGGAGGCGTCGAAGGCGCGCTTGTCGTCAGCGCCGCCGATCACCCCTCACACGAGCACATACAACTTTTGACGGTATTGGCCAATGAGACGGGCGCTGCGCTGGCAGCTGTTCGCCTTCGTCGGCAAGACGAGCAGTCTGCCGAGGAACTCGCAAAAATGACCAGCGACCTCGTCGGCGCGCGGCAACGGCTGAGGAGCCGAACCCACGCATACGAGACCATTGAGGCGGCGCTCACTGGCGCTGACGGCGATCTGGCGATCGTCGAGGCGCTGCACGAACTGACGGGCCTACCGGTGGCTCTCGAGGACCGGTTCGGCAATCTTCGCCGCTGGTCGGGCCCTGGACGGCCGGAGCACTACCCCAAACCAGACCCGCAACGGCGTCAGCGCCAACTCTCTGTACTGGCTGCTCGTCGTGGGCCCATGCGGTTGAAGGATCGCATCGCCGCACTTCTCGTCTCGCGCGGTGAAACTCTGGGCGTATTGGCAATCGTCGACCCCCGCGAGCAGGTAACCGAAGACGACAAGATCGCCATGCAGTTCGCATGCACGCTGCTGAGCTACGAATTGTCCCATCAGCGACGCCTGGTGGAGTTAGAGCAAAGCATCCGTCAAGAACTTGTCGATGACCTCCTGGCCGGCACGGCAGGCGAGGGCGCCATCGCGAGGGCGGAAGCGTTGGGCCACGACCTTCGCGGTCCGCATTATGTAGTAGTTGTGCACAGCTCGGCCGGTTTGGGCTCTGTGGTGGCCGCCGCCGGCCGCACCGCCGCCGCGTTGCAGCTGAATACGCTCCAGGGACGTAGTGGCCAGTTGGTGGTGCTTCTGACCGCTGGACGTCCCGACTTACGAGCGCTGCACCGCAAGCTGAGCGAGTTGCTGAGCCCAGCTACGTGCGCCGTCGGCGTCGGATCTCGGAGTGAAAAACCCTCGGAGCTCCCACAGTCGTTTGCCGAGGCCAAACGCGCACTGAATGTGCGGATGCACTCCGCCGCGCCCGCCGGTGCATCTGCCTACGACGAACTCGGCTTCTACCGTCTCATCGACGTAGCCCACGCGTGCGGGGCGGTCGACGATTTCATCCGGGAGTGGCTCGGCGCGCTTCTGGAATACGACGAGGCCAAGAAGTCGGAGCTTGTCCTGACGCTGAGCCAACATCTGGAAAACGGCGGGAGTTACGACGAGTCCGCGAAGGCGCTGCACATCCACCGCAGCACGTTGCGCTACCGGTTGGCACGCATCAGTGAGCTGACGGGCTATGACCTGCACGACGTCGATACCCGGTTCAACCTTCACGCGGCTGCCCGGGCGTGGCGTTTCCTCCACGCCGACAGTGTGCATCTGACGGGGTCGCCCTGAGGGGCCGACATCGCCGGCCGTGCTTGGTGCTGCCGGGCTGACGATTGCGCAGGCTCGGATTGCCACACTGCACAGGACAGCCCGACAAGACCAGTGGACGGTTCTGGAACATGAACGAAATATTCTCGTGCACAGTGGTTTCCGATGCCGATCCCGCGGTGGCATACCTGCAGGGTGAACTCGACAGTTACACGGCGGAAACCATGCTCTCCGAGCTGGCCCCACTGATCAAGTCGGGCCGCGACGTAGTCGTCAACTTCGCCAGCCTGTCCTTCGTCAGTATCACCAGCCTGGTCCTGCTGGACCGGCTCGCGCGCTGCGTTTCCGGTAAGGGCGGTTCGCTGTGCCTCGCTGATCCCTCAGCGGTGACACGACGCCTGCTGGATAAAACAGGCTTCACGGATAGGTTCACCATCCAAGGCGACGGAGCGCTCACGTCGGTCTGACTACACAGGCTGTTCTCCTTCAGATTCCCGCCGGCACTGCGTGGCACGTCCCCACGATAGTGAGTCGCCGACCCCACTCCGATATCCGAAGAACGCCCATGAGACCACTGGCGTCGCGGGTGACAAGCCGGTCGGTCCGATAAACACACCGGCGGCGGTCAGTGCGCCGAATCGGCAAACGCAGGCTCGTACTCTGATGACCAGCCGGTGTCCGGAATTTGGTTTCACCGGGTGCACGCGGGCGGTGCATCGGCACGCCAGACTCTCAAGGGCATGGGGGTCGACTGTTTCTCCGCTTTGCCCGCGTCTGCTCATCGAGCCGAGCGGTCAAAAACGAAGATCCGCGATGCGGCGGAGGTGTCGTTCTTCTTCAGACGCGCTTACGGCACAGGGCCGCGCCTCTCGGCGAGCGCCGATACACAGCACGCCAGGACGCTGTCGCTGTCACGCACCCATCTCGGCATCGGCCCAGTGGCGATCAACGAGATTCGCCAGGTGGGCCACGTGCGACTGTCGGCCGACCCGATCGACAAGGCCATCGTCGTGTGGGTGACACGCGGCACTGTGTCGAGCCGTTGCGACGGCCTCGCCGGCCGAGCTGCGGCCGGTGAGATCACCGTACTGGCGCAGCACGACCTACCCGCCCGAACCGAACTGCACGATCTGAATCAGACGTCGTTGGTGATGGACCCGTCGCTGCTCGCGCGAGCGGCCGGCGGGGACCCGGGCGGCGATGCTGTATCGCCGATCCGCTTTCTGAGCTTCGCGCCGAAGGATCCGGCCGCGGGCAACTTGTGGAAACAATCCGTACGCACTGTGCGTACGCTGCTGTCGAGCGACAGCGTCGCGACACCGCTTGTCCTCGGTAACGCCAGTCGGCTGTTGGCCGCGGTGACCCTCGCGGTGTTTCCGCACTCGACCGGCGTCGGCGCGCGCGCCGCCGACCGCACCGACCATCACCCCGTTCTACTTCGCCGCGCGGTCGAGTTCATCGAGGCCAACGTTTACCGTGATATCGGCCTGACCGACATCGCCACGGCAGTCCACCTGACACCGCGCGCTGTGCAGTACATGTTCCGTCGCCACCTGGACACAACCCCGACCCAGTTCCTGCGTCAGGTCCGGATGAACCATGCCCACCAGGACCTTCTGGCCGGTGCCAGGCCGCACGACACCGTCACAGCGATCGCGGCCCGCTGGGGCTTCATGCACACCGGTCGGTTCGCGGCTCTCTACAGGCAGACGTACGGCCACAGTCCGCACGCGACGTTGCGCGGCGACGACGGTTTCGGCCCGTGGCTACGGACGCGCTCGGGGGAACCGCCCACCGAAAGTCAAGGGGTGCAGCACATTGCGTTCTGATCCGGTGGTACAACGCCTCACATCGATTTCTGCTCCGCTGGGCCGATGTCTGGGCATGGGCGTAAATCCACCATGGCGCTATGGCAATCGGACCCATGAAGATCGGCATTCTGGCTCCACCGTGGGCTGCCGTGCCGCCACCGTCGTATGGCGGCATCGAAGCTGTCATCTCCGAGCTTGCGGTAGGGCTTACGGCGGCCGGCCATGAAGTGATGCTCTTCGCAACCGGCGACAGCACCGCACCTGTGCCGCTTGTGCGCGCCACAGCCAGTGCGACCTGGGACCGTGTCGGCCATGGAGAAGTCGAGTTGCCACACGTGATGCAGGGCTACGAGGCGCTCGCGGGCTGCGACATCATCCACGATCACACTCTGCTGGGACCGGCATGGGCCCTTGCCAGTGGTTATGACCGTGTCATCACCACATGCCACGGCCCGTTCGACGATGAACTCACCGCGATCTACCGCCGCTACGCCAAGCTGATGCCGGTCGTCGCGATCTCGCATGCCCAGGCCCGGCGCGCGCCGGCGGTCACGATCGATGGGGTGATCCACCATGGTCTTGATCCGGCGGCCTACCCGGTCGGCGACGGTGACGGCGACTTTCTCCTGTTCCTCGGACGATTGACACCCGACAAGGGTGTTCGGCAGGCGGTGTTGGCTGCGCAGTCGGCGGGTCGCCGCCTGATCGTGGCCGCCAAGGGGCGTGAGAAAGGTGAAAAGGTCTATTACCGGGAGCAAATTGAGCCGTTGCTCGACGACAGCGTCGAGTTCATCGGCGAGATCGGCGGGGAGGACAAGCTGAGGCTTCTGGGCGCGGCTTCTGCGCTCCTCAATCCGATCCAATGGCCAGAACCGTTCGGACTGGTCATGATCGAGGCGATGGCCTGCGGCACACCGGTCATCGCCTGTCCGCGCGGAGCGGCTCCCGAGATCGTCGACGAAGGGGTCACCGGCTTTCTGTGCCGTGACGATGCCGAGCTCATCTCGGCCATCGACAACGTCGACCACGTGAGCAGAGAAGCGTGCCGCGAGGCGGTGACCGAGCGGTTCTCGACTGCGCGCATGGTGAGCGATCACCTCGCGCTCTAGCACAAGTTGGTGACGCGGTGACTTTGGTCGACGGCGAAGAATGCGCCTCCGGTGCCTGGGCGTCGGGATCCGGTCCACCGGTGACCGGCGAGGCCGGCACGGTGACCCTGCTGGAAGGTAGATCATTCTGCATCTCCTCACTGGCTGGGGACGTTCAGCGGGATCGACCGCACGGCCTGTTCATCTCGGACACGCGTGTGCTGTCGTGTTGGCGGCTGGCGATCGACGGCGAACCCGTCGAAAACCTTTCAACCGTTGCGGAATCCACCGAGCCGTACCGCGCGACATTCATCGGACGCACACCGCCACGGCAGTGGGCCGCTGACAGCACCATGCTGGTGGTGCGCACGCGCTACATCGGTGACGGTATGGAAGAGCACGTCGTCCTGCGCAATTTCGGGCACGAAGCGGCGAGTGCCATTCTGACGATGGCCGTCGACGTCGACTTCGCCGACCTGTTCGCTGTGAAGGAGGGACGCGTCACCGCGCCGCACGGCGTCTCCGTCGATCTCAACTCCAACTCCATGACCTACACCATGGCCACCTCGGACGGCACCCGCGTCGCGCGCATCGCCGCCAGCGGCGAACCATCAACCACGCCAGGCAGATTCACCTTCCACGTCGTCGTACCGGCGCGAAACGAATGGTCTGCGTCGTTCAGCGTGGCCACCGGCGTGCCGGACGCACAGTTCGACACCTCGCACCGCACCGTCGAACCGGTCGACGTGGCCGCGCCCGGGCGCAGACTGCAGGCATGGCGGTTGTCCAGCCCGACGGTTTCGAGCGGCGACAGGGCGTTCGACGCAGCGCTGGATGCGGGAACAAGCGACCTCGGATCGCTGCAGATCAGAGACCCCGAGCAGCCGGGCTGTCCAGTCCTTGCCGCGGGCGCTCCATGGTTCATGGCGTTGTTCGGCAGGGACTCGCTGCTGACTGGATGGATGGCTCTAGGTCTCGATTCGCGCCTGGCGCTGTGTACGCTGCGCACACTCGCCCGCCTGCAAGGCACCCGCGTCGATCTTCGCACTGAGGAGCAACCCGGCCGAATCCTGCACGAGGTGCGGTTGGGCCGCGAAGCGACGTTGGCCTTGGGCGGGGGGAACGCGTATTACGGGACGGTGGACGCCACACCGCTGTTCGTCATGCTGCTAGGCGAACTCGACCGTTGGGGTGGCCTGCCCGACGAGGATCGGGGGTGGCTCGTCGCAGCCGCGGACCGTGCGTTGAGCTGGATCACCGACTACGGCGATGCCGACGGCGACGGATTTGTCGAATACAAGCGACAAACCGATCGGGGTTTACTCAATCAGGGCTGGATGGATTCGTTCGACGGGATCACCCACGCCGACGGGCACGTGGCGGCGCCGCCTATCGCACTGTGCGAAGTGCAGGGCTACGTGTACGCGGCGTTTCAGGCGAGAGCCGCGCTGGCGGAGGGCGACGGTGAGCCTGCAGTTGCTGCGCACTGGCGTAACCGTGCCTCCCGGCTCAAAGCCGCCTTCAATTTGGCGTTCTGGATGCCCGACGCCGGGGCATTCGCATTGGCACTCGACGGCGCAAAGCAGCAGGTCGACTCCATTGCGTCGAACATGGCCCACTGCTTGTGGACCGGCATCGTCGATGACGACAAAGCTGCGGCTGTGGCGGCGCATTTGGTCAGTCCCGCAATGAGTTCGGGCTACGGTGTGCGCACGCTGTCGACCGATATGACGGCGTTCAACCCGATGAGCTACCACAATGGCTCCGTTTGGCCACATGACACCGCCATCGCTGTGGCAGGTTTGGCTCGCTACGGATTCGTCGATGAAGCGCAACAGGTTTCGCTGGATCTGATCGACGCGTCCAACCGCTTCAGCGGCCGGTTGCCCGAGCTGTTCTGCGGCTTCGACCGAAGCGACTTCCCGTGGCTGGTGCCCTATCCGACGTCATGCTCGCCACAGGCATGGTCGTCCGCCGCACCCCGATTGCTGCTGCGCAGCCTGCTGCAGTTCAATCCCGATGTCCCACACGGCCAGTTGCAGATCTGCCCCGTGCTGCCTGATCGTCTGCTGCCGTTGCGCATAGAAAACGTGCCGCTTGCGGGAGCACGACTACAGGTCGAGGTTGACCCGGATGGCAGCCTCGACGTCCACGGCCTGCCGACCGGAATGCGACTGATCACCGCCCATCGGCGCCCGCTCAACGGTACCGGCCGCATAGGTGAGCAGAGCAACAAAGGCCACTCTTAACGTTTCACTCGTGGAGGGCGGAATGCAGGAAAAAGACACGTACGCAAATCATTTCACATTGACACACATCGAGGTGCGGCGCGCGGTCGTCGACAGCAGCGTCATCCACATTCGGGGGGGTTTGTTGAACGCTGCAGCAGAGTCGGTCTGGCAAGCCTTGGAGACGGAATTCCGGCGTTTACCAGAGCTGGTGGCGCTCGACGTGTCCGACGTCACCGACATCGACGACGTCGGTGTGGGCGTCCTGGTGGCCGCCGCAGGCCGCGCGGGTGAATCGGATATCTCGTTCTGCCTCGTCGGCGCCCGTGAAGGTGCCGTCGGTACTGCCCTGGCGGAAGCACACGTGACCGAACTGTTCGAAATCGTCCCGGAGGTGGCCGCTCCCTGACGGCAACAGAACCACAACCCATCCAGCCGCCGAATCAGTTGCGGCCGGCCCCGTATGCATGCACCGAGCCCGTCATCGCGCACACTAGGACACGCATCCGATGGCGATGGAGGAACGGTGCGGGAAACCAGCCCTGTGGGCGAATTCGACTTCATCATCGTGGGGGCAGGCAGCGCGGGCTGCCTGCTCGCCAACCGGCTCAGCGCCAACCCCGATCATCGCGTGCTCCTTGTTGAGGCCGGGGGCAAGGACGACTGGTTCTGGATCAAGGTGCCGGTGGGCTATCTGTTCACCATCGGCAACCCTCGCACCGACTGGTGCTTCGCGACGGAGCCCGACCCAGGTCTGGCCGGCCGCAGCATTCTCTACGCACGCGGCCGCGTGATCGGCGGATGCTCGTCGATCAACGCCATGATCCATATGCGGGGGCAGGCCAGTGATTACGAACGTTGGGCGCAGGCCACCGGCGACGACCGCTGGCTTTGGGGCGGCCCAGATCGTCCGGGCCAGACCCTGGCCATCTACAAGGAGTTGGAGAGCTACTTCGGCGGCGCCGACTTGTGGCACGGCGCCGATGGCGAGATTCGCGTTGAATGCCCGCGGGTGCGCTGGAAGATCCTCGACGCCTGGCAGGCCGCCGCTGCGCAATACGGCATTGAGCCGATCGAGGAGTTCAACCGGGGCGACAACTCCGGCAGTGCGTACTTTCATGTCACGCAACGGCGTGGCCGGCGCTGGTCGATGGCCGATGCGTTCCTCCATCCCGTCACCCACCGCGCCAATATCACCGTCTACACCCAGACCCAGGCGCTGAAGCTGCTGATGGACGACCAGGTCCACGAGGACCAGCGTCGCGGTGCCTGGACCACCGCGCAGCACCGCGCCACCGGTGTGCGTCTGGTCAAAGACGGCCAAATCTTTGACGTGCGAGCCCGCCGTGAGGTGATCCTGAGCGCCGGAGCCATCGGCTCGCCGCATCTGATGCAGGTTTCGGGTCTGGGCCCCGCCGCCCTGCTCACCCGACATCAGGTGCCGGTGACCGTCGATCTGCCGGGAGTCGGTGAGAACCTCCAGGACCACCTGCAGCTTCGAACGGTCTACCGCATCCGAGGCGCACGCACCGTCAATACCCTCTACCGGAACTGGATCACCCGCGCCGGCATGGGAATTCAATACCTGGTGCTGCGTTCAGGGCCCATGACCATGCCGCCGTCCACACTCGGTGCGTTCGCCAAGAGCGACCCAGCGCTGGCCAGCCCCGATATGGAGTGGCATGTGCAGCCCCTGTCCTTGCCGAAGTTCAGCGAACCTCTGCACCCGTTCAGTGCCATCACTCCCTCGGTCTGCAATCTGCGACCGACCTCGCGCGGCCATGTGCGTATAGCCGATGCGGATCCGCTGACCAACCCAAAGATCTTCTGCAACTACCTGTCCACCGACGCCGATCGCGAAATCGCCGTGCGCGGCCTGCGGATGACCCGGCAGATCATGACGGCGCCGGCCCTCGCCCGCTACTCCCCCGAAGAAATGCTCCCCGGCCCGCAACTGGTGAGCGACGACGACCTGCAGCAGGCAGCCCGTGAACTGGGTACCACCATCTTTCACCCGGTGGGCACCTGTGCGATGGGCGCTTTCGACACACACGGCCTGCCGCAGTCGGCAACCACCGTGCTGGACACCGACTTTCGCGTGTTTGGTGTCGCCGGCCTTCGAGTGGCCGATGCTTCGACGATGCCCACCATCACTTCGGGGAACACCAACGCGCCGGTCATGCTGATCGCGGAGCGCGCAGCGCGGGCGATCCTGGCGTGACAATGAACTCCACGCCACCGGCTACCCGCGCATGAACCCCGGCATCGACGCCGACTCACCGCGCGGACCCACCATGGAAGTCATCGACCCGTTCTCCAACACCATCTGCTTCTGCCAGACCACTCTCCCACCGCCACGCGGCGGCCAGATCAACTGAGGTCGGAGAACAGGTGTCTGCCTGAGGCCGGGCGTATCGGCCCGAGGAGCCGGGTCAGGGCGGACACTTGCTCTTATGTCCACTGCGTTCTGGATCCTCATCGCGGTGCTCGCCGTCGGCACCATTGTGGGTGGGTTGTTGCGGATGCGGGCCTGGTTGCAGAAGCCGGCCCCGCCGGAGGTGATCGAGGCCGCGCGCCGGCGCGAAGAGGAAGAGGACTGACGAGCGCCGGCTGACCACGGCCACACGCCCGCAGCAGCGCGTGGCGCGTCAGTCGTGTTTCGCCTCGTAGCGCAGCAAGACCGTGCCGCCAGGGAAGGTGCGGTTCTCCAACAGCCGCAGCGAAATCCATGAGGGCAGTGTCGGGAAGAACGGGGTGCCGCCGCCCACGGCGGTGGGCGCGACCACGATCCGGTATTCGTCCACCAGTCCGGCCTGCACGATCGGTGCGGCCAGCGTCGCGCCGGCCACCTCCAACTGGCCGTCGGTTTCTGCTGTGAGCTTGCTCACCACTTCGACCGGGTTGCCGCGTTCCAGGCAGGAGTTCCAGTCGACGGACTCCAGGGTGTGCGAGAACACGACCTTCGGCATGTCGCGCCAGATCTGTGCGAAGTCGACGATCATTGGTGTGGCGTCCGGGTCCTTGTCGGCTGTCGGCCAGTACGCGGACATCAGCTCGTAGAGTTGCCGCCCGTAGAACGACAGTGCGGTCTCCCGCTCGAAGTCGTTCCAGTACTGGTGCAGCTCTTCGCTCGGAGCGCTCCAGTCGATGCTGCCTTGCGCATCGGCGATGTACCCGTCGACCGACACGTTGAAGCCATAGATGAGTCTGCCCATGCAGATCAGACTGCACCGGACGGCAGAACTTATCGAGACTTCGTCAGTTGCTGAGCGGCCAGCACCGCGGCGAGTCCTTCTCGCAGATCCTTGACGAAATATCCGGGAACCTCCAGCGACGGGAAATGTCCCCCGGCGTCGGGCGAATTCCACCGGACGATCCGCCGGTACCGCTCCTGCGCCCACGGCCGCGGGTACTTCTCGATGTCAGCCGGATAGATGGTGAGCGCCGACGGAACGTCGACACGAAGATCTGGGTCGAGGGAGTTGTGGCTCTCGTAGTACAGCCGGGCCGCAGAGGCGCCGGTGCGTGTCAGCCAATACAGGGTGACGTCGTCGAGTATGCGGTCCCGGGAAATCCGTTCGAACGGACTGTCTTTGCTATCCGACCACTCAGCGAACTTGTCCAGGAGCCACGCGAGGAGTCCCACCGGCGAGTCCACGAGCGAGTAGCCGATGGTCTGCGGTCGGGTCGCCTGCTGCTTGGCATACGCGGCGCGGTGGTGCCAGAAAGCGTAGGTTTCCTCGGCCCATCGGCGTTCGGTCGCGGTCAGTCCATCGGTTGACAGCCCGGGCGGTGATTCCGCGAACGTCGAGTGGATGCCGATGACGTGCGCCGGGAACCTGCCAGCCAGAACCGTGGTGATATTGCCTCCCCAGTCACCGCCGTGGGCCAGGAACCTGTCATAGCCGAGGCGTCCCATCAGCTCCACCCATGTGGCGGCGATCTTTTCGGTGCCCCACCCGGTGGTGACCGGTTTGTCGCTGTAACCGAATCCGGGCAGGGACGGGACCACCACGTGAAACGCCGGTGCGTCCGGGTCGGTCGGATCTGCCAAATCGTCGACCACGTCGACGAACTCGGCAACGCTGCCCGGCCAACCGTGCGTCATGATCAACGGCGTGGCGTCTGCGCGCGCGGACCGGCGGTGCAGGAAATGGATTCCCAGATCATCAATGGTCGTGCGGAACTGGCCGATTCGGTTGAGACGTTCTTCGAAGGGCCGCCAGTCGTACTCGGTGCGCCAGTAGTCCACGACATCAACAAGATCGGCGAGAGGAACACCCTGATCCCATCGACGTGGGTCGGGCGCCGCACGATAGACCGTCTCCGCCTCCGGCAGACGTGCAGTGGCCAGTCGCGCGCGCAGATCTTCGAGTTCGGCATCCGGTGTATGCACTTCAAATGGCTGCACGTCGTTGGCTGAACCGTTCATGAGTTCGCGTACCTCCTGGTTGTCGGCCCTTCCCAGCCGGTCTACCACCGCACGACGACATCGCCGAGCTGGACCAGCCGGCCGTCAGCCTTCCAGGGGTTGGCCAAGGTGGTAGCCGAGACGCATTTCGTAGTCGCCGGGTTGATTGCGCCCGGCGGCCTGGGCGGCGGCGAATCTGCGTTTGGAGCCTGGCCACTGGAATGAGGACATGTAGATCTCGAGTGAGGACAGCAGGTCGTCGGGTGACGGCAACGTGTGCCGGTTGATCTGCTGCTTGACCGCTGCGATGGATTCCTTGTCGTATGAAGCGATCCTGCGGGCCAGGGTGTCGACCACGGCATCGAGGTCCGCATCGTCGACGGCTCAGTTGACCCATCCGTAGCGCTCGGCCAACTCCGCCGGGTAGTCGTCGCTGGACAACGCGACTTCAAGCGCCCTGGCGCGTCCCATCAGGCGGGGAAGATGTTCGAGGCCGCCCCCGCCGGGCAGATTCCCGCTCGCGGTTTCCGGTTGGCCGAAAAGCGCCGAGGCCCCGGCAAAGCGCATGTCCATCGCCAGAGTCAGTTCGCTGCCGATGCCGCGCACCCGTCCGCGAACCTTGGCGATGGACACCACGGGTAACCGTGAGAGGCGGGTGCTGGTGTCCACCACCAACGGATAGCCCGTCACCCCGGTGGCCGTGGGTGTTTCAGCGACCCGGGACGTGTCGTAGTGGTTCAAGAAGTAGTCCGGGTTGGCGGACTCGAACACCACGACCCGAAGCCCTTCAGCGGCCCCCATCTGATCGATCAGCCGGGGCAACTCGAGGATCATCTCGGGGGTCGTCAGGTTGATCGGCGGGTTGTCGAACGTCACGCGCCACAACGATTCGTCCTCGACGGCGACGGAAAAATGGGTCCACTGTTCCACGCAAGAAGACTGCCGCTCGACCGCGCTTTCTGCCGGCGATTACCGGCACAGGAAAAATTCCGCCGCCGACCGGCGTTCCACGGCACGAAAGGTCATCGAGCTAGGCCCTCTGGAGGAAAGCATGAGCGTGGACAATATTTCACTCGGTACGCAGGGACTCGACGAGTTGGTTCCGTCGCGCTACGCGGTACAGGTCGGCGATATCGAGGTGCTGGTGATCAGCGACGGGGTGCTGCCGATCACCGCCAGGACACAGGCGACCAACGCCGACCCCACCGAATACGGGCAATGGCTGGATGACAGATTCCTGCCGCATGACGTCCTCGACTGGCCGCTGAACGTGGTCGTGGTGCGCAGCGGCGCCCGGACAATCCTCGTCGACGCAGGTCTGGGCGTTGAATTCCCCGACTTCCCGCGCGCCGGCCAGACGGTCCACCGTCTCGAGGCCGCCGGTGTGGATCCCTCCGCCG
Organism: Mycolicibacterium sp. 120270; assembly: GCA_033741175.1. GTDB lineage: Bacteria > Actinomycetota > Actinomycetes > Mycobacteriales > Mycobacteriaceae > Mycobacterium. The sequence goes on along the minus strand of JAWQNE010000005.1, from coordinate 285,481 downwards.
TGACCGACGTCGTCCTCACCCACCTGCACATGGATCACGTCGGCGGGCTGCTGACCGAGGGGCTGAAAGAACGGCTGCGCCCGGATCTGCGCGTTCACGTCGCAACCCGCGAAGCCGAGTTCTGGGAGGCGCCCGATTTCTCCCACACCGACATGCCCGCGCCGGTTCCGGATGCGCTCCGGTCGATCGCGTCGCGCTTCTTGAACGAGTACGGCGGCCAGATAAAGACTTTCGAGACCGAGTACGAAATCGCACCGGGTGTGCTCGTCGCCCGCAACGGCGGCCACACGCCCGGCCACAGCATCGTCCGGCTGGCGTCGGGTGGTGAAGCGTTGACGTTCGCCGGGGACTCGGTGTTCGCGCCCGGCTTCGACAACCCCGAATGGCACAACGGCTTCGAACACGACCCCGAGGAGTCGGCCCGCGTCCGCATCCAACTCCTGCGGGAGCTGGCGGCGACCGGTGAGGCGTTGGTGGCCACGCACCTGCCGTTCCCGTCGGTCTGCCACGTGGCAACCGCGGGCGACGTTTTCCGCTGCGTGCCTGTCAGCTGGGACTACTGATCACGGACGACAGCCGGATCGCACGTGTTTGCGATGCGGCTGTACCGTGTCGACCGTGAATTTCTCCCGGATGTCCTCCGTCGCGGTCATTGCATCTGCGGCTCCCCTGTTCGTGTTGCTTGCCGCCTGCGGTTCGGATTCGGACACCGCGTCGACCACCACCACGTCCACCTCGGTCGAGGCCGACCCGTTCTCGGTGCCTGAGACCCCGACGCCGGAGAGCACATGCCCGTCGGCACCTCCTGCCGAGGGCGGCGAGGCCGAGTGGACCCTGCCCGGCGCCACCGGCAGTGTCGCGGTCACCGGGTCCACCGACACCGCGGCGCCGCGCGTCGACGTGCAGGCCCCCTTCAGCGTGACCGAAACCCAGGTGCATACGCTTCGCCCGGGCGACGGCCCCGTCGTGGCGGACAACGCCACCGTGCTGGTCTGCTACATGGGCGTCAACGGTCGTGACGGGTCGGTGTTCGACAGCAGCTACGAGCGGGGAATCCCCGTCGACTTCCCTCTTGACGGCGTCGTGAAGGGCTTTCAGAAGGCCATCGCCGGGCAGAAGGTCGGCTCGACCGTCGCCGTCGCGATGACCGCTGCCGACGGCTACCCCGACGGCGAGCCCAGGGCGGGGATCCAGCCGGGCGACTCGCTCGTCTTCGCGATCAAGATTCTCAACGCATCGAGCTGACGTGGGGCACCCGGACGGCGAGAAGATCGACGCGAGTGCTCTGGCAGGAGTGTCAGAGACGGCGTTGTTGACTCTCAACGGCCGGGCCCACCAAGCCGCCCACCCGAGAGCGATCATCGATGATCCGATGGCGATCCGGCTTCGCGATGCGCTCGATGTCGACTTCGAGAAGTTCGGCCGCCGCAAGGGTCAGGAGATGGCCGTGCGCTCGCTGGCCTTCGACCGCGCCGCGATCCGGTATCTGTCGGATCATCCGAAGGCCACGGTCGTTGCGCTCGCCGAGGGTCTGCAAACCAGCTTCTGGCGGCTGACCGAAGCGCTGCCCGATGCGGCGTTCCGCTGGGTCACAGTCGATTTCGCGCCGATCATCGAGCTGCGGGAACGACTGCTGCCCTCTTCCCCCCGGGTCATCAACCTGGCGCAGTCGGCGCTGGACTACTCCTGGACGGACGCGATCGACACCTCCGACGGTGTGTTCATCACCGCGGAGGGCCTGTTGATGTATCTGCAACCCGACGAGGCGATGGGTCTGATCACGCAGTGCGCCAACCGTTTTCCCGGCGGGCAGATGGTCTTCGACCTGCCGCCGGTAATGGTGAAGAAGTTCGCGCCGAAGGGGATGAGATCGTCCCGCCGGTACCGGGTTCCCCCCATGCCGTTCAGCCTTTCGGCGTCCGAGCTGGCGGATCTGGTCAATACCGTGCCCGGCATCGCCGCCGTGCACGATCTGCCGATGCCCAAGGGCCGGGGATTCTTCTTCGAGAAGGTGTTTCCGGCTTTCTGGCAGTTGAAGGCGACCAGGAACTTCCGCGGCGCCTACACCCTGGTGGAGTTCGGCTGATGGTCGAGGAGAGCCTGTGGATGCAGAAGGTTCGGGCAAACCCCGAGCATTCGAGGTGGTACATCGAACGATTCCGCTCGATGGAACGCGCTGGACACGACCTGGCCGGCGAAGCTCGACTGGTGGACGCGATGGCGCCCAGGGGAGCGCGCATTCTCGATGCCGGTTGCGGCCCCGGTCGTCTTGGGGGGCAGCTGGCGGCCGCGGGCCATCACGTGGTCGGCGTCGATGTCGACCCGGTCCTGATCGAGGCGGCCGAGCAGGACAATCCCGGACCTCGCTGGCTCGTCGGCGACCTCGCCGAGCTCGACCTGCCCGCGCGCGGCATACCGGACCCGTTCGACGTCATCGTGGCGGCCGGAAACGTCATGACGTTCCTCGCCCCCGGTACCCGAACTGAGGTGCTGACGCGTCTACGCCGCCACCTCGCGAGCGACGGTCGCGCGGTGATCGGCTTCGGCGCCGGTCGAGGTTACGCGTTCTCCGAATTCTTCACCGACGCAGCGGACGCAGGATTGAAGTCGGATGTGCTGCTGTCGACCTGGGATCTGCAACCGTTCACAGACAACTCGGACTTCCTCGTCGCCATCATGCGATCCGCATGAACCGGCGGCAACCGATCGTCATGCCTGCTTCGTAGTACGACGCTGTTGTGCGCGCCGCGGCGATGTGTCCGGCGCAAGCGCTGCGCGTACTCCACGAAAGCCAGGTCTAGTCAGCGGCGCACGGAGCCCGGCGGAAGATCGACCCCGATCTCGTCGCAGATCGGCGGGATGATGATCAACGATCCCCGCGGGCTGCAGAACGGGGTGCCCGGCGGCAGCGGCTGGGGAGGAGGCGCCGGCGCAACCGGCGGTGGCGGCGCGACCTGATGAGGTACACCCGACCACGGATAGATGGTGCTGCTGGCAACGTCGACGATGCCCTCTGAGTTCCAGTACCAGTCGTGGCAGACGTTCCAGTCCCAGCTCAGCACCTGGCTGCCAGGTATCGCGGGATCGCCAGGGCACCAGTGGGTGCAGGTCATCCCGCCGGGACAGTTACCGCCGTTGTAGCTGGGCCCCTCGGCCGACGAAGTGCCCGTGCCCACCGTGAGACCGGCCATCGCGACGGCACCGGACACCACGATTGACGTTGCGAACCGCGAAAATCGGCGCATGTGCGTCCTTCCGTGGGGCGCCGCCCCGATGGCGACGCCAGTGCAACCCAGTGAAGACGCACAAGGCTCCTACCGATCCCAAAATCGACCGATTACTGCGGTTTGAGCAGCGGCCGCAGATCGTCGAGACGGTCGAACAGATGCCAGATGTACGACGATGATCCGTTCTCGCGGTGGGCGTGCAGATCGGCCAGTTCGGGGTCGTCGCAATAACTCTGGAAAGCCTCCCGCGACTCCCATTCGACGAGGATCAGCACCTTGCGCGGCTCGATGTCGCCAGTGATCGATTCCCGGAACTGCCCGAGCGCAACGACGCGGCCGCCGTGTTTGGCGACTTCCTTCGGTGAGCGCCTTGAGTACGCCAGGTACTCCTCACGGTCGGCGATGTCGAACAGGTTCAAGGCGTACACAGTCACCGGCGTGACGCTACACCGCAGAAATTGGTGATCGAACGGCGTCGTGGCGGATCGATAATCGAATGGTGTCCGTCGTTGCGCAGTGCCGATGGGTCGAGGCGGCGGTGCAGCACGCCCGTGCATTGATCGCCGGTGATTCGCCACCACGGACCATCTCGTCGATGGGCGATGTCGCTGCTGCCGTTCACTTGACGTCGGCGACTTCATGTCTGACGGCCGACATGTCCGGGACTCTTGTTGCTCGGCACGCTCGGTTCGCGAGCGTGAATGCCGCCGCGTTGTTCGCGGCGGGGCAAGCAGATTCCTGGTTGCGATCATCTGTCGGCGCCCGGGCGTCATTGTTCGCCAGGACGCCTGCGGCACAGCGCGTCATCCTGACCGCCCTGCGCTCGCAGCTCGTCGAAACCACTGAGGTCATGGACTCGATCAAGCAGCAGAGCAATGACCTCGCCCGTGATGTCCACGCCCTCCAATACGAGCTGCCCGAAGCACCGCTGCCAATTCAGCCGCAACCCGCAGGGCCGATCGTGTGGTGTCTGAGGCCAGAAGGAACGTTCGGGCACTACAGATGCTCGATCCTGTATCCCGACCTGAGTGTCGGCACATACTGGAGCCCGACGGATGACACAGGCGGGTCCTAGCTGCTGAACGGGGAGAACACATGAACGGTGGAGCGGTAGACGGCACGCCCGCTGACGAACTGCGGCAGTACGCCTTTCACATGGAGCCGGTCGTAGAGGCCACCGACGATGGTTGGACGGCGTCGTATCCCGGTGCGGATTGGTCGGTTTCGGGCGGCAGCAGCGCCGAAGCGCTCCGGCGGCTCGGCGAGGAGTTCACCCGCCGCCAGAATGCCGGCGATGATCCGCTCGGCTATGCCGACGAGATCTATCGCCGACACCTCCGCGAGCCTGTGCCCGGCGTGTATGCCGTCGACAACGAGCTCTACCGCGAGCTGGTGCATGCGCCGGCGGCCGAACGGGAACGCGTCGTCAAAGAGGCCGAGCGCCGGCGTCGGCTGGGCGAGCCTTACACGCTGTCGGACTATCGGCGCGAAAGAGATTCGCTAACTTGACGAAGCGCGTTCTCGCGCCTTCTCCAGTTCGGCGACGAGCCCGTCGACCTCGGCGCGACGTTCGGTCGGAACGTTCAGGGAGTAGAACGTCCCGACGTTGACGATGACCTGAAGCAACTGCTCCTTCTCGCTGCCGAACACCGGAACATCCGGCGATCCTAACCGCTCGAATCGACGGGTCGCAGGCTGACGCGTCAGCCATTCGGGCAGCTCGTCGTCGGGAGGAACAGCGACCAGCACCAGCCCGGCGGAAGCGGCGGCGTCAAGTTCGGCGGCGGAGGCGGCGGTGGCGGCGGCGCCTCACCCTCGAAGATGTTGTGCGCCACGTTGCCCTGCCCGCTGTAGACATACCAGTAGGTGTGGCAGACGGATTCATCCCAGACCACGGGATAGACCGCCTTGTTGCCGGTCTCCACCGGCGGATCGCCCGGGCACCACCGGCACGGGCCTTCCGGACTGTCCTCGGGACATCCCGGCCATGAGCTGAGCGGCGGTGAGCCGCCCGGCAGCGCTTGGGCGGTGCCCCCGCCCAAACCGAGACCGGCGAGTGCGACGCCGGTCGCCATCAGTCCCCCGACGATTGCCTTCTTCGCGATCGTCATATCTGTACCTTCGCTCGTGCGCCACCGAATGTGACGTCATTGAGCAAAGTGCACAGGGTGCGGCCGCCTACCGATCCCAAGTATCAGGCGGAGCCGGCCTCCGGCACCCGCGTCTGCCAGCGTGCTCGCCGCTCCTCGTCGGTCTGCTCCCACCACGGCGGCGAACCGCGTTCGCCCAGCGCGACCTTGGCCGCCTGCACACCGGCACGCGCCGCGGCCTCCCCCGCTGTGCCCGTCGCGCGGCGCACTTCCCGGCGCCACGCCATCAGGATCCGGGTCAGTTCCGCGCGCCGTTCCTCGGGTACCGCCGGGTCCGTCGCGCGCCATCGGCGACCGTTGATGACGACGTATCGGCCGTCGTCGGTCAACTCCGGTGCGCCCATGCAGCCATTGTCGCCGACGGTCCGCGTGGCCAGATCCGTGTGGTGTATGGCTTTCTAGCCACTGTCGCCCACCCCGCCGGTCCGGCACCGTGGGGGAATGAGCAATCAACACCCGATGTCGACCGCCGAGGTCGGCGATCCCGCCGCCTGGGCACTGCCCGACTCCAACACGTCTTCGGCTGCGCTGCACCTACTCTTTGACGTCTCGCCTGCCTACCTCGCCAACCACTGCGTCCGCAGCTATCTGTTCGCGCGCGAACTCGCGGCCGCCGACGGCCTTCGCGGCGACGTCGACTACGACGACGAACTCGTCTTCCTCGCATGCATCCTGCACGACCTCGGCCTCACCGACTACGGCGCGGGCGACCAACGCTTCGAGGCCGAAGGAGCAGACACCGCGGTCCGCTTCCTGCACGCGCAGGGAGTCGCCGACGAGAGAGCCCGCACCGTGTGGCAGTCGATCGCGCTGCATACCAGCCTCGGGTTGGCCCACCGGTTCGGAGCGGAACAGGCGCTCACCTTCCGCGGTATCTCGCTGGACGTCAGCGGCAGCGAAATAGGATTTCTTCCAATGGGTTTCGCCGAACGCGTGACAGCCGCCTGGCCCCGTCACAATCTCGGCTACGCGATCGCCGACGCCGTCGCCGGCGGTGTGGAAGCCAATCCGATGAAGGCCCCGCCGCTGACGTTTCCCGCTCACGTACACGAGCTGATCAACGGCGGGTCGCTGACCTTCTACGACGTGGTGAGCAACTCGGGTTGGGGCGATCAGCCGGCGGAATAGCCGTGGCAACGGGCGTCAGCCGCCGCCTGCGACAGCATCGATCGCGCGGTAAATCCGCTGCTCGCTGACCGGTCGGGGGGTACCGAGCTGCTGGGCCCACAGGCTCACCCTCAACTCCTCGATCTGCCAGGCGATGTCGCGGACGCTCGCCGAGTTTCGTCGCGCGCTCGGCAGCGCCCTCACCAAATCGTCGTAGGCATCCTCGACCGCGTGCACCTGCTCCATGCGCTTGCGGTCGGCTTCGATGCCATGCGGCAACCGTTCGAGACGCCGTTGGATGGCGGTCAGATAGCGCACGAGATCGCTCAGATGTGCTCGGCCGGTTGCGGTCACAAAGCCCGGCGACAGCAGCCGATCCAGCTGAGCCCGGATGTCGTCCACCGCATCGGCCTGTGCGGCCGACGGCTGGGCCGGCAATAACAGGTTCACTTCATGGAGAGCGGCGAGCACCTTCTCGACCCGGCCGACGACGTCGACGGTCATCGCCGCCAACCTCGCACCCACATCGTCGCGCAGCGCCGCGAATTCGCGCGCGGTCCACACCGGCTGGGCCACCATCGCGTCCACCGCGGCATCGGCGCAGTCGTCGAGGAGCGCAGGCAGCGAGCCGTCGGGGTTGGTGCCGAGCGTGAGGCGGGTTCGTACACCCAGTTGCCGCTCAACGGATTTCACCGGTGATGGCACACTCAGCCGAAGCAGTCGTCGGAGACCGGGTCGAATCGCGGCGTCCTGCTCGACCGATGATGCGAACACCCGCAGGTCGACGGTGCTCCCCGCGTCGACGAAGGTCGGGTATCCGCGGACCGGGCGTCCACCGACTGTGCGCTCGACGGTGCGGGGCACCTCCTCGAGATCGTCGGGCCAGTTCCGCAGTCCCGTTCGTTCGAGGTCGGCGCCGACCGCTTCGGCAACCGCACTCTGGGTCGTCGTGGCCAACCTGTCCTGAAGGCCGACAAGGTCCTTGCCCCTGCCGATCTCGGTGCCGTCGGCCGCCTCGACCGCGAACGTCACCCGAAGATGCGGCGGTAGCTTGTCCAGATCGAAGGCATCGATCGGCACCAAAATGCCTGAGAGCCTGCGCAGTTCGCGCTGTAGCCCGTCCAGCAGCGGCTCGTTGGCCGGATCTATCCCCTGCATCACCGCCCGCGCTGTGTCAGGGGCGGGGACGAAGTTGCGGCGCAGGTTCTTCGGTAGCGAGCGAATGAGTTCGGTGATGAGTTCCTCGCGTAGGGCTGGCACCTGCCACGCGAACTCGTCGCCGCCGAGGCGCGCGAGCACATCGACCGGAACGTGGACGGTGACGCCGTCGTCGTGCGCGCCGGGTTCGAAGCGATACGTCAGCGGCAGGGTGACGCCGCCGGTCTGCCAGGCATCGGGCCGCTCGGCGTCCGAGGTGTCGTCTGTGCGCAACAGCTCGTCGCGGGTGAACGTCAACAGGTCGGGGGTCTTGTGCCGCTGCTTCTTCCACCATGCGTCGAAGTGCCGTGCGGAAACGATGTCTGCGGGGATGCGCGCGTCGTAGAGCGCGTACATTTCGTCGTCGCCGACGAGCAGATCACGCCTGCGGGCACGTTCTTCCAGCTCTTCGAGCTCCGCGCGCAGCCGGGAGTTGTCGCGGAAGAAGTGGTGGCGGGTCTGCCACTCCCCCTGCACCAGCGCGTGCCGGATGAACAGCTCGCGCGCGAGCGGTGGGTCGATGGGCCCGTAGTTGACGCGGCGGCGCGTCACCAGTGGCAGGCCGTAAAGCGTCACCCGCTCATAGGCCATCACCGCACCGCGTTGCGCATCCCAGTGCGGCTCGCTGTAGGTGCGCTGGACGAGGTGCGTCGCGACCCGCTCCACGTCTTCGGGTTGAATGCGCGCCGCGGTTCGCCCGTACAGCCTGCTGGTTTCGACCAGATCGGCGACGACGACCCAGCGCGGTGGTCGCTTCGTCAGGACCGAGCCAGGCGCGAGAACGAATTTCGCGTTCCGCGCGCCGGTGAACTCGCGCGAGTCGCCGTCGCGCATACCGATGTGTGACAGGAGCCCAGCGGTCACCGCGGCGTGTATGCGGGCGGGGTCGGCGGGCTCGTCCTGTTCGCGGATCCCTATGTCGCGGGCGATGCTTCGCAACTGCCCGGTCAGGTCCTGCCATTCGCGGATGCGCAGGTAGTGCAGGAACTCCTGGCGGCACATCCGCCGAAAGGAGCTGCCGGAGCGTTCCTTTCGCTGCTCGCGAAGATAGCGCCACAGGTTCAGGTACGACATGAAATCGGAGTTGTCGTCGGCGAAGCGGGCATGTTTCTGCCGAGCGGCCTCCTCCTTGTCGGCCGGTCGTTCCCGCGGATCGGGGATCGCCAGCGCGGCCGCGAGCACCAGCACCTCGCGCACGCAGTTCTCCGCCTCAGCCGCCAGGATCATCCGTGCCAACCGCGGATCGATCGGCAGCTGGGCGAGCCGACGGCCGAGCGGGGTGATCGCGCCGTCGCTGTCGAAGGCGCCGAGCTCATGCAGCAGCTGGACGCCGTCGCGAATGCTGCGCTGGTCCGGCGGGTCGAGGAACGGAAAGCTCGCCATGTCGCCGAGCTGCAGCGCGGCCATCTGCAGGATCACCGCGGCGAGGTTCGTCCGGAGGATCTCGGGGTCGGTGTAGCGGGGGCGCGACGCGAAGTCGTCCTCGGAGTACAGCCGGATGCAGACACCGGGCGCCACCCGCCCGCAGCGGCCCGCGCGCTGACCGGCCGAGGCCTGCGATATCGGCTCGATCGGCAGCCGCTGCACTTTCGTCCTGCGGCTGTAGCGAGAAATCCGGGCGGTGCCGGGGTCGACGACGTAGCGGATGCCGGGAACCGTCAGCGACGTCTCGGCGACGTTGGTCGCGAGTACCACACGGCGGCCGGTGTGCGGGGCGAAGACACGCTGCTGTTCGGCCGTTGGCAGCCGCGCGTACAGCGGCAGCACCTCGGTGTTCTCGAGACCCCGTAGCGCCTCGGCGGTGTCGCGGATCTCGCGTTCACCGGACAGGAAGACCAGGACGTCGCCGGGCGGTTCCTTCTCCAGCTCGTGGATCGCATCGACGATCGCGTCCGTCGGATCGCGCATCTCGGTGCGGACCACTTCGTGGTCGGGGTCGTCGGGGTCGTCATCGTCGGATGCCGGGAGCGTGACTTCCAGTGGCCGGTAACGAATCTCGACGGGGTAGGTGCGTCCTGACACCTCGACGATCGGGGCTCCGCCGAAGTGCGCGGCGAAACGCTCCGGTTCGATGGTCGCCGACGTGATGATCACCTTGAGGTCGGGTCGGCGCGGCAGCAGCTCGCGCAGATAGCCGAGCAGGAAGTCGATGTTGAGGCTGCGCTCGTGCGCCTCGTCGAGGATCAGCGTGTCGTAGCGCAGCAGGCGACGGTCGCGCTGGATCTCGGCAAGCAGGATGCCGTCGGTCATCAGCTTGACCAGAGTGCGGTCGCTGACCTGGTCGGTGAACCGCACGGTGTAGCCGACGGTGTCCCCCAGCGGTGTGCCGAGTTCGTCGGCGATACGCTGGCCGACGGTGCGGGCCGCCAGCCTGCGGGGCTGAGTGTGCCCGATGGTGCCGCGGATACCCCTGCCGATGTCGAGGCAGATCTTGGGTAGCTGGGTGGTCTTTCCCGAACCCGTCTCGCCAGCCACCACGACCACCTGGTTCGCGCGTATCGCTTCGGCGATCTCGTCGCGTCGCTGACTGACCGGAAGTTCCGGCGGGTAGGTGATGTCGGGCCGGGCGGCCAGTCGTGTGGCCACCAGCCCTTCGGCGGCGGCGATCTGCTCGGCGAGTTGTTGCAGCTTCTCGGGTTTCGCGCCACGCAGGTTGTTCAGCCGTCGGCCGAAGCGCGCGGCATCGCGGATGGTCAGGCCGTCGAGGCGCTCGCGCAACTCAGCGACGGACGGTTCGGTCACTCCGGCAAGGATAGGCGTGAGCCCCGCGACCGCCGGATGCTAGTCCTGCCGCGGCATCAGTTCCTCGACGAACGTGTCCATGAATTTCTCGATGTCCATGTCCCCCGCGGGCCGGATGACGAACTTCGTCAGACCCGCAGCGATGTACTCGTCGAGCCTGCGATGCAGCTTCGGCCAGTCGGCAGCCACGAGATCGGCCGGGTCGAGGTCGGGTCGGCGTTTGCGGATCGCGGCCAGCACCGGCGCGGGTAGATCGCCGTCGCCGACAGCGAGGTTGATGCCGTAGTGGTCGGGTTCGATCTCGCGGCCGGCTTCCTCGGCGGCGGCGATGATGGCCTTCCGCGCCAGGCCGGCCTCGCTGGGTGTCAGGAAGCTGCCCAGCCAACCGTCGCCGAGCCTGCCGATGCGTCGAAAGGCGGCCTCCGTCGCCCCGCCGATCCAAATATCCAGCGGCGGAGCCGGTTTCGGGAGCACCTGGGCGCCCCGCACGGTGAAGTAGTCACCGGAGAAGTCCACATTGTCTTCACGCAGCGCGATCCGCAGCAGCTTCAGCGACTCGTCGAATACGGCCGCGCGCTTCCCGTCGGGCACCGCGAACAAGTCGCGTTCGGCGGGCAGGGCCGAGCGGAGGCCGAAGACCGGCAGCACCCTTTTGGGCGCCAGCGCGGCCAGCGACGCCAGCTGCTTGGCGACCAACACCGGATGGCGGCCGGGCAGCACCGCCACCGACGTGCCCACCTTCATCCGCGTCGTCCGCGCGAGCGTGAACGCCATGCCCACGAACGGATCGACGAGGTCGGAGTACACCAGTTCGGAGAACCACAGCGAGTCGACGTCGGCCGCCTCGAGGTGGTCGACGATCTCGGCCAGCCGATCGGGCCCGGGGTCGCCCCCGAGCCCGACCCCGAATCGGATCTTCACGCGCATCTCCTGACGTCAACGGTCTCTCCCACATCGCAACACGATGTGGGCGCCGTTTGTGCCGGAGACGTGCGTCTAGTGCTGCGGGATGCCGGTGTACTCGGGGTTCGGTGGGACGGCGAGCGCGATTCCGATCCGGTTCGTCGCGCCGATGAACGCCGCGATCGAGATGGCCTCCAGGATCAGGTGGTCGTCGAGGCCGAGGCGGCGCAGCCGGTCGAAATCACCGTCGCGGATCGACTGCGGGTCGTTGTTGACGGCCACGGCGAGGTCGGCGAGGGCATGCTCGCGTTCGGTCAGTTCGGCGACCTGATGGTGGTCGATCGCGACCCGCTGTCCGAAGGACCAATCGCCCGCCACCTTGCCGAGCTTGTTGGCGTGGTTGGTGTGGCAGTACGCGCAGCGGTTCTCTCCCGACACCACCGTGGCGATGACTTCGCGCTCGCGTGCGGTCAGCCCGCCACGGCCGTCCGTGCCGAGCAGGGGGAGAAGGTATGCGTTCAGCCGTCCGAGGTCGTCCTCGTTCAGCGACAGTGCCCGAAACCAGTTGGAGGTCAGGCCTTCTTCGCGCTGCTGGCGCTTGAAGAAGCCGCGCACCGCATCGTTCGTCAGCGATTCCACCTCGGGAACGTCGAGTCTCGAGATGCGGGCGGGGGTGAGGGCAGCACGGGGTTCGGCGGTTGTCGTCATGGCTTGAGACCATGCCCGCCGGGCCCGATGGTGCAAAGAATTAGGCGAACGCAGATTCTTAGTCGACCGGCGGCCGCGCGCGTGTCGGTTGCGACCAATACGCTGTGCCGGTGGCATCTATCTTGTCGGTCAACCTCGCACGTGTTCGCACCAATCCCGATGCGCCGTCGAGGTCGACGGGAATCGACAAAGTGCCCACTCCGGAGCCGGTGATGGTGCGGGCGCCGGGCGCGATGCGAAGCGGGCTCGGCAGCGGTCTGGTGGGCGACACGATCGGCAACAAGAAACTGCACGGCGGCGACGATCAAGCTGTGTACGTCTACGCCCGAGAGGATCTCGACGACTGGCAGGCCGAGCTGGACCGGTCGCTCACCAACGGCATGTTCGGCGAGAACCTCACGACGTCCGGAATCGAGGTCACCGACGCGCTGATCGGGGAACGGTGGCGGATCGGTACCGACGGGCCGCTGCTCGAGGTGTCCGCCCCGCGCACGCCATGCCGGACGTTCTCGGCTTTTCTGCAGCTGCCCAACTGGATCAAGACGTTCACCGAGACGGCGAAACCCGGTGCGTACCTTCGGGTCCTCTCACCCGGTCCGGTGCGAGCAGGAGACGCGATCTCCATCGAGTCCCGCCCCAACCACGACGTGACGATCGCGCTGGTGTTTCGGGCCAAGATGTCCTATCCGGAGCTGCTTCCGCGGCTGTTGGGTGTCGACGCACTGTCGACGGAGCTCACGGCCTACGCGCGCCGTCGCGTCCAGGCGGCCGGAGCCTGACCGCCGTGCGCCGTTGAGCGCGAGTTCGAGCGGATTGTGAACTACTACCGGGTCTTTCGGGTGGTCTGATCGGTCGACCGCAGGTCGGCCAGTGAATTCTTCAGCCCCCCGTCGAGCCGGATCTGAATGACGGCCACAGCGATCATCACCGCCGATGTCACGAGGTGAACGATCCCGTCGGTGACGTTGTTGGGGAAGGCGAAGATGACGGCGACCTGGTTGGAGAAGAACGCCCAGATGCCCGGCAGCGCTCCCCCGACGGCGGCGACAAGAAGGTAGAGCACCGACCACGACTTCCGCAGCGCGAACACGAGGCCGGGAGCGAACAGCGCGAGGCCTGCGACGGCGTGCCAGCCGTTGTAGTCCATCCCCAGCAGTTGGGCGGTCGGCGCGTCAGGGCCGGTCGCAAAACTCGGTTCGAGGATGAACCCGATGATCGACTGGAGGACGTGGTAGACGGCGATGATCAGCAGCCCGATCTGGGCGAAACTCCACTTCACGAGGCACCTCCCCCTGATGCGATTCGTAGGGTTCACGGAGAATACTACGCTCTGTAGTAGAGAGTGCCAATACCGAATTCGGCAGCCGAACGGTGAGACGATGAAAGCCGAAATCTCGTGGACTCCGACCAGCGCATCCTCATCTTGACCGCCTTCCCCGCCGAGGCGGATGCGATCCTCGCCCGTGTCACCCTCGACGAGGATCCCGTCGTCGAGGTGAACCGTCGGCGCCACTACCGTGGCACGCTGGGCGGACGGAAGGTCATCGTCGCGATGACCGGTATCGGGATGCGCAACGCCGCAGAGGCCACCCGATGCGTGCTGCACGGTTTGGCGCCGCGCGCGGTGGTCTTCGCCGGCGTCGCGGGCGGGGCGGTGCGCACGCGGATCGGCGACGTGGCGATTCCGGCGCGCTGGACGTGCGACCAGACCACGTGGCACGCCGTCGACCGCGAGATGTTGGCCGTGGCAGAAGGACTCGCCGTGGAACTGGTGGGCACCGGCCTTCGCCGCGTACCGCTTTTGCATGTCGGCGGCGACGGTTTCAGCGGCGACCACAACAACGGCACAGCGTTCCCGGCCATCCCGTTCGGTGGCGCCGTCTTCGGGCCCCAACCCCGCGCGGCGCCGGACTATTCACCGCTTTACCCGGGGAACTTCTTCGGCGCGATCGGGCCGTTCCTCGTTCGCGGTGTCGTCGGCAATCTGACGGGTTTCTTCCGGGCCGGCAACCCTGAGGTCGACGCGGTGGACCAGGAGACCGCGGCGGCGCAGCAGGTCGCCGATGCCTACGGCGTACCGTTCATCGGCATCCGAGGCATGTCCGACGGGCCGGGCGACCCACGCAAGCTGCCGGGCTTCCCTGTCACGTTCTTCGTCTACAAGACGATCGCGGCAGGCAATGCCGCAATCGTCACGGAGGCCTTCCTGCAGAACTGGGGTGATGCCTGACGGTTGGGATCGGTAGTCGCTGCGGCGGTCTTCACTCATGTGCACCGCAGGCGCCGCCGGGCGTCGAGAACAAGGAGCACACCATGAACGCCATCAGAAATTCGCGACGGCCCGTTGCCGCACTTCTCGGGCTGGTCATTACCGGAGTTGCGGCATTGCTGGTTTCGCTGGGAGCCGGGACCGCGCACGCCACGGAGTTCGACCCGCAGCCCGACCCTCCGGGCGCCGTGCGGGGCTTCGACCCGCAGCCCGATCCGCCCACCAGGCACTACGGAATCGTCAATCCGTCGTACAAGCCGCACATTGCGACTCCAGGGATGCGTCTCAACGCCGGGCACTGAGCCAAGTAGGTTTCGCTGAGGGTGGTTTCGGGGAATAGCGACCAGCAGCGCGGCGTTCGCCGCGCGGATAAACGCATAACGGGGGCTTGATTTTCGTGGGCTTCGTCGAGTTCGTACAGGACCGCTGGCCGGTGCTGTCCTTTCTCGCATACCAGCACATGAGCCTGGTGGTTCAGACGCTCCTCCTGGCCACCGTCATCGCTCTCGTCATCGGCGTCCTGATCTACCGGTCACCCGTCGGGGTGGCGCTCGGCAACAGCGTCACCGCGGTCGGCCTGACGATTCCGTCCTACGCCCTGCTCGGTGTGCTGGTCGGCATCGTCGGCCTCGGCGTCGTGCCGTCGGTCATCCTGCTGGTGTTCTTCGGCGTGTTCCCCATCCTGCGCAACGTCGTCGTCGGTCTCAACGGCGTCGACCAAACCCTTATCGAATCGGCTCGCGGGATGGGGATGAGCCGGATGGCCACCCTGGTCCGCCTCGAACTGCCGCTTGCCTGGCCGGTGATCATGACCGGCGTACGCATCTCGGCGCAGATGCTGATGGGCATCGCTGCCATCGCGGCCTACGCCCTGGGGCCCGGACTTGGCGGCTACATCTTCTCCGGAATATCTCGAATGGGCGGGGCCAACGCCACCAACTCCATCGTCGCTGCGACGGTAGGCATCCTGATCCTCGCGGTCATATTGGACACCGTTTTGAACTTCGTCACCCGTTTCACCGTCTCGAGGGGGATTCGTGTCTGAATCGGCAACCACTGGCGGCGCCCGGATCCTGCTCGACGGCGTGACGAAACGTTATGCCGCGCAAGCGGAACCGGCTGTCGACAACATCACCATGGAAATCCCCGCCGGCGAGATCGTCATGCTCGTGGGGCCATCCGGATGCGGCAAGACCACGACCATGAAGATGATCAACCGGCTCATCGAGCCGACGAGCGGGCGCATCCTCATCGGCGACGACGACGTGACCAAACGCGATCCGGACCAGCTGCGGCGCCACATCGGCTACGTCATCCAGGGCGCCGGCCTGTTCCCCCACCTGACCGTCGGCGACAACATCGCGATCGTGCCCCGGCTGTTGAAATGGGACAAGAAGCGCATAGCTTCCCGCGTCGACGAACTGCTCGACCTGGTCAGCCTCGACCCGTCGCAGTACCGCGACCGCTACCCGCGCGAACTGTCCGGCGGACAACAGCAGCGTGTCGGGGTGGCACGGGCATTGGCCGCCGACCCGCCGGTGCTGTTGATGGACGAGCCGTTCGGCGCGGTGGATCCGATCACCAGGCAACGGCTGCAGGACGAACTGCTTCGGCTGCAGGATGAGTTGCGCAAGACCATCGTGTTCGTCACCCATGACTTCGACGAAGCCGTGAAACTCGGCGACCGCATCGCGATCCTGCAGGCCGGCTCGAAGATCGTGCAGTACAACTCCCCCGAACGCATCCTCGCCGAACCCGCCGACGACTTCGTCCGCGGCTTTGTCGGGGCGGGGGCCGCGCTCAAGCAGCTCACCCTGACCAGGGTGCGCGACGTGGACCTGCACGAGGCTGCCGTGGCGCGGGTGGGCGGCGACCCGACCGAGGCCATCCGGGCCGCACGGTCCCTGGACCGCGAACACGTCATCGTCCTCGATGCGCAGGACCGGCCACAGCGGTGGCTGTCGCTGACCGAACTCGAGCAGCCGAACTCGCTCGAGAGAGTCGCGCGGCACGAGGACCTCGAAGTCGTCAACACCGCATCGACGCTCAACGACGCCCTCGACGTGATGCTGACCTCGTCGCACGGCGTCGTGGTGGTGACCGGACGGCGCAACAGCTACCAGGGCGTGATCCGCGTGGAGACCATCATGGACGCGATGAGCGACATCCGTGGAAGCGAACAACCCGCAGGGACGCCTTCGTGACAGTTCTCAGCGCCGAACCCGCCGCCGCACGCGACCCCGAATCGCGCGGGCCGACCCGACGACTCGGTCTTGGTCGGTGGGTGCTGCAGCCCGTGCTCTGCATCGCGGTGGTGGCGGGGGCGCTGCTTTATGTCAACAACGCCGAGGTGTCGGAGACCGAACGACGCTCGTTGGCCGTGCCTCAGCTGCTGACGCTGCTGCGCGAGCACATGACCGTCAGCCTGGCGGCCACGCTGCTCACCTGTGCGGTCGCCATTCCGCTGGGAATCGCGTTGACCCGCGGTCGGTTTCGGCGTTACTCGAAGCCCATCATCACCGTCGCCGGCTTCGGGCAGGCCGCGCCCGCGATCGGGCTGATCGCGCTGGGCGCCGTGCTGTTCGGCATCGGACAGGTGGGCGCGATCATCGCGCTCACCGTGTACGGAGCGCTGCCCATCGTCGCCAACACCGTCACCGGACTGGACGGCGTCGACCCGCGGTTGGTGGAGGCGTCGCGCGGCATGGGCATGTCGGCATGGTCGACGCTGTTCCGGATCGAACTCCCCCTGGCGCTACCCGTGATCGTGGCAGGTGTGCGCACCGCGCTCGTCCTCATCGTCGGCACCGCCGCGCTCGCGTCGTTCACCGGCGCCGGAGGTCTCGGGCAGCTGATCACCACCGGGATCAAGCTGCAGCAGACCGTCACCCTGGTGGTCGGCGCGGTGCTCGTCGCCGCGCTCGCCTTGTTCATCGACTGGTTGGCGCGGGTGGCCGAGATCGTCGCGGCGCCGAAGGGGCTGTGACGCCATGACCATCACCAAACGTGGACGCGTACTGGCGGCGGTGACCGTACTGCTCGCCGGGCTTGTCACCGGATGCGGCCTGCAGTCCGCCAGCGGAGCGATCCTCGAGGCACGCCCCGGCCTGATCCAGCACCATGACACCCTCGAAGACGTCAAGCTGACGGTCGCGGCGAAGGACTTCACCGAGCAGTTGATCCTCGGCAACATGTTCTCGACTGCGCTCTCCGCGGCGGGCGCCGAGGTCACCAACCTGAGCAACATCCCGGGCAGCTTCGGTGCCCGGCACGCGATGACGAGCGGGAAGGCCAACGTCTCCCCCGAATACACCGGGACGGGCTGGATCAACTATCTCGGCAACGAGAACCCGGTGAAAGGCGAAGAGGCGCAGTACCTGGCGATCAGAGAAGCCGACGCGAAGAACGGTTTGACCTGGCTTCCGCCCGCGCCGATGGACGACACCTACGCGTTCGCGATCCGGGAATCGGAAGCGCAGAGGCTGGGCATCACCAAGCTCTCCGATCTGGCGAGGCTCGACAAGAAAGATCTCACGTTCTGCATCGAGAGCGAATTCGCCAACCGCAACGACGGATTCGTGCCGATGCTGGCGACCTACGGGCTGTCCCGCGAGAAGCTCGGCCGGGTCACCAACCTCGACACCGGCGTGATCTACACGGCGACCGCCGACGGGCAGTGCAACTTCGGCGAGGTGTTCACCACCGACGGCCGCATCCCCGGGCTCAAGCTTCGCGTGCTCGAGGACGACAAGAACTTCTTCCCGCACTACAACCTGTCCGCGGTGGTGAACACCGCCGTTCTCGATGAGCATCCCGAGATCGCCGAGATATTCGCGCAGCTGAGCCCGAGGTTGACCAATGAGGTCATGCTCGATTTGAACGCCAGGGTCGACACCGGCGGCGAAGACCCGGCGATCGTCGCGCGCGACTGGCTGGTCAAGGAAGGCCTCCTGACCTAGGCCTATCTGCTCGCCGAACAGGGGTGAGCTGCCTTTACCGGCGTTTACAGTCGTCAGGTGGCGAAAACCAGCCCGGCCGGAGATACCATCCAGCTCGCCGCCGACGTCGTCGGCGACACGGTGGCACAACTCGAGCGCCGGATACTCGCCCGCTTCGGCGAGCGCGGTCTGACCAAGGCCTCTCGTGACCTCGGCACGCTGGTCACCCGGGTTCGAGATGAAGCGGGTCAGTCACGAGATCGATTGCGGCGCATGACGATCAGCGCGCGTATCGCGAGCATCACCATCATCGCCGCGACGCTGATCGCGTTGGCGTTCAGCCTCCGCTCCGCGGTCGTCGACGGGCTGGCGCACACCGCCGACTGGGTGCCGCTCGTCGAAAGCGTGATCAACGATCTGGTGTTCGCCGCCATCGCCGTCGTGTTTCTCTGGGCTTTCCCGGAACGCTTGGAGCGCCGCTCGCTGTTGCGGCTCCTGCATCGGCTTCGCTCGTTCGCCCACGTCGTCGACATGCACCAGCTGACCAAGGATCCCGAACAGGTCAGCCCCAACTACACCGCGACCACCGAGAGCGTCGCCCACGGTCTGGACGCCGACCAGCTGTACCACTATCTGAACTACTGCTCGGAGATGTTGAGCCTGACCGCCAAGACCGCGGCGCTGTGCGCCGAGCACAGCACCGACGCCGTCGTGCTCGACACCATCTCCACCATCGAGACCCTGACCACCGAACTGTCGAACAAGATCTGGCAGAAGATCTCGCTACTTCCGCGGTGAGCGGGGCTTTTACGCCCGTTCAGCCGCGGAAAACGACGTCTACGGCCGCACGGCAGTGACCGAGGCGTTAGGCTGACCCCGGTCGGGCGAGAGGTTCGGAGAACTTGATGGTGTCTGTGAAGCGCGGTGTGGTCGTTTTCGGGTGTGCGGTGGCGTTCGTCGCGGCACCCCTTGTGGTCGCATCACCCGCCTCGGCCGAGTGCCCGTGGGGCACCAAACCCACTCGGTTCGAAGGCGTCTGCATCAGCGGTGCCGGCGGCGGTTCCGCGCCGATCGTGCCCGTGCCACCGCCGGCCGGCGGCGGCGCGAAGATCGTCAACAACCCGAACGGGTTCGATACCGTCAACGGCGTTCCCTGCACCCCTGAAAACTACGGGGCCTGCATCGCCATGTCCCAGAACGGCTGACGGCTCTTTTCTCACGGTGCCGAATCGATGAGCCGGCGAAAGCTCGCGGCCGGATAGACCGAAGCGCCTGCGCGGCGAACCCGCTCAGCAAGGCCGCTGTCCGACGTCACCACCGTCACCTCCTGCGGATCGCGATCGGCTTGGACAATGCGAACGATCTCGTCGTCAGCGGAGTTCGGGGCGGCCCGCGGTGCGTGGGCGATCTCGATCACCGACGACGTGATCGGCGGCGACGGCGGCCGCTCGAACACCACCGTCACCCGGTTACCTGTTTCCTGCGCCCAGCTCTCGAGTCGGTCGACCAATGTGGCCAACGCCTTTCGGCGATCCTTCCACCAGCCGTCGGGGCGGCTGCCGATCACGTTCATCGCATCCACGATCCACCGCTGCGTCATCGGCGCGGAAACCGTGCTGCGAGTTGGTCGACAGTGAGAATCCAGCCGTTGTGGAAGCTCTCGAATTCCTGTGGCGGAAGCAGCGAATGCTCGACCGACATCAGCGTCTCGTCATCGCCGACCGGCGCGAAGGAGACGTTGACGATGCTCTCCTGCGTCGGGTCGGGCCAGTCGGAGTTCGTCCACGTGAAGCGCAACAGGCGGGGCCGGTCGATGGCCAGGAACTGGCCGGTGATCAGGATCCGGGTGCCGGAGTCCTCGATGTCGAACCGCACGGTCCCACCGACGCGTGGATCGACCGCGACGTCGAGAACCTTCACCGGGCGCGGGCACATCCACTCCTGCAGCGCCTCCCGATCGAGCCATTCGCCGAACACCTCATCGGGTGTCGCGGGCATGACGCGTTCGACTCGAACAGTCGCCGCGTCAGTCATCGCCGAGCATGCTTCCTGCGCAACCGCTCGGCCAATGCATCCGCCCGCGTCGACCAGAACTCCGTCTGATCGTTGATCCACTGCTGGGCCCTGGTCAATCCGTCCGGTTCGAGCGAGAACCAGTGTTCGCGACCGCGCACCTCGCGCCGAACGAGCCCGGCCGCCTCCAACACGCCGATGTGGCGCGAGACGCCGGCGAATGTCATCGGCAGCGGCGCGGCCAAGTCGGACAGCCGGGCATCACCTTGGCGCAGCATCTCCAGAAGCCGTCGCCGGGTCGGGTCGGCGAGTGCGCCGTACGCCCGGTCAAGAACCTGATCTTCAACCACATTGTTGACTATATCGGGTCGACGTGCTGTGCTGGAGCCAAGTCATTCAACCAAACTGTTGAACGTTTATGGCGGTCCCGCGAGAAGGAGAAGGCATGAAGACCCCCGCGATCGTGTCGGCGCAGGAATGGGACGCTGCGCGGCAGAAGATGCTGGTCAAGGAGAAGGAGCACACCAGAGCGCGCGACGCGCTGGCTGCACAGCGTCGGCGGATGCCGTGGATGGCGGTCGACAAGAACTACCAGTTCGACGGGCCCAACGGCAGGGCCGGACTGCTCGATCTGTTCCACGGGCGGCGCCAGTTGATCGTCTACCGCGCGTTTTTCGAACCCGGCGTGCACGGGTGGCCCGAGCACGGATGCACCGGCTGCTCGTTGATGGCCGATCACGTCGGCAACCTCGGCCACCTCAACGCCCGCGACACCACGCTCGTGTACGTCTCCCGCGGCTCCCAGGAGGATCTCGCGCGGATCAAGTCGCGGATGGGCTGGAAGCATCCGTGGTACACCATCGTGCCCGGACCCGAGGGTGCATTCGACACGGACTTCGGTGTCGGGGAATGGCATGGCACCAACGCGTTCATCCGCGACGGTGACCGCATCTTCCGCACGTACTTCATCGACAGCCGGGGCGACGAGGTGTTCGACAACACCTTCCACTTCCTGGACATGACGGCACTGGGTCGGCAGGAGACGTGGGAGGACTCCCCCGAGGGTTATCCGCAGACCAAGCCCTACGAATGGTGGCGCTGGAACGATGAATACGACGACAGCGACTCCGCACCCGGGGCGTGATCATGCACGACTCTCCGTATCGCGATTCCGTCAACAGCGCGCCGACGCCCGCCGCCGTCGACCGGGCGAGCTTCGAAGCCGAGATCGAACGCCTGCGCGTGCGGGAGAAAGCGCACACCCGCGAGGGCGACGAGATCGCTGCGGCGCGGCGACGGCTGCCCATCGTCGAGGTCGATGCGAGCCTCCAGCTGACCGGCTCCGCCGGGCCGGTCACCCTGCTGGACGCCTTCGAGGGGCGACGGCAACTGCTGGCGTACTACCTGATGTGGCATCCCGGCAAGCCGGCACCCGAACAGTGCGAGGGATGTACGTGGGTGACGACGCAGGTGCAGGAGCTGTGCTATCTGCACTCCCGCGACATCACCTATGCGGTCTTCTGTCAGGGCCCGTACGACGAAAGCGCCCGATACCGCGACTTCATGGATTGGCGGATGCCGTGGTATTCGGCACTGCCCTCACTCGACACCCTTCTCGTCGGCCGGACGGTGGGCATGATGCACATCGTCAGCTACCTGCGCGACGGCGACCGCGTCTTCGAGACGTACTGGACCACGCGAAGAGGCGTCGAGGCAATGGATTACAGCCTCGCGCTGATGGATCTCACCGTCTATGGACGTCAGGAGCCGTGGGAGGACTCGCCTGACGGCTGGCCGCAGAACTGGACCCTCGATTACGGGTTCAACACGCGGATCGACGGGCGGCCCATCCCCCAGTGGTCACGACTGGCCGCCGGGCGCTCGGACGCCCTCGGCGGTTAGGAACGGGTCTGTCAAGTTTCGACGACGCGGATGATCGTCTTGCCGGTCGTGCGGTGAGCGGGGTCGAATGCGCTCGGCGCGTCGGCGAGCGGAAACACCGACCCGACAGCGGGTTTCAGAGCACCGCCGCGCAGGCGCTGTTCGAGCGCCCTGAGCTGAGCGCGGTCGGGTTCGACGATGAAGAACATCGCCTTCCCGCCTTCCGGCTGCACCCTCGGCGGCTCCGCGATCGTGACCACGGTGCCGCCGGGGCGCACCAGTTGTGTTGAACGGTCGAGGATTTCGCCGCCGAGGACGTCGAACACCAGATCGACCTTCCCGACGTCTTCCAGCCGGTCCTGCTGCAGGTCGACGAACACGTCGGCGCCCATGCCCAGCACCGCATCGCGGTGCGCCGCCCGGCCCGTTCCGATGACGCGCGCCCCGGCCTGCCGGGCCAGTTGGACGGCGATCGAACTCACGCCGCCCGCGGCGCCGTGGATCATGACGGTCTGCCCGTCGGACAGATGCCCGTGGTCGAACAGGCCCTGCCATGCCGTCAACCCCGGCATCGGCAGCGCCGCCGCCACCACATGGTCGATACCGCTCGAGGGCGGCGCAAGATTACGCGCCTCCACTGCAACGTATTCCGCGAGCGTGCCGTTGCGGGCCCAGTCGGTGAGCCCGAAGACCGGCTGGCCGACTTCGAGTCCCGTTGTGCCGAAACCCACCTCGGCGACGACGCCGGAGACTTCGTGTCCGGGAATGGTCGGTGTCCTGTCGCGGCCGGCCCTGTCGGTCCATGTCCCCGGCCACTCGAGTTCATCGGGGGTGAAAGAGGCCGCGTGCACGGCGACGATGACGTCGTTCTCGGCCATGTGCGGATACGGCATGTCGGTAAGGGTCAGGCCCGCGATGCCCGCGGTCCGGTCACTGGTGACGATCGCCTTCATCGCGCATCCCCGTCCTGGATCGACTGCACGCGCAGGTGGTCGCGCGCCACGATCTCATCTGGTTCCAGCATGGTGATCATGTCAACGCCTGGCGCGCAGATGCACACCGCGATGAACCGAGTCCACTTGTCCGGTTCGAGGTTGGCGGCCTGGTAATGCACGACGTCGCCGCCAGGCTCCCAGAAGGCCTCACCGGCGACGATCTCGCGGGGCGCCTGCCCCTCGAGCTCGAACAGCATCCGGCCCTCCAGCATGTACCCGAATACCGGGCCGGAATGGCGGTGTGGCCCCAGGCCGGCGTCGGCCGGCGGCAACTCGACAAGCTGGGTCATGGTGTGCGACCCCGCCGGAATGGTTGGCGGGGTGACCTCGAGGAGGTCGGTGATACGGACGTTTCCTGCGGCAATCATGCCTGTAATGACAGCACCGCGCAGTCATCGAGTCCAACGAATGTTTTTGATGTTTCCGATCAATCAAATAGATAGGATGGGCCCATGGAGTTGCGGCAGCTGGAGTACTTCATCGCCGTGGCGAGCGAGATGAACTTCTCCCGCGCCGCGCAGCGCGTCCACGTCGTCCAGTCCGCCCTGTCGACGTCCGTCGGCAAACTGGAGAAAGAACTCGGCGTCGAACTCTTCGACCGATCCAGACAGCGGATCAAGCTGACGCCGGCAGGCGAGTTGTTCCGCGAGCACGCCAAGCGCGTCATCGACACTGCCCGGCTGGCAACTGACTCGATGAGTGACTACCGCGGGGAACTGACCGGCACGGTTGATCTCGGGTCACTGATCACCTTCGGCAGCCTCGATGTCCCCAAGGTGCTCGGCGAATTCCATCGGCGGTATCCCCTCGTCCGAATCAGGCTGCGGCAGAGCCAAACCGGGTCGATGACGTATCTCTCCGCCATCGGCGACGGCTCGCTCGACCTGGCCCTGGTGTCCTCCCCCACCCGCTTTCCGCCCCGCATCGACATGACGCTGCTCGCGGAGGAACCGATGCTGTTCGTGTGTCGCCCCGACCATCGCCTCGCGCAGCGTGACCGCGTGGGCATCGCGGAACTCGCCGAGGAGGATCTCATCGGCTTCCCCGCCGAGTTCGGGCTGCGTCGCCTCGTCGATGACGCCTTCGCCGACGCAGGGTCATCCGCCCGCACGCCATATGAAGTCGCACTGGAGTATTCGGTCGCCGCCGATCTGGTGCGGCACGGGTTGGGCAGCGTCTTCATGCCCCAGAGCGAGGCCGCTCGCTACCCCGATCTGCGGGCGCTCACGGTACGTCCCGCCGTGATGTGGACGATCCACCTCGCGTCGGCGCCACAGTTGAGCCCCGCCAGCGCGCGGCTCGCCGAGATGTTGCGCGCTGCGGTCAGCGAGCCCCGCGAATGAGACGGCCCGGTCGCGCGCCGGTGTCGACGCCGTCGCGCCGGGTGACGACGCCGCTGACGATCGTGGCGGTGTAACCCGACGCTCCCTGGACCAGTCGTTGACCGCCCGCGGGCAGGTCGTAGGCCATCCGAGCCGGATGCAGGGTGAGCGCATCCATGTCGATGATGTTGACGTCGGCCTTCTTCCCGACCTCGATGACGCCTCGGTCGGACAGCCCGAACAGCTGCGCGGTGTCGTGCGACTGCTTGCGCACCACGTACTCCAGCGGAAGCTTCTCGCCGCGGCGACGGTCGCGGGCCCAGTGGGTCAGCAGGAATGTGGGATACGAAGCGTCGCAGATCATTCCGCAGTGTGCGCCGCCGTCGGACAGACCCGACACCGCGGCGGGGTGCGTCAGCATCTCGCGGATCGCATCGTGGTTGCCGTAGTAGTAGTTGTAGAACGGCAGCATGAGCATGGACGTGGCATTGTCGGCGAGCATCAGGTCGTACAGCGTCGACAGCGGGTCCTCGCCGCGCTCGCTGGCGATCTTCTCGACTGTCCGGTCATCGGTCGGCTCATAATCCGGCGGATCACCGAGCGAGTAGATGCGCCCCAGCGAGTACTGCACCAGCGCGAACATGTTGTCGAACAACAGATTCGGGTCCGGCGGCAGATCGTCCTCGGCGAGGATAGCGGCCTTGACGGCGGGATCGGCGAGTCGCTGCGCCAACTCCTCGCGGCTGCACTCCGACTTCAGGCGCCGGAACGTGGGGCGATGGGTGAACGCGTGATGGCCGGGGAAGCCGAACAGCATCCCGAACGGGCGCGCGGCGATCTGCGGGTACAGCTGACTGCCCGCCTCGTGCGCCGCAGCCGAAATGTCCAGCTGTTCGCGCCACAGGTCGGGCGCGGCGTCGACCTGGATCATGCCGAACGAGATCGGCCGGTCGATCTCCGCGCCGAGGCGCTGCATCCACTCCAGTTCCTTCTTCGGTGCGATGATGTCCTCGCCCGCGACGCCCTGCGGCGCCAGTTCGAAGACGGCGCGCCCGCCCGCGGCCATCGCACGGCCCAGCCCGAACAGTTCGTCCTCTGCGGCGTAGGTGCCCGGGACCGGCTCGCCGTCGATGGCCCTGTGGCCGAGTGTCCGCGAGGTCGAAAAGCCCAGTGCGCCGGCCTCGATGCCCTCCTGCACGATGCGCGCCATCGCGGCGATGTCGTCCGGCGTCGCGGGATCGTTGCGGGCGCCCCGATCGCCCATCGCGTAGGCGCGCACCGCGCCGTGCGCGATCTGGCTGCCCACGTCGATCGCCAGGTCCTGCTTCTCGATCACGTCGAGGTACTCGGGGTAGCTCTCCCAACCCCACGAAATCCCTTCGGTGAGCGCAGTTCCCGGGATGTCCTCGACACCCTCCATCAACCCGATCAACCAGTCTTCGCGGCCCGGCCGCACCGGTGCGAAGCCGACACCGCAGTTGCCCGTGACGACGGTCGTCACGCCGTGTCCGCTCGACGGCTCCAGCAGGCTGTCCCAGCTGACCTGTCCGTCGTAGTGGGTGTGAATGTCAACGAAGCCGGGCGCGACGATCTTGCCGCGGGCGTCGATCGTTTCGGCGGCATCACCCTCCAGGGCCGGGTCGCCCGGGCCGCGACGACGAATCTCGACGATCCGGCCGTCTTTGATCCCCACATCGGCGTGGAACCGGTCGGCACCCGTTCCATCCACGACGGTCCCGTTTTCAATCTTGAGGTCGAACACGATTGCTCCCTCGAACTGGGGTCTCAGCCGCTACCGTGGGTCAATGTAACACCGTTACAGACCGGTGGCGTCGAATCGGGAGAGGGCAATCGTGACGCATACAGCGCAGCCCGGCCGAGTGGTCGGCAACCCCGCCCATCGTCACCCGGAGGACGCGATCGGCATACCGCCGGCGCGCCCGACGCGGGTGCCCGCCGAGCGCTATCGGTCAACGGCCTTCGCCCAACTCGAGATCGACCGGATGTGGCCGAAGGTGTGGCAGGTGGCCTGCACCGTCGACCACGTCGCCGAGCCCGGCGACTACTTCGAGTACCGGTGCGGCCCCTACTCGGTCCTGGTCGTCCGCGGTGACGACGGCGAGCTTCGCGCGTTCCAGAACGTGTGCAGGCACCGTGGCAATTCGCTGTGCACCGGGGCGGGCTCCGAACTGCGCGAGCTCAAGTGCGGCTATCACGGCTGGACATGGGATCTCGCGGGAGTGCTGAAACGGGTGCCCAACCGAAAGGGCTTCGGCGCGCTGCCGATGTCGGAGTTCCCCCTCATCGCCGCCAACGTCGCCACGTGGGAACGGCTGGTCTTCGTCAACCTCGATGTCGACGCGATGCCGCTGAGCGACTGGCTCGAGGCGGTGCCGGATGACATCGCGTGGTGCGGCCTGGGTGACTTCCGTTGCTATGCCACCATGACCGTCGAGGTGGACGCCAACTGGAAGACGATCGCCGACGGGTTCAGCGAGACCTACCACATTCAGACGCTGCACCCGGAGCTGCACAGGTGCATGGACGATGTGCATGCCCCACAGGTGATCTGGGGTCGCACCGGCAAGTCCGAGCAGAGCTACGGTGTGCCGAGCCCGCAGATCAAGGAGGCCGTCTCCGATTCCGACGTGTGGGATGCCTATGTGACCACCCAGGGCGCGCTGATGGGCGTCGCCGAGGGCACCCCGTTTCCGTCCGATCGACTCCCCGGGCAATCGGTGGCCGATGTGATAGCCCAGCGCACAAAGGAATTCGCCGAGCAACGCGGCGTCGACCTGAGCTGGGCCGGCACCGATGAGGTCATGCGGCTCCATCAGTACAACGTCTTCCCGAACATGTCGCTGCTGACCAACGCCGATCACCTGACCGTGTTGGCGGCCCGTCCAGGGCCCGACCCGGATCACGGTGAGCTGGTGATGATGCTGTGGACGCGGATGCCCCCCGGCGCGCCGCGGCTCAAGCCGACCGACATGCGGATGACGGCCGATGACGCACACCCCGGCCTGGTGCTCACCCAGGACATCGCCGTGCTCGCAGGTCTTCAGCGGGGGCTGCACCAGCCGGGCCTCACCCATCTGACGCTGTCAGCCGAGGAACGCCGCGTCATCAACACGCACCGCAATCTCGAGCGCTATCTCGACCTGCCCGAGTCGGAACGGATGACAGGAGGTGAGACGCCGTGAAGGAGTCCATCGACGCCGACACCATCCTCGACGCGGCGGCCCGCCTCATCGAACTCGACGGGGTGGAGGCCTTCACCATGCGCGGCCTCGCCGACGACCTCGGGGTGGCCGCCACCTCGATCTACTGGCACGTCGGCGGCAGGGACAAACTCTTCGACAGCCTGGTCGACCGGCTGCTGCGCGAGATGGCGCATCTACCCGCCGACGGCGACACGCCCGTCGATCGCATTGCCTGCCTTGCCCATTCGCAACGGCGGGCGTTGATCGAGCGTCAGCATCTCCTCGCCATCGCCCACGAGCGCGACCGGACGCCGTTGCTGTTCTTGCCCATTCAGCAGATGCTGGCGGCCCAGCTGGCCGAGATCGGCATCACCGGCACCGACGCCGCGGTCGTCCTGCGGGCGATCCAGGTTCATGTGATCTCGTCGGCGGTCATGCAGTTCTCGGCAGTGCGCGGCGCCAAACACGACGAAGAGGACCCCTCGCTGTGGACCGAGGACTGGCCGGACCAGGCCCTGGTCGCCGCGCTGCAGTCCCCTACCGACTACGACGCCGTGTTCTCTTACGGCCTCAACGCTCTGCTGGCGCCGCTGCGGGATCGCTGCGCCGACGCGGCCGCCGACGGGTAGCACCCCACAGCCCGACACCGATTCCCACGACCGCGCCGCCCAGACCGATCACCCGCTGCGACGGCTTCATCTGGTCGTGCACGCTCATCCCGCCGAGCAGATCCGCCGCGTCGGCCCCGCCCGATGCGAGAAACCAACCGCGCGTGTTCTTTCCGCGCAGCCCCGACGACATCAACAGCGCGCCGATCAGCGCGTCGCGGTAGCCCATCGACCGCAGTAGCAGTTGGGCGGTCGGCGCCGGCTCGTCGGGATCGCCCCACAGCCGATTGGCGCGCAGCGGATCGACGAGAAATGACACACCCGACGCCAGACGGATTCCGCCGACGACGAGCGCGGCGCGGTCCACAGCCATGGCAGCAGCTTAGGGCTTCCCCGCCGCGGCGTGGGCCGCGCGGACGATCGCCTCGGCGGAACGGTCGATGTCCTCGTCGGTCGTCGCCCAGTTCGACACCGACACCCGAAGCACGTACGCGTCGTTCCACGTGGTCCCGCCGAGCCAGCAGGTGCCGTCGCGCTGGACCTCGGCGACCGCCGCCCTGTTGACGTCATCGCCGCCGGGCAGCGCCACCAGCACCTGGTTGAGGACCACGTCGTTGACGATGCGCGCGCCGGGAATCGCGGCCAGTAGATCGGCCATCCGCCGGGCCTGGGAGCAGTTGCGCTCCACCATCTCGGCGACCCCGGCGCGGCCCAGCGACCGCAGCGCCGCATAGATCGGCACCACCCGCGCGCGCCGCGAACTCTCGGGCACGTAGTTGGTGCTGTCCCGCTGGCCCGCGTCGGCGACGAGGTAGGGACCCTGCAGGCTCATCGCGCCGACATGCGCTTCGCGGTCGGCGACGATCGCCATCGCGCCGTCATACGGGACGTTCAGCCACTTGTGCGCGTCGATCGCCCAGGAATCGGCGCGGTCCACTCCCGCGGTCAGAGGACGCAGCGCCGGGGTCGCCGCGGCCCACAGGCCAAAGGCGCCGTCGACGTGCAGCCACGCACCGTGCTCGGCACACGCATCGGCGATCGGTTCGAAGGCGTCGAACGCGCCCGTGGCGACATTGCCCGCCTGCGCGCACACGATCGCGGGCCCGGTCGATCCGGCCAGCTCGTCGCGCAGCGCCTCGGGGCGCATCCGGCCCTGGTCGTCGGCGGCGATCCGAACCGCTGTGTTGCCGCCGAGACCCAGTTGGCGCAGCGCGGTGTCGATGGTGGCGTGGGCCTGTTCACCGCAGAAGAGCCGTATCCGCGGCGCACCGATGAGCCCGTCGCCCTCGACGTCCCAGCCCGCCCTGGCGAGGACCGCATGCCGCGCGGCGGCCAGACATGTCGTGTTGGCGCCCTGTCCGCCGGTGACGAACCCGACGCTGGCCCGCGCGGGCAGTCCGAGGATGTCGAGGACCCATGCCGAGGTGATCTCCTCGATGGCCGCCGCCGCGGGCGACAGTGCGTGGAACGCCGCGTTCTGGTCCCACGCCGAGACAAGCCAGTCGGCCGCCAGCGCGGCGGGCAGGGCGCCGCCGACGACGAAGCCGAAGTGGCGCGGGCCTGCCGTCGCCACCAGGCCGGGTTCTGCGCCAGTGGCCAGCGCGTCGATGACGGTCTGCGGGTCGGTGCCGTGTTCGGGCAGCGGACCGCCGAGCGCTTCGCGCACTCCGGCGGCGTCGACGCGGGCGGCCACCCGGCGCTCGTCGAGGGTGTCGAGGAAGTCGCGTGCGTGCTGCGCGGCTGCGGACAGTCCTGCGGTGCGATCGCGCATCGGAAAACCCTATCTCCGCATGCGATTACAACCCGAACTGGTCGGGGATGACACCGAGCCAGATCTGCGCCGCGTCGATCGCCACCTTCTCGCTGATGAACGCGTGCTGGGTGCCGGTGTAGATGTCGCGGAACGCGCGCTCGAACCGACTGCCTTCGCGGATGGACGTGGTGCCTGCGGCCAGATGCGCCCACTCCGCGCATTCGCGGGCCACGTCGGTGGCGAACACAGCGGCCGCCCGCATGTCCGCGCGCAGCATCGGGGTCAGGTCGTCGCCCGCCGCGACCACCGATTCGGCGGTGGTGAACGCGTCGAGCACCAGCAGACGCGCGGCACGCCACGCCGAAAGGTGGTGCGCCAAGCCCTTCTGGAACGTCGGCCGGCTTGCAAGCGATGCCATGTCGCTCATCCGGAACTTGGTGGCGGCGAGTTCGGCGACGTCGTCGAGCATGCTCTTGGCCACGCCCAGCGCCCATGACGCGTGGCCCGCTGCGGTGACGGGCATCAACCCCATCCGCGTGGCAGGCGAACTGCCCCGCATCGGTTCGCGGGTGAACAGTGCGAAGGTGCGGTGCGCGGGCACGAACACATCGGTTGCGGTGTAGTCGTAGGAGCCGGTTCCCTTGAGGCCCTGCACGAACCAGCCGTCGGTGAACGTGATCTCCGCCCGCGGCACCACGGCCACCTGCATGTCGGGGATGCCGTCGGCGATCCAGCGCATCTCGCCGTCGTCCATCGGGAAGAAGCCGGCGGCCACGTACTGCGAGTGCCCGGTGCCGGATCCGAAGCTCCACGAACCGCTCAACCGGTAGCCGCCGTCGACGACGGCGCCCTGGCCGTTGGGGAAGAACTGGCCGCCCATCGTGACCCGGTTGTCGTTGGCGGTGAACACCTCGGCGAAACCGTCATCGGGAAGATAGGTGGCGGCGGCGAACGACGACGGCATGTTCGCGATCCCGATCCAGCCGAAAGAGCCATCCTGCCAAGCCATTTCGATCCATGTTTCGATCATCTCGGTGAACGACGGTTCGACGCCGCCCGCCGGGAGCGGGTTGAACGACGTCATCAACCCGGATGACCACATCGCTTCGACGACGATTGGGGTGAGAGTCCGGTCGCGCTCACACTGGGCGGCCTCGGCGGCGACGAGTTCGCGCATACCGCGTGCCAATCCGACAACGCGGTCCTGCGCTTCGGCCATTGACGTCATTGGGGTGACCCTAGCCGCGCGAGCGTCGGGCTAGTTCGCGAACGCGCCACTTAGGTACTCGGCGCGGCACGCCCGCCTGGCGAGCTTGCCGCTCGTCGTGCGCGGGATGGCGCCCGCGGGAACCAGGCGCACGTCGGTGACCCGTAGCCCGTGGCGTCGCGACACCTCCGCGCGGATGGCGTCGGCGGCGGGACCGGGATCGGCCCTGCGGGTCCCCGACGCGCGTTCGGCGACGACCACCAGCCGCTCGCCGTCGTCGGACGGCACGGTGAACGCGGCCGCGTAACCGCGGCGCACCATCGGCGACGCCTCGGCGGTGGTGGCCTCGACCACCTCCGGGTAGATCTGCCGGCCGGCGACGACGATGAGGTCGGCGATGCGTCCGGTGACGTACAGCTCGCCGTCGAGGTAGAAGCCCAGGTCGCCGGTACGCAACCAGGTCGCGTCAACCGGAACGCCGCGGGCATGGCTGCGGTCGGCCGTCCGCGAACGCAGGACCGCACCGAACGTCCGCTGCGTCTCCTCCGGCCTGCCCCAGTAGCCGCGGCCGACGTTCTCGCCGTGCACCCAGATCTCGCCGACCCGGCCGTCGGAAAGCTCGTCACCCTGCGGGTCGGCGATGACACACCACTGGCTGCGGGCCACGTGGCCGCACGACACATGCTCGGCCGCACCCGGAGTGTCGGCATCGACGCGCACGGCCTCGCCCTGCTCGAGTCGGTCGGGGTCGAGATGGGCGGCGGTCGGGGTCGCGGTCGGTGCGATGGTCGAGACGAACAGGGTCGCCTCGGCGATGCCGTACGACGGTTTGATCGCCGTCGGCGGAAGACCGTAGGGCGCGAACGCGGTGTTGAACGCGTCGATGGCCCGATTGCTGACCGGCTCCGACCCGAGGATCAGCACGACATTGCTCAGGTCGACGTCCTCGCCACCTGCGGGCAGCCCGCGCTGCGCGGCGTATTCGCACGCGAAGTTCGGTGCGGCGGTGACGACGCGGCCGGTCGCCGACGCGGCCGACAACGCGTGAATCCAGCGCTCCGGCCTGCGAATGAAGGCTGCCGGTGACATCAGGGTCGAGTGGCCGCCGTAGACGGTGGGAAAGCCGATCATCGACAGACCCATGTCGTGGTAGAGCGGTAACCAGCTGCAGCCGTGCGTGTTTCGGTCGAGCAGATCGATCGACAGGATCATCTGCGTCAGGTTGGTGCCCACCGCGCGGTGGGTGATCTCGACGCCGACCGGATCGCGGGTGGAACCCGACGTGTACTGAAGGTGTGAGATGTCCATCGCGTCGAGATGCACGGGCACCAACTCCTCGCCGGCCGCATCGGAAACCTCGTCGACGGCGATGACATGCGGTCTGACGGCGAGCCCGGTCTGGCTCAGTGCCGCCCGTACAGAATCGGCTGCCGCGGACGTGGTGAGCACGACGGTCGGGCGCGAGTCGTGCAGCGCGATCGCGAGCCGCTCGGCGTGTCCCTGCAACTCGGGGGCGAACAACGGCACCGCAACGGTTCCCGCCTTGATGGCCGCGAAGAATCCGGCGACGTAGTCGAGGCCCTGCGGTGCCAGGATGGCCACCCGATCACCGCGCGAGGCGAACCGCTGCACCTCCGCGCCGATGGCCCGCATCCGGATGCCGAGCTGCGTCCAGGTGAGTTCATGTACGTGCCCGGTCTCCGACCGGGTGTGGTCCAGGTAGCGGTATGCCACCGTCTCGCCGACGTTGGCGATGTTGCGCTCGATCAGCGAGATCAGGGTGACCCCGGCAGGCAGCGCGATGTTGCCCGCAGTGTCGAGGACATCCTCGATCTGCCAAAGACCCTCGTGAACGCCCGCTTCGAGCCTCGAGTCGACAGCCATGACTCAAGGATAATTTACTGTTACCCGTAGTTTCACTAACAGGCGGTGTGGTCATGGTCACCCGCATCGGAGAAGATCGGCGGATGGCCGATCCCCCGCTGACGCTGCCCGCACTTCTCCGGCGATGTGTCGATGAATTCGGCGGTCAGACGTACGTGGTCACCCCCACCGACCGGCTCACCTATGAGCAGGCCGACCAACGTTCGGCGTCGATCGCGCGCTGGCTGCTCGCCCAGGGCGTCGGCAAGGGCGCCCGGGTCGGCCTGTTCTTCCCGAACGGCGTCGAGTGGGTGATCTGGTGGCTGGCGGCCTCCCGCATCGGCGCGTTGGTCGTGCCGCTGAGCACGCTGTACGCGCCCGCAGAACTCGCGAAAGTGTTGCGGCTGGCCGACATCGGCCTGCTGATCGCCCCGGCCCGGGTCCTCACGATCGACGTGGTCGAGCGGTTGGAGGCCGCGCTGCCCGAGTTGGCAGATCAGACGACCGGCAATCTGTACGTGTCGTCGGCACCGTACCTGCGTCGCATCGTGCTGACCGCCGACGCCGACCGGTCCTGGGTGACGCGATGGCACAGCGACGCCGAAACCCTTGCGCCGCAGGAGGTGCTGTCCGCCGTCGAGGCAGAGGTGTCGCCGGCCGACCTGGCCGTCATGGTGCACACCTCCGGATCCACTGCGGACCCGAAAGGAGTAATGCACACGCACGGCACCCTCGTTCGGCAGACGTCGACGTG
This sequence comes from Mycolicibacterium sp. 120270, assembly GCA_033741175.1. Taxonomy (GTDB): domain Bacteria; phylum Actinomycetota; class Actinomycetes; order Mycobacteriales; family Mycobacteriaceae; genus Mycobacterium. The sequence continues at coordinate 251,641 of JAWQNE010000005.1, read as the reverse complement.
GCCCACCGCCATTCGCACCGTCACGCGCTCCGACGAGCCGGCCAGGATTCTGTGCGCGATGCCGTTCTTCTGGATCGGTGGCCTGCTCGCCACGACGGGCGCGTTGCACGAACCGGTGACGCTTCTCGTGCTTCCCCGGCTCGACGCGGGTGCTGCACTCGATGTGATCGATCGGGAGCGGGCCAGCGGGATCGTCGGATGGCCGGCCTTCACCCAGCGACTGCGCGAGCACCCGACATTCGCCGACCGTGACCTTGCGAGCGCGCCGATGCTGCGCGACGGACCGCTCGACATCGCGATGACCGACGTGCCCGACGGATTTCCGGTGCACCGCACCATGTCTGAGACCGCGGGCGGCTTCGTGCACACCGAGATGCGAATCGTCGACGACGACGGTGAACCGGTGCCCGACGGCACCGTGGGCGAACTGCTGGTCCGCGGCGTCGGGGTGATGTCGGGATACAACAAGCGCGAGCGGTGCGAAACCTTCGATGCCGACGGCTGGTATCACACCGGCGATCTCGTCTACCGCAACGAAGGCGACCCGCGCCTGTTCTACGTCGGGCGCACAAGCGAATTGATCAAGGCCGCCGGTGCGAACGTGTCGCCGCTCGAGGTCGAGTCCGTCATCGAGCAATTCGCCGAAATCGCTCAGTGCGTGGTGATCGGGCTGGACGATCCGGTGCGCGGCGAGGAGGTGTGCGCGGTCGTGGTGCCCGCGGCAGACAACATCGACGTCGAATCCCTTGCCGCCCGCACCCGCGAACAGCTGTCGGCATACAAGGTCCCCACCCGGTGGGTTTGCACGAACAGCGACCGCATCCCGACCCTGCCGAGCGGCAAGCTGAACCGAAAAGGCCTGCGCGCGCTGGTCATCGACGGGACGTTGCGTCAGTAGGCCCGCGCGACGTAGGCGAGACCGTCTTCCTCGTCGGGCACGCCGCCGTCAGTCGATTGCAGACAGCGCACGCTCACCCCTGCTGCGGCGAGATCCTGTTCGCCCGACGTTCCGACGACGCGCCACGGCACCCGGGCCACGCCGGCCTGCGCGGCGTCGCGCACCTCATCCAGGGTCGAGCAGTCGGTGATGACCGAGTCGCGCCGCGCGCTGGCGGCGTCGAGCATCTCGATCTGGATCTCATCGGTCAGCGACTGCACGCCATCGACGACCGCCTCCAGCGGCACCGAGGTTTTCTCCCTGGTGTCGCGGCGGAACACCACCGCGGTGCCGTCCGCGATGTCGCGTGGGCCGACCTCAACCCGGATCGGCACACCCTGTAGATCCCAGTCGGTCACCCGCCGTCCGAAGCTCTGGTCGACGTCGTCGTCGAGTCGAACCCGCACCCCGCGTCGACCGAGTTCGTCCGCCAGGGTGGACGCCGCGCGGACGACGGCGCCGCCGTTGTCCTTGATCGCGGTGACGACGACCTGGATCGGAGCCACCGCAGGAGGCACCACGAGGCCGAAATCGTCGCCGTGGCACATGATCAGCCCGCCGAGCATCCTGGTCGACGAACCCCACGACGTCGTCCAGCACAGCTGCCTGCCGCCATCGGCATCGGAGTAGGTGATGTTGAACGCGGTGCTGAACCGCTGTCCGAGTTCGTGCGAGGTACCCATCTGCAGCGCCTTCGCATCGCGCATGATGCCCTCGCAGGTCATCGTGTTGGCAGCACCCGCGAACCGTTCCCTGGAGGTCTTGCGGCCGACGATGACCGGCACCGCGAGCACATTGCGCATGAAGTCCTCGTACACGTCATGCAGGATCGCGCGGGCATACTGCCTGGCGTCGGACTCGCCGGCGTGCGCGGTATGACCTTCCTGCCACAGAAACTCGGTGGTGCGCAGAAAGATTCGCGGTCTCATCTCCCAGCGCACCACGTTCGCCCACTGGTTGAGCAGCAGCGGAAGATCGCGGTAGCTGTCCACCCACTTCGCCATGTACTCGCCGATCACGGTTTCGCTGGTGGGCCGGATGGCAAGCGGCTCAGTCAGTTTCTTGCCGCCGCCGTGCGTCACGACCGCCAGCTCCGGGCTGAACCCCTCGATGTGTTCGGCTTCGCGCTCGAAGAAGCTCATCGGCACCAGAAGCGGGAAGTAGGCGTTCTGCGCGCCCGCCGCCTTGATCCGACGGTCGAGTTCGCTCTGCATCCGCTCCCAGATGGCGTAGCCGTGCGGGCGGATCACCATGGTGCCGCGCGCGGGCCCGTTCTCGGCCAGCTTGGCCTTGGTGAGCACGTCTGCGTACCACCGGGGGAAGTCGTCCTGCTGAGAGGTCAGCACCGCCATCAGGTGAGGTTACGAAGACCGGTAGGCGAAAGTCGCGCGAATTTCAGGGCTCGATGACGACGCGCAGCGCACGTGTACCGCTAGGCCGCGCGAGACTGCACTGACGGCGGACCCCACTCGCACTTTGTCGCCATCAGTGCAGTTTCGATGGGGCTGTGGATGGTTGCAGGGTCGCCTCGACGAAATAGCCCCGCGGCGTCAGGCCGGCCGAGCGCTCACTGCGGTACAGATTTTCGGGGCGAAACCGTACCTCAGTGAGCGGTCGCGAAGCGCGTCAGGCGATGACGCGAACCAGATAGGGCGCCATGTTGGCGGTCCGCACCGGCGAGACCTTCACCACCGGATCGCCCGCCTCCAGCATCTGGTTGTTCCCAAGGTACATCGCCACGCTCTGGGATCCGTTGGGGCCGTAAAAGATCAGGTCGCCGGGCTGCGCCTGCTGCGGGAGCACCTTGCGGCCCGCGTTGTACTGCGCGCCCGAGGACCGCGGCAACTTGATGCCGACACCGGCATACGAGTACACCATCAGACCCGATGCGTCGAAGCCGACGGTGCTGGCCAGGGGGTCCAACCCGACGACATGGCCCTGCCGGTCGAGTCCGATGGCGTTGTCGGCCGGGCCACTGCCGCGGGTGGGCCCGTTGGCGTCACCGCCGCCGAACGAGAACGGGATACCGCGCTGCGACAGGCCGCGCGCGATCACGTACTGGATCAACTGCTGCTTGCTCAGTGGCCGAGCGGTGTCGGCGAGCGCCAGACCCGGCGTCGCCAGCATCACGGCAAGACCGACCACCAAGGCGTAAATGCGTTTCATTTCGAGCGTTCACTTTCTTCGTTTCCACCGCGACCACACCGGCGATTCCGTTGGTGGACAGAAGCCGCCACAGCTACTTGTACAACCCCGCGTCGCCTCGGGCCATCCATCACAGGGCACATTCCCAATGAGAGGCCGTACCGTGACGAAACGGTGATCGTCGTGCTTGCATATCCCGGTGAGTGATTTCTTCCCGTACCGGTTCGACAAACGTTTCGCGCCGATGTGGCTCAGCGCGGGAGCGTTCCCGGGCCGGGACGGCGTCACGATCACCGACGACGGCCGCTTCGTCGCCACCTACGGGTTGCTGCGGGTGGACACGCCGTTGGAGAACATCTCCGAATCCCACGTCGCCGGCCCCTACCGGTGGTGGACGGCCGTCGGTCCCCGCCTGTCCTTCGCCGACGACGGCCTGACGTTCGGCACCAACGCGACCAGCGGTCTGTGCATCCACTTCCGCGACAAGATCAGGCGCGTCATCGGCTTCCGCGACCACTCCGCCCTCACCGTCACCGTCGCCGATCCGCACGCGCTGGCCGCCGCCCTGCAGGCCGCCCGGGAATAGCGGGGGCGCCCGGTTGTTGACCGTTTGGTACAGAACCTCGAACGGCACGGCACTGGAGGCGGCATCATGACCACGATCAACCCCGAGAACGGCAACGTCATCGCTCTGGTGACAGGCGCGAACCGAGGGCTGGGCAGGCGCTTCGCGCTCGACCTGCTCGCCCGCGGAGCCAAGGTCTACGCCGCCGCCCGGCGGCCCGAGACGATCGACATCCCCGGTGCGGTCGCCATTCAACTCGACATCACCGACCCGGAGTCCGTGCGCCGCGCCGCGGAGACGGCATCCGATGTGAACGTGCTCGTCAACAACGCGGGCGTCTCCACCCGCGCTCAACTGCTGTCCGGCGACATCGCCGACATCAGGCTGGAGATGGAGACGCACTACTTCGGCACCCTGGATGTGACGCGGGCGTTCGCTCCGGTCATCGAGGCCAACGGCGGCGGTGCAATCCTGAACGTGCTTTCGGTGCTGTCCTGGGCGCACCTCCCGACCTCGGGGGCCTACTCCGCGGCCAAGGCCGCCGCGTGGGCGATGACCGACGCCGTCCGCCAGGAACTGGCCCCGCGCGGCATCCACGTCGCGGCCCTGCACGTGGGCTACATGGACACCGACATGGCGGCGTTCGCGACAGATGCGCCCAAGTCCGACCCCGGTATCGTCGCCCGGCTCACGCTCGACGGCCTGTTCGCGGGCGAGCCCGAGATTCTCGCCGACGAGCTGTCGCGCACCGTCAAGGCGGGGTTGTCGCAGCCGCCCCTCGTCGCCGACCACAGCAGCTAGTGCGGCGGGGCGCAGCGCGTGCGGATTCCGCACAATCGGGCAAACGTGCGCCGTAGTGTTGACCTATGGCAATCGTCGAAGCTGATGCAGCGCCCCAGACCCCGTTCGAACAGGATGTCGCCGCCACGCAGCGGTACTTCGACAGCCCGCGATTCGACGGCATCATCCGCCTCTACTCGGCGCGTCAGGTCGTAGAGCAGCGCGGCACGATCCCCACCGACTACCCGATCGCCCGCCAGGCCGCCACGGCCTTCTACGACCGCCTGCGCGAGCTCTTCGCCCAGCGCAAGAGCATCACTACGTTCGGGCCGTACTCCCCCGGCCAGGCGGTGACGATGAAGCGGATGGGCATCGAAGGGATCTACCTGGGTGGCTGGGCGACGTCGGCCAAGGGGTCGACCAGCGAGGACCCGGGTCCTGACCTCGCGAGCTATCCGCTGAGCCAGGTGCCCGACGAGGCCGCGGGACTGGTGCGCGCTCTGCTCACCGCCGACCGCAATCAGCAGTATCTGCGCCTGCGGATGACGGATGAACAGCGCGCTGCGACACCCGCCGTCGACTACCGGCCGTTCATCATCGCCGACGCCGACACCGGCCACGGCGGAGACCCGCATGTGCGCAACCTGATTCGGCGGTTCGTCGAGGCAGGCGTGCCCGGTTATCACATCGAGGACCAGCGGCCGGGCACGAAGAAGTGCGGGCACCAGGGCGGCAAGGTGCTCGTGCCCTCCGACGAACAGATCAAGCGGCTCAACACCGCCCGGTTCCAACTCGACATCATGGGGGTGCCCGGCATCATCGTGGCGCGCACCGACGCCGAGGCCGCCAACCTGATCGACAGCCGGGCCGACGAGCGCGACCAACCGTTCCTGCTCGGTGTCACCAACCTGAAGATCCCGTCGTACAAGTCGTGCTTCCTGGCGATGGTGCGCAGCTTCTACGAGGCGGGCATCACGCAGCTCAACGGGCACCTGCTCTACGCGCTACCCGAAGGTGAATACGCCACGGCCACCAGTTGGCTCGAACGTCAGGGAATCCTCGCGCTGATCTCCGAGGCCGTATCGACGTGGCAGCAGGAAGGCGACGAGGTGATCGACGCGCTCTTCGACAAGGTCGAGTCGAGATTCGTCGAGGCGTGGCAGAACGACGCCGGGTTGGAGACCTACGGCGAGGCCGTCGCCGACCTTCTGGAATTCCGTGAGCGAGAAGGCGAACCGCTCGAGATGAGCGCCGCGGAATGGCGCGAGTTCGCCGCGACGGCACCGCTGTACGAGGCGAGGCGCAAGGCGCAGGAGCTGCGCGCCGACGCCGGCTGGGACTGCGAGCGGGCCAAGACCCCGGAGGGCTACTACCAACTGCGTGGCGGTATCCCGTATGCGATCGCGAAATCGCTTGCCGCAGCGCCGTTCGCCGACCTCCTGTGGATGGAGACGAAGACCGCGGATCTGGCGGACGCCAAGCAGTTCGCCGATGCCATCCACGCCGTCTACCCCGACAAGATGCTCGCCTACAACCTGTCCCCGTCGTTCAACTGGGATACCACCGGCATGAGCGATGACGAAATGCGCCGATTCCCTGAGGAACTCGGCAAGATGGGCTTCGTCTTCAACTTCATGACCTACGGCGGACACCAGATCGACGGCGTTGCCGCAGAGGAGTTCGCGGGCGCGCTCAAACAGGACGGCATGTTGTCGCTGGCTCGACTGCAGCGCAAGATGCGCCTCGTCGAATCGCCCTATCGCACACCGCAGACCCTGGTCGGCGGGCCGCGCAGCGACGCCGCGCTGGCCGCGTCGTCCGGCCGGACGGCGACCACCAAGGCGATGGGCGAAGGGTCGACCCAGCACCAGCATCTCGTGCAGACCGAGGTGCCCAAGAAGCTGCTCGAAGAGTGGCTGGCGTTGTGGGGCGAGCATTACCAGCTCGGCGAAAAGCTGCGGGTGCAGTTCCGTCCGTTGCGCCCCGGTGGCGAGGTGCTCGAGCTCGGCATCTACGGCAGTGGCGACGACAAGCTGGCCAACGTGCTCGTCGACCCCATCAAGGACAGGAACGGGCGCAGCATCCTGACGGTGCGCGACCAGAACACGTTCGCCGAGCATCTTCGGCAGAAGCGCCTGATGACGTTGATCCATCTGTGGCTGATCCACCGCTTCGACGCGGTCGCGGTGTACTACATCAAGCCGACGGAGGACAACATCTATCAGACCGAGAAGATGAAGTCGCACGGCATCTTCAGCGACGTCAACAAGGATGTCGGCGAGGTGATCGTCGCCGAGGTGAACGAGCCGCGGATCGAGGAGCTGCTGGCACCGGATCAGGCTGCCCTGATGAGGTTGATCCGCAAGGAGGACTGAGCTTTACGGCGAGGCGGTGCCGTCCGCGGTCGACCCATCGGTCGTCGAGTCGCTGCCTGCTGTTCCGTCACCGGTGGAAGCGGTCGATGGCGAGTCGTCGCCGGTCGTTCCGTTCGAGGTGGTCGGATCGGTCGACGTCGATTCATCGGGGATCGTCGCGACCACGGCGTTGTCCCCGGAGGTGGTCGATTCAGTCGACGTGGGGCTCTCCGCCGTGGCCGTCGGCTCGGTCGACGCGGTGGGTTCGCTCGTCGGCGACGGCGGTGGCGCCGTGGCTGTCTCCGACGGCGTTGACGCAACGGGTGCGACCGTGGGGCTCGGCGCGCCGGTGGTCGGGGCCGTGGACGTCTGTGTTAGTCCGGGCGCCAGATTGGGCTCGACGACTTTGAGGATCCGCTCGTCGAACTCATCGAGTTTGGCCTCTATCTCCTCCAATTTCACAGTGCCCGACTCGATCTGGATTTGGTAGAGCTGCATCTCCAACCAGATCTTCCTGAGCTCCCACTTCTGTTGCTCGGTCAGCGGTTCGTCGATGGTGATGAACAACTGCTGCGCGAGCGCGTAGGTCATGCAGTTGACGCAGTCATAGTTGAGGGCGGCAGCAAGATTCTGCGGCGCGGCGACATTGTCGTCCGTTGGGTTCTTGTCGAGGACGATGACCACCTGATAAGCGACCGCGACAGCGCCGCACGAGTTGCACGACGCATAAGCGTGGGCCTCGTTGACGTTCATCGCCTCTGAGCCCTCGACGTAAACCATTGCCAGCGCAGCGTCGTACACCACCCTGTTGTCTCGCGTGTTGACCGCGAGCGCCTGGGTGTCACCCTTCTCCGGTGCCAGCGGCTTGTCGACGGGAAAGACCCAGCCGTCATCGGCCATGGCCGACGGCGTGGCCCGGAATCCCCCACCACCGACGGCGGGCGCCGGGGCGGGACGGGGAACGAGGATCACCGCGAGTTGGGGCGAGTCCTTCGTGGGGGGCGGGGTGCGCATATCCCAGACCGCTTGCATGACGCCCTGCTGTCCCCGTGCCAGGGTGGTGGAAGCGGCGGCGGGGCGCGGCGCAGTGCTGACAGATCGTGATCCGCTCATCGACTCGACCCGCAGGCCGTAGAAGATGTCGCCGATCGTGCCGCGGTCGGATGCCTGGATGGGGCGGTAGTTCTCGTCGTTCGGCCACCACGCCCAGGCGATCGCAACGATGAGGCCCGCGCCCACGATTCCTGCGAGCATGCGCTTGGCCGGCTTGTCGGCGGTGGCGCGCCGCACCGCGAGGACGGTGTGACGGGTGAAACGAATGACCATGTAGAGAATGCCTGCGACGGTGATCGCGACGACCGCCATCGCCAGCACACGGGCGGTCGCCTGGATCATGTCGCCGTCTGCCCAGGCCGTCGAGAGCACGTCCTGTTGCTTGTTGAGGCTGGCCCATGCGGTGCCGATCAGGCGAGGAAGCGCCACGATTGCCGTCCAAAGCGCAAGTGCAAGAACAGGAATCACGAAGACCACCCACAGCGTCACTACGATGCGGGCCCACGGCTTCAGCAGCCGCGCATGCGGGTCGCCCCACCGCCACGGCAGCACGCTCAGCAGGGTGGGTTTGATGCGACCATACAGATCGGGCACGCCGGTGAGGTCGGCCAGCACGTGGTAGCCGTCGAATCTCACCAGCGGTGCCAGTTGGCGCAGCATCTGGATGATCTGGGTAGCCACAACCAACAGCAACGCGTCGTAGCGCAGCACCAACCAGAGTCCGGAGATCGCAACGGCGACAATCGCATTGAAGTACAGCCCGCCGAGGTCGGTACGAAGCCGTCCCGCCTTGCCGAGCCGATAGGAGTCGGTCACGTCGGTGTAGAAGGCCGGCCAGACGAGATACATGCCGACGCCCATGACGCCGGGCGTCGCGCCGCCGTATCTCGCCGCCGCGGCGTGCCCGAACTCGTGGAACCCCGCGGAAAGCACGGTCACCGCGAACACCAACAGCAGCAGTCCCGGTCGTTCGAACGCGTCGTAGGCGGCCGAGGCCAGACCCTTGCGGAAGAACACCCACCAGCACACGACACCGAATGCGACGAGCAGTGCGACGACCACCAGCGGTCGGAACAAGATCCGGAACGGATCGGTGAGTCGCCGCGTTCGTTCCGGGTCGGTGACGACTACGCGGAACCGCAGTCCCAGCAGGGGGTTTCGCTTCTTCAGCTCGGGCTGGCTGCCATCCCTGCGGACCAGCAGACCCAGCGGTCGCAGCTTCTCGTCGACGAGGTGGCGGACGTTCTCCTCGTTCACGGCGCGCCCCGTCGACTCGGAAACCGCGGCACTCAGTTCGGCAGGCGAGCGGCGACCGTCGATCTCGCGGAGAAGCGCGTACAGCAGCGGGGTCAGCTGAATCGTCTGTCCGTCGGCGCGCCGGGCGAGAGAAGGCGGGACCCGGTAGCCCGATCCCGCCATCTCCCCGATCAGCTCGACGCCATCCGCACGGCGCAGCTCGGCTTGCGCCCTCGGCGGTTCGCACTGATCCGTCAAAGCCTCGGTCGTCACAGCAGTGCTCCTGTTGCGTCAGCGATTCAGCGTGGGGTGGCTCAGCTGCCCGACCCGTCGGAACCGTCCGACGTACCGCCGCTATCACCGGCAGAAGTACCGCCGCCGTTGTCACCGGTTGCGGTGCTCGCCGAGTCCGCCTGGGGCGCAGTCGACGCCGTATCGGCTGTATCAGGCTGCGAGGTGCCCTGCGAGATGGTGGCGTCCTGCGCCGACGTCGCCGTCGAATCGCCGTAGAGGTGCTGGCTGATGAGCGCGTCCTGGTTCGACACCGCGCTGGCCACGGAATCGGCGGACAGGACGTTGGCGGCGACGCTTGCGCTGATCGGCGCTGCCACATTGGCGTTGGCGGCAACCGCCCCGGCGATCGGAGCCGCCAGATCGGTGTCGAGGTCAACGTTGACGTCCACATTGAGCAACGGGCCCTCCAGGGTGGCGAGGTCACCGACCTCCACGGTGCCGTCATCGTCGTCGTTCGGTGGCGGTGCGGGGTCACCGTCGGCCTCGTCGGTCTGGTCGATGATGCTCAACTGGTCGGCCGTGGCGGTGGCATTGCCATCCAGAATCTGGTCGAGCACGGCGGCCTGGTTGACCTCGGAGACGGCGGTGGAGCCGTCCGACAGCACATTGGCACTTGCGGCTGCGTCGATGGGCGCCGCCACATTGAGCTGGGCCGCTGCGGCCAAGTCGATCGGGGCCGCGGCGTCGATGAAGACGTCGACGTCGACGTTCAGGTCGAGAATCGAGACCACCTCTTTGTCTGGCAGCGCGGTGGCACTCTCGGCCATCAACTCCTCGGAAGTAAGGCCCTCGTTGATCATCTGTCTCTCCTGTTCATCACGTTCTGACTTAACCAGCCCAGTGACTGCCGTCACATTTGGTGGACAGCGAGTACCCCCCGATCACCAAGATCAACAGAGGTTCTCGAAAAAAGTTGGCCCTACGCTGGCGGAACGTCGACAGGCTAATTTCCTAAGGCGTCGATTTGTCACATCAGCCGAGGAGGTAAGAGCGACATACGGATTGTCGCTGCATTTGCTGGGATTGACTCCCAGCGTTTCGAAATCGGCGGAATGCAACCCCGTCGTGCGTGGCCGGAAACCCGCGGCGGGGGGCCACGGCACGCCACGGGCAGCAGGCGCACGCGACATGTTCGCGGCCCCATTAGGCTTAGCTGCATGGGGCGTGTCAATCGGCTGATGGAACGTCGCGCCCTTCGTCGTGCGGCCGACCAGGCTCTGCTGACGTCGCTGCAGACCCCGGTGAACCAGATGAGTGGCGCCGCCGACCGGGATTTCACCTACGCCGACGCCGATCGTGAGCCACCGCAGCCCGTCGAGCCACCGGCCCATGACCACGATCCCGACACCGCGCCCATTCCGGTCGTGCAGGTCGAGAAGGCGGTGCTTCCGCACAGCACGCCTCCGTGGGAGCAGCAGAGCGCCGTTGTGGATATCGCCGAACCGGCTGCCGACCTCTACGATCTCGTACCGGAACCACCCGCCGCGGCGCCGGCGCGCAGAATCGCTGAAACAACCTACGTGCGACCGGAACTCGACTTCGTCGCCGCCAACTATCGCGAGCCGCAGTGGTACCGGAAAAAGCCGGCGGCTGCGGCGATCGCGGCGGCGGTCATCGCCGCCGTCGTGTGTGGTGGCTGGCTCGTCTTCCGGAGCCCGAGCACGACGGCTGAAGAGTCGCAGACGAACCCGCCGACGGGCGCATCGCCAACGCCGAGCAATACTCCGCCGACCCCGGCCAGCGCGGCCAAACCAAAGCCGAAACCGCCTGCGCCACCTCCTCCCCCGCCGCCCCCGCCGCCGTCGGCCGGACCCACATACTCCGCGCCGCAGCGGCAATACCAGCCGTGGTACAGCGAGCCGACCACTGCGCAGAAGCCGAGGGTGGACGTCACCAGGGCGCCGATGAGCGTTGCGCCGGTGCCGAAACCGGTTCCCGGCAGCGACTCGAGCACCCCTGGCGACGCCCCCGGCGAAAAGCCCCGCCGCCGTGGCTGCTTCGGCTTCTGCTGACACATCCAATCGGTGACCGTATGACCGAAGACACCGGACACGCCCCGTTCCTCTTGCTCTCGATCAGAGGCGAGGACGAGGCCGCCGACGACGAGTATCAGGCGATGATGCGATTCGCGGGACTCGACGAGACCGGCATGCAACGAATTCGCCTCACACACCGGCCATTGGGGCCGATCGACCTCGATGACTGGTCGGGCGTCATCCTTGGCGGTGGACCGTACAACGTGAGCGACCCCCGGGAGTCGAAGAGCGACACGCAACAGCGTGCCGAGTCGGAACTGCTGTCGCTCATCGAGGAGGTTGTGGACAGGGACTTCCCGTTCCTCGGGTGCTGCTACGGCGTAGGCATACTCGGGTCGGTCATCGGCGCGACCGTCGATCGCAGCTATCCGGAACCGGTTGCAGCCGTGACGGTTACACTCACCGAAGCCGGGCGCGAGGAACCGTTGTTCGCCGGACTGCCCGACGTGTTCGACGCATTCGGCGGGCACAAGGAGGCGGCCAGTTCGCTGCCCGCCGAAGCGGTACATCTGGCATCGTCGCCCGACTGCCCAGTACAGGCGTTCCGGGTCGGGTCCAACACCTATGCGACCCAGTTCCACCCCGAACTCGACCTTGCGGGCATCCTGACCAGGATCGACGTCTACAAGAACCACGGCTATTTCGCGCCCGAATCCGCCGACTCGTTGAAAGCCGCTGCCCGCCAACGACATATCGAGTACCCACCGACGATCCTGCGACGCTTCGTCCAGCGGTACCGCAGGCCGCGGTGAGCTAGTCCCGATATTCGGGTGTCCAGTGCACCTCGGCGATCCGCTGCGCCAACTGCTCATCGGTGCGCGGCGGTGCGACGCCCTCCGCGACGGCCTGGCGGCCCACCGCATGGGCGATGCGCACCGCGATGTCGGGAAGCTCCGTCCACGCCGGTAGCAGCGGGGCATCGGGATTCGACAGTGCGGGCGATGCGTCGCCGAGTGTCGCCGCGGCCACTCTCATCATGGCGTCAGTGACCCGGGTGGCCTGTGCGGCGGTGACCGCCAACCCCATGGCAGGAAAGATGTAGACGTTGTTGCACTGCGCTATCGGCCGTTCGACACCGTTTCGGCGCAGCGGCGCGAACGGCGACCCGGTGGCGATCAGCGCGCGCCCGTCTGTCCACGCGTCCAACTCGGCGGGGTGCGCTTCGGCGTGGCTGGTCGGGTTCGACAGCGGAAAGATGATCGGCCGCTTGGTCTTTGCGGCAAGATCGCGGACGATCTTCTCGGTGAAGGCGCCTGCGGCGGTCGAGAGTCCCATCAAGATCCCGACATCGGCGTTGAGCACGACGTCGCTGAGTTGAGCCGGACCGGACAGTCCCCAGTCCGCAACCCGACTCGCGGGCTGTGCGAACCTCCGCTGACCGGGTGTCAGATCAGCCCTGTCGTCCGTGAGCAGGCCCTGGATGTCGACCACCCAGATCCTGGCGGCCGCGTCGGCGGCCGAAAGGCCTTGCGCCATCATCTCTTGCGCAACCATGTCGAGGACGCCGATACCGGCCGACCCCGCGCCGAGCATGACGATCTGCTGTTCGCACAGCGGCCGGCCCGCGACCTTCGACGCGCCGTGAAGCGCACCGAGCGCGACCGCCGCGGTGCCCTGGATATCGTCGTTGAAGGTCAGCAACTGGTCGCGGTAGCGCTCGAGGATCGGCTGCGCGTGCGCGGTGGCGAAGTCCTCCCACTGCAGCAGCACGTTCGGCAGCTGCTCGCGCACGGTCGCCACGAACTGGTCGATGAACGCGTAATACTCGTCGTCGCTGATCCGGCGATGGCGCCAGCCAAGGTACTGCGGGTCCTCGAGAAGCTGAACGTTGTCGGTGCCGACGTCGAGGATGATCGGCAGGGTGCGGGCCGGATCGATACCGCCGATCAGGGTGTACAGCGACAGCTTTCCGATCGGGATGCCCATCCCGCCGATGCCCTGGTCACCGAGCCCGAGGATGCGCTGACCGTCGGTTACCACGATCACGTCCGGATTGCGGTGAGGTCGGTTGTCGATCACCTCCGCCAGCCGGTCACGGTCGGGATAGGACACGAACAACCCTCTCGGCCGCCGGTAGATCTCGCTGAAGCGCTGGCAGGCCACCCCGACTGTGGGGGTGTACACGATCGGCATGGTTTCGGTGAGATGTTCGCGAAGCAGCCGGTAGAAGAGTGTCTCGTTGCGGTCCTGCAACGCACGCAGATAGATGTGCTTGTCGAGATCGTCATGGCGCGTGGAGAACTCGTGCCAGCTGTGCTCGACTTGCTGCTCGAGGGTTTTCTCCGCGAACGGCAGCAGACCGAGAAGCCCGTACTCGAGACGTTCGTCGCGGGTGAACGCGGTCCCTTTGGTGGTCAGCGCATCGAAGAGTTTTGCCTGCCCTCTCAGTTGTTCGGGCATCGAGGTGTTCCCTTTCGCCGTTCCGTCGCGACAGACCTCACGCTAGTCGGGTCTGCTAACCGAGTGGAACGAACCGTTTGAGCTTCCCCGTCGAAGCGTGACGCTGCAGCCGGTCCACCGCGCGGACGGTGATCTCGGCATGAGCCAGCCCGTGCCTGCTCACCGCGGCGGCCACCGCAGAAGCCAACGCCTCCACATCGGGGTCGCCCACGACGAGAACATCGGCGCCGCGGGCGGTCTGGTGTACCTGGTACTCGGAGACCCGAGGATCGGTACCCAGGACGTGGCGGAACACACTTGCCGGCACCGAGACCTCGCCGTAGCAAAAGTCGTCGTCGCGCCTTCCACCGATATCGGCGACGCGTGCGAACGCACTGCCGCAGGAGCACTGCCCGGGCAGCCAATTGACCTGGTCGCCAAGGTCATATCGGATGAACGGGAAAGTCCGGTTCGCCAGGCCGGTGGCCAGCGTTCGCGCGGCGGGCTGATCGAGGCCGACCGGCGCGCCCCGTTCGTCGACGCGTTCGAGCACGACCTCGTCCTCGCATACGTGCAACCCGTCGTCTTGTGCGCAGCCCACCGCCTGTACACCGATCTCGGTAGAGCCCCACAGGTTGTGCACCGGCGCATCCCAGGCCTCGCGGATCGCCTGCCGGTCTTCGTCGAGTAGCGGTTCGGAGTTCGTGCTCACCCGCACCGGCCGGATATCGAGGCGGCCGGCGACCGATGCGCGAGCGAGTTGCCCGACCACGGTCGAGTAGCCGACCAGATGCGTCGGGTTGACGGCGGCGACCGCCGCGATGGTCTCATCGATCGGCGCGCCCGCCGGTATCACGAAGGTCTCCATGCCAGGCGCCGTCGGCACGTCGAACAGCGGCGTGCTCGCGTGCGGTGGCATACCCGCGGCGAGCACCGCCAGTCGGGAGTGCGGAAGCGGTGCACGTTGTTCCGCGCGTGCCTGCTGGCGCCACGCCAGGCAAGCGATCGACACGTAGAACTGCCAATCCCACACATACACTCCGCGCACGCCGCTCGACCCGCCCGAACTGAAGACCTGCTGATCGCTCGGAGTGTACGAAAACCATTGCTGGTCAGCGAGAATCCGCTCCGCACGGTCACGGGTGAGATCGGCAGCGGTGACGATCTCGTCCCACTCGTCCTGGGCCTCTGCCTTGGTCATCACCGGCAGCCCGGCCAGGTCTGCCGCCGTGACCACCGACGGATCGATCCCGGCAAGGCGCCGAGCGTGAAACGGCGAACGCTCCATCGCATATGCCAGCAGTGAGCGCAGTCGTTGGGTCTGGTGGTGCTCGATCCGCTCCCTCGACCAATCCAATCGCCCGATGTGATCCTCGAGAGCACCGGACACTGCGGCGACATGCGCGGCCCGCAGGCGCGCATACGATGCCCGCGCGTCGCTCACAGCAACCCCCCGAGCAGGCCCCCGCCCCCGCCGCCGCCTGTTCGCGGATCCTGGTTGGGGAACGGTGCCCGCGACTCCGGTGCCACGCTGATAGGTGCCCTGGTTGCGGGTGGCTTCGGTGTGTCGGCCCGAGGTTCCCGCGGCGCCGGTGCCTGCGTCGGTCGCGGCGGGGCGGGCACGACCCGTGTCGGGACGGACTGGATCGTCGTGGGCGCCACGCTTTCAGCAGTAGGGGGCGGCGGTGCGACAGTGGCAGCCGGGGTGGGAACCTTGATCGCCGTCGTCAACAGCGGGTCCGGTTCAGCGGGCGGGTCGGCGGGATCGAGCGGCTGCGCCGGTTGCTGCAGGAGTAACACGGCGACGACCGCGGCCGCGCCGAGTGTCGCCAGCACGAACGCCGCGAACGCCAACCGTACGGGTGTGGCGCCATTTTTCTCGTCGCCCTTTGTCGGCCTCTCGGGGGTTTCGATGTCGTCCACCGAATCCTCGACGTCGAGTGGCTCGAAGAGATAGTCGAATCGACTAGAGAGGTTGGCCTCTCTTGGCATGGGGCGATGGTACAGGCGGTGGTACAAGTTTTCCCCTACGCCCTCGTAGCCTCGGATGAATGCAGACCGTCGAATATGCACCCGGCAGGCTGGCCGATGTGTTCGGTGAGCCGTCACAACCGACCGTGCTGCTCTGGCACGGGATGCAAAGCGACGCCCGGTCAGCGGTGCGGACACTGGCCGGCCTTGTCGCCGCCCGCGGTCCGGCGGTGGTGGCCCCCGACTGGGACGCGCAGGCCGACGACAACGGCCGCGACGACCTGCTGCGGTCGGCGCGGTTCGCTGCGCAGCGAGCGGGACACGAGGCCCTGGTGGTCGTCGGCTGGTCGATGGGCGGCCTCGCGGCGGCGGGCCTGACGATCAACGCGAGCCGACTGGACACAGCGCTGCGCCACACGGTCTGCCTGGCCGGAGCGTTCACCGCCACCGATCCGATATCCGGCGCGGTACCTGCGCGTGCTCTGTCGGGCGTCGAGCCTCGATCGCCGCTGCTGCTGCTGCACGGTGCCGCCGACGTTGTCGTGCCCGATTCCGCCAGCCGTGACTTCGCAGCAGAGCTGAAGCGGCACGGCTGGCAGGCAGAATTCGTCGGGATCGACGCCGACCATGCGTCGATCGCGGGTGCCGACTACGACCCCGTCGCCGGGCGGTATTCAGCCTCCGAGGATCCCGAAACGCTCGCCGTGGCAACGGATGTGGCCGCGCGAATCGCCGCTTGTCTGGACTGAGGGGCCTTATCCCGCGGCGTTCGGCAACAGTGCCGGGCAGGTGCCGTCGTGGTCGGCCCTGAGCTCGAAGTGCCAGATCTCGTTCGCATAGATCTGGCACAGCCCGAACCGCGGACCGTTGCGGATCATCCAGTTGTCGGCTTCGACGGGACCCACGTCCACGGCCTCCCCGGAGACGTGGCGCGACACATTGGGCGATGCGACGAACTCCCTGGCCGCCTCGACGCCTCCGTAGGTGCGCACACCGTCGTCGAACAATCGCTGCTGGAAACCCTTCGTACGCCAGCCCGATGTGATCTCGACGTCGATACCGTCGTCCTTCGCGGAGCGTGCGGCGTTCTGGAGCGCGGCCAACAGTTGCGGGTCCAGCCAGCCGATCACCGGGTTCGCGACATCGAACGGCGAGAGCGTCTTCCCATCGGGCAGGTAGCCGCCGATGGTGTCGGTGGCCGCGTCGCCGATCGAGAATGTGTCGCCGTCGGGGGCGGGACCGTTCGGCAGCTGACCGGCCGGAGCCATGGGTTGGCCGCCCGCCGCATGGGCAGGCACCGTTGTCGGATCAGGCGAAGCGCAGGCGCCGAGAAGCACCACGAGCCCGAGGCTGGCGCCCGTCATCATCCGCAGCGGCATAGCGAAAGAATATGGCAGGCTCGCGATGTGGACCTGCCGCAGCCGGACCAGCACACCCCGCATCTCGCCGATGTCGTGCCATCCGTGCTGGCTGCGATGGGGGTAGCCGACTTCGAAGCCCGCATCGATCTGCGTGCTGACATCCGCGGCGCATGCGTGCTCCTCATCGACGGTTTGGGCGCAGAACTCCTCGACACATATGCCGCCGATGCGCCGGTGATGGCCGAGTTGCGCGGAGCGACCCTGCAGGCCGGCTTCCCGTCGACGACCGTGGCCGGGCTGGCCGCCGTCGGCACCGGCCGCCGGTCCGGCGAGCACGGGATGGTCGGGATGTCGTTCCGGCTGCCCGATGTCGGGGTGATCAACTCGCTGCGGTGGCGTCCGCATCCGTGGGGTGACGACCTGCGCGAAGCGGCACCGCCCGAGCAGGTGCAGCCGATGCCGACCACCTTCGAGCGGGCCGCGTCGGCCGGTGTCGAGGTGAGTGTCATCTCCGGAGCCGAGTTCACCGGGTCGGGTCTCACCCGCGCGGTATTGCGCGGCGGCCGCTACATCGGTGTTCAGGCGCTCGGGGATCTCGGCGCGTCCGTGCACAGCGCGGTCGTCGGCGGTGGGTTCTGTTACGGCTACCACGGTGAGGTCGACCTGCTCGGCCACCTGTACGGACCGGGTTCATCGGCGTGGCGAATGCAACTGCGCGAGGTCGACCGGCTTGTCGAGTCACTCATCGACGGGCTGCCGCCCGGCGGGCTGCTGGCCATCGTCGCCGACCACGGCATGGTCGCCCCCGGCCACGACAATGCCGTGGACATCGATGCCTGCGCGCCACTTCTCGACGGCGTTGCAGCCATCGGGGGCGAACCGCGGGCGCGCCACATATATATAGAGAACGGTGCGCGCGAGACAGTGCTCGCGACGTGGCGCGAAATACTGGGCGACCTCGCCTGGGTGGCCACGCGGGACGAAGCGATCGCCGCGGGCTGGTTCGGCGCATCGATACGCGACGAGGTTCGGACGCGCATCGGCGATGTCGTCGCCGCCGCCCGCGGCACCGCGACGATCGTGCGGCGCACCGTTGAGCCGCTCGAGTCGTCGCTCGTCGGTCACCACGGCTCGCTCACGAGTGCCGAGCAGAGCATTCCTCTATTACTTGCCTACGGTTGAGCGGTTGACGGCGTCGTGCCAGTCCGTCCACGGGTGTGACGGCGGCGCAGGAGCCTCGCTGTACTGCTCGATCCACCGCTCGGCGATGGTCCGCAACGGCTCGGCGTTGATGTAGTGGAGCTTCTCGCGACCCCGTCGCTCGGTCGTCACGAGACCGGCGGCCTCGAGCACCGCGAGGTGCTTGCTCACCGACTGTCGGGTCAGTGACAGACCCGTGCACAACTCGCGCAGACTCTGTCCGGTTCGCTCCGTCAGGCTCTCCAACAGCCGCCTGCGGTTCGGATCGGCGAGCGCCCTGAACACCTCGTCCATCCGCCGCATTCTGCCACTTTAGGCAGCCTTTGGGTTGCATGTGCTCGATATGCAACCGTATCGCTGCATATGGGTGGTCAGCCACCATTATTTGCTGGAACCGCGTCTTTGCGCATGGAAGAGAGGTATGTTCGGATCCTCGCCGGGCCGCCAAATCAGCCAGAATTGGCGCGCACGGTTGATCTGTCGTCGAAAAGTCCTTGTTTCCAATAGGTTTGACTGATTGGTTGGCTCAACATCGGGCTGGACCGTGACGGTTTGGTTCACGAAATGCCTTGCAATACAACGACTTTTTCACAGCAAACGACGTGAAACAGCCCACTGGACAACTGAATTGTGAAGGCCGTCACAGAATTTCAGGGTCGAATTGGGCCTCTGTTACTGTCCGTCGTCATGTTTGCTGTCGCTACCGCATCTCTGTTGACGCTTGTGCATCAGCTGTCGGGAACGCCCTACATCTCGGGCGGAAACTCCGCAGCCGGCACTGACTGCTCGGGCCTGGTCTCCTTCGTGAGCAACGCCGCGTCCGGCCGTCCGGTCTACAGCGGCCGGTTCAACACCGGAAACATCGAAAGCGCTCTGAAGGCGCGAGGCTTCCAGTACGGAACCAAGCCCGGCGCTCTGAACGTCGGGTGGAACGGCGGCCACACCGCCGCGACGCTGCCCGACGGCACTCCCGTGTCGTCCGGCGAGGGCGGCGGCGTGAAGATCGGCGGCGGGGGCGCTTTTCAGAAGCAGTTCTCCAAGCACATGTACCTCGACATCGCGCCGGTCGAGGCCCCGCCTGCACCCGACGCTCCCCTTCCGCCCGGCGTGCTGCCGCCTCCACCGGGTGCCCCGCTCCCGCCGGAAGGCGTCATCGTCCCCGTCGGCCTGGATGCGCCCCTGCCTCCGCCGCCGGCCGAACTGCCGCCGCCCCCCGGCGCACCGCTGCCGCCTCCTCCGCCCGGCGCACCCCTGCCGCCTCCTCCCCCCGGCGCTGAACTGCCGCCGCCGCCCGGGGCGCCGCTGCCGCCGCCTCCGCCGGTCGTCGCCTAGGCACCACGGCCGCATCGTCTTGCGGCTGCATCTGTGGCGAACCCGCCCCCGTTGGCCCGGCGCAGGTCTTGCGCCGCGTCGTGCGGACAGCACTGATTGCCGGTAGGGCGCTCAGTGCAACCGTGTCGCGTTGCCACGCGCACGCCGGCCGAAACATGTCGCTGCAGCGTGGGCGAGGGGGCGTCGGCTTCGAGATCCCGTCGTGCAGAATGGTCACCGCGCGCCGAAATGGCTAACAGCTTGTGACGATGCTGCATGACGGGAGCAACCTTGGTCACCCAACTCGTGACTACATCCACTCGGTTGCACGCTGCAGGTAAACACCGAAAACAGCCGATGCACCGCAAAAAACCTGCAGGGCAACGGCTTTCCGCCGCGCGTGTCACCACTGCAGGTGTGGTCGCTGCGGTCGTCGCCGTACTCGCAATCACCGGGCTCAGCTCGAAGCCGGCCTCGGAGCACTCGGTGGGTGTCGCCGACGCAGTCCCGCCATCGGTCCAGGCGGAAAGTGGCCCGGTCGCGCCGCCGGCAGGCGATCCGCCCAGAGCGGCGCGGGTGAAAATGCCGCCAACGCCGTTCGCGTTCGACGACAAGGGTTTCATCGATTCGTCGGCGCGCTGCCAGGGCGGCGAACCCGCCCACGCAATAGCTAGGACAACGGGATCGCTCGTCGTGATCTGCGGCGAACAGGCAGGACGGTACGAATATCTCGGTGTCCGACTGAGCGACGAGGCGCTCCTGCGTACCGGCGCCGAATCCGATTCGGCTCGTTCATTTCTCGCCCGGCGAGCAGGCGTCGTCTATGAGGTCTCGCCGCGCGAGCTGAAGGTCACCTCCGGCACCACCGTCATCAAGCAGGAGCCGATGATCGAATACCGCTTGATGGCACGGTAACGACGGTCAGCTGGGCTTGGACTCGACGTAGAACTCGACGTTGTCACCGTCGACCTTCGTCACCTTCATGTGGGCGGTGTACGGCTTGCCCTCGGGTCCGGTGAACGTGCAGTCGAACTCTTCCCCGACCTCAGCGTCGACTCCCGACGGACACGTGACGTCCTTCGGTTTGAACTTGGTCTGGCTCGACACGACATCGACGACCGACTTGGCCGCGCCCTCCGGGTTGATTTTGGAACCGCACGCACTGAGGAACAGCGTCGATGTGAGCGCCAGGATCAGCCATGCGCGTCGCATCGTCGCAGTATTGCAGATCGGTGGATACCCGACCAGCGTCGGTGAACCCGCAATGGAGCCAGCCGCGGCGCGGTCAGGACTACCATCCCGACATGGCCTTTCGCGACCGGAGCCCGACGAAAGGAGTCGGTCATGGCAACAGACCTGACGCTGTATCTCGATGATCAACCGGGAGAGCTTGCCCGCGTCGGCGATCTCCTCGGCAGGGCGGGCGCCAATATCGCCGGGCTGTGCGCGGTGACGAGTGGCGGCGGACAGGCGGAGGTGCACATCCTTGTCGACGACGCCACGGCGGCCTTCCAGGCGCTGCAGGACGCGGGGGTGCGGATCGCCGCCGAGCAGGAGGTGCTCGTGCTGCCGATCGAGGACAGGCCGGGCGCGCTCGGGGAGATCGCACACGAGTTGGGCGCCGCCCGGGTCAACCTGACACTCGCCTACCTCGCCACCGACACCCGGTTGGTTCTCGGCGCCGACAACCTCGCCGAGGCCAGGGCCGCCGTATGCTGAGCTATCGCGCGCGCTGGACATCCTTGAGCCGCGTCTTGGCCTTCTTGACCAGATCGGTCGCATCGTGGCTGGCCTTCTTGGCTTCGCTGTAGGCTTCGTCGGCCGCATCCAGACTGCGTTCCGCCTCCTCGAGGCGTTGCCGCATTTCATCGCGCCGCAACCGCGCCACCGCCAAATCCGTTTGCCTGTCCGATAATTCGTCGTCAGCTTCGTCCTTGGCCCGCTCGGCTTCCGCCAGCGCCGCCTTCGCGTCCTCGACGGCACGGGCGGACCGGTCGTCCTCCTCCTCGCGCCCGCCGGACCGGCTCTTGTCGTGCGTGCGTGAAGGCTCGGCTTTGGGTTTCGGTTCAGACCTGCTGCTGCGCGCGGAGCTCGACACTGCCGTGGTGGCCCCGAAATCTCCGAAGCCAGACCATCTTTCGGCCTTGGTCAGCCGCCCGAGGCGGTTGGCCACCTCGGGGTCGGCGATCGCGGCCTGCAACGTTCCGGTGACGTCTTCGCGCAGGGCCGCCGACGGGTTCTTGATGTCGGCGGCGTCGAACGCCGCCCGGACGAGTTCGTCGACCAGTGACCGCTGCTCGGCGGACAGTTCGCGGATTGCCGCCCCGTCCATTGCGGCGTGCGCCGCGCGCAGCCTGTCGCCGAGGTCGGCCAGCGACCGGATTGCGTCCTCATTGGTATGGGCGAGCCGGTTCACCACCCACGCAGCGGTGGTCGGCTTGCGGGCCGCGGCGATCCTCTTGGCCGCGTCCGTGTCACCCCGCTTCTTGGCGGCGGCGGCGAGCTTGCCGCGCAGGGCGGTGAACTCCTCGGGCGGCGCGCTGTAGAGTTCGTCGAGCTCGTCACCGGCCATGACGCCATAATGCTCCTCGCCTGACAGACGCCCATGGCGGGCATGCGACACTTCAGGCATGGTTGTCGCAATCGATCGCCCGAAGCTCGAGGGGAACGTCGCCGTCGGCGAAGATCGTCAGATCGGATTCGCCGAGTTCGGCGCGCCCCAGGGCCGGGCCATTTTCTGGCTGCACGGCACCCCGGGTGCGCGCAGGCAGATCCCCACCGAGGCGCGGGCGTACGCGGAAGAGGCGGACATCCGGCTGATCGGCATCGACCGGCCGGGTATCGGGTCGTCCACTCCGCACCAGTACGAGAACGTCCTCGCGTTCGCCGAGGACCTGCGCACGATCGCCGACACGCTGGGTATCGACAAGATGGCGGTGATCGGTCTTTCCGGCGGCGGGCCCTACACCCTGGCCTGTGCTGCCGCGATGCCGGATCGCGTGGTCGCAGCGGGCATCGTCGGTGGTGTCGCGCCACCCGCGGGACCCGACGGCATCGAGGGCGGCCTGATGGGCAATCTCGGCACGCGTGTGGCGCCACTGCTCGAAGTGGCCAAGGTGCCGATCGGCGTGGTGGCCTCGACGCTGATCAAGGTCATCCGGCCGGTGGCGGGGCCCGCGGCCGACCTGTACGGTCTCGTCTCGCCGCCCGCCGACCGCGCGCTGCTCGCGCGGCCGGAGATCAAGGCCATGTTCCTCGACGATCTGCTCCACGGCAGCCGCAAACAGATGGCCGCGCCGTTCTACGACGTCGTCGCCTTCGCCAAGGACTGGGGGTTCCGCCTCGACGAGGTCAAGACGCACGTGCGGTGGTGGCACGGCGACGCCGACCACATCGTTCCCTTCGCACACGGACAGCACGTGGTGGCCAAGCTGCCCGATGCCGAACTGTTCCCGATGCCCGGTGAAAGCCATCTCGGCGGACTGGGCCGAGCCGAGGAGATCCTGCGCTCGATGATCGAGGTGTGGGATCGCGCCGACGGGGAGTAACCGATGAGAGCGATCGTGCTGCTTGCCCAGAGTGCGGCGCTGGACCAGGCGGGCACCGTGCACGCACTCGGGCTCGGCTGGACCGCCAGCTCGAACCCGGTCCCCCAACATGCCCTCGTCATCTTCGTCGAAGTCGAGTGGTCCGAGCTGAACAAGTCATTCCCGATCCGCGCCGAACTCGTCGACAGCGACGGCGTACAGGTGGCGAAAACCGAGGACGCCGTCATCAAGGCCAAAGCCAAACCCGTGCATCCCAAAGGGACCCCGGTGACGATCCCGTTCACCGCGACCATCCCGTCGCTCAAACTCACTGCCGGACAGCGTTATCAGTGGCGGGTGTCGATCGACGACGAGATGCACGAGGACTGGCTCGCGGGTTTCACCGTGACCGACGAGGACTGACCGCGTCTTGAAATCAATCCGCAAGCACCGCTGGATCTTTCAGCCCCAGTAGAGCCCTGCGGAGCAGATGCATCGCGACGGTCGTCGAGCGTTCCCGGACGTCGCTGCGGTTACCCGGCAACAGAAGCGTTCTCGTCAACGTGGGGCCTTCGGCAAGCATCACCGAGAAGCACACCGTCCCCACCGGCTTCTCCTCGGAGCCGCCGCCGGGGCCGGCGATGCCCGTCGTCGCCACCGCGGTGTCGGCGTCGAAGCGGCTCAGCGCGCCGCGTGCCATCGCCTCGGCCACCGGTTCCGAAACCGCCCCGTGCGCCTCGATCAATGCCAAATCGACCCCGAGCAGTCCGGACTTGGCCGAGTTGGCATAGGCGACCACCCCACCGGCGACGTAATCGGACGAGCCGGGTATGTCGGTCAACCGGGCGGCGACCAGGCCCGCGGTACAGGACTCCGCGGTGGCGATCCGGCGACCCGCCAGCAGGTGGGCCACCTGATCGTCGACAAGGGCACCGTCGGTCGAAAAGATCTGGCGCGCATGGTGTTCCCGCAGCACATCCAGCAGCTGTCCATACACCGCCGAGGCGTCCGGCTCGTACCGTGTGACGATCTCCAGCTCGCCGCGGCGCAGACACGTGGTGATCTCGAGGCGGTCGAAACCGTCGATGCTGTCCTGCGCCTGCCGCAGCGTTTCGGCGAGTCCCGACTCGGGCAGTCCGAACATCCGGATCATGTCCTGGCGGTATTCGGTGCGACCCGCGATGGCTTCCTGCAACGCAGCGGTGTTGAGCGCATCGCGCCACATCGGCTGCAGCTCGCGGGGCGGGCCGGGGAGCACGAGCACCGTCGGCTTTCCCGGCACGACCACCCCTGGCGCGGTGCCGACGGGTTCCAGGATTGTCGCGCCCGCCGGGACCATCGCCTGTTTGCGGTTGGCCGCCCGCACCGCGTCCAAATCCACGTCGGCATAACGGCTTCGCAGCCGCTTGAGGATCTCGAAGATCCTCTCCTCGAGCGCTTCGTCGAGGATCAGTTCGCGTCCGCAGAACTCCGCCACCACCGCGACCGTCATATCGTCGGCCGTCGGACCGAGCCCGCCGGTCGTGACGATCAGGTCCACGCCCTCGTCGGCGAGGAAGCGCAGCTGTGCGGCGATGTCGGCGGGCCGGTCCCCGCAGATCGTGATGTGCGCCAGCTCGACGCCGAGCTCCAGCAGTCGGTCGGCGACCCAGGGACCGTTACGATCCTGGACCCGGCCGGTCAGCACCTCTGTGCCGGTGACAACGATTCCTGCGCGTGCGCTCACGAACTATGCATACACGACGGCGCTTCTGCGACAACTTCAGCCGTGCGCGGAACATCCTTCATCGCGCGCACCCGGATGCGCGCACCGCGGTGCGGGATCAGGATGACGTGTTTGACCTTCTGCCGCTCGGCGGGCGCCGTCGAGGCGCACAGTTCCACCCGGCGCAGCACCTCGCGCAGCACGACCCGCATCTCCACCATCGCGAACGTCGCGCCGAGGCACCGGCGGTTACCGCCACCGAACGGCAGCCACACCGTGGGTCCGGGCGTGGCACCGACCATTCGCTCGGGGTCGAACCGATCCGGATGCGGGTACTGGTCGGACCTGCTGTGCACCAAACCGATTCCGGGCGCCACCATGATGCCTGCCGGCAACTGGTAGCCCGCGATCTCAACGGGCTCTTTGAGGATGCGGCCGACGTCGAAGACGACCGGGCGGATACGCAGGGTCTCTCTGGCGACCGCGTCGAGATACTCGTCGCCGGTGGGGTCGCCTGCCGCGCTCGCCTCGGCCGCGCGCACCGCCTTGTCCAGAACGGCGGGGTGTCTGGTCAGCCGCTCCAGCGCCCAGGACAGACCCGTCGCCGTCGTGTCGTGCCCGGCCACCAGCAGGGTCATCAGCTGATCGCGCAGTTCCTTGTCGGTCATCGTGGCGCCGTCACCGTAGGCCGACCGGATCAGCATCGCCAGCGCGTCGGTGCGCGTGGCCAGGTCGGGATCGGCGCGCCTGTCAGCGATTTCGGCATACAGCAGACGGTCGGCCACGTCCATGTTGCGGCGCAGCCTGCGCCACAGGCCCAAACGCTGCAGGCCCGGCTTGGCGAGCGCGAGCGATGCCCACGGAGTCACGTTGAGCAGCTTCGGCATCACTTCGCGCAAGGCCGCGAGCCGCGACGCGTCCGAGGCGCCGATGACGGTCCGCAGGATCACCTCGAGCGTGATCTCCGACATCTTCGGCGCGACCGGGAACTCCGCGCCGGTCGGCCAAGTCGCGATGTTCGCCGCCGCGATCTCCGCCATCACGGTGCTCTGCTGTGCCACCGCGTCGCGGTGGAATGCGGGCAGCATCTGGCGCCGGCGTTCGCGGTGTACGTCGTCGTCGATCACCAGAACCGAGCTGCTGCCGAGGAGACCGCTGAGCATCATGTTCGCCTCGCCGGCGTGGTAGACGTTCGGGCTGCCCGCGAACACCTTCTTGATCTCGGCCGGGTCGTCGAGATAGACGAGTGTTCCCATGGTCGCGATGCGCATCGTGAATGGGCTGCCGTAGCGGCGCCGGCACGCGGAGATGAAGCGAGGCCAGTAGCGGGCCATCAGAGCTGCCTGGATCGAGGCGGGAAGTCGCGGTCCCGGCGGCAGGACGGCGCGCTCGATGTCACCCATTCCCTGAGCATACGAGCAGGCGCATGCACCACAAGGGTCAAACGGGCACCCGGCGCGCCCGGTCGGACCCCGGCCACACGTAGGGCAGATCGTCGGGGACATCCGGAAAGTGGCGGCGGTAGTGGCCGGGATCCTTACGCACCAACGCGGCCTGGTGGCTGAGGTGGAAGGCCTGGTCGCCGAGCCACGGCGGCAGCTCACTGGCGGCCGCCAACTCCTCCTGGGTGCGTACCCGTCGCAACCCGACCGCCTGGCTCAGGTCCGCGACGAGCGTCGCCGCGCACGTGTCGGCGTTGCCGCTCGCGCACCACACCCCGCACATCTGAAGCCCGTAGGAGACGAGGGCCTCCTCGTAGCCGGCCCACATCGCCGCCGCTGGATGGTGCCGCCACCCGTAGCCCGGGACCGTCAGCGCGCGAAGCACCTGGATGGTCTCGACGCGCTGCTTACCCAGCCGCCGCAGGTCGAGCACCCTCGCCGACTCCGCGAACCCGGGGTACGGAAGGAAGGTCTGCATCGACGGAGGGGTACCCGGCAACCGGTAATGTCATTCTCGTGACGGCGCCGAAATCCCTGCGTGAGCTGTTCGAACAGATCGGGCTCGACGAGGTGCCGTCGGCCGACGACACCGTCGTGATGGAGATGCCCGTCGACGAACGCGTGACCAACACCGCGGGCGGACTCCAGGGCGGGCTCATCGCCACGATGGCCGATGTGACCGCCGGCCAACTGGCCGCACGGAGCACACCGTTCGGCCACGCCATCGCCACCACCGACCTGTTCATCCGCTATCTGCGACCGATCAAGATCCGCAACGGTCCTGCGCGCGCCATTGCCCGCATCCTGCGCACCGGTAAGCGGTCGGTGGTCGTACAGGTCGACATATACCGCAGCGACGATGGTGAACTCGGCGCCACTGCGACCGTCAACTTCGCTGCGGTCGACTAGGAAGGAACCATGGATCTTTCGGGTGTGGGTATCTGGAGTCACCAGCTGCGTTATGGCGACAAGGCGCAATCCGCCGATGCGGCGGCCGAATTGGAGGAGTTGGGCTTCACGGCGCTGTGGATACCCGATGTCGGGCAGACGCCTGTGCTCGAATCGGTCGATCACCTTCTCTCCGCGACCAGAGACATCGTCATCGCCACCGGGATCCTCAACCTGTGGATGAACGAGCCCGCCGATGTCGCAGCGTCATACGCGGCGCTGAGGGCCGCGCACGGCGACCGGTTCCTGATGGGTATCGGCGTCAGCCACGCACCGCTGATCGACGCGACAGAACCCGGCCGCTACCGCAAGCCGCTCGCCGCGACCGCGGCGTACCTCGACGCGCTGGACAGCGCCGAACCGCCCGTCCCGGTCGACGCGCGGGTGCTCGCCGCGCTCGGACCGAAGATGCTCGAGCTTGCGGCGAAGCGGTCGCGAGGTGCGCATCCCTACCTCGTGCCACCGGAGCACACGCGATTCGCGCGTGAGCATCTCGGCGATGGGCCGCTTCTCCTTCCCGAACAGACCGTGATCCTGACCGACGACGCCGAGCAAGCGCGTGCCATCGGAACCAAATGGTTCAGAAGGTATTTGGCGATGCCGAACTATGCGAACAACATGCTGCGGCTCGGCTTCTCCCCCGACGACGTCGCTTCGGTGAGCGACAGGCTCTTCGACGCGATCATCGCGTGGGGCGACGAGGAGGCGGTGATCGGCCGCGTCAACGAACATTTCTCCGCAGGCGCCGACCATGTGTGCGTGCAGGTGCTGACCGCAGACCCCAACGCGTATCCGCGCGAAGAGTGGAAACGGATCGCCGACGCCTTGCGTTAGCCGCGGTCCGGCTACTCGATCGGCACCACGACCTGAGGCGAGTTGTATCCCGTCACGCGCACCCAGTTGGGCGTGTCGCTATCGGTGGGCACCACGCCGTTGATGTCGACGGTCTCCCCCGGGAACACGGTCACGTAGTTGTCGCTGTATTCGATCGGCAGGATCTCGTCATCGTCTGGGGCGCGCAGGATTTCGGCGCGCTCAAAGAACGCCACCCGTTGGGTCGGGTTGTGCAGGCGGATGGTGACACCCTTGCCGCCGTCGGCGTCGTTGCGCTGCGCGCTCACCTCCAGTGGCACGTGCCGCATCCAGTTCAGCGCCGTCATGTCCGCCCAGCTGACCTGTTTCAGTTCGAATGCCCAGTCGTTGGTGGGGTCCCCGAGATCGTCACGCTGCTGGGACTGCCAGTAGACGTTCTCGGCCACAACGGAGTCGTCCGCGTCCATGACTTCACATCGCACGAAGTACACCCGCGAGTCGCGGGCCACCCGCGGCAGGGTCATGGCCCCCACGCTTCCACCCGAGGGCACAGCGAGCGGCTCGGTCGTCCGGTCTTCGCGCACGTCGCCCTGGATGTCGTAGACGCGGACGCGTACCCGCAGATCGGACCGATCCTCGGCGGTCTGGTTGACCAGCGTCACGTTGGCCTTCGTGTGGTCGCCTGTGGCGTAGGAGTCGAACACCGCCGACAGCGGCCGCAGGCCCTTCTTCGCGCCGTAGTACGCGCCGCCCGGCCGCAGGTAGTAGTCGAAGATGTTGCCGAAGAACGACGGCCAGTGGTTGTTGAGCATCCAGTAGATGGTCATCTTGTGGCTCGCCCAGCCCTTGGCGGCGAAGACCTCGAACTGCGCGCGCGTTGACTCATAGTGCGCCAGTTGGGCTTTGCGGCTGAACTCCTCGGCGTCCTCGGACGGCCCGTAGCGCCGGTCGACAGCGCGTTTGATGCTCTGCAGCGAGGCGTTTTCCGGGTTCGACCCTGCGTGGAAGTACCAGGTGTCGTTGATCGGCCACAGCTTCTCGGGCGGAATGAACTTCTTCAGGCTCGCGAACGGCGGGATGTGTTCGTTGTCGCCCTGTTCGGCGGTCGAGCCGCGGGTCGCGCCGTACCGGCCGCTGAACCAATAGCCCGGTGGCCGCCAGCTGTACGGGCCCGCCATGTGGATCCCGTTCCAGTCGCGTTCGCCGTCCGCGTCTCGCGCCAGCGACGATACGGTGTCGACGGTGGCGTTCTGCCAGTGCGAATCATCGAGCACCTGATGGTATTCCGCGAGAACGTCGGGTGGCGGTTTACCGTCGCTGCCGTTGGCCCAGAGGAACACCGATGGGTGCGAGCGCAGCATCACGATCTGCGACCGCAGGCTCTCCATCGCCACCCTGCGGTCCTCGTCGTCCCACTGCGACCACTTCTCCCACTGGTTGCAGCACATCCAACCGAACATCAGCGGGATACCGAGTTCGTCGGCCTTCTCGACGATGTTCTCGCCGGTGAACTTGCCCTCGAACCGGATCATGTTGAGGCCGAGGTCCTTGACGTAGCGCAGGATCGCGTCCTCGCGGTCGGGATCGTAGGCATACAGCAGATCGGGTGTGTATGCCGCGCCCCTGATCAACAGGTCTCGTCCGTTGACGGTCAGATAGAAGTTGCCGCCCCTGCCGAGATCGGGAAACTCGCCGTCGGAATCCCGGTGTTGGGAAACCGTTCTGATGCCGAACCGCGAATCGGCGGAATCAGAGACCACACCGGCCTGGGTGAACTCCAACCGCAGGTCGTAGAGGTTCGGTTCGCCGAGCGTGTACGGCCACCACAGGTCGGGGTCGGTGACGGTCAACTGGTCGAATCTGTCGGGGCTGAACGCGATCTCGCGTTGTTCGCCCGGCAGGAGCGTCACGCCCTGTTCGATGTCGATGCTCGGCTTGCCCGGCCGCGAGATGGTTCCCTTCAGCACACCGCGTACCTGTTGCGTCGAGTAGTTGCGCACCGATGTGTGAACCGTGAGCCGCGCGGAATCGGTTCGTGGCAGCGGTAATTCGGTGTTGACAACCGCCGGGCCGAGCGCGACGTCACCCGCGACCTTGAGGTAGACGGGTTTCCAGATCCCCGCGTTGCGGTCGGCGACGAAGGAGTTCCCGCGCTCGACGTCCTTGTCCGGTCCCTGGTAGCCGAGGTAGTTCCAGTTGATCCAATCCCACCAACTGTCGGCCAGTTCAACTCCGTCGATGTCCTGCAGGGCCTGTTCGGGAGTCACCTTGATGGCCAGCGTGTTCGGCTCGCCCGGTCCCAGCCAGCGGCCCACGTCGAGTTCGTGCGCGTTGTGCATCCCGACGATCTCGGTATTTCCCGCGACGAGTCGGCCGTTGAGCCAGACCTCGGCGCGGTAGTTGACACCCGGCAGTTCGAGCAGATAGGTCGAGTGGCCCGCGGGCGGGGTGAACGACGTGCGGTACCACCAGTCCTGTTGGTAGAGGTCCTGCGGCACCTCGTCGAGCAGGTTCTTCCCGTAGTAGAGATCGGGGAAGGTGCCGTCGTCCTGCAGAGCTTCGAGGACCGTGGATGGCATCCGGCGAACGGTGTGCCAGCCCGTACCAGGCGTGTAATCGGCACGCGACACCGTCGCGCCGTCGGCCGTGACGCGACGGGCCGAGGCCAGTTGCCAGCCGTCAGACAGTTCGATCCGGTCGGGGGGCTGCTGGGGCCGGGCGAAGGTGGGGGCGGATCCCACGCAGGCCAGCACCAACGAGACGACGAGAAGAGTGGCGAGGATGGTGCGACGCCGAGTCGATATGGCCGTCTCCTCTCCATCGTCGTTGATCAAAAACCGTAGTCTCAATTCATGATGGTCGAGCCCTCGGGTCGGGTCGCCGAAATCGCCGCAAGCCCGCCCGGCCCAGAGGTCGGCGCCTTCTTCGATCTGGACGGCACATTGGTCTCGGGTTTCACCGCGACGGCCCATGCCGGTGACCGGATCCGTCGCAGGCAGGCGCGGATCGGCGAGGTCCTCGGAGTGCTGGAGGCGTCGATCAGATACCGGCTGGGGCGGATGCAGTTCGAGCGGCTCATCGTGCGTGCCGCGGGCTATCTGAAGGGCGAGTCGCTTCGCGAACTCGACGAGATCGGTGAGCGGTTGTTCGTCAGCCACATCGCGTCGCGGGTGTATCCGCTCATGCGTGAGGTCGTGGCCGCACACCAGCAGCGCGGCCACACGGTTGCGCTGTGCTCATCGGCGCTGACCATTCACGCCGCGCCGGTGGCCCGTGCCCTCGGCATCACCACGCTGCTGTGCAACCACTTCACGGTCGACAGCAATGGGCTGCTGACCGGTGACATCGAGCGACCGATCATCTGGGGTGCCAGGAAAGCCGATGCGGCACAACGCTTCTGCGACAGCAATGGCGTCGACCTGAAGCGCAGCTACTTCTATGCCGACGGTGACGAGGACGTGCCGTTGATGTCTGCGGTCGGCTATCCGCGGCCGGTCAACCCGCGCTCGGGCCTGGCCGCGGCCGCGTCCGCCAACGGCTGGCCGGTGCTGCGCGTCGCGGTCGCGGACCGCAAGCGCATGCGATGACCATCGCCGAAGGTCTGCTGTTCATCTGCGGCGGCTTCCTGCTCGCGGTGCTGTGGATGGACCTCATCTTCGACAGCCAGATCCGTGGGTACGGCGATGAACAGCTGCCCGAGGCGGTGCTCACTTCGATCGCGGACTACTACCGGCGCGCGACGACGACATCGCGTCCGATGAGCCGGTTGATCGCCGCGATGATGGTGATCCTTCTGGCGGCGCTGGTGTTTCAAGCAGTCAGCGGCGGAGACCCGGGGTGGCTCGTAGCCGTGTCAGGTGGGCTTGCGGCGGCGCCGATCCTGATAGCCGCGAGCCGAACCGTGCGAAACGCCGTCCGATTGGGTGGTCGTGAGGGCGGCCAGGCAGAACAGTCAGCGCTCGCGCGGTCCATCTATCGGGACCACGTGTTGTGCTTCACCTGCCTGGGGGCATTCCTCGTAATCAGGTTGACCGCGGTTTGGTGAACTCGTTTGGTGGGCATTTACCGTGCCGTGAACATTCGACGCTTGATCCTCATCGCCGGTGCCGCCGTGCTCATCGCCGGGGTCATCGCCCTTCTCGTCCCGGTGTCGATCACCGGTAACGGCAACTCGATCAGCTGCGGCAACGCAATCGCCGCAGACACCTCCGAGGCGGAGGCCGCCAACAACCAGACCGTCGCAGGCGTGCCCATCCTCAACGAGATCGTCCCGCACACCGACTATGTCGCGGAGTGCCAGCAAGCGGTGTCCAGCCGCCGGTCATGGTCCATTCCACTCGCGGTGGTCGGGCTCCTGATCGCAGCCGGCGCGCTGGTGGTGCCGCGTACGCGCACTGTTTCGTAAGTCACCGTTTCGGGCAGTCCTACAAGAACGCCGGGATCATCTAACCGAAGGGGGCCCACGGTGTCGAGCGAACAGCAACAGGCAGAAGAGCAGAACCGCGACCAGCAGGACGACCGACCGCGTACCGAGAAGCCTGAGGTGACCGAGGAGCACCAGGAGAAGGCCAACGAGATGCGGAAGGAATACGTCGAGCATCGCCCAACGGTGATCATGCCGGGTAGCGGCGGCACCGTGGCCGGCACGGCCGTCAACGAGTGGCTCGAGGACGACGGCACCCCGAAGTTCGGTGACGACTCACAGTCGACGGGCGACAAGTCGTATGCGGACACCGTGGACGAGGACAAGACCCGCAACGAGAAGATCCGGAAGGCGCACGACCAGGCCGGTAAGGCACAGGACGACGACGCTCCGAAGGCGGATTAGGCGGCCATAGTGGCCCGCGTGCCCGCGTCGTGTGGTGTTCGTACTAAACTAGAACACGTTTCAGTTCGCCCACCGCGCCCAAGGAGCTGGCATGCACACGGCCATCTGCGACGACCTCAATATCGAGTTTCCGATCTTCGCCTTCACGCACTGCCGTGACGTGGTGGTCGCGGTCAGCAAGGCGGGCGGCTTCGGCGTGCTCGGTGCTGTCGGCTTCACCCCCGAGCAACTCGAGATCGAACTCAACTGGATCGACGAGAACATCGGCGACCATCCGTACGGGGTCGACATCGTCATCCCGAACAAGTACGAGGGCATGGATGCCGCCGATCTGGAGCCCGAGGTACTCAAGAAGCAGCTGAATGCCCTTGTGCCGGAAGAGCATCTCGAGTTCGCCAGGAAGATCCTCGCCGACCACGGCGTGCCGGTCGAGCACAGCGACGACGACGCTCTGCAGCTCCTCGGCTGGACCGAGGCGACCGCGACCCCTCAGGTCGAGGTCGCGCTCAAGCACCCGAAGGTGACGCTGATCGCCAACGCCCTCGGCACCCCGCCCGCGGACATGATCGCCCATATTCACGCCGAAGGGCGGAAGGTGGCGGCGCTGTGCGGATCGCCGTCGCAGGCACGGAAACACGCCGATGCCGGCGTCGACATCATCATCGCCCAGGGCGGCGAGGCGGGCGGACACTGCGGCGAGATCGGCTCGATCGTGCTGTGGCCGCAGGTCGTCAAGGAGGTCGCGCCCGTACCGGTGCTGGCCGCCGGTGGCATCGCCAGCGGTCAGCAGATCGCCGCGGCGCTGGCGCTGGGCGCTGCGGGTGCCTGGACCGGATCGCAGTGGGTGATGGTCGAGGAGTCCGAGCACACCCCGGTGCAGCACGCCGCATATGCCAAGGCGTCGAGCAAGGACACCGTCCGCAGTCGGTCGTTCACCGGCAAGCCAGCCCGGATGCTGCGCAACGACTGGACGGAGGCCTGGGAGAACCCGGACAACCCGAAGCCGCTCGGAATGCCGTTGCAGTACATGGTGTCCGGGATGGCGGTCGCCGCCACCCACAAGTACCCCAACGAAAGCGTCGACGTCGCGTTCAACCCCGTCGGCCAGGTGGTCGGTCAGCTCAACAAGGTGGAGAAGTCGGCCGTCGTCATCCAGCGCTGGGTTCAGGAATACCTCGAGGCGACGAATCGCCTCGACGAACTCAACGAGGCCGCGTCCGCCTGACCTACTGCGCAGGCGGCGGCGCTTCTCCGGGAAGCTCAGGACCCGGCGGCGGCGGCGCGTCGGCAGCGGGCGCGGGCCCCTCAGGCAGCGGGGTGCCCGGAGGTGCCTGCGGAGCCACGGGCATGCCGTTGGCCGGCATCGGGTTGGGATCGAGCGGCCGTTGTGTCAACAGCAGAAGCGCGTCGCGGCCGCTGATCTCCTGGGTCTGCACCGCGTGCCAGAGGTCGCGCAGATAGGACGTCCCGCGACCCTCCGGCGGTTCGACCGGAACGGCGGAGGTGCCCGGCGGCAGGTTCTCGGGGCTCATCAGGTGCGGCACCTCGGCGGGCGGCGGTGCCGGTAGCGCGGGATCGCCCGCGGCGGCCTGAGTGGAAATCGACTCTTCCGGACCCGGAGGTGGTGGCGGCGGGACGGGAATCTCGGGGTCTGCCTGGGCACACGGCGCGGTAAGCAGTAGCGCCGCAAAAGCTCCAAGCGCGCCGCCGGACACGGACAACGTTTTCGCCTTGCCGGATGTGCTCACCGATTCCCCCTCTGCTTCTCGGCACGGTGCTAATGGGGTCTTCAGTTCTGGTACCACGATTGTTACACCTGTGCACTGTGTGACCAAGGCGTCATTTACACAAGGCCGGCGGAACACGTTCTACTTGGGACTTTCAGGGACTTTCCACCAACCCCCTTCACCCGGTTCCAACTGTGGTGTAGCAATGCCATACGGGCACTAGACAACGTCGTACGAGGAGTCCCTTCATGCCATCTCCGAGCCTTCCTCCCGGGTTCGATTTCACCGACCCCGACTTGTACGCCGAGCGGCTGCCGGTCGACGAACTCGCGCACATGCGGAAGGTGGCACCCATCTGGTGGCAGAAGCAGACGAAAGGAAATCTCGCCTTCGGCGACGACGGCTACTGGGTGGTGACCAGGCATCGCGACGTCAAGGAGGTGTCCCGGCGCAGCGACGTGTTCTCCAGCAACCGCAAGACGGCCCTGCCGCGGTATCGCGACGAGGCCGATCCGGCGTCCTTGGAGGCCGGCAAGGTCGTTCTCCTCAACCAGGACGCCCCGCACCACACGCATCTGCGCAAGATCATCTCGCGCGCGTTCACCCCACGCGCGATCGAATCGCTGCGCGACGAACTTCGCGAGCGGGCGCACAACATCGTCAAGGAGGCGGCCGCAGAAGGCTCCGGTGACTTCGTCGAGCAGGTCTCATGCGAACTGCCGCTGCAGGCGATCGCCGGGTTGATGGGAGTGCCGCAGGAGGACCGCAAGAAGCTGTTCCACTGGTCGAACCAGATGGTCGGCGACCAGGACCCGGAGTACGCCAGAAACGATCCGACCGCCGCATCGGTCGAGCTCATCACCTACGGCATGCAGATGGCCGCCGAGCGCGGCAAGAACCCCGGCGACGACCTGGTCACCAAGCTGGTGCAGGCGGACGTCGAAGGCCACAAGCTCACCGACGACGAGTTCGGCTTCTTCGTCATCCTGTTGGCGGTCGCCGGAAACGAGACGACTCGCAACTCGATCACGCAGGGAATGATGGCGTTCACCGAATTCCCCGACCAGTGGGAGCTTTTCAAGCGCGAACGGCCCGCAACCGCCGCCGACGAAATCGTTCGGTGGGCGACGCCGGTGACGTCGTTCCAGCGCACCGCACTGGAAGACACCGAACTCGGCGGCGTGCAGATCAAGAAGGATCAGCGGGTGGTGATCTTCTACCGCTCGGCGAACTTCGACGAGGAAGTCTTCGACGATCCGTACACGTTCAACATCCTGCGCGATCCCAACCCGCACGTCGGGTTCGGCGGCACTGGGGCGCACTACTGCATCGGGGCCAACCTGGCCAGGATGACCATCGACCTGATCTTCAATGCGATCGCCGACGAGATGCCGAACCTGCGGCCGATCTCCCCGCCCGAGCGGCTACGGTCCGGGTGGCTCAACGGCATCAAGCACTGGCAGGTGGACTACACGGGCACGTCCGCTATCGCGACGTAGTCGTCGGGTAGTCGATGATCGAGCGCCAGTAGCTCTCCGGGATCTCCTCCCCCGCCTTCAGCACCATCGCCAGCCCGGTCGCCATCGCGATGCCGAGCAGCCCGAGCCACAGGCCCGTGATGGCGATGACGGCCCACAGCACGGCGGTGAGCGTCGGCCACGGCGACAGCACGGCCAGCGCGGGCGCGAAGAAGAACCCCGCACCGATGTACCACGCCGAGCCGGCCCGGTCGGACATGAGCACGAACCGGAGCCAGCGGGGAATCGACGACGGGGCTTTTTCAACGTCGGTCATGGTGGTTCTCCTGTTCTCACCTTCCACGGTGCTCGCGGTTGCCGGCAGATGCAATTACCTGCGAGGTAGTCCCAGCAACTGGTAAGACCACTTGACCTCTGGCCTCTGATGGGCCATCGTGGGGACATGGCCCTACATCCTGTGAACCGGCGCTCGGTACCCGAGGACGTCTTCGACCAGATCGTGTCCGGCGTGCTCAGCGGCGAGATGCAGCCCGGTGAAACATTGCCGAGCGAACGCCGCCTCGCCGAGGTTCTCGGCGTTTCGCGCCCAGCCGTCCGGGAAGCACTCAAGCGGGTCTCGGCCTCCGGGCTGGTCGAGGTGCGCCAGGGCGACGCGACCACCGTGCGGGATTTCCGCAGGCACGCCGGGCTCGACCTGCTTCCCCGACTGCTGCTGCGCGCCGGTGAACTCGACCTGGCCGTCGTGCGCAGCATTCTGGAGGCCAGGCTGCACAACGGACCGAAGGCGGCCGAGCTTGCGGCGACTCGCAGGCCGCCCGAACTGGCGGCGTTGCTCGACGAGGCGATCGATCACCTGGCCGCCGAGACCGATCCGGTCGAGCGACAGCGGCATGCGCTGACGTTCTGGGACCACGTCGTCGACGGAGCAGATTCCATCGTGTTCCGGCTCATGTACAACACGCTGCGCGCCACCTACGAACCGGCACTGCCAGCACTGGCCGCGGTGATGGCTGCCGAGGTCGGCCGCCCGGATGCCTATCGCGTGCTCGCCGATGCGATCTCGGCGGGTGATCCGCAGGCCGCACGACAAGCCGCCATCGACCTTCTCGAACCCGCCACCGCGGCGATGCTCGCCGTCATCACCGACCTGGAGGACCAGAAGTGACAACAACGACCGAACGCCCGGCACGCAGGGGCTTCACACTGCGCGATGCCCTGCGGGAGTTTCTGCGCCACCCCTCGCCCTGGATGATCGGCACCGTCGTCATCGGTGCGTTGACGGCCCGAGTCCTCGTCGGCGACTGGCAACCGACCGACGCCCTCGTTCCCCTCATCATGCTCGCGGTGTTCCCGTTCTTCGAGTGGGTCGTGCACGTGTTCATATTGCATTGGCGGCCGAAGAAGATCGGGAATCTCACGATCGACCCGCTGCTGGCGCGTGACCATCGGCGCCATCACGTCGATCCGCGCGAGGTTCCCCTGATCTTCATACCGTGGCGTGCACTGATCTGGGTGATCGCAGTCGCGGTCGCTGTCGCGCTGGTCGCCTTTCCACGGCTGGGCATGGGACTGACCTTCCTGACGCTCATCGGCGTGTTCGGCCTCGGTTACGAGTGGTGCCACTACCTCATCCACAGCGATTACAAGCCGAAAACCCGTTTGTACCGGGCGATCTGGCGCAACCACCGCCAGCATCACTTCAAGAACGAGCATTACTGGTTCACCGTCACCAGTTCGGGGACGGCCGACTGCGTGCTGGGCACCTATCCGGACCCGGCATCGGTGCAGACCTCGCCGACCGCGAAGAACCTGCACGCCATCGAGGTCTAACCGGCCAGAGATGTCTCCGCGCGGCGCCGTCCCACCGCCGAAATGCCGTATCCCAGAACGAGAACGAATACGGCGAGCAGGCCGATGTTGGTGGCGACGACCACCGCCCCGACCGAATCCGGATCGAGGAAGTAGTAGGGCGCGCGCCGCCCCGTCCGGTTGAGCACGAGCAACGCGAGCGCGACATAGGCGGCCGGGTACACCAACCAGACCAACGGTTGCCACCAGCGCACACTGCGCTGTCCGCGGCCGACAAGGAGCCAGTCCACGGTGACGAGAACCGGCACGACGATGTGCAGAAGTACGTTGGCCGGCGTGTAACCCATGCTGTAGTCGGTCAGCAGCAGGTTCCAGATTATTCCCGCCACGACGACATACAGAACGACCGCACCGCGGACACCGCCGCGATCATCGACCCGCGGGAAGGCCAGAGTCCACGAATAGTACGCCGCGGCAAGCACATTGGCTTGATACGTGAACGTGATCAGCCGCCACAGTACGCCTGAGCGCGACGACATCTCGACGGCGAGGAGTGCAACCACTACCGCCGCGACGATCAGGAGGCGTAGCAGCACCCGCACATGGTCATTATCCAGGCGGTGGCGGCGGCGGCGCATCCGCGGGCGGCGGCACCAGCAGCGGATCCTGCGGCGGCGGTGGCGCCACCTCGACCGGCGCCTGGGCCGGTTCGTCCGGCTTCCCGATCTCGGACAGCCTGTCTCGGATCCGTCCCAGGAACCCGCCGCTCCGCTCGGGCACCGGCGTGACGGGCGCGGGCACCAGGCCCGGCGCCGGGTCGGTGACGCCCGGTGGAAGTGGCACACCGTTGGCGGCCACCGGACCCGCGGGAACGGTTCCGTCCACCGGCGCCAGCGACGGATCGGGGGCGGGAGCCTCGGGCACCAGGTCTTCTGACACCGGCACCGGTTCGGCCTCGTACACCGGAGGCGGAGGCGGCTCGGCCGGTGGCGGTGGCGGCGCAGGCAGCGCCTCCTCGACGGTCGGTGCGGGGGCGGCCGGCGCAGGCTGGACTGCCTTCACCGCCGCGGGTTCTGCGGAAGCGGTTGCCGCAGAGGACTTTTCGGCAGGCTGGGCGCTCTCGTTACCGGTCAGCTGCAACCCGATCGCCAGGGAGCCGGACACCACGAACGTCACCACGCCGACGCCGAGCATCGCCCCTGCCGCGCCGACGCGCGGGAACAACGACGATCTCGGGGTTTCGGTCGGGACGCGGCCGGAATGACGCCCCGAATCGTGGCCGAGGATGTCGGAGCCCTGGGTCGAGGCGATGGCGGCGCCGCGGGCGAGCGCCAACTGGGCTTCTGCGGGCACGAACACCGGTACCGCGAGCACGTCCTCCAGATGCGGGGTGATCGCCTCGAGATCGCTTCCCGATCCGACGAGCACCAGTGCCTCGGGCCGCCATTCGGCCTGCGCGAAGATCGCGCTGAGCCAGCGGGCGAGGTCCTCGTCGGTGGTGACGGCGTGATTGACGGCGGTCTGAACGGCACCGTCGGTGGTGTCGACGACCAGCGCGACGACCGCGTCCGGCTCGATGACGCATACCGCGGTGATGTCGAAGCCGATGACATCGGCGATCCCCCGGGCCAGCGCCTCGGTGGCCTCAGGCAGGCGGACGGCGACGACATTGTCGAACCCCGACTCCGACAGCGAGTCGAGAAGCAATGAGGCCTCGGTGTCGGCGTCCTCACTCCACGTGATGCCGATGGAATGCAGCCGGTGGCCGCGCGCTGCGGCGATGGCCTCGGTGCGCATGACGGCCGCTGCCGCCTTCTCCGAAGTGTTGACCGCGCTGGCAAGGCCGCGGTCGTGAACCGCGAACTCGTCCTTGTCCATGGTGGCGCCGTCGGCTTCCTGGCCTTCGACGAGGACGAGCCCAACGGTGGTCGGCGTCATGGACAGTCCGAGGACCGCGTCCATCCGCACCCCCTCTGGACATCTAGTGTGGGCGTGGTCTGGGTCACCTAACGGGGTGAGACTACCTGGATCTCGTGGTATGGACGTCCTCGGGCGAACTCGTTCAGCGCCTGCGCGATGCCGAGCAAATGAAGTCTATTGGTGAGGCCGCCTAAGCGTGCCCAACAGCAAACGAAAAAAAGTTGCTGAAAATCTCATCCCGCCATGATGTCGGCAAGCGTCGAGGGTTCGACGTTTCCGCCGGACAGGATGATCACCGTTCGGCCCGGTGGCGTGCGTTTCTGCCGGTAGGCGGCGAGTGCGACCGCCCCGCTCGGCTCGCTGACGAGATGGGCGCGCAACGCCAGTTCCCGCACGGCCGTACGGATCTCGTTCTCCGACACCGTGATCATGCCATCGATCACCTGTTGAAGGTGCGCGAAGGTCAGTGCGGATGGTTGTGAGCGCAGGCCGTCGGCGATGGTGCGGTTGCGGTGCTCGATCGACCAGTCCACACGTTCGCCGCGTCGCAGCCCTTCGGTGGTGTCGGCGGCGAGTTCGGGTTCGACTCCGAACACCTTGGCCGCCGGACACCTGGCCTTGATCGCCGTTCCGATACCGGAGGCCAGGCCGCCACCGCTGACCGGCACCAGCACGTTGTCGACCTCGGGAAGGTCGTCGGCGATCTCCAGGCCGATCGTGCCCTGCCCCGCGATGACGTCGGGATGGTCGAAGGGCGGTATCAACACGCCTCCCGTCTGCTCCAGCACCTCGGCGGCGACCTTCTCGCGCTCGCCGGCGCCGCACAGTATGACGTGCGCGCCGTGGTCGCGGGTCGCCTGCACCTTGACCGCGGGCGTCTCCTCCGGCATCACGATGTGGGCCGCAATGCCATACGCCGCGGCCGCGTAGGCGACGGCCTGGGCGTGATTTCCGCTCGAGTACGCCACCACGCCCCGCGCACGCTCGGATTCGGCGAGGTTTCCGACGGCGTTGAATGCGCCGCGGATCTTGAAGGCGCCGATCGGCTGGAGGTTCTCGGGCTTGATCCACAGCGGACGCTCCGCATCGGCCCACCTCGCCGGAAGCAGCGGGGTCCGAATCACGGCGTCGGCGATGCGGTCTGCGGCCGACTCGATGTCGGAGAGCGTGATCAGCTGCACGGTGCTCAGTGTGCCCGCCTGTCACGCGCTGCCAACGCCGAGGATGCCGCGGACCATCCGCTCGGCCATCGCCTCGTCGTGCGGGGTGCCGGCGAGGTGGATCGCCAAGCCCTCCGCCGCGGCGGTGATCGCGGCCCCGACGGTCTTGGCGGGCGGCCCCGGCGGAATCGATCCGTCCCGCCTGCCCGCGGCGACCAACGCGCCGAACCGCTTGGCGAGGTCCATGCCGATGTCGCGGACCTTCGTGCCCACCGGATGCTCACGACCCTCGAACTCCACCCGCAGCGCCATCATCACCCGGGCGATGTCTCGTCGGCAGAACACGATGTGGCCCCGCGCGAGCGCCACGAGGATGTCGACGGGCTCGCGTTTGCGCTGTGCAGGCTCCCAGACCTCTCGCTCCCAGCTCTCGGCCACCCAGTCCACGACCGCGAGGGCGAGCTCCTCCTTGCCGGTGAACAGGTGATACAGCGCCCCGCGGGTGTAACCCGCATCGGCGGCGACCTTTTCGAGGATCACGTTGCCGTATCCGTATCGCGAGAACCCCCGCGCGCCCGCTTCGAGCAGGGCCGCCCTGGTGCGCGCCCGGCGCTCGGCCTGGGTGCGCGGCCGCGGCTGGGTATCCGCTCTAGATACATACATGCATGTATGTTAGCGTAGCGGTCGAGGAGGTCGACGATGAAACTCCGCAACAGCGCACACTTTTCGCAGCCATGGCGCATCCATGAGCTCACCCGCGACTTCA
The DNA here is from genome assembly GCA_033741175.1 of Mycolicibacterium sp. 120270. Lineage (GTDB taxonomy): Bacteria > Actinomycetota > Actinomycetes > Mycobacteriales > Mycobacteriaceae > Mycobacterium. Next base: position 209,896 of record JAWQNE010000005.1, on the reverse strand, counting down.
GACTCGAGGACGTCTGGGCGCTTCCCACTCCCGGCGGGCCCGAGGACTTCCCCCGACTCGTGCGGATCGTCTGCTCATTCGATGAGGCTCGCAGGCGCTCCTCCGTGGTCGGGATGCTCTTTTTGGCCCGGCAGGTGCTCGGTGATGTGTTCGGCTGGGACGAGCAGTCCGACGATCCGACGCGGCCGAGTCTGCTTCTGCGACTACCCGACGACCTTCGTGGTCGGCCGTCATCGGTGGCACCCGCTCTTGGGTTCACTCCCCTGTACGAGTTGGACGACGAGTGGGCGGCTGAACTCATCAACAGGACCGTGCACGGCGTGATCCATCTTGGCTGGGTACGCGACGATGCCGGCGGTTACCGTGGTCAGATGGCAATCCTGGTCAAGCCGAACGGCACACCCGGTCGTGTGTACATGGCGGCGATCAAGCCGTTCCGGTACCTGATCGTCTATCCGGGCTGGCTGAAAAGCATTGGCAGGAAATGGGTCACGGCTTCCGTCGGGCGGTGAAGTGCTCTTTGTTCGACCCATCGTCGACATCGAAGCCGCGGACCTGTAACCGCCGACGGAAGAACTCGGCGCTGGTCTTGGCGGGCAACCGGACGCCGTACTGACGCGAGAACACGCGCTGCTGCGCAAGGGTCAGGGTAGAACCGCCCTGGGCCGGGCTGAATTGGATCGCTGTTCCATCGGCGGTCACGTTCGCGTACTCGTACTCCAGCAGCGTAGGCCACGTACTGCCCGAGCGCACCGCCACCGAACCGTCGGCCTCCACGCGAAACTCGGTGCCCCGCTTGAAAAACGGAATGAGGTTGTACCAGAGCATGAGCAGTCCGGGAAGCAGCAGGACGAACAGTGCGTATGCGCGGGTCTTCTCGAGTTCGGCATCGTAGAACCCCCGCATGAACACCTCGACGAACCAGCCTTCGACAAAGATCGCGATGTCGTGCAGAACGTCGCCGAAGCTCGCCCGCCCGGTGGACATGTCGTAGACGATCGCACCGGTCGCCCCCACGCCGCCCACCGTCAGAATCAGCCCGATGAGCACCAGGACCCAGATCGTCCGCGACACGAAGTCGCCGCGCATGTGCGCGGGTTCGGACAGGTCGACCTTGGGGCCGCCGAGCGGTTTGGCGACACAGAAGATGCTGACGCCGATGGCGACGGCGAGCGCAAGAAACTCCAGCGCGCCGAACGAGACACTTTGCGAATTCCGGATCGCCAGGCCGAGAAACGTCAGCCAGGAGGCCCATCGCAGCGCCCGCTGCCAGCCGGCAGGCCTGCGCTCGGCCGTCTCGGGAGGCTGCTGACTGCGTGGCCTGCCGTCGTCGTGCAGGTCCGACTCCGGCGTCGTCACGGAAAAGGATCGTAGTTGCTTGACCGGGTCTCCGTAAGCTGATATGAACGGTAAGTGGTGACTTACGGAAAGGTGTTGGACTCGCTTGCCGACCCGACCCGGCGGGACGTGCTCGACGTGGTGCGCCGCAAGCCGTCGTCGGTTCAGGAGATCGCCGACCAGCTGCCGATCAGCCGCCCAGCGGTGTCGCAGCATCTGAAGATCCTGAAGGACGCCGGCGTCGTGACCTCCCACCCCGTGGGGACACGTCGCGTGTACACCGTGACCACCGACGGCTTCGAGGTGCTGCGGCAGTGGCTCGATGTCGTGTGGCGCGACGCTCTTTCCGCTTTCGCCGCGTTCGCCGACAGCCGGCCCGACGAGTCAGGAGACGATTCATGACCACGACCACCGACGTCCACCGCGAGGTCACCGTCGCCGGAACGCCCGAGCGGGCGTTCGATCTCTTCACCAAACGGATGGCCGATTGGTGGCCCGCCGAGCATCATCTGGCGACGTCTCCGGTGGTCGCGATGACGGTCGAACCCGAGGTCGGCGGCCGGTTGTACGACACTTGTGCGGACGGCAGCGAATCCGTGTGGGGTCGCGTCGTCGAGTGGAATCCGCCTGCCGGCTTCACCTTCGCATGGATGATCACCGGGACCTGGCAACTGGAGACCGACGTGGAGAAGGCCTCTCGTGTCACGGTGACGTTCACCGCGGAGGGCGATCGGACCCGAGTTGCCGTGGTGCACAAGGACTTCTGGCGGATGCGCGAGGGCGGCCAGGGCATGGCCGACGCGGTCGGCGCCGCCGATGGCTGGGGCTCGGGGCTCGCCAGGTTCGCCGAGTTCGTGGGCAGGTGATCTTGCGTTCCGGTTCGCACGAACCGGGACCCACCGAGCGGTACTGTCACGCTCATGGGCGACCAGCACGAGCACGCGCCCCAGCGGGACTTGCCGCCGGGTATGGCTGAGCAACTCGATCTCCCCTATTCGGGCCTCGCCTCGTTCGGTCACCGGCCGTTTTTGACCGAGGTCGAACAACTCGAGTCGTGGCGACCCGACGTCGCGATCGTCGGCGCGCCGTTCGACGTCGCGACGACGAACCGACCCGGTGCCAGGTTCGGCCCGCGCGCGATCCGGGCCACCGCCTACGAACCGGGCACCTACCACCTGGACTACGGGCTGGAGATATTCGACTGGCTCGAGGTCGTCGACTTCGGCGACGCCTTCTGCCCGCACGGTCTGACCGAGGTGTCGCACAGGAACATTCGCGAGCGGGTGCACGCGGTGGCGTCCCGCGGCATCGTGCCCGTCATTCTCGGCGGCGACCACTCGATCACCTGGCCCGCCGCGACGGCCGTCGCCGATGTGCACGGCTACGGGAACGTCGGCATCGTGCACTTCGACGCGCACGCCGACACTGCCGACATCATCGACGGAAACCTGGCCAGCCACGGCACCCCGATGCGCAGGCTGATCGAATCGGGCGCGGTGCCCGGCACCCACTTCGTCCAGGTCGGACTGCGCGGATACTGGCCGCCGCAGGACACCTTCGAGTGGATGCTCGAGCAGGGCATGACGTGGCACACCATGCAGGAGATCTGGGAGCGCGGCTTCAAGGAGGTGCTGAGCGACGCCGTCGCCGAAGCCCTGGCCAAGGCGGAAAAGCTCTACGTATCGGTTGACGTCGACGTGATGGACCCGGCGCACGCTCCCGGCACCGGTACCCCGGAACCCGGCGGCATCACCAGCGCCGACCTCCTGCGCATGGTCCGGCAACTCTGCTACGAGCACGATGTCGTCGGCGTGGACGTCGTCGAGGTCGCACCGGCCTACGACCACGCCGAACTCACGGTAAACGCCGCACACCGCGTGGTGTTCGAGGCGCTCGCAGGGATGGCCGCTCGTCGCCGGGACTCGGCGAGCGACCCCACTCCGCCAGGTCCGCCGGCATATGGACCTGCTTGACCGGCTCAGGCTGGATGTTCCGGTCGGCCAAGCCGGGATGGGCGGGGGGCTTGCGGGCCCCGAACTGGCCGCCGCCGTCGCCGAAGCGGGTGCCCTGGGCACGCTCGGCCTGGCTCCGGCGCATGAACTCCGGCGATCGATTTCCCGGGTTCGGGAAAGCGCGCCCGGCCGCGCCGTCGTCGTCAACCTGCTGACGCCTTTCCTGCGGCGCAGCCAGGTCTCGGTATGCGTCGAGGAAGGTGTCGACGCGGCCGTGGTCGCCTTCGGCGGTGAGCGGAGCCTGGTCGAAGAGCTCTGTGCTGCAGGGGTTTTCGTGTTCGTCATGGTGGGCACCGAAGAGCAGGCCCGGCGCGCGGTCGATTGGGGTGCCGACGCGCTGATCGCCCAGGGCGGCGAGGCGGGCGGTCATCTCAGCGGCACGACCGAGGCGTTGGAGTTCCTGCCGCGCGCGATCGCGGCTGCCGACGGTCGGCCCGTTCTGCTCGCCGGCGGGATTGCCACCGGTGCCGACACCCGGGCGGCGCTGGCCGCGGGAGCCGACGGTGTCATTGCGGGCACCCGCTTCCTGCTCACCCACGAGTCGCGGGCCCACCCGGAGTATCAGCGCCGGGTGCTGGCAGCCGACAGGACCTTTCGGACGATGTTGTTCGGACTCGGTTGGCCCGCGCCGCATCGGGTTATTCCCAACGCGGCGACCGAGCGCTGGTGTCATTCCGACGGCACGGCCAAGGCGGTGCCACGCGTGATCGGCGGCGGCAGCGCGTTTCTCGCCAAACTCCCGGCGACGACTGCGGCGCTGCGGATGCAGAGCCCGAGGCTGCCGCTGTTCACCCCGATCGCCCCGACCGTCGGGATGCCTGCGTCGGCGGTCGACAGAACCGCCTGTTACGCGGGAGAGAGCGCGCTGCGGATGACGTCGGTCACATCGGCTCGCGACGCTGTTTTGGAGCTGTCACCGGGGGGACACTAGAAGTATGAGCGGCACGTTGTTCTTCGACGGCGCGTGCGGAATGTGCACCAGGTCCAGGGATCTCCTGCTGCGGTTCAACCGCACGGGAGATCTGCACACCGAACCGCTTCAGCGGCCAGGTACCGCCGAACGTCTCGGCATCGCACCCGAGCATCTGTTGGACAGTGTGCGGTGGCTCGATTCCTCGGGTGAGGTGTACAGCGGCGCCGAGGCCGCCAACGCCGCCGTCTCGGCGGCCCTGGGCAGCAGGATTCCGTTGCTGGTCTACCGCATACCCGGGATGAGAGCGGCGCAGAACGCGATCTACCGGTGGGTCGCCGATCATCGCTACCGGTTCCCCGGTACGACGCCCTACTGCGAATCGCATCCCGTCGGCTGCTGACGTCACGTGAGCGAACCGATCGTGCGGCCGACGGTGGTCGACGACTTGGCCGCGATCGCCGACATCTACGCCCACCACGTCCGAAGCGGCGTCGCGACATTCGAGATCGACCCGCCCGATGCGCAGGAGTGGCGGCGACGGTTCGGCGCGGTGACCGACGCCGGGTTGCCGTTCCTCACCGCCGAAATCGCCGATGAGATCGCCGGCTACGCCTACTGCGTGCAATGGAAGCCGCGCGCCGCTTACCGCCACACCGTCGAGGACTCGATCTACCTGGCACCTGGCGCCGTCGGCCGCGGTGTCGGCAGCCGTCTTCTCGACGCGCTGCTCGGCGGCTGTGCCGACGCGGGGGTTCGAGAGGTCATCGCCGTCATCGTCGACTCGGATGCCGAGGCTTCCCTTGCCCTGCACCGCAACCGCGGCTTCGTCGATGCGGGCCGATTGACCGCGGTGGGCTTCAAACACGGGCGCTGGCTCTACACCGTGCTACTTCAGCGATCCCTCACCCGAGACGGTCGGTGACATCGGTGAACGCGGGGGTGTCGTTGCGGTGGTCCGAGACGTTGCGGCACTCCCCGTAGATGCGCATGGTCGCGAACTTCGGTGCGTCGGGATTCTCATGGAACGTCGCAGTCACGCCGTCCTTGGTCAGCTTCATCCCGAAGTGCTCACCCATCGACGGCGCCTCCTGCCATCCGTCGGCCACCATCGCCTGCGCGACCTCCTTGATGCGCTTGACCGAATTGGTCTGCGGCAGACGGAAGTTCAGGTAAACGGCCGCCTGGTAAGGCGGGTCATGCAGGCTCGTGCAGGACAGGAACACCGCGCTGCCGTTGACGCCCTGCAGGTTCGCGACGTCGACGATGCGCTTCGCCGAGCCCACCACCTGATTCATCGCCTCTTCGTCAGACAGGGTTGCTGTGTCGCCCAGCGGCTCTCGATGGGCTTCCTGCGACCTCGTGATGACGACGAAGCCGATCGCCAGCACCAACGACAGGACGAGAGCGCCGAGCATCAGCGCTCTTGCCGGAGGGGACCGAAGCCAGCCGTGGTCCGCGCCGTCCATAGAGCCAACGTACGCCGTCGACCGAACGCCGATTCGTTGCTTGACTAAACGGTTCGCTCGCTGGGTACTCCCCCGCCAGCGCATGCGAGAGGCGGCGGCGATGAGCAAGAGTTTTCAGACGAAGGTGATCGAGACCCACATACCTGCCCGGTTGGATCGACTGCCATGGTCGCGCTTTCACTGGCGGGTGGTGATCGGCCTCGGCGGCGTCTGGGTTCTCGACGGCCTCGAAGTGACCATGGTCGGCAACGTGGCGTCGCGGCTCACCGAAGCGGGCAGCGGTATCGAACTCACCGCGAGCGAGATCGGCATCGCCGCAGCCATCTACGTCGCGGGCGCCTGCCTCGGCGCGCTGTTCTTCGGTCAGCTCACCGACCGACTCGGCCGCAAGAAGTTGTTCATCCTCACCCTCACCATTTACCTGGCCGCCACTGTGGCAACGGCTTTCGCGTTCGCGCCGTGGTACTTCTTCATCGCGCGGTTCTTCACCGGTGCAGGGATCGGCGGCGAATACGCTGCAATCAACTCGGCGATCGACGAACTGATCCCGGCGCGGGTACGAGGACGGGTCGACCTGGCGATCAACGGGTCGTACTGGCTGGGCGCGGCAGTGGGTGCCGCCGGCGCGTTGGTGTTGCTCGACACCTCTGTCTTCGCGCTGGACATCGGGTGGCGGGTCGCCTTCGGCATCGGCGCCGTTTTCGGCTTGGCCGTGCTTCTGGTGCGCCGGAATGTGCCGGAAAGTCCGCGATGGCTCTTCATCCACGGCCGCGAAGACGAGGCCGAGCGGATCGTCGACGGCATCGAGAAGGAGGTTCGCGACGAAACCGGTGAGGAACTCCCCGAACCGGACGGCGAACCGCTCAAGATTCGGCAGCGAAAAACCATACCGTTCACCGAGATCGCCAAGGTGGCGTTCAGACGGTATCCGAAGCGGGCACTGCTCGGCCTGGCGCTCTTCATCGGGCAGGCGTTCTTGTACAACGGCGTGACGTTCAACCTCGGCACGCTGCTGAGCGGGTTCTACGACGTCGCGTCCGGCACCGTGCCCGCGTTCTACGCGGTGTGGGCGGCAAGCAATTTCATCGGTCCGATCGTGCTCAGCAAATACTTCGACACCGTCGGGCGCAAGGTGATGATCACGGTGTCCTACGTCGGTTCGGCCGCGGTCGCGGTCATCCTCGCGCTCGTATTCGTCAACGAGACCGGCGGGCTGTGGTTGTTCATGGCGCTGCTCGGGGTGTGCTTCTTCCTGGCGTCCGCGGGGGCCAGCGCCGCGTATTTGACCGTCAGCGAGATCTTCCCGATGGAGACGCGGGCGCTGGCCATCGCCTTCTTCTACGCGGTGGGTACCGCCGTGGGCGGTATCACCGGTCCGCTGCTGTTCGGTCAGCTCATCGAGTCCGGGGTACGCACCCAGGTCATGCTGTCGTTCCTGATCGGCGCCGCTGTGATGGCCATCGGCGGCATCGTCGAGATGATGTGGGGCGTCAAGGCCGAGTGCCAACAACTCGAGAACCTCGCAAAGCCGCTGACCACGGTCGACCCCGCCGGCGAGGACGCCACCGCACAGCGAAGTGGCCAATGACATTGGCGTGTCGGGTATTCGGTCACCGTCCCGCGTTCCACGCCGACGGCGCCACGATGCGGTGGGCGTGCGACCGATGCGGCTCCGGACAGGGCGAGAAGGTCTATCCCAGCCCGGAGGATGCGCGCCGCTACGCCGCCGCGTTCAGCCGCCGCGACACCGACGATCTGGGCAAGCGGGCCCCGCTGATCGGGCTGCTGCCGCTGCGGCTGTGGCGGAGGTTCCGGCGACCGCGCTGAAGGGCGAGCGTCCCTAGCTCTTCGCCAGGGTGAACTGGCAGACGTCGGTGTAGCCCTCCCGGAACAGGTCGGCGCACCCGGTCAGGTACTTCATGTACCGGTCGTAGACCTCCTGCGACTGGATGGCGATCGCCTCGTCCTTGCGCGACTCCAACGCCGCCGACCACAAGTCGAGGGTGCGCGCGTAGTGCAACCGAAGCGGCTGAACCAGCTTGACCTCGAAACCGGCCCTGGTGGCGTGGTCCTCGACGACGTTGACCTGTGGCAGATCACCGCCCGGGAAGATCTCGTCCATGATGAACTTGAAGAACCGCAGCTTGGTCATGGTCAGCGGGAGTTCGCGGGCCTTGAACTCCTCGTCGCTGGGCTTGACGATGGTGTGCAGCATCATCACGCCGTCCGACGGAAGTGCCGCGTAGGCCATCTTGAAGAACTCGTCGTAGCGGTCGCGGCCGAAGTGCTCGAATGCGCCGATGGAGACGATGCGGTCCACCGGTTCGTCGAACTGCTCCCAGCCCTGCAGAAGAACGCGCTTGCTGCGTTGGCTGGGTTGCTTGTCGAGCAGTTGCTGGACGTATGCCTGCTGGTTGCGGCTGAGCGTCAGACCGACGACGTTGACGTCGTAGCGCTCCAGCGCGCGGTTGATGGTGGCGCCCCAGCCGCAGCCGACGTCGAGCAGCGTCATGCCCGGCTGCAGGCCCAGCTTGCCGAGGGAGAGGTCGATCTTGGCGATCTGGGCTTCCTCGAGGGTCATGTCGTCGCGCTCGAAGTAGGCGCAGCTGTAGGTCTGGGTCGGGTCCAGGAAGAGCCGGAAGAAGTCGTCGGACAGGTCGTAATGCGCCTGGACGTCCTCGAAGTGCGGCTCCAGGTTCGGGGTGCCTGTCGGGGTGTTTGACAAGGTAGGGGCCTTTCGGCGGTTGACGATTTCCAGGCATGGTCGGCGCGTGGCTCGGCCGACGCTGGCTCCGTAGAGGATAACGGGTCGGCCTGATGACCCCGAAACCGTCAAAGGTTGACAGAGTCAAACAATTGCTTGACTCTGTCAACTATGTCGGCGGGCACTGTGACCGAAGTTCGGGGCTTCAATCGCTTCTACACCCGCATCCTGGGGCTACTGCGTCCCAAACTGGCCGGCTCGGCGTTCGGCCTGACCGAGGCCAGGGTGCTGTTCGAGTTGGCGCAGGGTGACCAGGTCGCCGTGGCCGACCTGCGCGGCGCCCTCGACCTCGACGCCGGCTACCTGAGCCGCATCCTGTCCCGGTTCATCGCCGACGGCCTCGTCGAACGTGAGTCGTCGGCCACCGACGGACGCCGTCAACTCGTGCGCCTGACACCCGCCGGCCGCGCCGCCTTCGCGGAGACCGACAGCCTGCAGGCGGGCGCGATCGACCGCCTGATCGCGCCGCTGGACGACGACCAGCGGTCTGCTTTGGTGTCGGCGATGGGGCGCATCCGGCATGTCCTCGATGCCGATCGACCCCGGGCTGATCGCCTCGTGTTGCGCGCTCCGCTGCCTGGCGAGCTCGGATGGGTGGTCGCGCGACACGGTGCCCGGTATGCCGCCGAGCACGACTGGGGTGAGGCATTCGAAGCGCTCGTGGCCCGCATCGTCGCCGACTACGGCGAAAGCCACGACCCGACCCGCGAGGCGGCCTGGATCGCCGAACTCGACGGCGAGCCCGTCGGCTCCATCTTCTGCACCAAGTCGAACGACGAGGACACCGCACAACTGCGCCTGCTGCTGGTCGAACCGCACGCGCGCGGGGCAGGGGTCGGCACCCGGCTGGTCGACGAATGCACAGGCTTCGCCCGGCGATCCGGCTACCGGCGAATCATGTTGTGGACCACCGATCTTCAGGTGCAGGCCAGGAAGATCTACCAGCGGGCCGGCTTCACCGTTGACCGCTCCGAACCCGAGGTCAAATTCGGCAGGGAGCTGGTCAGCGAGTACTGGTCGAGAGACCTCTGAGTCACGCGGCAGGCGCGGCGCCGAGAACCCGCTGGATGTCGGGCTTCATGGCCTGCAGCTGACCGCCCCAGTAACCCCAGCTGTGAGTCCCGTTCGGCGGGAACTCGAACACCCCGTTGCGGCCGCCCGCGCGCAGATAGCGGGCCTGGAACTCCTTGTTCGTGTTGAGCGTCAGACCCTCGAGGAACTGCGCGGGGATCTGCGCGTTGCCGAGACCCGCATCCAGATCGGTCGGGTTGCCGTTGCCGCTGTAGACCCAGATGCGAGTCCCGTTGGAGACCAACCGCGGGATCTGCAGCATCGGGTCATTGCGCTGCCAGGCGCCGCCGCCGTACGGACCCCACATGTCGAGGGCGTTGAAGCCGCCCGCGTCGGCCATCGCGATGCCGATCAGCACCGGCCACAGCCGAGCCGAGGTGTTCAGGAAACCCGACAGCGAGCCCGCGTAGACGAATTGACCGGGGTGGTAGGCGGCCAGGATCAGCGCCGCTCCCCCGGACATCGACAGGCCGACGACGGCGTTGCCCGACGGGCTGACGCCCTTGTTGGCGGACAGCCATCCCGGCAGCTCCGAGGTCAGGAACGTCTCCCACTTGTAGGTCTGGGTGGTGCCGTTGCCCACTGCAGGCCGGTACCAGTCGGTGTAGAAGCTGGACATGCCGCCCACCGGCATGACGACCGAGAGTCCCGACCCGTCGAACCAGCTGAACGCGCCGGTCTCGATGTCCCACCCGTTTCTGTCGTCGCGCGCGCGCAGGCCGTCGAGCAGGTAGACGGCGTGCGACCCGCCACCTTGGAACTGCACCTGGATGTCACGGCCCATCGACGCCGACGGCACGCTCAGCATCTCCGGTGCCGCTGCGGCGGTCGGCGTCCCGCCGAGGACGCCGATCAGGCCTGCCAGCAGGGTGGTCGCGAAGGCGGCGGATGAGAGGCGGCGGATAAATTTCATGGCGAATACTTCCCGTCGTGCTTAAAGCCCCGACAGATTGGATATCGCCTACCGCGAACGTGCAGTTACATCCTGACGGCTATAGGGGGACAATGAGGTCATGACTCAACCCGACGACATTCCAGTCGAGGTCGACGATGAGGAAGCCGGCCTCGACCCTTCACAGGTCAACGCGGCGCGCAAGACCGACGCGAATGAGGCGGACCTGATCGACCAGGCCATCGTCGTACCGGTCATCGACGACGAATTCGACCACTGAGCGACGATCAGCCCTCGGCGTCCTGCTTGGGATGCTTGTCGTCGAAATCCTGCAACAGCGGCCCGTAGCCGTTCTCCCGCAGGCTCAGCCGAAGCGGACGGTCGGGCTCGTGGGAGGTCAGCCAGTCGCCGAGGGCGATCCTCGTCTTCTCGACGCATGCGTGCGACATGCCGAGTTCTCGCAGCAAACTGCTGACAGTGGCGGGTTGTGAAGTCGAGACGGACATGGCTGTCTCCAGTCGTTGTGACGTCGGCACCACGGTGGCGGACTTCTTCGGCGCCGCTGTGGAACGAGTCTAGGCCGCTGTTGCTGTCGGCGAGAGGAAATTTCGCGAACTGGCCTTTGACGGGAGCGTCGATGTTGCTGGCGGGCTAGGTGAGTCGGCGTTCGCCGGTGACGTCGTACTCGGACACCGACGCCGAGACGATCATCGCGGACTGGTCGTCGCTCGGCCCACTGCCGCGAAATGCTTCGACGGACTCGCGAGAGTCCCAGCGTTGGTAAACATTGATGCGGGCCGGATCGAGCAAATCGGCCGAGATGGCGAAGTCCTGGCAACCGGGCGCCGTCCTGGCCTGCTCAACGACCGCGATACAGCCCGCCAGGTAGTCGTCGCGGGCTTCCCGGTCGACAATGACGTGGCCTGCCACTATCACCATGTCGTACTCCTTCGCTTGCACGGTCGCCTCGAACGTCAGACCGGCAGTGATCGACGAAGTCATCGGCGACGAACCGAAAGGGAATCCATGAAGTTGCGCGACGCCATCGACTCGATCGTGCCGGACCCGTCCGCGGCCCAGGTCTACGGACAGCCGTACGAAACCGCCGACGGCGCGACGGTGGTCCCCGTCGCCAAGGTGCGCGGCCGCACCAGGCCGGGTGCACCCGACGGCGACCTTCGCGTGAACGCCAAACCCGTTGGCGTATTCGTCATCAAGGACGGATCGGCAACCTGGGTGCCAGCCGTCGATCAGACCCGGATCGCGCTGCTGGGTGAGCTCATCGGCCTCGTCGCCGCCACCTTCGCCACGCTGGCTATGGTTCGCCGTCCACCGTGGCCTGACCTGCACGGGACCGTCGCGTATACCAAGCCAAGGTGAGCGCCGCGGCCAACAGCACCGCCAGCAGCACGATCCACGGCCACGCGCCGTTTCGGTGGACCCAGCCGGCGATGGCGCCCTGCAGTCGGCCCGCCGCGGTGATCACCGGGTCGGTCGGGCTGCCGCCCGCATGGAACAGCCTGACCTCGTAGAGGCCGTAATACCCGACGTAGAGGCCGACCAGAACCAGCACGGCGCCGCCGATCCGGTTGACGTACGGCAGGATTCGGCGCATCCGGTCGACGAGGGCCGAGCCCGCCAACGCGGCGGCGACCGCGAGGGCGCCGATGATCAACGCGAAGCCTGCCGCATAGGCGAGGTAAACCCAGATCCGGCTGACCGTGGAGGCGGCGCCGATTCCGGCTCCCGTCACCGCGAGGAACGGGCCGACCGTGCACGACAGCGAGGCGACCGCGTATCCGACGCCGTAGCCGAACATCGAGCCGAGCCTGCGCGTGGGCGCCCAGGATCCGCTGCGGGCCAAGCGGTTCGGCTGCGCTACCGCGAGTTCGCGTCCGAACAGCAGCAGGAGACCGAGGGCGACGAGCGCAACGCCGATGACGACCGTCACGTACGGCATGTAGCGCTGGACCGTCGATGCCAACGACACAGTCAGCAGACCGAACGCTGCGAACACCGCGAGGAAGCCCAGCGTCATGGCCACCGTCGCCGCCACCGCGCGTCCGACGGCTCGTGCCGCGCCGCCCTCAGTGGTGTTGCCGCGCACCACGAGTGCGAGATAGGCGGGCAGCATCGCGAACCCGCACGGATTCAGCGCGGCCACCAGCCCGGCGGCGAACGCCAGCCCGACCAGATCCTGCTGCACTCTGCCGGCGCTAGGTGGTCAGCGCCGAGACCCGCTCCTGCAGTTCCTGTTGCGGCATGGCCGAGGTCGGGTTGTTCACGAATGTCGATGTGCCGTCGGCCCGATAGAACACATAGGCCGGCTGCCACGGCACGTTGTAGCGCGCCCAAATCGCGCCGTTGGCGTCGTTGAGGTTGGTGAAGTTCAGGTTGTACTTGTCCACGAAGCCCTGCATGGCGGCGACGTCCGAGCGCGCGGCGACGCCGACGAACGTCACCGCCGGGTTGGCCGCTGCCACGCTGGCCACCGAGGGAGCCTCGGAGTTGCAGAACGGGCACCACGGGGTCCAGAACCACAGCACCGCCGGCTTGCCCTGCAGCGATGCGCCGTTGAACGGTGCCCCGCTCAGCGTGGTGGCAGTGAAGTCGAGGCGATCATCGGCGGCCAGCGCAGCCGGTGGGCTGCTCAGCGACAGCGCGACGACGGCGGCGACCATCGCCACGGCCAACGACCTGAATGCGCGGATGAGAGAACGGATCATGACGGCTCCTCCCTGAGACCGACCACGCCGGACACATGACATGGGTGACACTCTTCATACGGGATCGGAGATGCCCCGGTTCAATGGTTCGCAAACGATCTCGGATAACGCTTAGATCTGGCGACGCAGCTCGGCCCGCATCTGCATGAAGCGGAACAGTCCGGGCGTTCCGACAACGACCTCGTAGGCCGTGACCAGCTCGTCGACGAACTGCTCGCGGTCCTGCGGGGCGAGGCGGTCCGTCCACGCCGTCGTCCCGACCGCACACCATTCCCGGAACGCGTTGCGGGAGCCGTAGTCCCATTCCCGGTCGGTGACCGTCAGGTTGTCCAGCGTCAGGCCCGCCGACGCGGCAAGCCTTCCGTAGTCGCCGGGATCGACGTGGACGAAGGGTGCAGCGAACCCGTCGAACCGATCCGCCCAGCGCGGATCGCGGGTCGTCTCCATCGCCACCGTCTCCAGGCTCTTGCGCTCCCCCGCGCAGACGACCTGGATCATCGTCCGGCCGCCCGGCCGGAGCACGGCCGCGATCTGGCTCAGCGCCTGCCGCTGTTCGGTCACCCAGTGCAGGGCGTTGAACGATACGACCAGGTCGAAGAACTCGCAGAACGGCAGAAGGCGCGCGTCGGCGACGACGAACCAGGCGGTCCCGTTCGGCGAAGCCTGCGCGGCGTCGGCGGTGGCGATCATGCGCCGTGACCGATCCACGCCCGCGACACAGCCACGGGGCACCATCTGAGCGATCGCGCGGGTGAGGTAGCCGTCCCCGCACCCGACGTCGAGGACACGGTCGGATTCGCCGAGGTTGAGGCAGGCCCGTGCCTCGTCGATCAGCGAGCGCTGCAACCCGCTGATCTTCACGTAGTCCTCGCCGCTCCACTCGGTCACTCGCACAGTTAACGTGATGGCACCCATTCGAGGAGGTCGTAATGCAAGCATCGGTGACGGTTCCGATGGCGGCTCCGGCGGACGAGATCTGGAACATCGTCGCCGACGTCCGCAACACCGGGAAGTTCTCCCCTGAGGTCATGGAAGCCGAATGGTTGGACGGCGTCACCGAACCCACGCTCGGGGCGCGGTTCCGCGGGCATGTGAAGCGCAACGAGATCGGCCCCGTCTACTGGACCGTCTGCCGCGTGACGGCCTGCGACCCCGGCAAGGAGTTCGGCTTCGAGGTGCTCGTCGGCGACCGGCCGGTGAACAACTGGCACTACCGCTTCACCCCGACCGCGGGCGGCACCGACGTCACCGAGTCCTTCCGGATGAACGACAGCATCTTCACCAAGATCTTCTCGGTGCTCGGCGGGCAGTTGCGCACCCGGCGCAACAAGCGCGACATGCGCAAGACGCTGGAACGCATCAAGGCCGTCGTCGAAGCGAAATGACAACTGCCGCCCTGCGCCAGGCAGGACGGCAGTCGACACGGCGCTCGTCGCTCTAGATGACGCCGATCCCGATGATCGGGATCCACAGCCCGAACAACCAGATTCCCCACTCGCGGAAGCCGTCATGCCACACCGGGGTGACGTCGTAGCCCCAGTAGTTGAACGGGCGCGGCGGTCCCCCGGCCCACTGGTACGCCGGCGGCGGGCCCCAGCCCCACGGCGGGGGACCCTGGCGGTCGTCCCACCAGTCATGCCGGTTGTTGGCCCACCACGGGCCCTTGTCCCAATGCCCGCGGTCGAAGTCGTTCCAGTCATGCCGGTTCTCACAGAACGGGAAGCACGGCCGGTCGATATCGTGCCTCGGTTTGGCCGACGCGACACCCGTGCCCAGCCCGGCGGCCCCGAGGCCGAGCGCAGCGGCGACTATCGCGGTGACCACTGTCCTTGCGGGTTTCATCCTCAACTCCTAGCTGGGGTGACGCGAACGTCGAACGTTTCCCACCTCATCCGACGCCGGATGCGCCACTGTTTCTTCCCGTGGCTTGCCGATGTGGCGTGCGCGCAAGCCATGACCCCAACCTGCTTATCGAGGACGGCTAAGTGCCCGTTACCTATGGCGGATCTAGAGCGAGCGAAGTCGGCGAATACGGTCAGCGAGTGCGCGCGCCGCGACGTCGGTGCCGTAGGCCAGCGTCTCGAATGCGTGCGGGCAGCCTGGGTGCAGATGGAACTCGGTCGGCACCCCCGCATCGGCCAGCCTGCGGGCGTAATCGATGTCCTCACCGCGGAAGATGTCCAGGTCGCCGACGTCGATGTAGGCGGGCGGCAGACCCCTGAGATCGGTGGCGCGGGCAGGCGCCGCGTACCGCGATACGCCGACGCCGCCCGCTTTCGCCCCGAGCAGCGCACCCCAGCCCGTGAGGTTGTCGTCGTAGTTCCAGGTCAGATGTTTCGCCACCGCAGGGTCAAAGGCGGCAGGCCGGTCGTCGAGCATCGGGTAGATCAACAGTTGCTCCGCCACGGCCGGCCCGCCGCGGTCACGCGCCATCAAACAGACGCCTGCGGCAAGCCCGCCGCCCGCGCTGTCGCCCATCACCGCGAGCCGACTGCGGTCGAAGCCCAAGGCGTCGGCCTGTTCGGCCAGCCACACCAACGCGGCATAGCAGTCCTGCACGGGCGTCGGGTCCGGGTGCTCGGGTGCGACGCGGTAGTCGACAACGAAGATCGGGACACCCGAGGCGGCGACATAGCGCCGGGCGACGAGGTCGTAGATCTTCCCCATCTGCTCGAGGCTGTAGATCATGCCGCCGCCGTGCAGGTACAGCACCGCGCTACCCGGCGGTTCTGCCGTCGAACTCCGATACCAGGTCGCCGCCAGTTGGGCGCCGTCGCTGGCGGGCACGGTGAACGTTTCGGTGTCGACGCCCTCGACCGGTGCGGTGGTCGCGGCGATGTGGTCCATCATCCGGTGACCGCTCTCGCGGCGCGCCTCGACGTCGCCGACGGGCAAGTCCTCGCTGGGGCCCAACGCATCGGAGAGCGCGGTCAACTTCGCTTTCACCTGAGGGTCGAGTCGCAGGGTCACCTGCAGACAGTATCGCGGCGGTGCCCCGTCGCGGTTGCCGTGCAAGGTACTTCATTGCCTGGCAACAACTTTGAGCAGGTGCCCCGATTCCACTCCGCCGGGCACCGGCTTTTGGTAGAACGAGTTCCAGTTTCCCGCGCCAGCCGAAGGAGTCCGCCATGGGTCGATGGACACGCGAAGAGCTCGAAGAGGCGTGGGCCCGCTACCAGGACGCCGTCGTCGAGGTCGGCAAGACCTGGGACTGGTCCGGCTACGCCGACCACTTCACCGAAGACGCGAAGTACGTCGAGCACGCCCTGGGCAACATGGAGGGCCGCGAGAACATCCGCGAATGGATCGTGTCGACGATGAACACCTTTCCCGGCAGCGAGATGCCGAGCTATCCGGTGGAGTGGTACTCGATCGACGTCGACAAGGGCTGGGTCATCTTCAAGAACATCAACACGATGCGGGATCCCGGCGACGGCAGTGTGCACGGCGCGGGGGTCATCACCGTGCTGCACTACGCGGGCGACGACAAGTGGAGCTTCGAGGAAGACGCCTACAACCCGATGAACTTCCTGACGATGATCCAGGGCTACATCCAGCGCAGCCATGAACTCGGGACGATCTCCGACGATGCGCGCACGTTCGCGGCGAACATGGGCTGGCAACTGACCTGAGCCCCGTGCCGCGGGTAGTTGAGCGTCAGGTGAAGACGAAGTCGCGGGGGTCGGGTTCGCGGGTCCAGGTCCAGTAGTCGACGAGCCGCCACGGGCTCAGCGTGTGTACCTCGCCGAAGCTGTTCTTGAAGTACGAATGCTTGACCGTCGGCTGCGACCACACCAGGGTGCGCATCTCGGCCTGACTGCGTTCGTGCCAGTCCCTCGTCTTCTCCACCGTCGGTTCCATCGTCCTGTGTCCGCCCGCGATGAGCAGCTCGAGACACTGTGTGATGTACCGCATCTGGCACTCGGAGTGAAAGATCAGGCTGCCGCCGCTGATGAGCCAGGTGCCGGGACCGTTCATGCAGAAGAAGTTCGGATAGCCCGGAATGGTGATGCCCAAATACGCCGACGGCCGCTCGCCCCAGCGCTCGCTGAGTATTTCCCCGTTCTGTCCGCGAATCGTCATGGGCCACAACAATTTCGTGTGCTCGAAGCCGGTCGCGTACACGATGACGTCGGCCGGATACCGAACGCCGTCCTCGGTGACCACCGCGTCCGCTTCGATGTGGTCGATGCCGGTCCGGACGAGTTCGACGTTGTCACGCGTCAGCGCCTTCAACCAACTGCCGTTGTCCTGCAGCGTCCGTTTGCCCGTCGGCGGATAGTCCGGTACCACCTTTGCCCGCAGATCGGGATCCTCGCCGACCTGGCTGACGATCCAGTCGGTGAACATCATCCGGGTGGCTTCGCTGATCTCGTTGATCGCCCTCTGCTGATCGGGATAGTCCGGATCGACGCGGGCCACCTCGAAACCCTTGTCGCACCACGGCCAGAACAGCAGGAAGCGGTACCAGCGGCCGTAGAACGGCAGGTGGCGAAGCGCCCATTGGACACCGGGACCGACGCGGTCGTGATATCCAGGATTCGGGAACATCCATTGTGCCGTGCGCTGAAACACGGTCAGCTGCTCTACATCCGGTGCGATCGTCGGCGCAATCTGAAAGCCGCTGGCGCCCGCCCCGATCATCGCGACCCGCTTGCCCGCCAGATCGACGCTGTGGTCCCACGCGCTGGAGTGAAATGACGGACCCGCGAAATCCCGTTGACCGTTGATCGTGGGAGTGTGCGCCCTGTCGAGTTGGCCGACCGCGGAGATCACCGCACGCGCCCACAGCGTCGTCGTCTTTCCGCTGCGGTCACGGGCGGTGACCGTCCACGTCGCCGTGTCGTCGTTCCACGACGCCTCGGTGACCTCGGTCTCCCACATCACGTGGCGGCCGATGTCGTGTTTGTCCATCACGCGCTCGAAATACGCTTGCAGCTCCGGCTGTTCGGCGAAGAAGTGCGTCCACTGGTCGGTCGGCTCGAAGCTGTAGCAGTAGAAGTGGTTCGGCACGTCGACGCGCGCACCCGGATACGTGTTCTGGTACCAGGTTCCGCCGACGCCGGCGTTCTTCTCCACGATGGTGAACGGAATGCCCGCCTCCTTCAGCCGGATTCCCGCCAGCAGACCCGACTCACCGCAGCCGATCACGACGACGGGAAATTGCCCGGCGTCACCCGCCGGCGGCACGAGGCGGGCGTCGCGGCCGTCGAGTTCCATCTCCTCGAGCAGCATCGGCACGTACTCGTCCGGCACCGGCTCACACACCAGCCAGTTCATCATCTCGTGCAGCAGTTCGGCGCCGATGGACTCGGGCTCCGGGCAGCCCCGGTCGCGGTAGTCGGCGATCACCTCCAGCGCGATCTTGCGCGCGGTGGCCTTGTCCTCCTCGGACATGAAGCCCTGCACCTCGTTCAGGAACAGCCCGGCAGGCTTGAGGTCCCCGCGGATCAACCCGGGGTCGCCGGACATGTGCACCAGCGACAACAACAGCGTCGGGATGCTGACGTCGAGCAGCGCCTCGGCGATCTCGTCATCGGGTGTCGTAAAGGGTTGCCCGGCATGTGGGTTGCGCACGACTGAAGTGCTACCACGCGCGCCTTCGTGGGCGCAGGCGATTGCCGGTAGACAAAGCGGGGTACTTCGACCCGGTGAACGAGTCATCGAAGACGGCGGCTGGGCTGGACCGCCGTGCGGAGGGAATCAGCGACGAGACGGTCGAAGCGGTCGGGACGGTGTCGGAGGCCTTGGAGTACGTGGAGCGGGCCCGCGGTCACCTCTATTCATTCCATCAGCTGATGGGCCACGCCGATCTGCTCCTCGGCGATGCGTGCGACAAACTGCGCGCGGCGGGTCACGAAGCCGTCGCCGAGCGCCTGGAGACCGATCTGATCGGCCGCAATGTGCTCTACGGGAGATGGACGTTTCAGGTGGTCGAGGAATTCGACGACGTCTACTGGTCGGTCTTCCGTGAACACGAGCGGTCGGTGCGTGACGAGTTGCAGCGCGGCGCACGGCATGTGTTCGAGGCCGAGATGAAGGAGAAGCGGCGCACCAAGGGGCGGCCCGGGCACGAAGCAGCGCCGTAGACTCCTGATGTGGGTATCGCGACCCGGGTGAACGGCGCCGTTCCCCCATCGATTCCGTTGTCCGACATCGACCTCTCGTCGTGGGATTTCTGGGGGCTCGACGACGACGTTCGCGACGGCGCGTTCGCCACGCTGCGGCGTGAGGCGCCGGTGACGTTCCACGAGGCGTTCATCGGCGAGGAGTTCGCCCCCGGTGCCGGGCACTGGGTGGTCACCCGCTACGACGACGTGTTTTACGCCAGCCGCCACCCCGAGCTGTTCAGCTCCGCAGGTGGCATCACCATCGGCGACCAGAACCCTGAACTCGCCGAATACTTCGGTTCGATGATCGCGATGGACGACCCCCGGCACACCCGGCTTCGCAACATCGTCCGCAGCGCCTTCACCCCGCGGGTGCTCGCGCTCCTCGAGGATTCGGTGCGGGACCGGGCCCGCCGCCTGGTGGACGCGATGGTGACCAACAGTCCCGACGGCACGGGTGAGATCGTCGCCGACCTGGCCGGTCCCCTGCCGCTGCAGATCATCTGCGACCTGATGGGCATCCCGGAATCCGACCACGAGCAGGTCTTTCACTGGACCAACGTCATCCTCGGTTTCGGCGACCCCGACATCGCCACCGACTTCGACGAGTTCTTCAAGGTCGCCGTCGACATCGGCGCCTACGCGACGGCGCTGGCCGACGACAGAAGGGCTACGCCGGGCGACGACCTGACGACCAGCCTCGTGCAGGCCGAACTCGACAGCGAGCGGTTGACCTCGGCCGAGGTCGCGTCGTTCTTCATCCTGCTGGTGGTCGCGGGCAACGAAACGACCCGCAACGCGATCAGCCACGGCGTGCTGGCGCTGAGCCGCTATCCGGAGCAGCGCGACCGGTGGTGGAGCGACTACGACGCGGTGGCGCCGACGGCCGTCGAGGAGATCGTGCGCT
Source organism: Mycolicibacterium sp. 120270 (assembly GCA_033741175.1). Lineage (GTDB taxonomy): Bacteria > Actinomycetota > Actinomycetes > Mycobacteriales > Mycobacteriaceae > Mycobacterium. The sequence continues at coordinate 189,697 of JAWQNE010000005.1, read as the reverse complement.
GGGCGTCGCCGGTGGCGTACATGCGCCGCACCACCACCTGCGACGTCGAACTCGGCGGCGTCCAGATAGCCGAGGGCCAGAAGGTGACGCTGTGGTACGGCTCAGCCAACCGCGACGAGTCGAAGTTCGCCGACCCGTGGACCTTCGACGTGCGCCGCCACCCGAACCCCCACGTCGGCTTCGGCGGCGGCGGCGCACACTTCTGCCTCGGCGCCAACCTTGCGCGGCGCGAGATCACGGTGGCGTTCGAGGAACTGCACCGCCGGTTGCCCGACCTCACGGCGACCGAGGAACCCGATCGGCTGCACTCAGCGTTCATTCACGGCATCAAGCGGCTGCCGGTGGCCTGGACACCCCGCTAGACGGTTGACGTCGCCAATTTCGGGCATACACAGCCTGCGAGCGACGAACACCCGAGGACGGGAGGGCCATGGACTCCGATCGCTTCAAACACCTGGTGGACGCGAGGGGACCGTATGCGTCGGTGTACTTCGATGATTCACACGACACCGCCGACGCGGACGCACAGTTGGACGTCAAGCTGCGCGACCTGCGGTCAGAGTTGGCGGACAAGGGCGCTGACCCCGCTATCGGTGAGCGACTCGTGGAGGCCGTCCGAGGATCGCCTTGCCCGGTCGGCAAGAGCGGCCGAGCCTTGATCATCGAGGCCGAGGAAGTGTTGTTCGATCAGCACCTGGCCCGGCCCATTCCGGTACCGATTGTGCGGGTCTCCACCCTGCCCTACCTGGTCCCCGTCATCCAGTACGGATACGACCAGCCCGCGTTCGCGGTGGTGGCGGTCGACCATGCCGGCGGCGATATCGAGATCCACCACGACGGCCGGATCCGGAAGGAAACCGTCGACGGCACCGGCTATCCCGTGCACAAAGCATCCGGAGCCGAAACACCAGGCTATGGCCACCCACAGCGGGTCGCGGACAACGCCCGCCGCAAGAACGTCTCCGAGGTGGCCGACCGGGTGACCGCATTGACCGACGAGATCCCCGTGGACGTCGTCTTCATCGTGGGAGAGGTGAAATCCCGCAAAGACCTGCTCAGCGAGCTGCCCGAGCGGGTGGCAGACCGATCCGTCGAACTCGCCGTCGGTGCCCGCACCGATATCGACGAAGATCAACTGCATCAAGCGATTTCGGAGGAATTCGACCGTCGGCACCGCGCGGAGATCGATGCCGCCGCCGAGCGGCTCACTGCCGAGCTCGGCCGTCAGTCGGGGCTGGCCGCCGAGGGACTCGACGGGGTGACCGCGGCTCTTCGCGTCGGCGCGGTCGAGACCCTGATCATCGGCGACATGGGTGACGCCACAGTGGTGGCAGGTGACGAGCTGGCGACCGTATCGCCTTCGCCAGAAGTGCTGTCGCAGCTCGGCTGTGTTTCGTCGACTCGAGTGCTGCGAGCCGACGAGGCCCTTCCGATGGCCGCCGTTGCGTTCGGCGCGTCCTTGCTGCCTGCCGCCGACGAGCTGACACTCGCCGACGGTGTCGGCGCAATCCGGCGATTTTCTATTCCGTGATCAGCGCTTCGACAATGCGGCGATCGCCGTGTCGTCGATATGCGCGCACAGATCGCGCGGATTGTCGAAAACAGCTGCTGCTCCGGCAGTTTCGAGTTCGCCCCGCGATACACCGCCGCTGAGGAGCCCGATCGCGGGAACGCCCGCACGTTCGCACGCGATGACGTCCCACACCGAATCGCCGACGTAGACGGCATGCGGGGCATCGACATCGACGCGCTCCATGGCGACGTTGATGATCCACGGCTCCGGTTTGGCGACGTCGACATCCTTCGACGATGTCGCGGCATCGACCAGGTCGTCGCAGTCGAGCACTTTGCGGGCCATCGCCAGTTCCTCTTCGCTGGCGGAACTGGCCAGCACGACCCGCAGGCCCAGCGAGCGGATTCGCTCGAGGAGTTCACGGGCGCCGGGCAGCGGCCGCAGCAGCGGTGCGGTCTCCTTGAAGTACCGCAGATGCAGGTCCTTGACCCGGTGCTGGGTGTCGTCGTCGGCCTCGCCGGACAACGATGCGACCAGGTGGTCGCCGTCCATGCCTATCGAGCGGTGAATCCGCCACGTCTCGACCGCGATCCCGACGTCGTCGAATGCGCGCACCCAGGAGTGCACGTGTAGGTAATTGGAGTCCACCAAGGTGCCGTCGACATCGAAAAGCACCGCGGCGGTAGCAACCATCGCCGGTGGATGCCCGCGGCCGCGCAGCGCTAAACGCCGCTACTGCACGATCAGCGTGCCCTTCATCGACGGGTGGTAGACGCAGTGGAACGGATACTCGCCCGGTTGCGTCGGCGCGACGAGCGTCTTCTTCGTGTTGCCGTCGATGTGGACGTCGAAGGTGCCCGCGGTATCGGAGGTCACCGAGTGTTCCGCGCTGTCCATGTTGGCGATGGTGATGGTCGCCCCCGGCGCGACCGTGAGCGGCTGACCGAAGGACATGTTCTCGATCGTGATCGTCGCGCCCGATGCGGGCGCCGGGCCCTCGGGCGCCGGGCTGTCGGTTTCGGCGGTGGTGGTGGTTTCATTCGTAGCGGTTTCGGCGGCGGTGGTCTCGCTCGTGCCGGTCGATCCGCTGCAGGCGGTGATGACCGCCGCGAGCAGGATCGCAACCGCGAGAAGCGGGTAGATCTTCTGCATCGTGCTCCCCTATCTTTTCGCCCTTACGCGACACGATTCTGCGCGCGGACCGGTTCAGCAGGAAGCGGAATCAATCCGGGACCTCGACGATGAACAGGCAGAGCGTGGCGGCGAGAAAGCCCGCGGCCAGCCAGATCGCGTGCACACCCCACGCCTCGGTGGCGTATGCGCCGACCAGGGCGCCCACCAGAAACGCCAGTATCAGCGAGCCGTACACCGCGAAGGCGTGCCGCGCCGCCGGCGTCCGCTCCACCGCGGTGTTGTACGCCGATTCCATGAGGCTGGCCAGGGCGCCTGTGGTGGCGACGGGCAGGTACCCCAGCTCGCCGACCTTGCGGAACAGCCCGATCTGCACGCCGGCCATGAAGGAGATCGGCACGGTAGCCACGGTGTGGTCGACCGCGGCGGGGACGAAGCCGATGATCGCGAGAACGACGACTTGAAAACCCATGGTCCAGCGCAACGAGTGCGGAATGAGGCGTTCCATCCGGCCCGACTTGATGTGGGCGGCCAGCAGCGCGCCCGCGATGAACGCGAGCAGCGGCCAGACGTGAGCCAATGCGGTGTAGAACCGCTGCTGCGACAGATGAATGGCGGAGAAGATGACGTTCGCGGTTTGAACGTTGGCGAACACGCCACCCCGGGCGATATAGGTGTGCGCGTCGAGAAAACCGTTGTCCAGTGTCAGCAGAACGGCGAACCACACGGTCTTCGTCCGCTCGGATTCCGCAGGCCCGCCCGCCATGGGGAGAACGTAGCGGTACCCGCCGGTGAACGGAATCAGGCGCGCGGGCAACGAGATCCGGGTCAGCGACCTCGCGAATATCTAATGCGCCGTGCTCGACCTCGTCACGCCACGTAGCGGTCGAACCACTCCTGCACTCGCCGCCACGCGTCCTCGGCCGCCGCAGCGTTGTAGCGCTCGGGGTTCGTGTCGTTGAAGAAGGCGTGGTTGGCGTCCGGCTCGGTGACCAGTTCGTGCACCAGTCCGGCCTTCTCCAGCGCCGCTTTCGCCGCGGGCTCGGTCTTGTTCACCCGTTCGTCGAGCGCGCCGTAGAACGCAAGCACCGCAACGTCCTTGGACCCGGAGAAGTCCGGGTTGTCGGGAGTCGGGCCGTAGAACGGGACGGCCGCGGCCAGCTCGGGTGACCCCGCAGCGAGCAGCCGCCACACCAACCCGCCGCCCATGCAGAAGCCGACGGCGGCGATCTTCTTGTCGGGGACCCGCCGCCGCAGTTCACCGATGCCCGATTTGAGATCGGCGACGAACTGGCTGGGGTCGATGTTGCCGAGCGCCGCCGTCGCCTCGGCGGGATCGGCGAACTTGCCGGTGCCGCCCTGCTCCGACAGCAGATCGATGGCGAGCGCCGAGTACCCGATACCCGCGAACCTGCCTGCCACCGACCGGGTCCAGTCGTTGAGGCCCTTGTTCTCATGGATGACCAGCACCCCGCCGCGGGGGCTGGGTGCTTCGGCCCACGCCCCCTGAAGCTCACCCCGCGGGCCCGCCCAGGTGATCGGTTCAGTCGGCACCGCCTTCTCGGATCCCGGCGGGGCGGCGGCCGGGGTGGCCGCCTCACTCGATGTCACCGCATCCGTCGCCGTGGCGGGCGCTTCCGCTTCGGGTTTCTTGTTCTCACTGCAGGCGGCGATCAGCGCCGACGCGGAGGCGGCGCCGACTCCGAGCAGGGCCAGCCTGCGCATCGCCTCGCGTCTGGACATCAAGCCGTCGACGTGGTCGGTCGCGATTTCCTCGGCTATGTAGCGCTGTAGTGGAGTCACCTTCGCGAGTATGCGCCTGAATGCGCAAGCTCCGATAGACGCTTGCCGCTTCGCGCCATACTCGGGTGATGAGCCCGGCGTCGGCCCAGCCGCTGCGCGGACGGGTCGCCGTCGTCGCCGGCGCTACCCGCGGCGCCGGTCGCGGAATCGCGGCCGCGCTCGGCGAAGCGGGCGCCACCGTGGTGTGCACCGGCCGCAGTTCGATCGCGGGTGGCAAGACATCCGACTATGACCGGCCGGAGACCATCGAGGAGACCGCAGCGCTGGTCGACGAGCTCGGCGGCGAAGGCGTCGCGATCGCGGTGGACCACCTCGAGCCGGGTGAGGTGCGTGCCCTGGCGCATCGGATCCGCGGCGACTATGGCGGGATCGACATCCTGGTCAACGACATCTGGGGCGCCGAGGTGCTCAAGGGTCCGCCGCCGACGTGGAACCGGCCGATCTGGGAACACGACCTCGACGACGGGCTGCGGATTCTCCGGCTGGGCGTCGACACCCACCTGATCACGTCACATTGCCTGCACCCGCTCCTGGTCGAGCGCCCCGGCGGGTTACTCGTCGAGGTGACCGACGGCACGCGCGAATACAACGAGAAGAACTTCCGGCTTTCGGTGTTCTACGACCTGGCCAAGACGGCGGTGAACCGCCTCGCGTTCGCGCACGGACACGAATTGCAGACCTATGGCGCAACCGCCGTGGCCGTCACGCCGGGGTGGCTGCGTTCAGAGATGATGCTCGACAACTGGGGTGTCACCGAGGACAACTGGCGCACCGCGCTCGACCCGGATCGCGCCGGCGGGTTACCCACGGCGCCACCGGCTTTCGCCGAGTCGGAGTCACCGCGGTTCGTCGGAAGAGGGGTCGCGGCCATCGCCGCCGACCCGGACCGGGCACGGTGGAACCAACGGTCGGTGACGTCAGCCGATCTGGCACGCGAGTACGACTTCACCGACGTCGACGGCCGCCGGCCCGACGGATGGGCGTGATTCATTGACACCGCTGCGTCGCGACCTGTTCCATGTCGGGATGACCGTTGATCAAATCGTGCTCGGCATGTGGAAGGCGCTGTCCGACCGCGACTGGGATTCGCTGAAGACGTTTCTTTCCGACGACTGTCTGTACGTCGACATGCCGATGCCCGCGGTATCGGCCCGTGGCCCCGAGGACATCATCACCCGTCTCAAGATCGGGCTGGAGTCGCTGTCGTCCTACGTCAACCACGACGGCCTGCTGCTGAGCAACGGCGTGGACGTCATCTACGAGCATTCCGAGACGTGGGGCTGGCCCAGTGGGGAAACCGTTCGGCTGCCGTTCGTTTCGGTGCATCGTGTCGAAAACGGCAAGATCACGTTGTGGAAGGACTATTCGGACTTCAACACATTGCTGTCCGCGGCACCGCCCGCGTACACCGAAAGCCTTGCGTCGGTTGACACGTCATGGGTCTACGACGCCTCCCACCTCGTCTGAACCGCCCAAACCGACATATGGGCGGAAAAGTGCGAGATGTCCGCACCATTTCGTCGATCTCGGTCGTATCAGGCGCGTACGCGTCGCGCCCGGCCTACACGCTCCAGGCCATCCGGAACTTCTCGGCGAGTCGTTCGTCGTCGAGGTCGGCGAAGTTGTCCTGTTCATACCGGCGCACGGCGAGGATCGAGTCGACCGCCTCGTCGCCGAGGATGCGCCTCATCCGTGCCGAGCCCTCCAATGCGTCGAGTGCCTCGGCCTGGCTTGTCGGCAGGACCGCGATGCCGGCATCGGAGCGCTGCGCGGTGGTCAGCGACGACGGGTCGACGGTGGCCTCCGGCGGCAGGGTGAGCTTCTGCTCGATGCCGTCGAGTGCCAGGCCGAGGATCGTCGCGGTGGCGAAATACGGGTTGGCCGACGGGTCGATCACCTTCACCTCGACATTCGCGCCGTGCGGATTGCTGCTCCCGCCGACGAGGAATCGCACTGCGGCTTCCCGGTTTTCAGTACCCCAGCACACATAGGCGCCCGACCAGTGGCCCGGCTGGATCCGCAGCCCAGACAGGATCGAGCCGCAGAGCACGCCCTCCGCCTCGGCCAGGCCGGCCACCACACCCGCTACCGCCGACTCCCCCTCCGGTGTCATGCCGCGCGCTCCCGTGCCTCCGGAGAACAGCGGCTGGCCCTCCTTGTGCAGCGAGAAGTGTTGATGCGCACCCGATCCCACGCTGCCCGCGAACGGCACCGGTGACAGGCTGACACGCAGACCGTAGCGTCGCGCCACCCTGCCGACGATGATCCGCATCAGCTGCAGCTGGTCGGCGGCGGCGACGGGAGGCTGCGGCGTCAACGAGATCTCGAACTGGTTCACCCCGTACTCGGGATGGAACTGTTCGATGGAGACGCCGGAGCCGGTGGCGGCATCGGTGACGTCGCGCACGAAGCCTTCGAATTCGAGGACCCCGGCGAGCCCGTACTGCGCCCACAAGTGGGCCGGCAGCCGGCTGCCGTCGGGTCCGACGAGAAGGAACTCCATCTCGTGACCGACCAGCGCGTTGATGCCCGCCTCGGCCAACCGGGTTTCCACACCCTCGAGCACGCCGCGGCTGCAATAGGGATCGCGCTGCCCATCCTGATCGAAGAAAGCCCCTGGCGCCCATGCGAATCCGTCGCCGAGGATGCGAAGCGCACTCAGGTCGATCCTGATTCGCTGGTCGCCCACCACCCCGAGGGAGTCGGAGAACGCGATACCGGTCTGGTCGATGGTGAACACATGCCAGACGGGACTGGCGCCCAGGCCGGGGTCGGCGAACGCACCCATCCGGCGCAGCGGAATGGTCTTGGCGTGTGTCAACCCCGCGGCGTTCACGACGGTGCCGATGAGGGTGGCGACACCATCGGATTCGAGTTGAGCGATGGCCGCTGCGGCGAGGGGTTTGGCTGCCCGAGTCACAGCAGTCATTGTCCCCTCAACCGGCGCAGACCTACAGCGTGATCCTGCAGCTTTGGCCGATGTCGAGCGTGCGCAGCATCCGGCCCATGCCCAGCCACATCGCGCACGACAGCGCGAGGTCGGTCATCAACTCGTCGCTGAAGTGTTCCCGCGCGCGCTCCCAGAAGTCGTCGTCGTCCCGCAGGCCGGTGTGGTCGCCGGCGAAGCGTTCGGCGAACTCGGCGGCGATCCGCTCCTGGCCGCTGTAGCCGGGCCAGGTCCGCCAGACGCCCGCGTGGTCGTAGAGATCCTCGTCGACGCCCGCGGCGATGCCTTCGGAGTCGCGGGTGTTCTGGCACACCACGCACTCGTTGTTGAGCGCGATCACCATCCGCGCCAACTCGCGCACCCGCATCGGCAGCCGATTCTTGTGGTAGACGGCGTCGACGAAGGCGGCCATGCCCGCGCCGATATCGGGTGATTGGACCGCCCAAGCTGCAGCGTCGTCGTCGGCGAAGTCTCCAATGCGGCTCATGGCGCGATCGTACGCCGACCACCGCATAAGTGGAACACGTTCTAGAAATGCGGTGTCTGCGCAGCTAGATCACCTGCCGGCCGCAACCAGCCGGTCGTCATCCCAGTCGCGCTGGACGAGCAGACGGTGCGCGATGCGCTCCAGCGCCGCCTCCACCTGCTCACGGTCGGGTCTGCCGTCGAAGGTCGGCGATTCGGCGAGCCGCTCGATGATCCGGTTGACCAGCGCGGTCGAGGCGCAGTCGACTTGGTTGGCGCCGGCCTGCGTGAGCCAGAGCTGGTCGCCGGTGCGCAGCGCGTAGCCGCGTTCGACAAGCCGGTCGAAGGTCGACTCGATGACCTCGCTGGGCACCCGGAGGCGTTCGGCGATATCGGTCAACCGCGCCGAGCCGAAAACCTGGCTCTGCCGGTAGATCTGGAGCAGCGCCCACAACATCGCGATGTCGGATTCGCAGCCGGCTTCCCCGGCGATGGTGCGCAGCCTGATGTCGGAGGTGTTGCGCATCAGGCGACCGATGGCCACCTCGAGGATCTTGTCCGGTGACTCGTTGTTCGGCATGCCGAAGCCCTCGCCGAGGTCGGTGGCCGAGACCGCTTCCATCTCACGAAGCGGAATCTCCTTGAGAAACAGCGACACCACGAAGCCGACCAGGGCGACGGGCACCGCGCACAAGAACACCTTGCCGAGGGAATCGGCGTAGGCCTCGACGATCGGCGCGGCCGCTTCTGGCGACAGCGCGTGCAGGGCCTGCGGTGACTCGGCGGCCCGCGGCGGCGCCCCGCTGGCGATCAGCGCAGGCCCGATCCGCGCGTCGAGAAAGTTCGCGAACAGCGAACCGAAAATGGCTGCGCCGAAGGAGCTTCCGATCGTGCGGAAGAATGTGACGCCTGACGTCGCAACGCCGAGGTCGGCGAAGCTGGCGGTGTTCTGCACGACCAGGACCAACACCTGCATGCACAGCCCGATCCCGGAGCCGAGGATGAATAGGAACACCGACTGCTGCCATGTCGGGGTGGCCGCGTCCATCGTGGACAGCAGTACGAATCCGACGGCCATGGTCGCAGTGCCGACGACGGGAAAGACCTTGTACCTTCCGGTGCGTCCGACGATGTTGCCGCTACCGATCGACGTGATGAGCATGCCCGCCACCATCGGCAGCGTGCGCATGCCCGACGTGGTCGCCGAGACGCCGTCGACGAACTGCATGAAGGTCGGCAGGAACGTCAGCGCCCCGAGCATCGCGAAGCCGACGATGAAGCCGAGCACGCAACACACCGTGAACACCGGGCTGGCGAACAGCCGGATCGGCAGAATCGGTTCGGCCGCATGCAGTTCCACCCAGACGAAGACCGCCAGAGCCGCAAAGGATGCGACGAACAGGCCGATGATCACCGGGGAACCCCACGCGTACTCCCCGCCGCCCCAACTGGTGGCCAGCGTCAGGCCGGACGCACCGAGGCCGACGAACAGAATGCCTGCGTAGTCGATGACCGGCCGCGCCGACTTGGCCAGCGCGGGGATGGCCGTCGCGCCGACGAGCAACACGACGACGGCGACGGGGATGTTGATCCAGAACGCCCACCGCCAGGTGAGGTGGTCGGTGAAGAAGCCGCCGAGCAGCGGCCCGATGACGGTCGTGACGCCGAACACTGCGCCGAGTGCACCCTGGTAGCGCCCCCGCTCACGCAGCGGGATCACCTCGCCGATGACGGCCATGGCCGTGACCATGATGGCGCCGCCGCCGATGCCCTGCAGCGCCCTGGCCGCGACCAGCATGGTCATCGAACCGCTCAGGCCGCACAGCACCGAACCGACGAGGAAGAACCCCACCGACGCTTGGAAGACCGCCTTGCGACCGAACAGATCGCCGAGCTTGCCGACGATCGCGGTGGCGATGGTGGACGCGAGCAGATAGCTGGTGACGACCCAGGCCTGGTGGCCCGCCCCGCCGAGGTCGGCGACGACGGTGGGCAGCGCCGTGGCCACGATCGTCTGGTCGAGGGCGGCAAGCAGCATGCCGAGCAGCACCGCAACGAAGATGAGGTTGCGGCGCTGCGGGCTGATTTCCGCGCTGCTCGACTCCGGGTCCGAGACCGCAGCCGTCGGTGCCTGACTCCCCATGCCTGCCTTCCGTCGAGGACAACCGTCACCTGCAGCCATATCGTTAGATAGGCTACGAATGTTACGGCGACCCGGGACGCAGGGTTACACGCGCAGTCGACGGCGAAACGCGTTCGCCCGAAGGACTCAGCCGGCGGTGCTACCGGGCGGGCGTGAGACGCATTGCGCCAGGTAGAGCTCCTCGCCCAGCTTGTTCATCAACTCGAGCTGGGTTTCCAGGTAGTCGATGTGGTTCTCCTCATCGGCCAGGATGTGCTCGAAGATGTTGGCGCTGGTCGCGTCCTCTTTCTCCCGGCACATGATGATGCCGGGCCGAAGCCTGGCCACCACCTCGTACTCGATGGCGAGGTCGGCCTCGAACTGCTCGCGAACCGTCTGGCCGACCCGCAGCGAGAAGAGGCGCTGATAGTTCGGCAACCCGTCGAGCAGCAGGATGCGGTCGGTGATCGTCTCGGCGTGCCGCATTTCATCAAAAGACTCGGCACGGGTATGTGAAGCCAATTCGGTGAAGCCCCAATTTTCCTGCATTTTGGCGTGCAGGAAATATTGGTTGATGGCCGTCAATTCGCTCGTCAATTGCTCATTGAGCAATTTTAGAACGTCGGGGTCCCCTTGCATGGTGGCTCCTTGGCGCTGTGCGCCGCGTCAGATGGATGGGCTGTGCTGTCCGAGACCAATCTAGTCCACGCCGACGCGTGATCGGAACAACTTCTGCTGGCTGTGCGGCGTGTTTCACGCTTTGCGGCAACGAACTTCGGCCCGAGGGACGAAGATGGGGCTGGGCAGATGGACTGCCTAAGCTAAGAACAGACTCGGCCACTGGACTGCCTAAGCTTAGTAAGGTTAGACTGCGCTAACATGATTGCGAGCGCATCGGAACGAAGGTTAACGATGAGTGAGTTCAATTTGCACTCACTAATTCTCGCGTGCGATTTTCGTGTCGACGATATCGACCGGATGTGGAATTGGCTCAAACGCCATCGCGACAATCTGGCATCGATCGGTGCGCATCATGTCGTTCTTTACACGTCTATTTGGGAACCCGGCCGGGTATTGGTGACGATCGGTATTCGGCACGCCAGCTCAATTCGAGATCTGATCCGCTCCGCTGCGGTATTCGAATGGTTCGACATCGCGGGCCTCGACGACATCCCGCCCATCTTCGGCGGACAGGTGGTCGAAAAGATCGACCTCGACCCGCCGTCGTCGGAGGAACATGTGGGCCGGATCGTGGTCGGAGTGATGTCGTCGGTCGACGACGTGTCGGCGTTGATGGCCAAGGTGCACGACGGCCTCGACCGGTTCAAGCGCGGCGGGGTCCGCAAGATCTGGGTCTATCGCGCGCTCGACGACGGGCAGGAAGTGATGATCCTGCAGGAGATCGACAACGAGATCAACGCGCGGCAGTGGATCGATCACCCCGATGCCGCGGCGGAGTGGATGTCGAACGCGGGACTCGGTGCCTATCCGACGCAGTTCGTCGGCAAGTTCGCCCACCTCATGTCCATCGAGAGTAAGAACTGACGGGTCGATTCATGTTCGTCTGCCTCTGCACCGGAGCCACCAGCCATGTGGTGAGCGAGTGCGTCGCCAACGGCGCGTCGACCTCGAAGGAAGTGGCGGCCGCATGTGGGGCAGGCTCGGATTGCGGACGATGCAAGCGCACGGTGCGGGCGATCATCGAAGCGCACTTCGCAAGCAACGGAGCGCCGTCACCGGCGAGCCGCTAAGCCCCAGCCCTACCCCGCTTGTCGGCGAATGCGGTAAGAGCGTCGGCGTTGGCCGCGGCACCCATCAGTCGGGCGAAATGAGCGTTCTCCCGTTCGGTGGCCGCCTCGATCCCCGGTCGGTACGGCTCGGCGATGGTCTGCTTGACCGCGATCAGGCTCGGAATCGGTTTGGCGGCAAGGATTTCGGCGTGCCTGCGGGCATCGGCGAGCAGCTCGTCGGGCTCGCAGACCTTCCAGACCAATCCCATCCGCAGCGCTTTCTCTGCCGAGATCCACTCCGAGGACATCAACAGCCAGGTGGCGTTCTGCCTGCCGATCAACTGCGGTAGCAGATACGACGACGCCGCCTCGGGCGCGACGCCAAGGCTGGTGAAAGGGCACTTCAGCCGCGCATCGGAAGACATGAAGACGAGATCGGCGTATCCGAGGATGGTCGTGCCGATGCCGACCGCCAGTCCGTTGACGGCACAGATGAGCGGTTTCGGGAAGTCGGTCAGCGCTTCGATCATCGACGTGAAATGGCTGCCCTGGTCGGCCATCGCGGGGTCGGTGATGCGTGACTGCATCTCGTTGAGGTCGTTACCCGCACTGAAGGCCCGGCCGTTGCCCGTCAGCAGCAGGACCGCGACCTCGTCGTCCTCGGCGGCCCGCTGGATCTCCACTGCCGTGGCCTCGTAAAGCGCTTCGTTGAACGCGTTGAGCACCTCGGGTCGGTCGAGGGTGAGGGTTCGTACTCGGTTGCTGTCGGTGATCGTGAGGGTCACCGCAGCAGCGTAAGCATCAGCCGTTGCTGTACACGCGGGTGGGTGCGACGAGGACAGCGGTGCGGCGCTGCTCGACCATCGTCCTGTCGTAGGTGTCCCAGTCGTCATGGGTGCCGCCTGCGGCGGTGAAGATTTCACGCAGCAGGAGCCGCAACTGGTCGGCGTCGGTGAGCCACGGCTGCGGATCGTCGGGCCCCGCCAGTTCGGCGGTGCCCTCGACGGTCGCCCACTGCCAACCGTTCCGGAAGGTCGCCGCCAGCTGCGGTCTCGTCCGCAGGTTCGCCAGCTTCACCCGTCCGTAGGTGACGAAACCCAGCACCGGACGGCCGTTGTCGGGGTGCGGTAGCACCCCTGCGTTGACCAGTGAAGCCTGGATCGTGTCGTCGGCGCGCAGTGTCGACACCACGGTCAACCCGCTTTCCCCGCGCGCCAGCGCGACGGCTTCGTCGAGTGTTGTCATCTGCTCACCTTTTTCATGATGTCGAACGGGCTGCGGTAGACGTAGCGACTGGTCGGCACCGTGTCGACGTTCTCGTTCGCGCCGAAGGCCGAGGTGCTGGCGATCATGCGCTCCATGCGGTCGCGCAGGTCGTCGTCGTCCGATGCGCCGAAGAACGCGCGCAGATCGCTGATCGCCTCGGCCGGGAACAGTTCCTCGACGATCGCCGAGATCGCAGGCGCCCCGGGGCTCAGCGCGCGCACGACCGCGTTCTGCGTGTAGCCGAACGTCGACTGGGTCTCGATCGCGACGGGTGTGTGGTCGATCTGCCATCGCGACAACCACGTCGACTCGTCGAGGTCGGCGGGCCTGCGCAGCAAGGCGACGTTGGCCAGCCCGGCCGTGCGCTGACCGGGCACGGTCGCCGGTGGCGGGAGGGGAACCGACTCCGTGACGAGATACGCGGCGACGTCGTCGCATTCCTTCTGCAGAATGGCGGTCGCCGCCTGCACCTGGGCGCCATAGGACTGCTGGGTCCACATGCTGACGAAGCCGACCACGGGCGGATCCATCGTCGTCAGTGTCATCAGCGACTCACGCACCTCGGCATCGCGCACGTTGATCGCCAGGCCGGGCAGACCGATGTCGAGCAGATCGGCGGCCACCTTTGTGCGCAACCTCGCGCACCAGGCGTCGTCGGCGTCGACTCCGCGAAGCGTGAGTATCACTTTCTCCACGGACCCGAACCTAGCCCCCCGCCAGCCTGACGCGGATGCCGGCTCGGCGGGGTGAGAATGGTCGCGTGATCAAGGGGCTGGGTCTTCGGATGAACCTGCCGGACAACGGCGCGGTCGCCCGGAGCCTGGTCGGGGTCCTGGTGGTGACAACCCTCGCTTTGGTGTGGGGGCCCGGCGACGCGGCGACATCGGCCGCGGCCGCGGGCGCAATCGCCGGGGCGATCGCATTGCAGGACAACCCACTCAGCCGGATCCCGATCGTGCTCGCCGTGTCGGTCGAGCTGGGGCTGGCCGTCTTCGTGGGCGCACTGACGTCCGGCTACAGCATTCTTTTCGTGGCCGTCGTAGCGCTGTGGTGTTTCGCGGCAGGCATGCAGTGGGCCGTCGGCGCACCGGCCGGGCTGCTCGCGGGGGCTTCCGGACTGCTGTTGGTGATCCAGTATCCGCAGTTCGCTCTTGCCGCACTGATCTCTGCCCTGTGCGCCGTCCTCGCCGGTGTGGTGCAGGCCGCGCTCATCGCGGTGTGGCCTCCTCGGCGATGGCAGCTCGAGCGTGACGCGCTGACGAAGGTCTACCGCTCGCTGGCCGCCGACGCCCGCAGGCTGGCCACCGAGCAGTCGGCCGAGGTCGACACGTCGCAGCTGCTGGAGTGCAAGGAAGCGTTCAGCACAAGCGAGACCCAGACCAACCGACGCTCGCCGGCCTACCGTGACTGGCACGCGCTACCGGAGCAGATCGGCAAGACTCTGATGGGGCTGCGCGGCAAGGCCGCGGGAAACGAAGCGATCGGCGGACTCTTGGCCGCGGCGGCTGACACGCTCACCGCGATAGCGGCGCAGAACCGGACGGCGCGACGCGACGCCGACTACGCACTGGCGGGCGTCGACGCGGCCGCGGCAGCGGTCGAGGCCCCCGATGCCGGGGTCGCCCAACGGCTTTCACGCCAATTGCATCGCGCCGATTCGCTTCGATTCGGCCGCCGCCGGGTCCCGGACTGGGTGGAGGCAGTCAAGACGGCGTTCGGCTCCGCCCGCAGGCACCTCAACCTGACCTCGCCGATCGCGCGGCACGCGGCCCGGCTGGCGGGGGCGGCGGCTTCGGGGACCGCGATCGCGCGATTCGCCGACCTGCCCGCAGGACACTGGGTTCCGTTGACGGTGCTGCTCGTCATGCGACCGGAGACCGCGCACACCTACACGCGGTGCGTCGGCCGAGTGGCCGGGATCTGCGCGGGTGTCGTGGTGGCCTCTGCGCTGACCCTGCTCTGGGAGCCGACGGGGTTGGTCGCCGCGATTCTCGCGGTGCTGTTCCTCGGGATCACCTACGCGGTGTCGGTTTTCGGCTTCATCGCGGTGACCGCCGCCTTCGGTGCGACGATCGCTCTGCTTCTGGACATCACCCATGTATCGCCGCCGGCCAGCGATATGCTGCTGGCGGTCGTCATCGGTGGGGCGCTGGCCGTCCTGTTCCATGTGGTCATACCGGATGATGCGCTGATCCGGCTCCGTCAGCGTGCCGGGGAGTTGTTGAAGACCGAAATCGACTACGCCGCAACCGTGATCAAAGCGTTCGTGCACGACCTGGAGAATCCGCCGGATGCGCTCGCCGCGGCGTGGCAGCGTGCGCTCCGCGCCCGTTCCGCGTTCGAAGCCGCCGCGGGCGCGACCCGGCTGGAGTCACGCGAGCTGAGGCGCTGGCTGCGCTCGTTCCGCGCCGGTCTGAACGCGGTGACCAGTTCCTGCACGTCGCTGGAACGCAGCCTTCCGCCGCACCCGTCGCCGGCGCTGACCCGCGAGTTCGTGCTGGCCGTCGACGACTACGTCGAGGTGCTCCGCGGAGACCCGCCATCGCCTGCCACCCCGTGGGCAATCGACACCGATCAGTTGAGCGCGGCCGCCCAGCAATTGCGGGATGCCGCAACCCATCTCGTCTCCGACGATGGCGCCGCCCGCGTCCTGGTGGCCGAGGTCGGCACGATCACCCGCAGCCTGGCAGGCATCACCGCCGACACCAGTGACGTGGCGACACCGTGACCGCGTCAGTTCTCGTCGCGGGCCCACTTCGGCGTGATGAACACGCCCTCGGCCTCGACGGTGATCCCCTCTTCGTCGGCGAGATGGCCGACGACGTAGGTCTTGAGGCCTTCCGTGCGAGCGATCCGCGCCTCGGCGTGTAGCCGACCGAGTCGCGTGGTGCGCAGATACCGCAATGTGATGGTGCCGGTGTAGCGAGGCAGGACTCCGTCACTGGCCGCTTCGCCGAGCAGATGGTCCAGCACGAGGGCCGATATCCCGCCGTGCACGTGACCGGGTGGGCCCTCGTAGGGCGCGCCGACGACGAAGTCGGTGAACGCGCCGCCGGTTTCGTCTCGGTTGATCACCAGCGGCGGCGCGATCGGGTTGCGGATACCGATGACCGGGTTGCCCCACGCCATCCGATCGCCCGCGGTGGTGTAGCGGACCCCGAACGCGCCGTCGATCTGCTTGGCCCGCAGTCGCGCGGTGGCGGCGTCGATCTCGGCTTTGATCGCCGCCACCTCGTCGGTGTCGGCCTCGGTCCGGATCGTCGCATCGATCAGTTCGCGGACCGACTCGGCCAGCGGCTGGTATATCGCGCGCATCCGTTCGACGTCGTCGGACGTCAGGTCCCCGACATGGGTGAACTCGAGCACCTCAAAACTAGAACATGTTCCTGGTCTGAAGTCGAATTCCGGGCCCGAGCGGAGGCGAAGCCCGGCGCTCTCGCCGTGCGGGGCAACAAGATCGAAATACGCCGGTACCACGTTTGCCATCATTCCGTGAAAAAAACAGCTGTGGTCGGTGGCACAACAGGTCCTTCGGTCGGTCCCTCGGTGGCCGAAATCCTTGCCTGGCATGCGAGCGGCAGCGGATCGCCGACGAAGACGGCAGCGCGGGTCGCCGACGCCATCGCGGCGCGCGGTGACGACGGCACCTGGCTCTCCGTCGTACCGCGCGACCAATTGCTTTCCGCCGCAGAGGAAGTCGAGAAGCGTCCGGGCGCACGGACCCTGCCTCTCTACGGCGTGCCCTTCGGGGTGAAGGACAGCATCGACGTCGAGGGTGTCGCGACCACGCTGTCCTGCCCCGACTACGCCTACGTCGCCTCGACGACGGCGCCTGCCGTGCGCAGGCTCCTCGACGCGGGGGCGGTCTACGTCGGCAAGACGAACCTCGACCAGTTCGCCACAGGGCTCAACGGCACCCGCACGCCGTTCACCGTGCCGCGCAGCGTGTACGGCAACGACATGATCTCCGGCGGATCGAGTTCGGGCTCGGCGCTGGCCGTCGCGCGCGGTCAGGTGCCGTTCGCGGTGGCGACCGACACCGCAGGCTCCGGTCGTGTGCCTGCGGCGCTCAACGGCGTGGTCGGATTCAAGCCCTCGCGCGGGCTGATCAGCACCGTCGGCCTCGTCCCGGCGTGCAAGTCATTGGACTGCATCAGCGTGATGGCGGGTTGCGTCGACGATGTCGACCGCGTGCTCGACGTGATGGTGGCGCGCGACCACAACGACGCGTGGTCGCGCCCGCGCGGGCCCCGCTACGACGGCTCCGACATCCGGGTGGGGCTGCCGCCGGTGAGCGAACTGGAGTTCTTCGCCGATGACGCCATGCGGTCGGCGCATCTGGCCTTCCGCGACCACCTCGGC
Organism: Mycolicibacterium sp. 120270; assembly: GCA_033741175.1. Taxonomy (GTDB): domain Bacteria; phylum Actinomycetota; class Actinomycetes; order Mycobacteriales; family Mycobacteriaceae; genus Mycobacterium. Next base: position 172,358 of record JAWQNE010000005.1, on the reverse strand, counting down.
GGCATCGCCACGGTCGTCGAGACATCGCTGGAACCATTCCTGGCCGCGGGTTCGCTTCTCTACCAGGGCCCGTGGGTGGCCGAACGACTGGTCGAGTTCGGCGACTTCCTTGCCGCCCAACCGGAGTCGATCCATCCGGTGGTGCGCGAGATCCTGATCGGCGGCTGGAAGTACACGGCGGTCGACGCCTTCGCCGCGCTGCAACGGCTCGCCGAGTTGAAGGCGGTCGTGGCAAGGCTGTGGCAGCACATGGATGTGCTTGTCGTCCCGACGATCGGCACCACGTTCACCGTCGACGAGGTCCTGGCCCGCCCGATCGACTGCAACACCATGCTCGGCCACTACACGCATTTCGGGAACCTGCTCGATCTCCTCGGCGCCGCAATCCCGGTCGGGATCACCTCCGACGGCAGACCGGCCAGCGCAATGCTGCTCGGTCCGGCGTTGACCGACGACACCGTGCTGGCAATGGCCGCCCGAATTCTCGATGAGCCCCGCGAATCCGTCCGCGCGACAGCGGGATCCGCGTCCATCGTCACGTCCGAGGAGCACCTATGACCACGATTGTGGAAGTGCCTGCCGAACCCGCGCCCTTCTCTCTCGTCGCGGGTAAGACGGCCCTGATCGTCATCGACATGCAACGAGACTTCCTGCTGCCCGGCGGATTCGGGGAGAGCCTCGGCAACGACGTGGACCAACTGCTCAAAGTGGTGCCACCGCTGGCGGCGTTGATCGCGGCCGCGCGGGCCGCCGGGGCAATGGTCATCCACACCCGCGAGGGCCATGAGCCGGATCTGTCGGACTGCCCGCCCGCCAAGCTCAGCCGCGGTGCCCCCTCGAAACGCATCGGCGATGCAGGCAAATACGGGCGCATCCTGATCCGCGGTGAGTACGGCCACGACATCGTCGACGAGTTGGCGCCGATCGACGGCGAGGTCGTCATCGACAAACCCGGCAAGGGTGCCTTCTACGCCACCGAACTCCAGGATGTGCTCGTTGGTGCGGGCATCAGCCAGCTGTTGTTCACCGGCGTCACTACCGAGGTCTGCGTACACACCACCACGCGGGAGGCCAATGACCGCGGCTACGAGTGCCTGGTCGTATCCGACTGCGTCGGTTCGTATTTCCCCGAGTTCCAGCGTGTCGGGCTGGAAATGATCAAGGCCCAGGGCGGCATCTTCGGATGGGTCGCCGACACCTCCGCCGTGATCCCGGCCCTTCATGCCCTCACCACCACGGCCGCCTGAGAGGACCCGCCATGAGCACCGATGTGACCCAGTCCCCCGCTGATCCGCCCGCCGATCCGCCCGAAGATCCGCCGGCCCCGTCGCCTGTGTCGCTGCCGCTGTGGACGCGCGGCGATACCAACGCGTTCTTCGGGCTCGGGTTCAACATCCTGGTCAACGTGTTGACGCTGACCGGGCTGATGATTGGCGTCGTCGCCGTGCCCGCGGGCGACGTGCTCGGCACCGTGCTGCCCGCGCTCGGCGTGGCGTTGATCCTCGGCAACCTCTACTACACGTTCCTGGCGCGCCGACTGGCTCGCCGGGAGAACCGCGACGACGTCACCGCGCTGCCCTACGGGCCGAGCGTGCCGCACATGTTCATCGTGGTGTTCGTCGTGATGCTGCCGGTGTACCTCAACACCGACGACCCCATCAGGGCGTGGGAAGCCGGGCTGGCATGGGCCTTCCTCATCGGTGTGATCGTGATGATCGGCGCGTTCGTCGGGCCCTACATTCGCAGGCTCACGCCGCGCGCAGCGATGCTGGGCACCCTGGCGGGCATCTCGATCACCTTCATCTCGATGCGGCCCGCCGTCCAGATGTGGGAGGCCGCCTGGATCGGCCTGCCGGTGATGGCGATCATCCTGATCGGATTCTTCACGAATGTGAAACTCCCCTTCGGCGTCCCTGTCGGGCTGGCCGCACTGCTGGTCGGCACCGCGATCGGGTGGATCGGCGGCTTCATGTCCGCACCGGACGTCGGTCAGGCCGTCTCGGACATCGCGATCGGAGTCCCCGACCTGCGCATCGATCTGCTGTTCCAGGGCCTGTCGAACCTGGCGCCACTGTTGGGCACGGCAATCCCGTTGGGCGTCTACAACTTCACCGAGGCGATGAGCAACGTCGAGAGCGCCGCGGCCGCGGGCGACAACTTCAACCTCCGCAGCGTGCTGCTCGCCGACGGCGCGGGCGCGGTCATCGGGTCGGCGTTCGGGTCACCGTTCCCGCCTGCGGTGTACATCGGCCACCCCGGCTGGAAGGACGCCGGCGGGCGGGCCAACTATTCGTTGGCCAGCGGCGTCATGATCGGGATCCTGTGCTTCCTCGGGCTTTTCGGAGTCCTCGACTCGCTGCTGCCGGTGCCCGCGATCGTTCCGATCCTGCTCTACATCGGCCTGCTGATCGGGGCGCAGGCGTTCCAGGCCGTGCCGCGTTTGCATGCCATCGCGGTGGTTGCGGCGCTTCTGCCCAACCTGGCGCAATGGGCGCACGGCCTGATCGACAACGCGCTCAACGCCGCCGGCACCTCGGCGAGCGAGGTCGGCATCGAGGCGCTCAACGGCGCCGGTGTCGTCTACGACGGCCTCAAGACCCTCGGCGAGGGCGCGGTTCTCGTCGGTCTCATCCTCGGCACCATGGTGACACTGATACTCGAGAAGAAATTCCTGTATGCGGGGATCGCATCCGCCGTCGGGGCCCTTCTGTCGTTCATCGGCCTGATCCACGCGCCCGAAGTCGCCTGGGCGGCGAACCCTGAAGTCACGCTCGGGTACCTGTTCTTCGGAATCGTCTGCGTCGCATACTCATTCCTGCCGGGAGCCAAGGATCCGGTCGAGATCGACGAGTCCGACGTCGTTGCGGGCCACTGAGCGGGGTCGTCTAACGGATCATTTCGGCACCTGCCGGGCCGCGGGCACCTAATCTGCGGTGGTGGACACCGCCACCGTCGTAGTGACCCTGCTGCTCGCGGCCCTGTTCGTGTTCTCGTCGAGCATCAAGCTGCTCGGCGTGCCGAAGTCACTGGAGATCCGCGACCACCTGAGCGTCTCGCCGGTCGGCTGGCGAATCATCGGCGGACTGGAACTGGCCGGCGTCGTCGGCGCGCTGGCCGGTCTGCTGTGGCCGCCCATCGGCATCGCCGCCGCCATCGGGCTGGCCCTGCTCTCGATCGGCGCCGTCGCCTTCCATCTGCGCGCCTCCGATCGTGTCGCGGAGATGCTGCCCGCCGTGATCGGCATCGCACTCGGCGCCGCGACCGCCGTGCTCCACACGCTCTGAGGTCGCCGCCGTCACACCTGAGTTAACAGAGTGTCTTAGATAACCTAATCTGTCATAGTCATCTGTCTACGAAGCCGACTAACGTGCAGGTATGGCAGCACGCATCCACAGTGTCGACCCGCGGGCGGAGCGCGTTCGCGCCAAGCTGCGCGACGCCGCGTTCGCCTTGGCACATGAACGCCCCGTCGACCAGTTGACGGTCAGCGACATCGTCGACCGCGCCGGGGTGAGCCGCCAGGTCTTCTATCAACACTTCCGGGACCGCGACGACGCGATCGCCTACGCGTTCGCCGTCGCCTTCGCCTCGGCCACCGCGAACGTCGACTCGGATCCCCGCACCAGGATCGTCGCGCTGTTCGACCTCGCTGCCGAGCACCGCGCGATGTACCGCAACGTCGTGCCCAGCGTCGTCACCCTGCGCGTGCTCGCTGCGTTCCGCGCGGAACTCGAACCCGCCTGCGCGCAGATCGCCGCCGAGACCTCCATCGTCGACCGGGACGGTTTGACGCCGGAATCCGTCGGTCGCTTCCTGGCCGGCGGGTTCATCGAGGTGCTGCGGTCCTGGATGGACGACGAGGACGCCACCGATCTGCGCGGCCGGGTCACCGCCGCACTCGACACCGTCGAGGCGCTGCTCGGGCTGTCCCCGGCAGCCGCCCCCTGAAATCCATTAGCTCCCACCGAGAAGGATCAATCCAATGGCACGACACGCCTCAGCGGCGGTGACGAAGTCTTCGATCCGCAGCATGGTCATTGCGATGGCCGCGTTGACGTTGTTCGTCGTCGCGATGATCGCCAGCTACTCTGGCGCGTTCGCGCGCCCCACCCTTCACCACCTCACCGTCGCGGTGGCCGCTCCCGAACAGGTCGTCGAGGGGTTGCGCGGCCAGGATGCGTTGGCGGTCAACGCCGTAGACAGCGGCGCCGCCGCGCGGCAACAGGTCACCCGACGCGAGGCCGACACCGCATTCGTGGTCTCCCCGTCCGGTGAGATGACGATCTACGTCGCGGGCGGCGGCGGGAAGAGCGTCGCCACCGCCGCCGAGTCCGTCGGCCGCGAGGTCGCGGCGCACAGCGGACTGACCGCGACCGTCGAGGATGTCGCACCGACCTCACCCGCCGACCCGTCCGGCACCGTCGAGTTCTACGCCATCATCTTCCTGTCGATCGGAGCGACCCTGGGCGCCACCGCTATTGGCTATCTGATGGGGCGGGTCCACCGGCCTGTCACGCTGCTGCTGCGCACGGTCACGCTCGCGGCGTACTCGGCCGTGCTCGCCGGCGTTGTCACCGTCTACGTCGACGGCGTGCTCGGGGCCCTGACCGGGCACACGTGGCTGGTCTTCGGTGCGCTCTGGCTGTACTCGATGGCGGTGGGCGGCGCGGTGACCGGGGTCGCGGCGGCGTTCGGCACCGCCGCGTCGGCGCTGCTGACCCTCTTTCTGGTCGTCGTCGGAAACGCGGCGGCCGCGGGACCCGTTGGACGGCCGCTGCTGTCGCCCTTCTACGCGACCTTCACCAAGATCGTGCCGCAGGGTTCGGGCGTCTCCCTGCTACGCAGCATCTCCTACTTCGACGGCCACGGCGCCGCAGCGCCGCTGCTGACGCTCGCGGCATGGGGTGCGGCGGGCTGTCTGCTCGCGGTCCTCGCCACGGCATTCCGGCTCAATTATCGTGGGCGGTATGAGCGTTTCACCTGTCGAGACCGGGCAGTACTACAACCTCGGCACCTATCACCGGCCGATTGACACGCCGTCGCCGCAGGCGCAGACATGGGTGGACCGCGGGCTCGTCTGGGCATATGCCTTCAACCACGACGAGGCGATCCACTGCTTCGAACGCGCCCTCGAACTGGACCCGGATCTCGCGATCGCGCGCTGGGGCATCGCGTATTCCATCGGACCGAACTACAACAAGGCATGGGAGGCGTTCGACCCCGTCGATCGCAAGGCGTCGCTGGCGCGGGCGCGCATGGAACTGTCGTTGGCCGTCGACGCCAGGGCGTCGGCGGTCGAGCGCGGGCTGATCGAGGCGCTGCAAAAGCGGTTCCCCACCGAGGATCCCGACGACCTCGACGCGCTGCAGGCTGGCCACTCCGCTTACGCCGATGCGATGGTCCGGCTAGCAGAGGCCTACCCCGACGACATCGACATCCAGACGCTTGCCGCCGACGCGCTGGTCAACGTGACGGCATGGGCGCTGTGGGACACCAGAACCGGTGAGCCCGCACCGGGTTCGCGGGTCGTGGAGGCCAAACGCATCCTCGACGCCGCGCTCGCCACGAAGGAGGGCCGTGAGCATCCCGGTGTGCTGCACCTGTATCTGCACACGATGGAGATGTCGGCGACACCGGAAGATGCCCTGCCCGCAGCCGATCTGCTGCGCGACCTGGTACCCGACGCAGGCCATCTGCAGCACATGCCCAGCCACATCGATGTGCTGTGCGGTCAGTACCGCAACTCGGTGACGTCCAACCTGAGTGCCGTTGCCGCGGACCGGCTTTTCGTCGAACGTGAAGGGCCGCTGAACTTCTACTCCCTCTACCGCGCGCACAACCTCCACTTCGTCGTCTATTCGGCGATGTTCGAAGGCAATTCGGCCACCGCGCTGGCGGCGGCCGACGAACTCGCCGAGCAGCTCACACCGGAACTGCTGGCCATCGAGTCGCCCCCGATGGCCGACTGGCTGGAAGCGTTCGTGCCGTTGCGAGTTCATGTGCTGGTCCGGTTCGGGCGATGGGACGACCTCATCGCGCACCCCCTCCCCGACGACGCCGACCTGTACTGCACGACCACCGCGACCATCCACTACGGCCGCGGCGTCGCGCATGCGGCCAAGGGTCAGATCGAGCAGGCGCATGCCGAACGCGACGCGTTCGGGGCCGCGTATGCGCGCATACCGGAGTCGCGCTATCTCTTCAACAACACCGCCCGCGACATCCTGGCGGTCGCCGAGGCGATGCTCGACGGCGAGATCGCCTATCGGGAAGGGCGATTCGACGAGGCGTTCGCCCACTTGCGGCGCGCGATCGAACTCGATGATTCTCTGCCGTATGACGAGCCGTGGGGTTGGATGCAACCCACCCGGCACGCTTATGGAGCGCTGCTTCTGGAGCAGGGCCGGGTCGAGGAGGCCGCGCAGGTGTACGCCGCCGATCTCGGGCTGGACCCCACCCTGGCCCGGCCGTGTCAGCACCCCAACAACGTGTGGAGCCTGCACGGCTACCACGAGTGCCTGCAGCGGCTCGGCCGGTCCGCCGAGGCGAACATCATCGGCCAGCAGTTGAAGCTGGCCATGGCCCGCGCCGACGTTCCGATCGCCGCATCGTGCGCCTGCCGGCTCGAGGTGGCCTAGCTCGCGGAGACCCCGCGCTGCGTAAACTCAGCGCCTGTGGCTATCAGCGACGACGACCTCGCCCGTCTCGAGCGCTGCGTGGAACTCGCACGGACCGCTCTCGACGGGGGTGACGAGCCCTTCGGTTCGCTGCTGGTAGACGCCGACGGCCGCACCCTGTTCGAGGACCACAACCGGGTCGCAAGCGGCGATGCCACCCGCCACCCCGAGTTCGAGATCTCGCGCTGGGCTGCGGCGAACCTGGCTCCCGCCGAGCGGGCCCAGGCCACCGTCTACACCTCGGGTGAGCACTGCCCGATGTGCTCGGCGGCGCACGCGTGGGTGGGGTTGGGCCGGATCGTGTATGCCACCTCCAGCGCGCAACTGAGCCAATGGCTTGCCGAATGGGGAGCGCCTGCCCCGCCCGTCGCCGCCCTTCCCATCGCCACGGTGGCGCCCGGGGTGGTCGCCGAAGGGCCGGTCGACAAGTACGCCGAGGAGATGAAGGCCCTCTACGAAGCGAAGTTTCGGTCATGACTGAGCCCAGGTGGGTACAGCACGCGATCTGGTGGCACGTCTACCCGCTCGGCTTCGTCGGCGCGTATCCGTCAGACACCCCGCCGGCCCCCGACGAGCACCGGCTGCGCCGCATCGTCGACTGGCTCGACCACGCCGTCGAACTCGGCGCCTCCGGCATCGCGCTCGGGCCCATCTTCGCGTCGCGGACCCACGGCTACGACACCACCGACCACCTGCGTATCGATCCCCGCCTCGGCGACGACGGCGACTTCGACGAACTCGTCGACCAGGCGCACCGCCGCGGGCTGCGAGTGCTGCTCGACGGGGTGTTCAACCACGTCGGCACCGACTTCCCGCGCTACCGCGACGCCGCCGCAGGCCAGGACGATTCGTGGTTCCGGCGCGCAGGTAGCGGCTTCCAGACGTTCGAGGGCCACGGTGAGCTCATCGCGCTCAATCACGACAATCCCGATGTCGTCGACTACACCGTCGACGTCATGACGCATTGGCTCGGCCGGGGAGCCGACGGCTGGCGTCTCGACGCCGCCTACGCCGTTCCCGACCGGTTCTGGGCTTCGGTGCTGCCCCGCGTCCGCGAGCAGTTCGGCGACGCGTACTTCGTCGGCGAGGTCATCCACGGCGACTACTCGGCGCACGTGCGCGCCGCCGGATTCGACTCGGTCACCCAGTACGAACTGTGGAAGGCGATCTGGAGCAGCCTCAACGACGGCAACTTCCACGAGCTCGACCATGCGTTGAAGCGGCACAACGAGTTCCTCGACGTCTTCGTGCCCATGACCTTCATCGGCAACCACGACGTCACGAGGATCGCGAGCAAGCTGGAGAACACCCGCCATCTCGAGCACGCGCTGGCCATCCTCTTCGCCATCGGCGGCACGCCGAGCGTGTACGCCGGTGACGAGTCGGCCTACCGCGGCGTCAAGGAGGAACGCGTCGGCGGGGACGACGCCGTGCGGCCGGAGTTCACCTCTCCCCTGATGGGTGTCGACGAACTCGGACACGACATCTACCGGCTGCACCAGTACCTGATCGGGCTGCGGCGGCGCCACCCGTGGCTGCACACGGCACGCACGTCCGCGCAGAAGCTGACCAACACGCAGTACGTCTTTGCCGCCCGAGGCGAGTCCGACGCGCTGCTGGTCGCCCTCAACATCGACGACGCGACGATGCCGCTGACCTTCGACGAGTTCGGTCTCACCCGGGGCCGGATCGTGGCCGGATCGGGCGCACCGCCGCAGGACACCATCTCCTCAGCCGAGATCGAGCCGCACGGCTGGTTGATCGTCGAGCCCGTCTGACTCAGGACAACCGCGCCAGCGTCGCGGGATCCTCCGCGCCGCCGTACAACTTCTCCAGCACCGCGACGAAGTCGTCGTTGTCGTCGCCGGCGTGCGCGAACAGCGTCATCGACGACCGCAGCTTCATATCGTCGGGCCAGCCGAAGATCTCCTCGGCTGTGCGGCCATCGATTCGGCTGACCAGTCGCGCGCACTCCCGAAGCCGTGGGCCGAGGAGCTGGTGGGCCAGGTACGCACGCGCCTCGTCGAGGGAGGAGATCGAAAACCGCACCGCTGTCGGGCTGCTGCCGAGCCCGCGAATCTGCGGAAACACGAACCACATCCAGTGGCTGCGTTTGCGGCCCGCGCGCAGCTCGGTGAGCACGGTGTCGTAAACCGTGTCCTGTGCATCGACAAAGCGCTGGAGCCCGAACGGGTCCGGGTCGCTCATCGCGATGTTTTGCCGACAGTCATTTCGCAGCCAAGTTTCGCAAGCTAATGTTCGGGTTTCAATGACAATCACCGACGAAACAGACATTCCGGCGGCTTCGCCGGCGCCGGCCCCGAAACTCAGAACTCTTCGTCGCCGCGTGCTGTCCCGGATCAGCATTCAGTCGAAGCTGTTGGCGATGTTGCTCGTGACCAGCGTGCTCTCGGCAGCGGTCGTGGGTGTCATCGGTTACCAATCCGGCCGGTCGTCGTTGCGCGCTTCGGTTTTCGACCGGCTCACCGAGATCCGCGCCTCGCAGACGCGTCAACTGGAGGCGCAATTCTCCGATCTGAAGAATTCGCTCGTCATCTACACCAGGGGGGCCACGACGGTCGACGCGGTCAGAGCCTTCACCGCGGCCTTCGACCAGCTCACCGATTCGACGATCACCCCGGCGCAATGGAAGTCGATCGTCGACTACTACAACCGGCAGTTCCAGAAGGCCGAGGAGGACCAGACCGGTAACCGGGTGGACACCGCCGCGCTGTTGCCGAGGTCGAATGCGCAGAAGTACCTGCAGGCCTACTACACCGCACCGTTCGACGACTGGGACAAGGCACTCGCCTTCGACGACGCCCGCGACGGCAGCCCATGGTCGGCCGCCAACGCCCAGTACAACGACTTCTTCCGGGAGATCGTCAAGCGGTTCGAGTTCGAGGATGCGCTGCTTCTCGACACCCGCGGCAACGTCGTCTACTCGGCATACAAGGGTGTCGATCTCGGCACGAACGTCCTCACCGGCCCGTACCGGGAGGGCGAGCTCAGGGACGCCTACGAGAAGGCGCTGGCGTCCAACGCCGTCGACTACGTCGGCGTCACCGACTTCGGCGACTATCAGCCTGCCGACGAGCCCACCGCGTGGATGATGTCGCCGGTCGGGCAGGCAGGCCGCGTCGAGGGAGTGCTGGCGCTGCAGTTCCCCATCTCCAAGATCAACCGGCTGATGACCGTCGACAAGCAGTGGGAGTCGGTCGGGATGGGCAAGACCGGCGAGACCTTTCTGGTGGGGCCCGACGATCTGATGCGCTCGGACTCCCGGATGTTTCTGGAGGATCCGCAGACGTTCAAGACCGACGTGATCGAAGCGGGCACACCGCCTTCAGTCGCCGAGGCGTCGCTGATTCAGGGCGGCACCACGTTGATTCAGCCCGTCAAGACCGAGGCCACGACGCTGGCCCAGCGCGGCCAGAACGGCACGCTGATCGCCGAGGACTATCTGGGCCACGAATCACTTCAGTCCTACGCGCCGGTCGACCTCCCCGGGCTGAACTGGTCGATGATCGCGGAGATCGACACCGAGGAGGCCTTCGCGCCGGTCGCCGCGTTCACCAGAACACTGGTGTTGTCGACCGCGTTGATCATCTTCGTGGTCTGCCTTGCGGCGATGTTGTTGGCGCGCCTGTTCGTTCGGCCGATCCGGCGGTTGGAGGCCGGTGCCCAGCAGATCAGCGCGGGCGACTACAAGGTGACCCTGCCGGTGCAGAGTCGCGACGAGTTCGGCGACCTGACCGTCGCGTTCAACGACATGAGCCGCAACCTCGCCATCAAAGAAGACCTCATAGCCGAACAGCGACGCGAGAACGACCGCCTGCTGCTGTCGCTGATGCCGGAACCGGTGGTGCAGCGTTACCGCGAGGGTGAGGAGACGATCGCGCAGGACCATCAGAACGTGACGGTGGTGTACGCCGACATCATCGGCCTCGACGAACTGGCGGCAGCGCTGAGCTCCGACGAACTGCTCGCGATCGTCAACCGGCTCACCCGTCAATTCGACGCTGCGGCAGACAATCTCGGCGTCGAGCAGGTCCGCACGCTGCACAACGGCTACCTGGCCAGCTGCGGCCTCAGCGTACCGAGGCTCGACAACGTCCGCCGCACAGTCGATTTCGCGATCGAGATGCAACGGGTGGTCGAGCGGTTCAACGCCGAGACCGGCAACATCTTGAAGCTGCGCGCAGGCATCGACACCGGCACCGTCACCAGCGGCCTGGTGGGTCGGCACACGCTGGCCTACGACATGTGGGGGTCGGCGGTCAACATCGCGTACCAGGTTCAGAGCGGCTCGCCACAGCCGGGCATCTACGTCACCTCGCGGGTCTACGACGTCATGCGCGACACCAGGCACTTCACCCCTGCGGGCGAGGTCGGCGACGAAGACACCGAGCCGATCTGGCGGTTGACGGAGCGTGACCAGTGAGCAGCGTCCTCGACGCGCAGTGGTTCTACTGGGCCGCCGGGGTCGCGGTCGGCTTCCCGATCGCGTTGGTGATGCTCACCGAACTCCACAATGCGCTGCGCCGCAGGAACAGCGCGATGGCCAGGCCGGTGCATCTGCTGCGCACCTACATCCTGCCCCTGGGCGCGTTGCTGCTGCTGTTGGTTCAGGCCATGCAGGTCTCGGGCGAGGCGACCGGTGTGCGGATCGTGTCCACGGTCTTCTTTGTCATCGTTCTGGTTCTGCTGCTGTCCGGGCTCAACGCGACGGTGTTCCAGGGCGCACCGGAAGGGTCTTGGCGCAAGCGGATTCCGTCGATCTTCCTCGACGTCGCCCGCTTCGCCCTGATCGCCATCGGCATCGCGCTCATCCTCGCCTACATCTGGGGGGCCAACGTCGGCGGCCTGTTCACCGCGCTCGGCGTGTCGTCCATCGTGCTCGGCCTCGCGCTGCAGAACTCGGTCGGGCAGATCATCTCCGGGCTGCTCGTCCTCTTCGAGCAGCCCTTTCAGCTGGGTGACTGGATCGAGACGCCGACGGCGCGCGGTCGCGTCGTCGAGGTCAATTGGCGTGCAACACATATCGACACCGGCGGCGGACTGCAGATCATGCCGAACTCGGTGCTGGCCGCCGCATCGTTCACGAATTTCAGCCGGCCGCCGGGCAGCCACTCGCTCAGTGTCCCCACGGTGTTCTCCGTCGACGATCCGCCCGACGATGTGTGCCGGATGCTCAACCAGGTCGCCGCGCGTCTCCCCCAGTTGCGCCAGGACGCGGCCCCGTCGAGCGTCGCCGCAGGCGGCCTGAACTACTCGACCTCGATTCCGTTGCGATCACCCGCCGACGACTTCGGCGCCAAAGTCACGTTTCTGCGCTGGGTTTGGTATGCGTCCCGGCGTGCGGGACTTCACCTCGACGAGGCCGAGGACGAGTTCGAGACGCCGGAGCGGTTGACCCGGTCGCTGGAGATCATCGCCCCCACCCTGCGGCTGAACCACGATGACGTGCAGGCGTTGCTGCCACACGCCCGGATCACACGATACGGTGCCGACGAACACATCCAGTCCGCAGGCGAGATACCCAAGCGGATGGCGTTCATCGTCAATGGCAGAGCCCGGCTCGAGGTGCCCGGCGAGGACGGCACCGTCGTCGGGGTGCGCACCTTGGAGGTGGGTGACTTCCTCGGTCAGACGGCGTTGACCCGCGAACCGGTCATCGCATCGGCCCGCGCGCTGACCGAGGTGACCGTGCTGCAGCTCGGTCGTGACCAAATCGAGGAGCTCGTCGACCGGAAGCCGGTGCTGCTGCAGGATATCGGGCGCGCGATCGATGACCGCCGCGGCGATGTACGCCGGGCGCTTTCGGCGGCAGCGGACTAGGGGCACCCATGGACCGCCGGATACCGAAACCACGCGATCTGGCGCCGCTGATCCAGTTCAAGAAGCCGCAGTTGGACGCGACGGCACGCAGGCTCTCGCGCGCGTTGACCATCGACGACCTACGGCGCGTCGCCAAGCGGCGCACGCACACCGAAAGCGGCGTTCGACTACACCGACGGCGCCGCAGAAGAGGAGCTCTCGCTGGCGCGGGCCCGCAAGGCGTTTCGCGACATCCAATTTCACCCCACGATCCTTCGCAACGTCGCCGACATAGACACGGGCTGGACGGTCCTCGACGGGCGGGTCGATCAGCCGTTCGGCATCGCGCCGACCGGATTCACGCGGCTCATGCAGACCGAGGGTGAGATCGCCGGTGCGCGCGCGGCGGGCAGGGCGGGGATCCCGTTCTCGCTGTCCACGCTCGGAACCAGGTCCATCGAAGAGGTGAAGGCGGCGAACCCTCACGGACGTAACTGGTTTCAGCTTTACATGTGGAAGGACCGAGACCGGTCGATGGCGCTGGTCGAGCGCGCCGCGGCGGCGGGCTTCGACACCATGCTCGTCACCGTCGACGTGCCCGTCGCGGGTGCGCGGCTACGTGATACGCGCAACGGCATGTCGATTCCGCCCGCGCTGACACTGCGCACGGTGCTGGACACGCTGCCGCACCCGCGCTGGTGGTTCGATCTGTTCACCACCGAGCCGCTGTCGTTCGCGTCGCTGGACCGCTGGCCGGGCACGGTCGCCGAATACCTGGACTCGATGTTCGACCCGACCGTGACGTTCGAGGATCTGTCCTGGATCAAGTCGCAGTGGCCGAACAAACTGGTGGTCAAGGGAATTCAGACGCTCGACGACGCCAGGGCGGTGGTCGACCTCGGCGTCGACGGCATCGTGCTGTCCAACCACGGCGGCCGTCAACTTGACCGGGCGCCGGTGCCGTTCCACCTGTTGCCGTCCGTCGCGCGTGAGGTCGGCGGCGACACCGAGATCATCCTCGACACCGGGATCATGTCCGGCGCCGACATCGTCGCCGCCATCGCGCTCGGGGCCCGGTTCACCCTCGTCGGGCGCGCCTACCTCTACGGCTTGATGGCGGGCGGCGAGGCAGGGGTGGATCGGGCCATCGCGATCCTGTCCGGTCAGGTCGCTCGCACCATGCGCTTGCTCGGGGTGACCAGCTTGGCTGAACTGACGCCACGGCATGTCACACAGATGTAGAGGTCGCTAACGGGTCGCCAGAAGCGCGTACTGCGCCGCCGTCATCTCCTTGACGCTCGACGCGGTGTTCGCGCGGACGGTGGTGTAGAGGTTTTCGTACACCATCCGACATGTGTATCCCGGCACGCCAGCGGGCGGCGCGTTGGTCTGAAAGCACCGCGTGTCAGGCACATTCAGGTCGGCCTCGATCTCGTGTTCGGCGCCGGAGGATTGCGCGATGAACTCGGCCGCCATGTCCTTGGCAGCCTGGTTGTCGCGTAACCGGTACAGGTGCTGGGTGCCCGAGACCGCGAACCGGTCCACGCCCCACTTCTCGTAGAGTTTGTCCCTGCGGACCTCCGGGAGTTGGTCGCGCAGCGCGCCGGTCGGTCCGTACACCGCGAAGGTGGCCGACGGCGGCGGTGGATCGGTCGGGGCGGTGGCGACCATGTGTGCCAGCAGGCCGTCGGGATCCCGTGGTAGGGAAGGGATTTCCGAGATCGGGGTGGGCGTGAACGCTTGTAGCAGCGCCTCCTCCTCGTCGACCGCCGCGTCGAGTTCGCCGATGCGCGTCTCGATACCCTCCGGCGGGGCCTCGAGCATCAACCGCAGCACGAACGGGCCGATCGGGGTGTCCAGCAGCAGCGCACCCGTTCCGGGGGTGTAGCGCGCGGCTAGCTCGGGGTGTTTGGGCAGCGGCGCGGCGATGGTCATTCCGAAGTCGGTCCAGTTGGCGACCTCGAGGGCGGACGCCGCCTCCCTGGCCGCTGCGTCATCGGGGAAGCGCAGCAGCATGATCGACAGCCCGATGTACGACTGCGGGGCGCTGCCGTCGGGCAATTTTGGCGTGTCGGCGTAGCTCGCGCGGTATCCGGCCACCCAGCCGCGTTGGTCGAGCACCTGCTTGCCCGCCTCGCCGACGACCGGCACGATGCTTGTGCTGTCGGGGATCGGCCCCGCCTGCCACAGGTAGTTCAGTTCCGAACCGAACTGCGACGTGTCGGCAACGGCGTCGGACATCCGCAGACCCTCCAGAACGGTGCCGTCAGCCGGCGAGGGCAGGTTCGGGATGGTGCGCGCCACGGTCGAATACGCGCCGACATTCAGCTCGTCGAGGTCGACGTGGATATCGCCGCTTCCACATCCAGCCGCGAGTGTGCACAGCGCTGCCGCCAGCACGGTTGCCTGCCATCTCATCGGCTCGAACCTAGCCGGTGGCGCGAGGCCGTCGACTACTTGGATTTCGGGTGTCGGCAGCGACCCACTACCTGGATTTCCGGGATTGCCTACCTGAGTTTGCTGGAAAGCGGAACACAGCGACCTATCTGGGTTTGACGCTAACCGCATGAGCAAACACGCAACGAAGCGGCATTCGGCGGGGCGGCAGGCGGTGGTGGTCGCGGCGACGACGACATCGATGTTCGCCGCGTTTGGCAGTGCGGTGGCGAGCGCCGAAGAAACCGCGCCTGACACCAAGCCCGACCCCATCTCGCGCGCGGCCGACTCGATTCGGTCGACGGTCACCAAGGTGCTGAGCCCGTCGCAGAGCGGAGGCGGGATCAATTTCGGCTTCCAGCGCGGCACCAACCCGGGGTCGGCCACCAACACCGGCCGCGGCATCAATCTGTTCAACATCGGCAACGGCAACAGCAATTCGGCGAACAACACCGTCTCGGGTCGGCATACCTTCGGCACCAACGTGGCCGTGATGGGAAACCTGAACAAGGACTCCGGCACCAACGAGTCCGAGAACACCGCTCCGCGCGGGGGCAGCGCCAGCGGGTCGAATGTGGCCGTGATGGGAAACGAGAACAGCCAATCCGCACGGATGTTCGTCAGGAATTCCGGCTCGCACGGTGCCGCCCACGTCATCAACCTCACCAGGCTCGGCGACCGCAACAGCGTCACGGGTGTGACGCTGGTCGACAACTCCGGCGCATTCGGCAGCGCCAGCGCGATCAACCTCGCTCTGGTGGGAAACAAGAACCAGTTCGCCGGGGACGCCGAAGCCACGAACACCGGGGCCTTCGGGCGTGCACGTGCCATCAACGCCGGCGACTTGATCAACATCGCGATCCTGCCGCAGGGCGGTACGTGCAACTGCACAACCGGTGTCTGCGTCAACGTGCCGGGTCTCCAGCTGCTCGGCGGATAACGCCCTCGAGTTGTAATCGTTAGCCTTTCGCGACAACCGATCGCCGTGTTGGTACGCGTGTGACGCATGTGGCGGGTGATTCACTGGCGCACGCAAAGCAACGGCAATTGCTTGAAGACAAGTAATTGGAAAGGTGGGTTGGTTGCCGTTATGAAGTGGATTGACAAGATTCGAGGCAAGTGGGTGCGCCGACTGGCGGCCAGCGCGCTCGTGGCGGCTGCCCTGCCCGGTGTCATCGGATTCGCCGGGGGCTCGGCGACCGCAGGGGCGTTCTCTCGTCCGGGGCTGCCCGTTGACTATCTCGACGTGTTCTCGCAGTCGATGAACCGCAACATCCGGGTGCAGTTCCAAGGCGGCGGACCGCACGCGGTGTACCTGCTGGACGGCCTGCGGGCGCAGGACGACTTCAACGGCTGGGACATCAACACCCCGGCGTTCGAGTGGTACTACGGCTCGGGCCTTTCGACCGTGATGCCGGTCGGCGGCATGTCGAGCTTCTACACCGACTGGTATCAGCCGTCGAAGGGCAACGGCCAGGACTACACCTACAAGTGGGAGACGTTCCTGACCCAGGAGTTGCCTGCCTACCTGGAGGCCAACCAGGGGGTGTCGCAGAACGGCAACGCCGTCGTGGGCATCTCGATGGCCGGCAGCACAGCGCTGACCTACTCGATCTACTACCCGCAGAAGTTCATCTACGCGGCCTCGCTGTCGGGCTTCCTGAACCCGTCCGAGGGTTGGTGGCCGATGCTGATCGGTCTCGCGATGAACGACGCGGGCGGCTACAACGCCGAGAGCATGTGGGGCCCGTCGACGGATCCGGCATGGAAGCGCAACGACCCGATGGTCAACATCAACCAACTGGTCGCCAACAACACGCGGCTCTGGATCTATTGCGGCAACGGCACTCCCGCCGACCTCGACGTGGGAACCGACGGCGGCAACCTGATGGCGGCGCAGTTCCTGGAAGGGTTCACGCTACGGACGAACGAAACATTCCGGGACACCTATGTGGCTGCGGGCGGGCAGAACGCGGTGTTCAACTTCCCGCCGAACGGGACACATAGCTGGGGCTACTGGGGACAGCAGCTCGAGCAGATGAAGCCCGACCTCCAACGGGTGCTGGGCGCGTCCCCCACCTCCGCGTAACAGCACCTCCCTCCAGTGAGCCTGTCGCCTGCCCCGGCGGCAGGCT
Organism: Mycolicibacterium sp. 120270; assembly: GCA_033741175.1. Lineage (GTDB taxonomy): Bacteria > Actinomycetota > Actinomycetes > Mycobacteriales > Mycobacteriaceae > Mycobacterium. The sequence goes on along the minus strand of JAWQNE010000005.1, from coordinate 155,290 downwards.
CACTGCTGTGACGGGGGCCCGCTCGGGAACAAATGAGGGCCCGCCAAGGTTGAGCGCAGGAGACTGAACTTTGGAGGGACTGAATGTCTGATGCAAATAGCGCGACACGCGCTGTTCCGGTGCTGTTCGTCAGCGAGCCGATCGTCCTGCCGACCATGGTTGTGCCGATCGAGCTCGACGACGCAGCCCGCGCCGCCGTTGACGCTGCGCAGGCGAGCGAGAGCGGAAAACTGCTGATCGCGCCGCGGCTCGATGACCGCTACCCCACTTACGGCGTGCTCGCGTCGATCGTCCAGGTCGGGCGGATCGCTGGAAGCGGCGGCATGGCGGCAGTGGTGCGCGGCGAGCGTCGCGCCCACATCGGGACCGGCACCACCGGGCCCGGTGCGGCGCTGTGGGTCGAGGTGACCGAGGTCGAGGATCCCGAGTTGACCGAGGAGACCCGCACGCTGGCCGCCGAGTACAAGAAGCTGCTGCTGGCGATGCTGCAGCGACGCGAGGCGTGGCAGATCATCGACTTCGTCAACAAGCTGACCGATCCGTCGCAGCTGGCGGACACGGCCGGGTACGCGTCGTATCTGACCGACGTGCAGAAGCGGCAGCTGCTGGAGACGCCCGACGTTTCCGATCGGCTGCGCGCGTTGATCTCCTGGACCGGCGACCACCTCGCCGAGACCGAGGTGAACGACAAGATTGCCGAAGATGTCCGCGAGGGCATGGAGAAGACGCAGAAGGAGTTCCTGCTGCGCCAGCAGCTCGCCGCGATCCGTAAGGAGCTCGGCGAGGGCGAGCCGGACGGGTCCGACGACTACCGGACCCGTATCGAGGAAGCCGACCTGCCCGAGAACGTTCGCGAGGCGGCGCTTCGTGAGGTCGGCAAGCTGGAGCGGACCAGCGAGCAGAGCCCCGAGGGCGGGTGGATCCGCACCTGGCTGGACACCGTGCTCGATCTCCCGTGGAACGTCACCACCGAGGACTCCGCGGACCTGAAGCACGCCCGCGAGATTCTCGACGCCGATCACCACGGGCTGGAGGACGTCAAGGACCGCATCGTCGAGTACCTGGCGGTGCGCGCACGGCGGTCCCAGCGCGGCATGGCCGTCGTGGGCGGCCGTGGTTCCGGCGCGGTGATGGTCCTGGCCGGTCCCCCCGGTGTCGGCAAGACCTCGCTCGGCGAGAGCGTGGCACGGGCGCTGGGCCGCAAGTTCGTTCGCGTCGCCCTCGGCGGCGTGCGCGACGAGGCCGAGATCCGCGGACACCGCCGCACATACGTCGGTGCGCTGCCGGGCCGTATCGTGCGCGCGATCGGCGAGGCGGGCTCGATGAACCCCGTCGTGCTGCTCGACGAGATCGACAAGGTCGGCTCGGACTACCGCGGCGACCCGTCGGCTGCTCTGCTCGAGGTCCTGGATCCGGCGCAGAACCACACGTTCCGCGACCACTACCTCGAGCTGGATCTCGACCTGTCGGATGTGGTGTTCCTGGCGACGGCCAACGTGGTCGAGAACATCCCGTCGGCCCTGCTGGACCGCATGGAGCTGATCGAGATCGACGGCTACACCGCCGACGACAAGCTGGCCATCGCGCGTGACTTCCTGCTGCCGCGGCAGCGGGAGCGAACGGCGCTGACCGAGGACGAGGTCACGGTGACCGACGCCGCACTGCGCAAGGTCGCCGCCGACTACACCCGCGAACCGGGCGTACGGCAGTTCGAGCGGCTGCTGGCCAAGGCGCTGCGCAAGGTCGCCACCAAGTTGGCCGAAGGCGCGGCGGCCCCGGTCGTGGTCGACGAGCCGGATCTCGTTGACCACCTTGGCCGTCCGCGGTTCACGCCGGAGTCGGCCGAACGCACCGCGGTGCCCGGCGTGGCCACCGGTCTGGCAGTGACCGGGCTGGGCGGCGACGTGCTCTACATCGAGGCGAACGCCACCGATGGCGAGCCGGGGCTGCAGCTGACCGGTCAACTCGGTGACGTGATGAAGGAGTCGGCGCAGATCGCGCTGTCCTACGTGCGCGCGCACGCCGAGCAGCTGGGGGTTGATCCGACGGCGCTCGAGCGCAGGATCCACCTGCACGTGCCTGCGGGCGCGGTGCCCAAGGACGGCCCGTCCGCGGGCGTCACGATGGTCACCGCGCTGGTGTCGATGGCGACCGGGCGGCACGTCCGCTCCGACGTCGGCATGACCGGTGAGGTCACGCTGAACGGTCGGGTGCTGCCCATCGGCGGGGTCAAGCAGAAGCTGCTGGCGGCCCAACGTGCGGGATTGTCAACGGTTTTCATCCCGCAGCGCAACGAGCCCGACCTCGACGACGTCCCGGCCGAGGTGCTCGAGACGCTCGATGTGCGGCCGATGACCGACGTCGCCGACATCGTCGTTCAGGCGTTGGAGCCGGCGGCGGAGGTGGCCACCGCGGCGGCCTGAGGAATGCGCGACGACCGTGCGCGTTTGTACGGTTTGACACGGTGTGTCGGCAAGCAGACGCGCACGCTCGCGGGATAAGGGGACCGGCTGATGCCACGACGCGGTGAACCTCTGCGCAAGCTCGGGTTCCTGACCATCGGGCGCTTCGACGCCGATGATCCCGGACCGGGTATCGAGGAGACGCTGCAGACGATCGAGCGAGCGGAGGCGCTGGGCTTCGACACCGTGTGGCTGCGCGACCGGCACCTGCAGCCGGGTATCTCCTCGCCGGTGGCGATCATGGCCGCCGCCAGTCAGCGCACCCGCCGCATCGAACTCGGCACCGCGGTCATCCCGCTGGGGCTGGAGAACCCCTTCCGCCTTGCCGAAGACCTTGCGACGGTCGACATCCTCTCCGGCGGTCGCATCAACCCGGGCGTGTCGGTCGGCACGCCCATGCTCTACGAGCACTACAAGACCGCCTTGTACCCGGAATCGGCTGATATGCAGGACTTCTCGAAGGACCGCGTGCTGCGGTTACTGCGCTATCTGCGCGGTGAGCCGGTCAGCGACTTCGCGGGAACGGTCGGCATCGAACAGTTCACCGACCGCATCCAGCCCCACTCCCCCGGTTTGGCCGAAAGGGTCTGGTACGGAGGCGGACTGGCGTCGGCGATCTGGGCCGGCGAGCAGGGCGTCAACTATCTGACGAGTTCGGTGGTGAGCATCGAGGGCACCGAGAGCCGCGACTTCGCCACCATCCAGGGCGAGCAGATCGACGCCTTCCGGTCAGCGCACCCGCATCCCGAGAAGGCGCGGGTGTCGCAGGGGCTCGTCGTCATCCCCACCGACTCGGCGACCGACAATGAGATCCGGCGCTACCGCGACTACGCCGCAAGCAGATTCGAGCGCACCAAGACGCCGCAGGGCCCGCGCGGCATGCTGTTCTCCCCCGATTACGTCGGCCCGTCCGACGAACTCGCCGACCAACTGTTCGCCCACGCCGGGTTCCAGCGCGCCGACGAGATCGCGTTCGCGCTGCCGTTCACGTTCGGCGCCGAGGACTACGTTCAGATCATCGATGACATGGCCGAAAAGCTCGGCCCGGCACTCGGATGGACGCCCGCCCAGTAACGTCGACCCGTGGCGTACGACGAGGATCTGGCCAACCGCATACGTGAGCTTCTCGCCTCGCAACGAGGCGTCGAGGAGAGGAGCATGTTCGGCGGGCTGGCGTTTCTGGTCAGCGGCAACATGGCGGTGGTCGCCAGCGGCCATGGCGGGCTGATGGTCCGCATACCGCGCGACGACACCGACAAGCTGCTGACCCGGGCCCATACCAGCCCGATGGTGATGGCAGGCCGGGAGATGCGCGGTTGGCTGCGGGTGTCGGCGGAGGGCGTCAAGACCAGACGGCAACTGCAGCCCTGGGTGACCCGCGGCGTCGATTACGCCCGCACGCTGCCACCCAAGTGACGTTTCCTTCGATTTTCCGATGGGTAGCCGTCGCCGATGATCAGGATCGGCACATCAGGGTGGTCCTACGACCACTGGACCGACGTGCTGTATCCGCCCGGGCTGCCTGCGGCCCGGCGGTTGGACCGCTACATCGAGGAGTTCGACACGGTCGAACTCAACGCCAGCTTCTACCGCTGGCCGCGCGACGATGCGTTCCGCGGGTGGCGGCAACGACTGCCGGACGGCTTCACGATGGCGGTCAAGGCGCACCGCGGGCTGACCCACTACCGCAGGCTGAAGTCGCCCGAGCCGTGGGTCGAGCGGTTCGAGCGGTGCTGGAAGCTGCTCGGCGACCGCGCGGAAGCGCTGCTGGTGCAGTTGCATCCCGCCGTGGAACGTGACGATGCGCGGCTGGACCACTTTCTCGGGCTCATGCCCAAGTCGATACCCGTGGCGATGGAGTTGCGGCATGCATCGTGGAACGACCCCGCGGTGTTCGAACTGTTGGAGCGCCACGGTGCGGCCTACGTCGTGATGAGCGGTGCCGACCTGCCCTGCGTGCCGCGGGCGACCAGCGACCTGGTGTACATCCGGATGCACGGTCCCGAGCCGGCGTCGATGTACACGGGCTCGTACTCCGAGAAGGATCTGCGCCGATGGGCCGACCGCATCAACGCGTGGCAGGCCGAGGGCAGGCGCGTCGACGTGTACTTCAACAACGACATCGGTGGTCATGCCGTGCGCAACGCGCGGCGGCTGAAGGAGTTGGTGACCCCCAGTTGATCCGCCGAAAGCGGGTTCCGGCACGCTGTTGACTCAGTATGCGAGCCATCACCCTGACCACGGCGGCGCTGCTCGTCATCACCGGCTGCTCGGGCGGAGGCGTCGTCAACACCGGCGAGTGGGCGACCTTCCCGACATCGGTCGCGCCCACCGCGCCCGTACTCCCGCCGATCGACACCCCGCACATGGCCAACGCGTTCGACTACGCCATCTCCGAGAACGACCGGGCGGCGTACTTCTTCACCACGCCGAGCGGCCGCTGGCACTGCGCGATCCTGCCGCGCGACAAAGCCGGTTGCCAGGTCACAGGCGGCGGCGCGCTCAGCGTCGCGGGCGCGCCGGACACCGTCGCCGACGCCGAAGGTGAAGAGGTGCCGCCGAATGCGATCGTCGTCGAACCCGACGGGGAAGCGCATTTCGCCGCGCTCGACGCACCGGGGTTCACCGCGCCGGACACGGCGAAAGTGCTGCCGTTCAACAAGACACTCATCGCGGCCCTGTTCCGGTGCAACGTCCAGGAGGCGACCGGCGTGGCGTGCCTCAGCGAGCAGAGCGGCAAGGGCTTCACGTTCAGCGCCGACGGATTCACACCGCAGTACAGCGAAGTACCGCTCGACGCCCCCTAGGCGTAGCGTCGAGGCATGTCGTCACAATCGCAGACCTTCGTCATCGTCGGCGGTGGACTTGCGGGGGCGAAGGCGGCTGAAGCCTTGCGCGACAAGGATTTCAGCGGCGAGATCGTGTTGTTCGCCGCCGAGGAGCATCTGCCGTACGAACGTCCCCCGCTGTCGAAGGAATACCTGGCAGGCAAGAAGACGCTCGACGAGTTCACCGTGAACTCCGCTGCGTGGTATCGCGACCACCGCGTCGACCTGCGGCTGGGCACCACCGTCGCGTCGCTGGATGTGCGGGAGCACCTCGTCGGACTTCAGGACGGAAGCACACAGCGCTACGACAAGCTGCTGCTCGCCACCGGATCGGCTTCGCGACGGCTGCCCATCGCCGGCTCCGACGCCGACGGCGTGCACTACCTGCGCACGGTCGACGACGCCGACGCCCTCGACGCCGCCATCACCGCGGATTCCGCGTTGGCGGTCGTAGGCGGCGGCTGGATCGGGCTCGAGGTCGCCGCCGAGGCGCGCAGGCGCGGAGCGAAGGTCACCGTGGCCGAGGCCGCCGAACTGCCGCTGCTCGGCGCGCTCGGCCGCGAAGTCGCCGAGGTCTTTGCCAAGCTGCACCGCGATCACGACGTCGACCTGCGGCTGAGCACCTCCGTCGAGGAGATCACCACCGCCGACGGGGTGGCGACCGGGTTGCGACTCGGCGACGGCTCCACCGTCGACGCGGATGCGGTGCTGGTCGCCGTCGGAGCCGCACCGAACGTCGGCCTGGCCACGGTGGCAGGTCTGGCGATGGCACCCGACGGCGGCGTGGCCGTCGACTCGTCGCTGCGCACCAGCGACCCCGACGTCTTCGCCGTCGGCGACATCGCCTCGGCGCAGCATCCGCTGTTCGGCACCCGGATCCGCACCGAGCACTGGGCCAACGCGCTCAAGCAGCCCGCCGCCGCGGTCGCCGGCATGCTCGGCACACCGACCGAATACGCCGAGTTGCCGTACTTCTTCACCGACCAGTACGACCTCGGGATGGAGTACGCCGGCTACGCCCGGGACTACGCGCGGGTGGTCTTCCGCGGCGACGTGGACGGCCGCGAATTCGTGGCATTCTGGCTCGACAGCGACAGTCGCGTGCTGGCCGGGATGAACGTCAACATCTGGGACGTGCTCGACGACGTCAAGTCGTTGATCCGGTCGCAGAAACCGGTCGACGCGGACAAACTCGCCGATCCGCAGCAGGCGTTGAGTTCGCTTATGTGAGATTGGCGGTGCCGTCGGGGTGCACGGTCACCTTGGCGCCGGCGATGTCCTCGCGCACGGTCACGTCGGCCTCTGTCGGGTCGGTGATGACGGTCAGCGTCCGCGCGTCATCCGGGGTGCGGACCGCGAGGAACGTCTTCTCCGGCGCGCCGTCGCGGTCGAACGGGGTGGTCCATGCCTCGACGGTGCCGACGCCGGCCCACTCCACTTCCGCGGACCTCGTCGGCTCGGCGTCGACCGCCGATTGCACGTCCTCCCACCGGAATTCGTGCTTCGGTGGATCCGAACCGTAGATGCCGAAACTGTGCTTGGTCAGATAGCCGCCGTTGGCGGTGATCAGGCCGAGTTGTCCGGAGGTGCCCGCAAGGCGTTCGGCCATCGTCGCGATCGAGTGCGTGACGTAGTTGTTCCATGGGCCGCCGGCGAACGTCAGACCGCCGGTGACGGTCAGCGGCCGGTCCGCATCGTCGAGCGGCAGACCCAGCTCGGCCGCGGCGACCTGAACCGCAGAGGGGAAACACGAGTAGACGTCGATCAAGTCGATGTCGTCGACGCCGACCCCGGCCAGCTCGAGTGCCCGCCGCCCGCCGATCCTGATAGCCGGTGACTCGCTGAGCTCCAACCGCTCGCCGACCGCATAGGTGTCATGTGAGTCGGTGCCCGCATACGGGAAAACCCAACGCCCCCTGGGAATCTGCAGCGATTCCGCCTTCTCCGCTGAGGCCAGGATGATCGCCGCGCCCTGATTGACCATGTTGTTGGAGTTCATCAACTTGGTGTACGGCCAGCTGATCATCCGGTTGTTCTCGTTGGGCTGCCAGATGTCGCGAGCGGACAGCGCTGTTCGGCTCCATGCGTGCGGATTGGTGGCCGCGATCTCACTGAACCGGGACCACAGCGCACCGATTCGCTCGCGGTGGACGTCCGGCGACTCCCCCGCCTTGATGCGCAACGCCTGCTCGAAGATCGGGTAGACGTACGCGGGCCGGTCCAGGTTGATGCGGATCTCCGCGGGCCCGACCATCGGGACGTTCTCGTTGGCGCCCTCGGCGAACGGCACGGACTCGTCCTCGCTCGTCCAGTCCGGCTTCACCCCGCGGTTGCGCAATCGTGTTCTGGTGCGGAAGGTTTCGGCGCCCGCGATGAGGACCAGATCGGCACGGCCGGACTGGATGTCCAGACACGCCTGGTTGACCAGGGTCTGTGGGACGTTGCCGCCGAACCCGGTGTAGCGGGTGGCGGCGTCGTCCGCGCCGATCCGCTGCGCGAGCAGCCGTCCCGGATCGCGGTACCGCCACGACAGAATGCTGACGATGCGCACCGAATCGACCGCCGCGAGCACCCGGGCATCGGCGGCCTCACGCGCGGCGGCGGCCATCAGAGCGATCGGTTCGACGCCGGGATTCTCGTCGGGTTGGTTGACCTGCCCGTAGCCGACGAGTACGGGCGTTCTGGCGGGTGTCATTGTGGTGTCCTCGACGGGTCGGACGGGTCGGCGGCGGTGAACAGCACACCGTCGGCGATCAGGCGGTCGATTTCTTCGGTGTCCATGGCCAGCAGCTTCTGGCAGATCTCGCGGGTGTGTTCGCCCGCCAGCGGCGCGGGTCGCAGTTCGGCCCTCGGGATGTGCGCGAACACCGAGGGGCTCGTCTCGGTGGGGATGGGCTGGTCGAACAGCGGATGAACCATGTCGGTGAAGAGCTTTCGGTGCACCACCGCTGGGTCGGCGAGGACATCGACGGCGCGGTTCATCGGCGCCGCGGGCACGCCGGCGCGCTGCAGGGTTTCCGCGACGACGTTGTTGTCCATATCCGAGGTCCACGCTGAAACCGCGTCGACGAGTGCGGCGCGGTCGTCGGGCAGCGCGTCGACCGACATCGCGGCCGCGAGCACCGTGCGGTCGTCCGCGTTTCGCAGCGAGATCACGCACCATTCGTCGTCCCCGGCACACGGGTACACACCGTGTACGGCGGTGCCGACGTCGACGGGCATCCCGGCTGCCGCCGCGGTGTCGACGACATAGCTGGCGGCGAGTTGGTTGACGGCGGTCTCGGCCTGCGAGATGTGCACGTGCGCACCGGTTTCGGTGTGTTCGCGACCGATCAGCGATGCGAGCGCGGCGATCGCGATGACGCGTGCTGCCGCATGGTCGGGGAAGATCGTGGTGGCGTCGAAGAACCCGGGTTCGTCATCCGACGTCCACAGCCGGGTGACGCCTGCGGTGGCGCGCACCAGTGGGCCGTAACCCATCTGCGTACTCCACGGCCCGCTGGCGCCGTACGCGCTGCTCTCGGCCAGCACGATGTTCGGGTTGAGCTCGCGCAGCCTCTCGTTCGGAAAGCCAAGGGCGGCAAGGGTACCCGGCTTGAAGTTGGCGAACACCGCGTCGGCGCCCGCGACCAGACGCGCGAAGATGTCGGCACCCTCGGGATGGCGCAAATCCAGTCCCAGCCCGTATTCGTTGCGGTGGGCCAGCGCCCAGGACCGGCTCATCACCTGGCCGGGCGGTGTCTGCCGCAGACCGTCGGGATAGGCGGCGCTCTCGATCTTGATGACCTCGGCGCCGAGATCGGCGAACAGTCGTCCGAGTTCTCCGCCGGCGACGATCACACCGAGATCGAGGATCCGCAGCCCCTCGAACGGCCGGTGGGCGGTGGACGGCTCCGGCACCTCAGGAGTTACGGTTCGCTCTGTGCGCCAACGGGCTTCGTCGCCACCGGGAGAACGTGCGGTCTGCCGGAAGCCGCGGTGTTGGCTGTCGACGACGAAGGGCCCGACCGGCACCGTGACGTCCACGCCCGGCGCCAGCGTCGCCTCGGTCAGTGCCCCGACCGAGGTGAAGTGCTTCGAGTTGATGGTCTCCGACGGGGTGAGCACCGCTGCGATCGGCACGCCGCGCGACTGTCCGGCCGCGACGAGTTCGTCCATCGTCTGCGACGCGCACAGTTGCTCGATCAACTCGTTGAGCTCACGCGACGCGGCGTAACGCGCCGCGATGGTGTCGAATTTCGGGTCCTGGAACTGCTCGGGTTCGCCCAACCACGACCGCATACCGCGCCATTGACGCGGTGAAAGCAGGCAGATCCTGACGTGACCGTCGCGGCAGGGAAAGATCGGATAGACCTGTTGGTTGCGCGGCCTACCCCGCCACAGCTCATGTGACTGCTTCAGACCGACGGCGGCCTGTCCCTCGACCCCGAACGGCGGATCGAGCGACTGAACCACCGCCTCGAACCGGGAGAAGTCGATGTATTCGCCTGTGCCGTAACGCAACCGGTGATAGTAGGCGACCAGTGCAGCCCAGGCCGCCTGCCCCGCGGCCGTCGCGGAGGCGATGCCGTTCGGCGGCAGCACCGGACGCACCGTCGTCGGTCCCGACCGCGACAACGACGTCGACAGCGCGTAGAGCACCGGGTCGGTGGCCGACCACGCCGCCCGCGGTCCGTCGACGCCGAAGTCGGTGACCGACACCGCCACCAGGTGCGGATGGCGCCTGGACAACTCGGCGCACGACGTGCCGAACTCCGCGGCCCGACCCGACGGACCGCTGTCCACCACGATGTCGGCGCTCGCTGCGAGACCGGCGAACCGGTCACGGTCCCCGCCGTCGGCGGGGTCGAGCACGCAGACCCGTTTGTTCGCGTTGTTCAGCGCGAACGGGACGCTGGCGCCTGACACCAGGGGCTGTTGCGTTCGCGCCACGTTGCCGCCGGGGGCTTCCACCTTCAGCACATCGGCCCCGAGGTCGGCGAACAGTCGGGTCACCGCATCGGCGTCACCGTCACACAGGTCGAGCACCCGCAGTTCCGACAGCAGCACGCACGTCAGGTTAATGCGTAGGTTCGGACCACCCGGGTACCAGTACCCCGCCCGATGTTCACCTCACAGGACGACTATGGACACCATGATCACCGACCAGACCGCCCCCACCGCCCCGCGCCTGTCCGACGACGAACTCGCCCTCATCGATGCGTATTGGCGTGCCGCCAACTATCTGTCCGTCGGGCAGATCTACCTGCTGGACAATCCGCTGCTGCGCGAGCCCCTCGCCCCCGAGCACGTCAAGCCGCGGTTGCTCGGCCACTGGGGCACCACACCGGGGCTCAACCTGGTCTACGCCCACCTCAACCGGATCATCCGCAATCGTGACGCCGACGTCATCTACATCACCGGGCCCGGCCACGGCGGTCCCGGTCTGGTCGCCAACGCCTATCTCGAGGGCACCTACAGCGAGGTGTACTCCGGCATCGATGAAGACGTGGACGGGCTGCGGAAACTGTTCCGGCAGTTCTCCTTTCCCGGTGGGGTGCCCAGCCACGTGGCTGCCGAGACGCCGGGGTCGATCCACGAGGGTGGCGAACTGGGTTATGCGCTCGTGCACGCCTACGGTGCCGCGTTCGACAATCCCGACCTGGTGGTGGCGTGCGTCATCGGCGACGGTGAAGCCGAAACGGGACCGTTGGCTGCCAGCTGGCACTCCAACAAGTTCCTCAACCCGGCCACCGACGGGGCGGTGCTGCCGATCCTGCACCTCAACGGGTACAAGATCGCCAATCCGACCGTGCTGGCGCGGCTGCCGCACGACGAGCTGGAATCGCTGATGATCGGTAGCGGCTATCGGCCGATCACGGTCGCAGGCGACGATCCGGCCAATGTGCACCAGCAGCTCGCCGTCGCGTTGGACGAGGCGTTCGACCAGATCGCCGCCATCCAGCAGGCGGCGCGGGTCGACGGTGTCACCGACCGCCCGCGGTGGCCGATGATCGTGCTGCGCACCCCGAAGGGATGGACGGGCCCGCGCGAGGTCGACGGCAAGCAGGTCGAGGGCACGTGGCGGTCACACCAGGTGCCACTGGCCGAGACGCGAACCAACTCCGAACATCTCGCGCAACTCGAAGAATGGCTGCGCAGCTACCGGCCCGAGGAGTTGTTCGACGACGACGGCGCGCTGCGGGCCGAACTACGGACGGTGGCGCCGTCGGGAACCAGGCGGATGAGCGCCAACCCGCACGCCAACGGCGGGCTGCTGTTACGCGATCTCGATCTGCCGGATTTCCGCGACTACGCGGTGGACGTCGACAAACCTGCCAGCGAGACCGCCGAGGCGACCAAGGTGCTGGGCACCTTCCTGCGTGACGTCATCGCGCGCAACCCCGACAGGTTCCGCCTGATGGGTCCCGACGAGACGGCATCCAACCGGCTCAGCCCGGTCTTCGAGGCCACCGACAAGGTATGGCTTGCCGAGCAAGAGCCCGGTGACGAGAACCTCTCCCCCAGCGGTCGCGTGATGGAGGTGCTCTCCGAACATCTGTGCCAGGGCTGGCTGGAGGGTTATCTGCTGACCGGCAGGCACGGCCTTTTCAACTGCTACGAGGCGTTCGTGCACATCGTCGACTCCATGCTCAACCAGCACGCCAAGTGGTTGGCCAGCAGCAGGGAGCTGACCTGGCGGCGACCGATCGCATCGCTCAATTACCTACTGACATCCCATGTTTGGCGCCAGGACCACAATGGGGCGTCGCACCAGGATCCCGGCTTCATCGACCACGTCGCCAACAAGCGACCCGAGGTGGTGCGGGTCTATCTGCCGCCGGACGCCAACACGCTGCTGTCCGTCGGCGACCACTGCCTTCGCAGCCGTCATTACGTCAACGTCGTGGTCGCAGGTAAGCAGCCCGCATTGACCTATCTCGGCATGGACGAGGCGATCGCGCACTGCACGAGGGGACTCGGCATCTGGGAATGGGCGAGCAGCGCCGAGGGCGAACCCGATGTGGTGATGGCGTGTGCCGGCGACATCCCGACACTCGAGACCCTCGCCGCGGTGGACATCCTGCGCCGCGAACTCCCCGACCTGGCGGTGCGGGTGGTCAACGTCGTCGACATCATGCGGCTGCAACCGGACACCGAACATCCGCACGGTTTGAGCGACCGTGATTTCGACGCGATGTTCACCACCGACAAGCCCGTGATCTTCGCCTACCACGGTTACCCGTGGCTGATCCACCGCCTGGCGTACCGCCGCACCAACCACGCACAGATGCACGTACGCGGGTTCAAGGAGCGCGGCACCACGACGACGCCGTTCGACATGGTGATGCTCAACGACCTCGATCGCTTCCACCTCGTAATAGATGTCATCGACCGGGTCGAGGGGCTGGCGACGAGGCACGCCGGGTTGCGGCAACGGATGGCCGACGCGCGGCTTTGGGCGCGCCACTACACCCGAGAGCACGGCGAGGACGACCCGGAGATATCGGGCTGGACGTGGGACTCGGATTACCGACCGGCCCGCGGCAGCGACCAGCGCCCGGTCAGCGAACCGGAGTAGCTCTTCGTCGTAGGTAGAATCGGCGGAATGTCCGAGCAAGCCGTGGCCGACGCGCACCCGCATCCGCTGGTCGGCCAGCTCTCGGCGCTTCACCATTTCCGCACGTACATCGACATCGGCGTGGTCGTGGTGGTGTTGGCCATCACCAATCTGATTGCGCATTTCACGACGCCGTGGGCCAGCATCGCCACCGTTCCCGCCGCCGCCGTCGGCCTGCTGATCCTGGTGCGGTCGCGCGGCCTCGGCTGGACGGAGCTGGGCCTCGGCCGCGACCACTGGAAGTCCGGCGCCGGCTACGCGCTGGCCGCGGTCGCGGTGGTGATGACGGTCATCGCGATCGGTGCGCTGCTGCCGTGGACCAGGCCGATGTTCATGAACAACAACTACGCCACCGTGTCCGGCGCGCTGATCGCGTCGATGATCATCATCCCGCTGCAGACCGTGATCCCCGAGGAGCTGGCGTTTCGCGGTGTGCTGCACGGCGCGCTGAACCGGGCGTGGGGGTTCCGCGGTGTCGCGGCGGCGGGGTCGTTGTTGTTCGGCCTGTGGCACATCGCCACCTCGCTTGGTCTCACCAGCAGCAACGTCGGCTTCACGCGGATCTTCGGCGGGGGTGTGTTCGGCACGATCGCCGGTGTGGTGCTGGCGGTGGCCGCGACCGCGGTGGCCGGCTTCGTGTTCACCTGGTTGCGCCGCCGCAGCGGCAGCCTCCTGGCGCCGATCGCGCTGCACTGGTCGCTGAACGGGCTCGGCGCGCTGGCGGCCGCGCTCGTGTGGCACCTGTCGATGTGACTAGCCGCCGCGCCTGCGCGCGCGAAGTTCGCGGTTCTTGAGCTTGTTTCCGCACGACGACATGTCGCACCAGGTCCCGCCGTGGTTGCGTGAGCGGTCGTAGAAAGCCCACTGACACTCGTCGTTCCCGCATGCCTTGAGCCGCGCCCAGGTGCCGTCGCGCTGGGCGTCGCGGACGATCAGCAGCATCTCGATCAACCGGGCAGGCACCGCATCGCCCGCGGCGGCCAGCACGATGTCCCCGCTCTCATCCAGTTCGGCGCGAGCCGTGCCCTGCGAGGTCACGTCACGCAGCGGCGCCAACGCCTCCGGCGTTGGTGCAGGCCCGCCCGCGTTGTGGATCAGCATCGCGCGCAGACCTTCACGGACGCCGCGGACGAGATCGAGGTCGCCCGGCCGCACATCCGCGTGCGCCCCTAACAGCCCGACGGAAGCCAGCCAGGGCTTGGCGTCGGCGGGATCGGCGAGGCGGTCCGGCCCGTCGGGCAGTTCGACCGTGTTGACCAGCGCCTGGATGCGGTCGAGCGGTTCGGGCGCCGGTTTGGTTTCGGTATCGCCCAGCCAGTGGGTTCGCGGCGAGGACATGCGACAAGTCTAGTTCCGCGTGACCAGTAAATCAATTTGACTAGTCATGGATGACCGGTGTAGCGTTTTTGATGGTCACAAGTTTGAAACGGTTCGGAATGGAAAGAGGGAGATCGACAATGAGCGAGAGCAGGGTTTCGATGAGCTTCCTGTCGTCGGCACAGATCCGGAACGCATCCCAGCGCATCGAGGCGCCGCGGTTCCCGCTCAGGGCGCGCCTGACGGCCAAGATGTGCGCCAACAAGTTCGACCGGATGCTTGCCGTCGGCGCCGCGGGTCCCGCGAGAAGCGCGCTGGCCGTCCACGCGGCCCGGTTGACCTCGAGCGAGGAGCGTGAGGCCGTCGCGCGCTCGCTGCGCCGGGCAGTCGACGATGCGAAGAACCGACGCGCCGCGGTGTCGTCGCGCGTCCCGCTGAACATCCCGAACATCACCGCCGCAGAGGACCGGATCGACCAGGTCACCCTTCGGCTGCACTCGCCGCGACCCGTCACCCCGCGGGGAGTCGCGCGGCTGCGGCTTCTGCTCGCCGACGGCAGGGGTCCGCTCTACCGGTACGGCAAGGGCGATCTGGAAGGCCGCCTCGGCGCGGCGCTCGCGGCGCTCTAGCGTCGCGACACCTGCAGCACGGCGGCGCCGGAGACGCGTCCGGCACTGAGGTCGGCCAGCGCATCGGCGGCCCGGTCGAGCGGATACTCCCGTGTCGTCACGTGGATCCGGTGCCGGCCCGTGAACGCCAGGAAGTCTCGGGCGTCCTCGCGGGTGTTGGACGTCACCGAGCGCAGCTGGCGCTCGAAGAACACGTGTCGTTCGTAGTTCAGTGCCGGGATGTCGCTGAGGTAGATCCCCGCGATAGCCAGCGTGCCGCCGCGGTCGAGCGCCTCGAGCGCAGGCAGCACGAGGTCACCGACGGGGGCGAACAGAATGGCGGCGTCCAGTTTCACCGGCGGCGCATCGGCGGCGCCCTGCGCGGACGCGGCGCCGAGCGAGAGCGCCAGTTCCCGCGCCGCCTCTCCCCGCGTCATCACGTGCACTTCGGCGCCCTGGGCCAGCGCCACCTGCGCGGTGATGTGCGCGCTGCCACCGAAACCGTAGATGCCCAGCCTGCCGCCGCGCGGCAGTTCGGCGCGCAACAGCGAGCGATACCCGATGATCCCCGCGCACAGCAGCGGGGCCAACTCGGCATCCGAATACCCGGCGGGCAGCGGATGGGCGAAAGCCGCTGGCACAGTGGTGAATTCGGCGTAACCACCGTCGGCGTCCCAACCGGTGTAAAGCGATTGCGGGCACAGGTTCTCCTGGCCGCGCAGGCAGAATTTGCATTCCCCGCACGTATGCCGCAGCCACGCCACGCCGACCCGGTCGCCGACGCCGAACTCGTCGCCGGTGTTCTCGCCGAGCGCGACGACTTCGGCGACCACCTCGTGGCCGGGTATCACGTGTGGCCGGTGCACCGGCAGGTCGCCTTCTGCGACATGCAGATCCGTGCGGCACACTCCGCAGGTCAACACCGCGACGAGCAGTTCACCCGGTCCAGGCGCCGGCACCGCGACGGTGACGTGCTCCAGCGGATGCGTGGTGATCGGGCCCGGGTTCTTCACCCGCCACGCTGACATCGAGGTCTTGTGCATACGACGAACGTTCCTTACCGGTCGAATTATCGCTCAGATATCAACGGGTAAGGAACGTTCGGCGCTTCGGCTGTCCTAGGTTCTGCTTCTGCTTTGCACCTTGCCGAGGATCCACAGCAGAATCACCGACCCCAGGATCGCGGTGAACAGTGTGAACCACCATCCGCCAGAAGCGGTGTCGAGGAAGAAGCTCAGCAGGAACCCACCGATCAGCGCACCGATGACGCCGATCACGATGTTCATGAGAATGCCTGAGCCGCCGCCCTTGACGAGCTTGCCGGCGATCCAGCCCGCGATGGCTCCAATGATGATGTAACCGATCCAGCCGACGCTGGTCAGTGTCGTTGACCGAGCGAGCAACTCGGTCGCTGCAAGCACATCCATCTCCGTGATCTCCTGCCTATCGGCGCCCAGCGCCGCTGCTGGGCCAATCTCCGGTATACGCCCGAAGCGTAACGATTCAACAGTTGAATCGGACACGAACAAGATCAACGGGGTGAACGAAAAACGGCCGACCCCGCACAAGGGTCGACCGTTCTTCGTCTTGTCTCGTCAGCCCGCGGGCATCATTCCCGGTGCGGTGGCGGGATCGACGGGAACGCCGACGCCGACCGGTGAGCGTCCCGGCGGGGGCGCGGGCGCGTTCGGGTCCGGCGGCGGCGCGTTGGGATCCGGCGGCGGCGCGTTGGGATCCGCGGGCGGCGGCGCCGCATTCGGGTCCGGCGGCGGCGGTGCAGGAGGCGACCATGGCCGGATCGAGTTCGCGAGTGCGACGGCAGCGCCCTTGTCGATCGGATTGTTGGCGGTGCCCAGCCAGACCACGAACCACCGTTCGTTGCGCTGACCGCGCGGGGTCAACGGCTGGCCCGGTGCCACCGTCGGCGTCGCGTTGCCGACGACACCCGCCCAGATCTGGCCGGTCGGCTTGTTGGTGTCGGTGAACTTGACGTCGTAGGCGGAGAATGCGCCGGGCATGTCCTGCGACCCCAATGCTCCGCTCTCCTGGTTGATCCGGGTGCCGGGGAACGGCATGAAGAACTCGCCCATATCGGAGGCCAACCGGGTGGCCGCCTTGGAGTTGTCGGCTTCGGCGCCTGCGAAGAGCTTCATGTCCAGCCTGCCGAGCAGAACGCTGGTGTCGTTGGCCGTCTGCTGGGCCTGCTGGCCCGGTGCGGGTGCAGGAGTCGCCTCGCCCGTGTCCTTTGTCAGCAGCGCCTGCCCGTAGGACAGCTGGGTCGCATCGGAAATCTTCCAGCCTGCGGGTACCACGTAGCTGAAGCCGCCTGCGGCGTTGTCGACGCGACCGGGCTCCGGCGCGGGCGCAGCTTCGGCAGGCGCGGCGTTGGGATCGGCTGCCGGCGGTGGCGGCGCATTCGGATCGGCCGGCGGCGGCGCGGCCGGGTCGGCAGGCGGCGGGGGTGCATTCGGGTCGGGCGGAGGACCCTGAAGGAAGGTATTGCCTGTGGCTGGCGGCGGGGCGGGCTCCGGCGAGGGCTCCGGCTCGGCCTGGGCCACGGACGGCAGCGTGAGAGCCACCACCGTGGCGCCTGCCAGCGCGGCCGTCGCCAACGTCTTCGCGCGGCGCTTGCGGTGTTCAGGGATGGCATCCGGCTCATGCATGGTGACGAAACTACAGTGTTGCTGTCGTGACGCAAGTGTGGGGCGGTCCTAGAGTGTCTTTTTGTTACATTGCTGACGCTTTGAAACCCTCAGCTAGTGCTGTTGGGAAAGATTGCTGGCAGGATAAGGTCCCGCGCGGTGCACGCGCGGTTTGTTGAATTGATCGGTCGTCGTTCCCCGGCCGTTACGCGACGGGATGAACGGTGACCTCCTGCGCCTTGACGGTGAAGTAGACGCGCTCCCCTGGCGCCACCCGTAGTTCTGCCGCGGACTCGGCGGTGATGTCGGCAGCAAGGCCCGGCGCGCCGTCGGGTTGCTCTTCGGCGCGAACCCGAAGAGTCGATCCCCTGCTGTCGAGTTCGGCCACCACCACCTCGACGGTGTTTCGCGGACTGCCGTGCGGCTTGTCCCGGTAGACGGCCACGGCCGCAGGTGCGAAAAGCGCCACTGCCGGCCTGCCCGCCACGACGTCGGGTGCGGGCGAACCGTGCCACGTCGCTCCCCATTCGGTGGTCAGCACGCCGTCCGGGCCCGCGGTTCCGCTGACGAGGTTCACCCCGGCGAACTGCGCGCCGAAGCGGCTTCGGGGGGTGGCCAAAACCGATGCGACGGAACCGGATTCCGCGACGCGCCCGGAGTCGAGTATCAGCACTCGATCGGCCAGCGTGAGCACGTCGAGGATCTCGTGCGTGACCAACACCGCCGACCGGCCGCCGTCTGTCAGCTTGTCGCGCAACAACTTTCGCATCGACGCGGCGGTGGCGACGTCCAGCCCTGCCAGCGGTTCGTCGAGAAGCAGGACATCGGGCTCCGCTGCCAGCGCACGCGCTAGGGCGATCCGCTGGGCCTGACCGCCGGACAACTGCCTTGGCATCCGGTCGGCGAGGTCGGCGGCGTCGACCTGGCCGAGCCAGTGCGCGGCCGCTGCGCGGGCTTCCCGACGGGCACGCCTGCGGTGACCGTTGCGCGGAGCGAACGCCACATTGGCGGCGACGCTCAGATGCGGGAACAGCAGCGCGTTCTGCAGAAGCATGGCGACCCGTCGGGCATGGGTCGGCGCGTGAACCCCCGCAGTGGTATCGGTCAGCATCCGATCGCCGATCCGCACCACACCCGCGTCGGGACTGACCAGGCCCGCGATCACGTTCAGCGCGGTCGACTTGCCCGCGCCGTTGGGACCAAGCACCGCGAGCACTTCGCCTGCGGCCGTCTCGAATTCGATGTCGACGCCGCGCTCGTCGACGACGGCCCGGACGTGCATGCCGGTCACGGCACGCCCCCCGCGGCCGCCGATCCGGAGCGCAGCGTGCGGCTGCCCAGACCGAGCACGACCGCGGCAGCGACCACCACCAACAGCACCGAGAGCGCGACAGCGGCGTCGGCGTCGGTTTCGCGCTGCAGGTAGATCTCCAGCGGCAGCGTGCGCGTGACGCCCTCGCGCGATCCGGCGAACGTGAGCGTGGCCCCGAATTCGCCGAGGGAGCGGGCGAACGCCAGCACGGCGCCCGAGACGAGGCCGGGTGCCAGCAGCGGAAGCGACACCCGCCACCACACCGTCGACGGGCGCGCCCCGAGAGTCGCTGCGACCACGTCGTAGTCGCGGCCGGTGCTGCGGGCGGCGCCCTCGAGCGCGATGACCAGGAACGGCAGCGAGACGAACGTCTGCGCCAGCACCACCGCTGTGGTCGTGAACGCGATCCGGATGCCCGCGGCGTCGAGGTACTGACCGATCAACCCCAGCCTGCCGAACGCGTACAGAAGCGCGATTCCGCCGACCACCGGCGGCAGCACGAGGGGCAGCAGGAGCAGTGGGCGCACCAGTTGCGCCACCCTGCCGTCGTTGCGGGCCAGCACGAGCGCCAGCGGCACCCCGAAGACCACGCACAGCAGCGTGCTGGCGGTCGCGGTCTTGAGGCTGAGCAGAAGCGCCGCACGCGACGATTCGCTGGTGATCAGCGTCAGAAACTGCGGCCAGTCGACCTTCGCCACGATGGCGACGAGCGGCAACACGACGAACACCGCCCCGATCGTCGCGGGGAGATAGATCCAGCGCGGCAGCGCGGGCGCCGTTGTCACCAACAAAACCCTAGGTTAGGTGATCCGCCGCAGGCCGAAATCGAAGTCGTCGCCGATATGCGCGTCGAGTTTCGCCCAATAGCTACCGTCCAGTAACATCGTCGGCGGATCGCGCCACGGCGGCGTGGATTCCCGCGTCAACAGGAGGTTCGCGATGGAGGTGCTCGTCACCGGCGGCGATACGGATCTGGGCCGCACGATCGCAGAAGGCTTCCGCGATGCGGGCCACCGGGTGGTCATCACCGGTGCCCGCCGCGACGATCTCGAGGTGGCGGCCAAGGAGCTCGATGTCGACGCGATCGTCTGCGACAACACCGACGCGGCCAGCCTCGAGGAAGCCAGGACGCTGTTCCCGCACCACCTCGACACCATCGTGAACGTGCCCGCCCCGAGGTTCGAGTCGGGCGACCCTCGCACCTTCACCCTGGCCGACCATGCGTCGGCGTGGCGTAACACGTTGGATGCGACCATGCTGTCGACCGTGCTCACCGTCGGCATCCTCGGCGACCACCTGCGCTCGGGCGGATCGATCATCAGCGTGATTCCCGAGAACCCGCGCGAAGGCAGCGCCGAAGCGGCGATCAAGGCCGCCGTGTCGAACTGGACCGAGGGCCAGGCCACGCACTTCGGCACCAGGGGCATCACGGTCAACGCCGTCGCATCCGGGCGCAGCGCGCAGGAGGGCTACGCCGGTCTGGGCACCTCGACGCCGGTGGCGGCCGAGATCGCACGCCTGGCGCTGTTCCTGAGCACGCCCGCGGCCCGCCACATCACCGGCCAGACCATGCACGTCAGCAACGGCGCGCTCGCGCACCTGTAGGCGAAATATTCCTTCGTTCGCCCGGAGCTAAAACGGGAGCACCGCCCCGCTTAGCCGTGGTTACGTAATGGCGTGACCATAAAACTCGGACTGCAGATACCCAATTTCAGCTACGGCACCGGCGTCGCGGAGTTGTTCCCCACCGTGATCGCGCAGGCGCAGGAGGCCGAGGCGGCAGGCTTCGACTCGGTCTTCGTGATGGACCACTTCTACCAACTGCCCGGCCTCGGCACGCCCGACCAGCCCATGCTGGAGGCGTACACCGCATTGGGCGCCCTCGGCGCCGCCACCGAGCGTGTGCAGCTCGGCACCCTCGTCACCGGCAACACCTACCGCAACCCCACCCTGCTGGCGAAGGCGGTCACGACGCTGGACGTCATCAGCCAGGGCCGGGCCATCCTCGGCATCGGCACCGGCTGGTTCGAACTCGAGCACGACTCGCTGGGCTTCGACTTCGGCACCTTCACCGACCGGTTCAACCGGCTCTACGAGGCGCTCGAGATCATCCTGCCGATGCTGGCCGGCGAGCGGCCGACCTTCTCCGGCGAGTACTACCGCGTCAAAGAGGCGATGGCCGAGCCCCGCTTCCGCGACCACATCCCGCTGATGATCGGCGGCAGCGGTGAGAAGAAGACGATTCCGTTGGCGGCCAAGCACTTCGACCACCTCAACATCATCGCCGGATTCAACGAGCTGCCCCGCAAGGTGCAGGTGATCAACGAGGCCTGCGAGAAGATCGACCGCGACCCGGCAACGTTGGAGACCAGCACGCTCGTCATCGCGATCATCGACGAGAACGTGACCGAGGACATCATCCCCGACGACTTCAAGCAGCAGGCGGTGTTCGGCGGCCCCGACCAGATCGTCGAGCAGATCAAGACGAAGGTGCTCGACGCGGGTGTGCAAGGGGTCATCCTCAGCCCTGTCACCAGCCTGTCCGGCTACCACCCGGGTGGCATCACCGCTGTCGCGGAGAAGTTGAAGCCGCTGCTGGACGGTTAAACACGCTTTACGGTGGCAAATCTCACCTAGTTGCCCGCTCCCGATGGGATGCGGGCGACTACGGTAGACGCTGAATAGAACGTGAAGCCGTTCGAGGAGTTGCAGCTGATGAGCCACCCCGGAGCTACCCCGTCCGACCGTCACAGGGTCGTCATCATTGGGTCAGGCTTCGGCGGGTTGACTGCCGCAAAGGCGCTCAAGCGTGCCGATGTCGACATCAAGATCATCGCGAAGACGACCCACCACCTGTTCCAGCCGCTGCTGTACCAGGTGGCCACCGGCATCATCTCCTCCGGCGAGATCGCCCCGCCCACCCGGATGATCCTGCGCAAGCAGAAGAACGCGCAGGTGCTGCTGGGCGAGGCCACCCACATCGACCTGGCGAACCGGACCGTGCGGTCGAAGCTGCTCGGCCACACCTACGTCACCCCCTACGACACGCTGATCGTGGCCGCCGGTGCCGGGCAGTCGTACTTCGGGAACGACCATTTCGCCGAGTTCGCCCCCGGCATGAAGTCGATCGATGATGCGCTGGAACTGCGCGGCCGCATCATCGGTGCGTTCGAGCAGGCCGAGCGGTCCAGCGATCCGGCCCGCCGCGAAAAGCTGCTGACCTTCGTGGTCGTCGGTGCGGGCCCGACCGGCGTGGAGATGGCCGGGCAGATCGCCGAACTCTCCGACTACACCCTCAAGGGCGCCTTCCGGCACATCGACTCCACCAAGGCCAAGGTGATCCTGCTGGACGCCGCGCCAGCGGTGCTGCCGCCGATGGGCGAGAAGCTCGGCAAGAAGGCGCAGGCCCGGCTGGAGAAGATGGGCGTCGACATCCAGCTCAACGCCATGGTCACCGACGTCGACCGCAACGGCATCACGGTCAAGGACGCCGACGGCACCACCCGCCGCATCGAATGCGCGACCAAGGTGTGGTCGGCCGGTGTGTCGGCCAGCCCGCTGGGCAAGCAGATCGCTTCGCAGTCCGGCGCTGAGGTGGACCGCGCCGGCCGGGTCAAGGTGTTGCCGGACCTGACGGTTCCCGGCAACCCGAACGTGTTCGTGATCGGTGACATGGCCGCCGTCGAAGGCGTGCCCGGGATGGCGCAGGGCGCGATCCAGGGCGGCAAGTACGTCGCCAACACCATCAAGGCTGAACTGCGCGGCGCCGATCCGTTCGAGCGCGAGCCGTTCGAGTACTTCGACAAGGGCTCGATGGCCACGGTGTCGCGGTTCTCCGCGGTGGCGCAGATCGGGCCGCTCGAGTTCGGCGGGTTCATCGCCTGGCTGGCCTGGCTGATGCTGCACCTGGTCTATCTGGTGGGCTTCCGACGCAAGATCACCACGCTGATCTCGTGGACGGTGACCTTCATGGGCCGCGCCCGCGGAAACCTCTACATCACCGAGCAGCAGGCCTACGCACGGACCCGGATCGAGGAACTTCAGGAGATCGCGGCCGCTGTGGAAGGCGAGAAGGCCGCCAGCTAGCGGAGTCGATCTCCCTGCCACGTCGCGAGGCATCCGCCGTCGGCGAGTTCGAGCACCGTGCCCAGTCCGTCGGATTCGACGTCGGGATAGCGCAATTCGCTGACCGACGCCAACGGCGCGCCGATGATGTCGTGCGTCGCCGAATCCGCGCCGAGCTCGACGCGATGTCGCAGCAGCGGAAGCCCATCAGCGTCGGCATGAAGCGATCCGGACCAAAAGCCTTGGCGCTCACCGGTTCTGCCGATCTGAACGCGCTCCCGTAGTCGAACCCGGCCCGATCCCTCGACCGACAGCCGTGTCGACGTGGTGTGCCGGGAGCCGCCTGCCACCACGGTCGGCTCCGGATCGACGTCGAGCTCCCCCGCCACGTCCAGCTGCCAGTGCGCGGTCGACTCGGTGGACGTGCGGCCCGGCAGTGCGACGGTCGCCGCGGCGCTGCGGACCCGCAGCCGGGCGTCAGCCTCGACGATCACCCGCACCGCGATGGTGTCGCCGCCCAGCGGTGTGGCCGCCGTCGACACCAGGTGCACGGTGTCGGGCTCGGTGATCCGGGCGGCCACCCCGCCGGCGCATTCGATCGACGGCAGCCGGCCCGGCCGCGCCACGATCAAAACGTCGGAGTGCACCTAGACCACCTGCGCGACCCGAAGCTGGTCGTGCACCCACGCCTTCACCGGGCCAGCGGAGGGATCGTCGGTAAGCGAGATCAGCACCGTCGGACGGTCGCCGCGCGCCGCGGCGGCGTCGCGTGCCATGACGCCGAGGTCGGCGCCGACCAGCGGTGCCAGATCCGTCTTGTTGACCACGAGCAGGTCGGAGTACGTCACCCCCGGACCGCCTTTGCGCGGCACCTTGTCCCCACCGGCCACGTCGACGACGAAGATCTGCACGTCGACCAAGCCCGACGAGAACGTCGCCGTCAGGTTGTCGCCGCCGGACTCCACCAGGATGAGGTCGAGCCCTGGATGACCGGTGATCAGATCCTCGATGGCGTCGAGGTTCGCGGTGATGTCGTCGCGGATCGCGGTGTGCGGGCATCCGCCGGTCTGCACCGCCGCGATGCGGTCGTCCGGCAGCACCGCGTGCCTGCGCAGGAAGTCGGCGTCCTCGGTGGTGTAGATGTCGTTGGTCAGCACGGCCAGGGACAGCTCGTCGCGCAGTTCGCGGCACAGCGCGGCGACGAGCGCCGTCTTACCCGACCCGACCGGACCGCCCACCCCGATGCGCAACGGCTCGTCGGGCGTGCGGTTTCGTCTCGGGCGGTCGGGCTGGTGGCGGTGCGGTTCGCCGTCGATGAAATGTGGTGGCATGACGCTTCTTTCGATCTTTCAGGACGCGAACAGGGGACGCTCGCGCTCGCTGTGCCGCTGGGCGAGCACGTCGAGGAGCGGGTCGGACAGGTCGGCGAGTTCCTTGCACGCCAGTTCGGCGGTCCGATCGCACAATGCGGACAGTTCGAACGTGATCGCCGCGACGTCACCGGGGTCCAGGGCGAGCAACCGCTGTGCGGCGGTCGCCGAACCCGTCATCGTGGTGTACACGAGCGACAGCGCAGTGTGCTGCGGGGGCATTCCGGTCGCAGTGCCCACCGCTCCCGCGGCGACCGCGAGATGCGGTGTGGCGCCGAGGCTGTCCCAGTCCTCGTCCGGCCACACCCGCCGCGCCAGCCTGACCAGTCCCCGGCCCTGCGCGCGCGACGCCTGCCGGGCGGCGGGAGCCGGTGTGCGGGCGTCGGTTTCGCGATCGGCGGCCGCGACCGGCAGCGCTTTGGTGTGCACCGCCGCCGCCACCGAGGCCGTCACCAGGCCCTGGGTGGTGATCCGCCGCCGCAGAAAGGCGCGCAGCGTGGCGAGGTCGACGACCAGGCCGCTGGTGACCGCTTCCTCGACGCCGCCGGAGTGCACATGTCCGCCCGTGGGCAGCCGCGAGTCGGCCAGTGCAAGCAGCGTCGCCAAACCGGTCATCAGAACAGGAAATATCGTTGTGCCATGGGCAGTTCCGCGGCGGGTTGCTCCTGCCACACCTCACCGTCGATGCGCACCGTGAAGGTGTCGGGCTCCACTTCGATCCGAGGTGTGGCGTCGTTGAGCGGCATGTCCGACTTGCCGACGTTGCGGACGTTGCCGACCGGAACCAGGCGACGGTTGACCGCAAGGCGATCGGCCAACCCGTCGTCGATGGCCTGCGGTGCGACGAAATGCACCGACGTCGCCGCCGCCGCGGTGGGAGCCGCACCGAACATCGGCCGCGGTAGCACCGGCTGCGGCGTCGGAATGGACGCGTTGGCATCGCCCATCGCCGCCCACGCGATCATGCCGCCCTTGAGCACGGCGTGCGGCCGCACCCCGAAGAACGCGGGCTCCCACAGCACGAGGTCGGCGAGCTTACCGACCTCGACGGAGCCGATCTCGGCGTCCAGCCCGTGCGCGACGGCCGGGCAGATCGTGTACTTGGCGACGTAGCGGCGGGCCCGGTTGTTGTCGGAGGCGCCGTCGCCGTCCAGTGCCCCGCGCCGACGCTTCATCACGTGCGCCGTCTGCCAGGTGCGCAGCACCACCTCGCCGATGCGGCCCATGGCCTGGGCGTCGCTGCCGATCATCGAGATGGCGCCGATGTCGTGCAGCAAGTCCTCTGCGGCAATGGTCGACGGCCGGATCCGGCTTTCGGCGAACGCGAGATCCTCAGGGACGCTTGGGTTCAGATGGTGGCACACCATCAGCATGTCGAGGTGCTCGTCGAGCGTGTTGACGGTGTGCGGCCGGGTCGGGTTCGTCGAACTCGGCAGCACATGGGATTGGGCGGCGACCGTGATGATGTCCGGCGCGTGCCCCCCGCCCGCACCCTCAGTGTGGTAGGCGTGGATCGACCTGCCGCCGATCGCGGCGAGGGTGTCCTCGACGAACCCCATCTCGTTGAGGGTGTCGGTGTGGATGTTGACCTGCACGCCCGACGCGTCGGCCACCCGCAGACACGCATCGATCGCGGCCGGGGTGGTCCCCCAGTCCTCGTGCAGCTTGAATCCCGCTGCGCCGCCGCGCAGTTGCTCCCACATCGCCTCTTCGCTGACCGTGTTTCCCTTGCCGAGCAGCGCGACGTTCAGCGGCCAGCCGTCGGTGGCCTCCAGGATTCGGGCCAGGTGCCACGCGCCCGGCGTCACGGTGGTGGCCTTGCTGCCCTCGGCCGGACCGGTGCCGCCCGCGACGATCGTGGTGATGCCGCCGCCGAGCGCCTCCTCCATGATCTGCGGGCAGATCAGGTGCACGTGACAGTCGATGGCGCCGGCGGTCAGGATGCGGCCGTTGCCGGCGATGATTTCGGTGGACGGGCCGACGACGAGATCGGGATGCACCCCGGACATGGTGTCCGGGTTGCCCGCCTTGCCGATTGCGGAGATCCTGCCGTCGCGGATGCCGATGTCGGCCTTGATGATTCCCCAGTAGTCGATGATCACTACGCCCGTGATCACGGTGTCGGGCGCCCCGTCGGCGCGGGTGGCGCGGCCCTGACCCATCGACTCGCGCAGCACCTTGCCGCCGCCGAACACCGCCTCGTCGCCCGCCAATCCCGGACCGCCGCTGCGGTCTTCGGTGATCTCGACGAACAGGTCGGTGTCGGCGAGCCGGATCCGGTCGCCGGTGGTGGGCCCGAACAGTGCGGCGTATCGGGGCCTCGACAGTTCGGTCATGACGGATCCAACCTGCCGGGCGGATCCAGGCTGAGCCCGTGCACCTCGCGTGTCCCGGTCAACGGAACGAGCGAGACATGTTGCACGACACCGGGTTCGAAGCGGACCGCGGTGCCCGCGGGGATGTCGAGCCGATGACCGTGGGCGGCGGCGCGGTCGAAGTCGAGGGCGCAGTTCGCCTGCGGAAGGTGAACGTGGCTGCCGACCTGCACCGGACGGTCACCGGTGTTGGTCACATCCATCGCCAGCCGCGGCGCCCCCGCGTTGATCGCGATGTCGCCTTCGCCGTAGACGATTTCGCCCGGCGCCCATCGCGGATGTTCGCCGGTCATGGGATGGGGTGGTGGACGGTGACCAGCTTGGTGCCGTCCGGGAACGTGGCCTCCACCTGCACGTCGTGCAGCATTTCCGGCACTCCCTCCATGACGTCGTCGCGGCTGAGCACCTCACGTCCGCTGACCATCAACTCGGCGACCGTTCGACCGTCACGGGCGCCTTCGAGCAGATGGTCGGTGATCACCGCGACTGCTTCGGGGTGGTTCAGGCGCAGCCCGCGTGCCTGCCGTCGCCGGGCAAGTTCGGCCGCGTACGAGATCAGCAGCCTGTCCTGTTCGTGCGGGGTCAGACGCATAGCGGGGATGCTGCCATGGGTGGCCCGAATCTGCAGCGCTCGGTTTGGCCTACTCCTCGGTGATGTTCTGCAGGCGAACCTGGCCGCGGGCCACGACGCGGTCGTCCTGATCGGTGATCTCGATCAACCAGAGCTGCTGGCGCCTGCCGCGATGAATCGGCGTCGACACCGCGGTCACCGTGCCCGAGCGGATCGCGCGCAGGAAGTCGGTGTTGTTGTTCACACCGACGACCGTGCCGCCGCTGCCCTTCTCGGCCAGCCAGACGGCGCCCGACACGCTCGCGAGGCCTTCGATGATCGAGCAGTAGACACCGCCGTGCACGATGCCCCACGGCTGCAGCAGCTGTTCTTGGATCTCCAGCACGGCGCGTCCGCCCTCCGGCGTGACCTCGAGGTACTTGAGCCCGAGCAGGCTGTCGAAGCCCTTACCGAGATCCTGCGTTGGCACTGACGACACAGGAAGTGTCTACACGGTGAACTCCTCACGCCCGCAGCGGGGTTCACGATACGGTCGGGCGCATGGGAAAAAGTGTCAAGGATCTGGTGGCCGAGGCGAACGCCGTCGTGCCGCGCATCACACCTTCTGAAGCTCGTCAGAAGATCGACGAGGGCGCGCTCGTCGTCGACGTCCGCGACGCCGCCGAGGTCGAGAAGAGCGGCAAGGTCGCAGGCGCCGTACACATTCCGCGCGGGATGGTGGAGTTCCGCGCCGACCCGGATACGCCGTACTACGACAAGAACTTCACCAAGGATCGGCCCGTCATTCTCTATTGCGCCTCGGGCGGGCGCGCCGCGCTGGCCGGCCGGGCGCTCAACGAGATGGGCTTCGAGGAGGTCTACAACCTCGGCGGGTTCAAGGACTGGGCCGAGAGCGGCGGGGCGGTCGAGCAGGTCTGAGCGCCATCGAAAAGTAGTGGGCGGGCCCCGCACCAACGGCGCGGGACCCGCCCTGGAGTGGACCGGGGGTCTCTGCAGCCCTCAGGACACCTGCTCGGTCCAACTGGTACTTAGGATAGGCAAGGCTGCCCTAATTAAGCAAGGCCTTCCCCTCGCGAATCCGTGAGCCGCCGCGCACCGGCAGCCCGAACCCGACCAGCGCGTCGAGCACCGCCTGTCCGCGGCGCATGCTGGTCAACTCGCTGGACCTCGCCAGCAGCGGTACGTGTGTCGCGGCGCCGACGACGGCGGCCCCGACGGTGTGCCACATCGAGACTGGAGAGATGGCTCCCCCGCTGACGTCGAAGATCCTGCCGAACAGCGGCTCGAGAGCGCGGTGGCTGCGGTGGGCCACCCACGTCGTCAGCGCCGCCTCGCTGGGCAGTCGGACCATGCCGTCGGCGGTCGACCGCGCCGCCCTGCCTCCGCGGGCGAGGAAGAACGGATCGTCGGGCAGTGCCCGCAGCGTCGGGTCGACGACGCCCACCCAGTCGATGGCCCCCTCGGAGTCGACGTGCACCCACAGGTTCTCCAGCCCGGTGTCCCACGCCCGTCCCTCCAGCACGAGCAGCGGAATCACCCGGCCGATCACCACGTGGGCGACGGTGGCGGCGAGCTGTTGAGCGGCGGCCACCGGGCTGCCCATCTCCAGTGCGCCGGCGCGATACATGTCGGCCAGCCGGTCTGTGGTGAGCGCGTCGGTCAACGGCCACCACCGGCGCCGGGTCAGATCGCCCATCACCGCGACGCCGTAGACCCGGGGACATTCGGGATACAGCTCGCGCAGCCGCCTGCTGGATTCGTGCAGGGGCAGTGTCCGCTCGATTGCCATCCCCGCGATCAGCGGGTCGTCCACCACTACCGTCATGACACCTCCACGAAGTTAGGTTAGCCTTACTATAGTCACGGCGAAGGTAGGGGCTACCCCCTGTGACTGGACTCACAACCGTCTGAACGCAGAGCGATGAGCGGTGCAAACGCATCGCGCGGAGGTCACGCGAGAAAGGCTCCGATTTGCATACGACGCACGGTAGTAACGCCGTAGTACCCTTGAGGAATCGCTCACGTGGAGAAGAACCAACAATGGCCAAGATGACCCGTTTAGGCGACCTTGAACGCGCGGTGATGGACCACCTGTGGGCCTCGCGCGAGCCGCAAACCGTGCGCCAGGTACACGAGGCGCTCTCAGCTCAACGGGATCTCGCGTACACCACCATCATGACCGTGCTGCAGCGGCTGGCCAAGAAGAACCTGGTGGCACAGCACCGCGACGATCGAGCCCACCGATACGCGCCGATGCACGGCCGCGACGAGCTTGTCGCCGGGCTGATGGTCGACGCTCTCGACCAGGCTGCCGATTCGGGCAGCCGGGAGGCTGCGCTCGTGCATTTCGTCGAAAACGTGGGCGCCGATGAGGCGGCCGCGCTGCGGCGTGCGCTCGCGGAGTTGGAGGCCAAGCACGAAATGCCCCCATCTAGTGGCAATTCGGGCACTGCCTGAGGGAGACTGGCAGGGTGTCAGCCCTGGCGTTCGCCCTCGTAGCGTTGCTGCTCGTCGGACCCGTTCCGGCGCTGCTGGCCCGCGCGACGTGGACGATGCGGGCGCCGCGAGCCTCAATCGTGCTGTGGCAGTCCATCGCACTGGCCGCGGTCCTTTCGGCATTCAGCGCGGGCATCGCTATCGCGAGCAGATTGTTCGTGCCCGGCGCCGACGGCAGGCCGACCGCGACGATCACCAGCGAGATCGAGGCACTCGGCTGGCCGCTGTGGACCACCTACGTACTGGTCTTCGCGCTCACGCTGCTGATCGGTGCGAGGTTGGCGGTGTCCGTGCTCCAGGTCGCGATCGCGACGCGCCGGCGCAGGGCACACCACCGGATGGTCGTCGACCTCGTCGGCAAGCCGCAGAAATGGGAGTGCAACCGGCGGGTGGGTGACGGGCTCCGGGTGCTGGAGGTCTCGCAGCCGCTGGCCTATTGCCTGCCCGGCGTGCGCAGCCGCGTCGTGGTCAGCGAAGGCACGTTGACGGCATTGGAGGACAACGAGGTCACGGCGATCCTGTCCCACGAGCGCGCGCACCTGCGGGCCCGACACGACCTGGTGCTGGAGATGTTCACCGCGGTGCACGCCGCGTTCCCGCGCTTCGTAAGGAGTGCGAGCGCGCTCGACGCGGTCCGGCTTCTCATCGAGTTGCTCGCCGATGACGCCGCGGTGCGCGCCGCAGGACCCACTCCCCTGGCCCGTGCGCTTGTCGCGTGTGCGGAGGGGCGGGCGCCCGCAGGGGCGATGGCCGCAGGCGGTCCCACCACGGTGCTGCGTGTGCGGCGCCTCGGCGGTAGCGGCAACAGCCTGGTGCTGGCGATGACCGCCTACCTGGCTGCAGCCGCCGTCCTCGTCGTGCCGACCGTCGCGCTCGCCGTGCCGTGGCTCACTGAACTCCACCGACTCTTCATTGCGTAGACGAATCCGTCAAACCCTCTGTGCCACAACCAAACAACGAAAGGCTGCATTCAGTTGGCTGAATCCGCTACCACCGGCACCGCTCAGATCGGCGTGACCGGCCTTGCCGTGATGGGATCGAACCTCGCACGCAACTTCGCGCATCACGGGTACACCGTCGCGCTGCACAACCGGTCGATCGCCAAGACCGACGCGCTGTTGGCAGAGCACGGGCACGAGGGCAAGTTCGTCCGGTCGGACACCATCGAGGAGTTCCTCGACGCGCTGGAGAAGCCGCGCCGCGTGATCATCATGGTCAAGGCCGGCGACCCGACCGACGCCGTCATCAACGAACTCGCCGACGCGATGGAAGAGGGCGACATCATCATCGACGGCGGCAACGCGCTCTACACCGACACCATCCGCCGCGAGAAGGCGATTCGCGACCGCGGCCTGCATTTCGTCGGCGCGGGCATCTCCGGCGGCGAGGAGGGTGCGCTCAAGGGTCCGTCGATCATGCCCGGCGGCCCGGCCGAGTCCTACGAATCGCTCGGACCGCTGCTGGAGGAGATCTCCGCGCACGTCGACGGCGTGCCGTGCTGCACCCACATCGGCCCGGACGGCGCGGGGCACTTCGTGAAGATGGTGCACAACGGCATCGAGTACTCCGATATGCAGCTCATCGGCGAGGCCTATCAGCTGCTGCGCGACGGCCTCGGCAAGACCGCGCCGGAGATCGCCGACGTCTTCGCCGAGTGGAACAAGGGCGACCTCGACAGCTTCCTCATCGAGATCACCGCCGAGGTGCTGCGGCAGATCGATGCGAAGACGGGTAAGCCGCTCGTCGACGTCATCGTCGACGAGGCCGAGCAGAAGGGCACCGGCCGCTGGACGGTGAAGTCGGCGCTCGACCTCGGCGTGCCCGTCACCGGCATCGCCGAGGCGGTGTTCGCCCGAGCGCTGTCGGGATCGGTCGCACAGCGCAGGGCCACCACCGGGCTGGCGTCGGGCGATCTGGGCGAAAAGCCCACTGACGCAGCGCAATTCATCGACGATGTCAGCAAGGCGCTGTACGCCTCCAAGATCATCGCCTATGCGCAGGGCTTCAACCAGATCCAGGCCGGCAGCAACGAGTACAACTGGGGTATCTCCCCCGGCGACATGGCCACGATCTGGCGTGGTGGCTGCATCATCAGAGCGAAGTTCCTCAATCGGATCAAAGAGGCGTTCGACGACGACCCCGAACTGCCGACGCTGATCGCCGCGCCGTACTTCCGGTCCGCGATCGAGGAGTCCGTCGACAGCTGGCGTCGAGTCGTGGTGAAGGCCACCGAACTGGGCATCCCGATCCCCGGGTTCAGCTCGGCGCTGTCCTACTACGACGCATTGCGGACCGAACGGCTGCCCGCCGCGCTGACCCAGGGCCTGCGCGACTTCTTCGGTGCGCACACCTACGGCCGCATCGACGAGGATCCGGGCAAGAAGTTCCACACGCTGTGGAGCGGCGACCGCTCAGAGGTGCCCGCGTAAGTGGCTACCCGGATCTCGCACGTCGGCTTGTGCGTATCGGACCTCGAGGCGTCGCTGCGGTTCTACGTCGACGGGCTCGGCTTCGAGCTTCAAGAACGCATCCCCTCGACAGACGAGGTCGCTGATCTAGCCGAAGTGAGCCCGCCGGTAGACATGTTGGCCCAATTCATCGTGAAGGACGGCACGCGTCTCGAACTGCTCGCTTGGCAGCGGCCGGGTGTGCGTGGAGAGGCGTCGAGGTATCGCAACCAGATCGGGCTCACCCACCTCGCGTTTCAGGTGGACGATCTCGAAGAGACCGTGGCCCGACTCGTCTCGCTCGGTGGCACCGTCATCGAGGAGACCCGGACCACCCTGGTCGAGACGATCCAACTCGTCGTTGTGAAGGATCCGGACGGAACCCGTGTAGAGCTCGTGCAAGGTATGCCCGCCTGAGCAATCCCTCCGCAGTTTCGTGGGATAACTAGACTGGTCGGCGATGAGATTTCTCGACTGCCAGAAGCCACCGTACGACCTGACCTACAACGACGTGTTCATCGTCCCGGGCCGGTCGGACGTGGCGTCCCGGTTCGACGTCGACCTGTCGACGTCGGATGGAACGGGCACGACCATCCCGGTCGTCGTCGCCAACATGACGGCGGTCGCCGGGCGGCGGATGGCCGAAACCGTGGCACGTCGCGGCGGCATTGTCGTTCTGCCGCAGGATCTTCCGATTTCGGCGGTCAAGGACACCGTCGACTTCGTCAAGTCCCGCGACCTCGTCGTCGACACCCCGGTGACCCTCGTTCCCGACGACTCGGTCTCCGATGCCACCGCGCTCATCCACAAGCGCGCACACGGCGCCGCGGTGGTGGTGTCCGAGGGCAGGCCGAACGGGCTGGTGACCGAGGCCGATTGCCAGGGCATCGATCGCTTCACCAGGGTCCGCGACATCGCGATCACCGACTTCGTCAGCGCGCCGGTGGGCACCGACCCGCGCAAGGTGTTCGACCTGCTCGAACACGCTCCGGTCGACGTCGCGGTGATGACCGACGCGGACGGCGGCCTGGCCGGTGTGCTGACTCGAACCGGCGCGATCAGAGCCGGCATCTACACGCCCGCCGTCGACGCCCGCGGCAGGCTGCGGATCGCGGCGGCGGTCGGCATCAACGGCGACGTCGCCGCCAAGGCGCGCGCACTCGCCGAGGTCGGCGTCGACGTGCTCGTCGTCGACACCGCGCACGGACATCAGGTCAAGATGCTCGACGCGATCAAGGCGGTGTCGTCACTCGACCTCGGCCTGCCGCTGGCTGCGGGCAACGTGGTTTCGGCGGAGGGCACCCGTGACCTGATCAACGCGGGCGCGTCCATCGTCAAGGTGGGCGTCGGCCCCGGCGCCATGTGCACCACGCGGATGATGACCGGCGTCGGCAGACCGCAATTCTCCGCGGTCGTCGAATGTGCCTCGGCAGCAAAGCAATTGGGCGCCCACGTGTGGGCGGACGGTGGCGTGCGGCATCCGCGTGACGTCGCACTCGCGCTGGCGGCGGGTGCGTCCAACGTGATGATCGGCTCGTGGTTCGCGGGCACATATGAATCGCCCGGCGACTTGATGCGCGACCGGGAGGATCAGCCGTACAAGGAGAGCTACGGGATGGCCTCCAAGCGCGCGGTCGCCGCGCGCACGGCAGGCGACAGCCAGTTCGACCGCGCCCGCAAGGCGCTGTTCGAAGAGGGCATCTCCACCTCGAGGATGGGGCTGGACCCGTCACGCGGCGGCGTGGAGGATCTGCTCGACCACATCACCGCCGGGGTGCGCAGCACGTGCACGTACGTCGGGGCCGACAACCTCGCCGAACTGCACGAGAAGGTCGTGCTCGGGGTGCAGTCGGCCGCGGGCTTTGCAGAGGGACACCCACTTCCGACCGGCTGGTGAGACCAGCCGATCCCGTCGGACCGGCTAAGATATCGCTTTCGTCAACGCTTCACAGAAAGGCAGCCCGTGCCGCAGGCACCCGTTGAGGCCGTGAGCTTCCGGGGCGAGGGAGCCGAAACCGAGGCCGAACCCCCCTCTAGACGGCCGGGCGCGCGGTCCGGCGATCTTTCCACGAGGACGCGATGAGCCTCGTTTACACCCTGCTCGCGCTGGCGGCCTTCATCGTTCTCACGATCGGGACGGCGGTGTTCGTCGCCGCGGAGTTCTCGCTGACCGCCCTCGAGCGCAGCACGGTCGACGCCAACGCGCGCACCGGCGGCAAGCGTGACCAGCTCGTTCAGCGCGCCCACAGGACGCTGTCGTTCCAGCTCTCGGGCGCCCAGGTCGGCATCTCGCTCACCACGCTGATCACCGGTTACCTCGCCGAGCCGCTGATCGCCCGGCTTCTCAAGCCGATCTTCGCTGCGCTGAGTCTGACCGCGAGCATCGCAGGCGGGCTGGCGCTGGGTCTCTCGCTGCTGATCGCCACCTCGGTGTCCATGGTCTTCGGCGAACTGGTCGCGCAGTACCTGGCCGTGGCGCGGCCGCTGGAAACCGCCCGGGTGGTGGCGGGTCCGCAGGTGCTCTTCTCGATGCTCACCACCCCGGTGATAAAGCTGACCAACGGCACCGCCAACTGGATCCTGCGCAGGCTCGGCATCGAACCCGCCGAGGAGCTGCGTTCGGCGCGCTCGCCGCAGGAGCTGGGCTCGTTGGTGCGCAACTCCGCTCGGCGCGGCGCCCTGGACCCGACCACTGCCGCGCTGGTGGACCGATCGCTGCAGTTCGGGTCGCGCACCGCCGAGGAGTTGATGACGCCGCGCTCCAAGATCGAGGCGCTGCAGGCCGACCAGAACGTCGCCGACCTCGTCGCGATCGCCGTCGAGACCGGCTACTCCCGATTCCCGATCGTGGAGGGCGACCTCGACGAGACCGTCGGCCTCGTACACGTCAAGCAGGTGTTCGAGGTGCCACACGGCGATCGCGCCCGCATTCTGCTGGCCGGTCTGGCATCGCCCGTGCCCGTCGTGCCGTCGACCCTCGACGGCGACGACGTGATGGCGGAGGTGCGGGCGAGCCCGCTGCAGACCGTGCTGGTCGCCGACGAGTACGGCGGCACCGCCGGCATGGTCACGATGGAGGACCTGATCGAGGAGATCGTTGGCGACGTCCGCGACGAGCACGACGACGTCACACCCGATGTGTTGCGGATGAGCCGTGACAGCTGGCGGGTGTCGGGTCTGCTGCGCATCGACGAGGTCGCAGGCACTGCCGGATTCCGCGCGCCGGAAGGCGAATACGAAACGATCGGCGGCCTGGTGATGCAGGAGTTGGGCCACATCCCCAAGCCCGGCGAGGCGGTCGAGCTGACGGCGTTCGACCCCGACGGGCCCATCGACGACCCCGTGCGCTGGCTGGCGACGGTGGTGCGGATGGACGGCCGGCGCGTCGATCTGGTCGAGCTGAGGCGACTGGGCCGCGGCGCCGAGTCGGACACCGGCACCGACGACAGGGCGGGTGAGCGCTGATGGGCGACATCTTCGCAGTGCTGCTCGCCGTCCTGCTGCTCGCGGCGAACGCGTTCTTCGTGGGCGCCGAGTTCGCGCTGATATCGGCGCGCCGTGACCGCCTCGAGGCGCTGGCCGAACAGGGCAAGCGCCGCGCCGTCACGGTCATCCGCGCGGGTCAGAACCTGTCGGTGATGCTGGCTGGCGCGCAACTCGGCATCACCATCTGCTCGATCCTGCTCGGCCGGGTGGCCGAACCCGCCGCGGCCCACCTGCTGGAGAAGCCGTTCGAGCTGTTGGGCGTGCCGGATGCGCTACTGCACACGGTGTCGTTCGTCATCGCGATCACGGTCGTCGTCGTCCTGCACGTGCTGCTCGGCGAGATGGTGCCCAAGAACATCGCCATCGCCGGCCCGGAGTCGGCCGCCATGCTGCTCGTCCCGCCGTACCTGGCGTGGGTCCGGCTGGCGCGGCCGGTGATCGCGGTCTACGACTGGTGTGCGCACATGGTGCTGCGGATGATGGGCATCAAGGCCAAACCCGAACTGGAGAACACGGTTTCGTCGGTCGAACTGTCCGAGATGATCGCCGAGTCGTTGTCCGAGGGGCTGCTCGACCCCGAAGAGCACAACCGGTTGTCGCGCGCCCTGCAGATCCGAACCCGGGTCGTCGCCGACGTGGCCATCCCGCTGACCGACGTGCACGCCGTGCCCGCGGCGGCCGACGGCGCGGGCCCCACGCTGGAGACGATCCAGCGGGCGCTCGAGGACAGCGGCTACTCCCGGTTCCCGGTCACCGACAGCGGCGGCCAGTACGTCGGCTACATCCACATCAAGGACGTGCTGAGGCTGGCCGACGACCCCGGCGCGGTGATCGACGGGTCGATGGTGCGGCCGCTGCCGGGGGTGCCTGCCTCGCTGCCACTGCCCGACGCGCTGTCGCGGTTGCGCCGCAAAAACAGCCACCTCGCCCTGGTCACCGGCGCCGACGGCGGCGTGACCGCGATGGTGGCACTCGAGGACCTCGTCGAAGACCTTGTCGGCACGATGCGGCACAGGACCCACGGTGACTGAGACGCTGCTGGCCGAGGCCGACTGGACAGCACGGGCGGAGGCTCATCGCAGCCGCGTCGAGCAGTTCATCGAACCCCACCTGCGACGTGCCCGGGCCGGTATCCCACATCCGGTGTGGGACTTCCTGTTTCGCTACTACAGTCTGCGGCCGCGCCAGCTGCGCGTCTGGCATCCCGGGTACGGGTTCGTGCTGGGCGGATCGTCTCGGTCGTATCTGAACCGTGCCGGTTACGGCCCCCACCCCGCGGGCGTGACCGTCACCGCCGAGTATCTGCGCTCGCGCGTCGACACCGTCGAGTTCATCGCCACGCTGTTGCGCGCCACCGCGGACCGCTCCCCCCGGTTGAACTGCTTCGGCATGCACGAGTGGGCGATGGTGTACCGGGCGCCGACGGTCCGGCACGGCCAGGTGCCGCTGCGGCTCGGGGCCGCCGGGACCGATGAGGTCGTGGAGTCGATGCCGCTACGGTGCACCCATTTCGACGCGTTCCGGTTCTTCACCGAGCCTGCCGCGGCGATGAACGAGGGCCCGCTGTCGCGCCGCGACCAGCCGGAGTGGGAACAGCCGGGCTGCGTGCACGCGAACATGGATCTCTACAAGTGGTGCTACAAGCTGGGGCCGCTGATCGCATCCGAGCTGATGTTCGAGTGCCTCGAGCTGGCCGCCGATGCCCGTGCGCTGGACATGCGGGCCAGCCCCTATGATCTCCGCGACCACGGATTCGAGCCGATAGCGATCGAGACCCCGGCCGGTCGCGCCGCCTACATCCGCGCACAGCAGGACATCGCGGCGCGGGCGACGCCACTGCGGGCCGCGATCGGCGATCACTGCGACGAATTGCTGGTCGCCGCGATGGTCGCGGTTGGGAATTAGCCCTGCTACTCGCGGGTAAACTGGATCGACGGCAGTGCGCCAAGCGGCGCCGTATGGCCGAGGGAGGAAAATATGACCGATCGTGTGACGGTGGGAAACCTGCGCGTCGCCCAGACGTTGTACGACTTCGTCAACAACGAGGCGTTGCCGGGTACCGACATCGATCCCGACACCTTCTGGTCGGGAGTCGACAAGGTCGTCGCCGATCTGACCCCCAAGAACCAGGAGCTGCTCGCCCGCAGGGACGAGCTGCAGGCTCAGATCGACAAATGGCACCGGCACCGGGTCATCGAGCCGCTGGATCCCGAGGCCTACAAGCAGTTCCTCACCGAGATCGGCTACCTGGAGCCCGAGCCTGGCGACTTCACCATCACCACCTCCGGTGTTGACGACGAGATCACCAAGACGGCCGGTCCGCAGCTGGTGGTGCCGGTGCTCAACGCCCGGTTCGCGCTCAACGCCGCGAACGCCCGCTGGGGCTCCCTCTACGACGCGCTGTACGGCACCGACGTCATCTCCGAAGAGGGCGGCGCCGAGCAGGCGTCCGGGTCCGGCGGCGGATACAACCCAGTGCGTGGCGACAAGGTCATCGCCTATGCGCGCGACTTCCTCGACAAGGCCGTGCCGCTGGAGTCCGGCTCATGGGCCGACATCACCGGGTTGAGCCTCGAGGACGGCCGCCTGCAGCTGTCGACGGCCGACGGGGTGGTCGGCCTCGCCGAGCCCGACAAGTTCGTCGGCTACACCGGCGAGCTCGGATCGCCGTCCTGGTCGGTGCTTCTGGTCAACAACGGCCTGCACATCGAGATCCTGGTCGACCCGGAATCGCCGGTCGGCTCGACCGACAAGGCCGGCATCAAGGATGTCGTGCTCGAGTCCGCCATCACCACGATCTTCGACTTCGAGGACTCCGTCGCCGCGGTCGACGCCGACGACAAGGTGCTCGGGTACCGCAACTGGCTCGGCCTGAACAAGGGCGACCTCGCCGAAGAGGTCAGCAAGGGCGACAAGACCTTCACCCGGGTTCTCAACTCCGACCGCACCTACAAGACCCCCGAGGGCGGCGAGCTCACGCTGCCGGGCCGCAGCCTGCTGTTCGTCCGCAACGTCGGCCATCTGATGACCAACGACGCAATCGTTTTCAGCGCGGACGGCGAGGATGGTCCCGCGGTGCCGGAAGGCATCCAGGACGCCCTGTTCACCAGCCTGATCGCGATGCACGGCCTGAAGACAAGCGATGCGAACGGCCCACTGCTGGCCAGCCGCACCGGCTCGATCTACATCGTCAAGCCGAAGATGCACGGGCCCGACGAGGTGGCGTTCACCTGTGAGCTGTTCTCCCGGGTCGAGGATGTGCTCGGCCTGCCGCAGGCGACCATCAAGGTCGGCATCATGGACGAGGAGCGCCGCACCACCGTCAACCTGAAGGCGTGCATCAAGGCAGCCGCCGACCGCGTGGTGTTCATCAACACCGGCTTCCTGGACCGCACCGGCGACGAGATCCACACCTCGATGGAGGCGGGGCCGATGATCCGCAAGGGTGCGATGAAGAACACCACCTGGATCAAGGCCTACGAGGACAACAACGTCGACGTCGGGCTGGCCGCCGGGTTCTCCGGCAAGGCCCAGATCGGCAAGGGCATGTGGGCGATGACCGACCTGATGGCCGACATGGTCGAGCAGAAGATCGCCCAGCCGAAGGCCGGCGCCACCACCGCGTGGGTGCCGTCTCCGACCGCAGCCACTCTGCACGCGATGCACTACCACGAGGTCGACGTGTTCGAGGTGCAGAAGGAGCTGCAGGGCAAGAAGCGCGCCACGATCGACGAGCTGCTCACCATCCCGCTGGCCAAGGAGTTGGCGTGGGCGCCGGAGGAGATCCGCGAAGAGGTCGACAACAACTGCCAGTCGATCCTGGGCTACGTCGTCCGCTGGATCGACGCCGGCGTCGGCTGTTCCAAGGTGCCCGACATCCACAACGTCGCGCTGATGGAGGACCGCGCCACCCTGCGCATCTCCAGCCAGCTGCTGGCCAACTGGCTCCGGCACGGCGTCATCACCGAGGAGGACGTCAAGGCGAGCCTTCGCAGGATGGCCGCCGTGGTGGACAAGCAGAACGAGGCCGATCCGGAGTTCCGTCCGATGGCCCCCGACCCGGAGGGCAGCATCGCCTTCCAAGCGGCGCAGGAACTGATTCTCTCGGGCGCGCAGCAGCCCAACGGATACACCGAGCCGATCCTGCACCGGCGTAGGCGGGAGTTCAAGGCGGCGAATCCCAGCAACGCGGGCTGACCGGCGGGTTTTCGCGATTTGGATAGACTTCGCCGTGGCAGGGTTCTGCCAGCAATGATCGGCAGTCGGAGAGGACGCAGGCGCACGAGTGGGTAGGCACAGCATTCCCGACCCAGACGAGTCCCCAGGCCGTCCGCCGGAAGGCTCGAGCGATGCGACCGAGCAGTTCGACCAGCCGCTGGTACCGCCTGACGACTACGACGGCTACCGGTCGGCCCCCGCCGAGCCCCGGTACCCGCGCTACGGCGAACGCGACTTCGACGAGCCGACCTATCGACAGCCGCGCTACACCGAACCCGAGTACGAGGAGCCGGATTTCGGTACCTCCTACGATGCGGACCAGTACGAACCGGACTACGACGACGAGTACGACACCGACTACACAGAGTCCGACTACCCCGACTCCGACTACTCCGATCTGCCCGAGTATCTGCGCAGCGGCTACCGCGACGAGGAACCCGAAGAACGGCCCCGTCGGCGCCCGGCAGGCGAGAGGCCGGCCTTCGCCGCCCGCACGCCGGAACCCAAGACTCCGCCGCGCAGGCAGCACTCCGGTGAGTGGGAAGGCGGCGAGTGGACCGGCAGCCACCGCGCGGTCCAGACCGGGCGTCGGGGCGTGAGCTGGGGCGTCATCGGCGCGCTGGCCGCTGTCGTCGTCGTGGTGGCGGCGTTCATCCTGTGGCGTTTCTTCGGTGATGCGCTGTCGAACCGGTCGAGCGTCGCGTCCGCGCGGTGCGTCGACGGCGAGAAGGCGGTCGCCGTCATCGCCGATCCCGCGATCTCCGACGAGATCGCAACGGTGGCCAAGAAGTTCAATGAGACGGCGAACCCGGTCGGTGACAGCTGCGTCGCCATCGATGTCAAACCCGCCGAGTCCGACCAGGTGATCAACGGCTTCGTCGAGAGCTGGCCTGCCGAACTCGGTGAGCGTCCCGCCCTGTGGATCCCGGGCAGCTCGATTTCGCAGGCCCGCCTGGAGGCGGTGGCAGGTGAGGAAACCGTCGACAGCAGCCGTTCACTGGTCAGCTCGCCGGTCGTGCTCGCGGTTCGGCCGCAACTCAAAGGTGCTCTCGGACAGCAGAACTGGGGAACCCTGCCCGGTCTGCAGACCAACCCCAATTCATTGAACGGGATGAACCTGCCCGGCTGGGGCTCGCTGCGGCTGGCTCTTCCTCTGACGGGCGACAGCGATGCGTCCTATCTCGCCGCCGAGGCCGTCGCGGCCGCGTCGGCACCACCGGGAGCGCCCGCCAGCGCAGGCACCGGGGCGGTGAGCACGCTGATGTCGGGTCAGCCCAAGCTCGCCGACAAGAAGTCGTCCACCGCGATGGATGCGCTGCTCAATGCGCCGGACCCGTCAGCCGCCCCCGTGCACGCCGTCGTCACCACCGAGCAGCAGCTGTACCAGCGGACAAGCTCGCTGCCCGACGCGAAGAACGTTGTGGCGTCATGGATCCCGCCGGGCCCGACCGCGACGGCGGACTTTCCGGCGGTCCTGCTGAAGGGCAGCTGGCTGACGCAGGAACAGATCACGGCGGCCAGTGAGTTCTCCCGGTTCCTGCGCAAACCCGAGCAGCTGGGCGAATTCGCCAAGCTCGGGTTCCGGACCGATGGTGGTGAGACACCGAAGAGCGACGTCACCAGCTTCGCCCCGGTCTCTGCTCCGCTGTCGGTCGGCGACGCGGCGATGCGGGCCACCCTGGCCAACGCGCTCACCGCACCAGCGGGCGCAAGCAACGCCGCGGTCACGATCATGCTCGACCAGTCCATGAACGCTCAGGAGGGCGGTAAGACCAGGCTCGCCAATGTCGTTGCGGCGCTGGACACCAAGCTCCAAGCGATGCCACAGACCGCGGCGGTGGGGCTGTGGACGTTCGACGGTGTCGAGGGCCGGGAGGAGGTGGCGACCGGGCCGCTATCCGATCCCGTCGACGGCCGACCCCGCTCCGCGGCCCTCGCCGAGACGCTCGACGAACAGACCTCCTCCGGCAATGGTGCGGTGTCGTTCACGACGCTGCGGATGATCTACGACGAGGCGCTCGCGAAGTACCGTCAGGGACAGACGAATTCGGTGCTGGTGATCACGAGCGGACCACACACCGATCAGAGCCTGGACGCCAGCGGCCTTCAGGAGTATGTGCGCCGCACGTTCGACCCCGCCAAACCGGTCGCCATCAACGTCATCGACTTCGGCGCCGACCCCGACCGCGCGACGTGGGAGGCGGTGGCAGAAGCCACCGGTGGCGGCTACCAGAACCTGTCGACGTCGACCTCGCCGGAACTCGCCACGGCGATCACCACGTTCCTCGGCTAACCGCCGCTGCGCGGGAGAGGCACGGCGCCCGCACCGACAAGGCCGCCCAGCTGACCGAGCAGGTCCACCGGGCTCGGGTCGGGCGGCGGCGGGGCATCGGTCTTCTGCCAGTCCTGGCACTCGCTGGACTTGAATGTGGTGTCGCCGGCCTCGATCTGCACCGTCTGCGGCTTCTTGGTCATCGCGTTGGCGACGGTCCCCTCGCTATTGGACCGCTTCCAGTAGCAGACACCGCCCTCGACGGGTCCGGCGGTCTGGTACACACCGGGCACGATCTGGGTGCCCACGGCGAAGGTGCCGTCGCCGAAGCTGGTCAGCGGGCCCGGCAGCGGCGCGGCCGCCGGGTCGGGCCCGGGAGGCGCGCCGTCCCCGTGCGGCACAGGCGGGGCCGGATCGGGATCTGCGACGGCCACCGCCGTGGTCGCGGACCAGCCGATCAGCAGCATCGCGGCTGCGACTGCGATACGGGACATCAGGTGAACGCCTCCACGGGTGGACATGAACACATCAGGTTCCTATCACCATACGCGCCGTCGATGCGCCGAACGGGCGGCCAAACTTTCGGCCGAAAGCCCTTACCCAGCGGATATGCCGCCTGTTCGCGGGTGTAGGGATGCGACCAGTCCGCCACCAGCAGGCTCTCGGCGGTGTGCGGGGCACCCCGAAGCGGGTTGTCGTCGGCGGGCCAGGCCCCGGAGCCAACCTGGTCGATCTCGCCGCGGATCGCGATCATGGCCTCGCAGAATGCGTCCAGCTCCGCCAGGCTTTCGCTCTCGGTCGGCTCGACCATCAGCGTGCCCGCCACCGGGAAACTCATCGTCGGCGCGTGGAAGCCGTAATCGGCCAACCGCTTGGCGACGTCGTCGACGGTCACGCCGGTCGCCTTGGTGATGCCGCGCAGGTCGAGAATGCACTCGTGGGCCACCATGCCGTTCTCGCCGGTGTAGAGGACCGGGTAGTACTCGTCGAGGCGGCGGGCGATGTAGTTCGCCGACGCGATCGCGGTCAGCGTCGCGGCCCGCAGTCCGTCGCCGCCCATCATCCGGATGTAGGCCCAGGTGATCGGGAGGATCGACGCCGACCCGTACGGCGCCGACGACACCGTGCGGGCATCGAACAACTCGTCGGCGTACGGGTGGCCGGGCAGATACGGCTGCAGGTGTGCGCGGACGGCGACCGGGCCCACCCCCGGTCCGCCTCCGCCGTGCGGGATGCAGAACGTCTTGTGCAGGTTCAGGTGGCTGACGTCGCCGCCGAACCTGCCCGGCCGGGCGAGCCCGACGAGCGCGTTGAGGTTCGCGCCGTCGACGTACACCTGACCGCCGACGTCGTGGACGGCGGCACAGATGTCGGCGATGTCGTGCTCGTAGACGCCGTGCGTGGACGGGTAGGTGATCATCAACGCGGACAGGCGATCTGCGTGCTCGGCGACCTTGGCACGGAGGTCGTCGAGGTCGACGTCGCCGTTCTCCCGACAGGCCACCACGACGACGCGCATCCCGGCAAGGGCTGCTGAGGCCGCATTCGTGCCGTGCGCGCTCGACGGGATCAGGCACACGTCGCGGTGTGGTTCACCGCGCTCGGCGTGGTAGGCCTGAATGGCCAGCAGGCCGGCGTACTCCCCCTGCGAGCCCGCATTCGGCTGCAGCGACACCGCGTCGTACCCGGTCAGTTGCGACAGCCACGTCTCGAGGTCGCCGATCAGCTTTCGCAGCCCCGGCGCATCGGAGTGCGGTGCGAACGGATGCTGGTGCGCGAACTCGGGCCAGGTGATGGGTTCCATCTCCGCGGCGGCGTTGAGCTTCATCGTGCACGAACCGAGCGGAATCATGCTGCGGTCCAACGCGATGTCCTTGTCGGCCAGCGACCGCAGATACCGCATCATCTCGGTTTCGGTGCGATAGCGGGTGAACGCGGGATGGGTGAGGAACTCCGATGTTCGCGTCGCGATGTCCGAGTCGGCGATGTCGCCGGTGCGGGTGGTGGCGCCGAATGCGGCAAGCACGGTGTCGACATGCTCGGGTGTAGTCGCCTCGTCGCAGGACACCGAGATGTGGTCATCGTCGACGAGCCACACGTTGATGCCGCGCGACTTCGCGTCGTCGCGAAC
Source organism: Mycolicibacterium sp. 120270 (assembly GCA_033741175.1). GTDB lineage: Bacteria > Actinomycetota > Actinomycetes > Mycobacteriales > Mycobacteriaceae > Mycobacterium. The sequence continues at coordinate 111,090 of JAWQNE010000005.1, read as the reverse complement.
CTGAGCGGCGCGGCCGGGGACGTGGGCGAGCACCGTGTCGAAGAACCGGTCGTGCACCACCTCGACGCCCGCGGCGGTGAGCCCAGCCGCGACGGCCCTGGCCCTGTCGTGCACGCGGCGGGCGATACCGGTGAGCCCGTCGGCGCCGTGATAGCTGGCGTACATCGCGGCGATCACGGCAAGCAGCACCTGCGCCGTGCAGATGTTGCTGGTCGCCTTGTCGCGACGGATGTGCTGTTCGCGGGTCTGCAGCGACAGGCGGTAGGCCGGTGAGCCGTCGGCGTCCACCGACACCCCGACCAGCCGGCCGGGCAGTTGGCGGGCGTGCTTGGTGTGCACGGCCAGATAGCCGGCGTGCGGACCGCCGAATCCCATTGGCACACCGAAGCGTTGGGTGGTGCCGAAGGCCACGTCAGCGCCGATCTCGCCGGGCGGGGTGATCAACGTCAGCGACAGCAGGTCGGCACCGATGGCCACCAGTGCACCGCGCTCGTGGGCCTGGTCCACCAACGCCGACCAGTCGACGACTGCCCCGCTGGCGCCGGGCAGCTGGGCGATGACGCCGAAGAAGTCGCCGTCGGGCAGGCCGTGGCGCAGATCCGCGGTCACGACTTCGATACCGAGCGGCTCGGCCCTCGTGGCGATGACGGCGGCGGTCTGCCGGTAGAGGTCGGCGTCGACGGCCAGCCGGTTGCCGCCGCCACGCACGGCGCGGTGCATCAGCGTCATCGCCTCCGCCGCCGCGGTGCCTTCGTCGAGCATCGACGCGTTGGCCACATCGAGCCCGGTCAGGTCGGCGACCATGGTCTGGAAGTTGAGCAGCGCCTCGAGCCTGCCCTGGCTGATCTCCGGCTGGTACGGCGTGTACGCGGTGTACCAGGCCGGGTTCTCCAGGATGTTGCGCCGCAACACCGGCGGGGTCAGCGTGTCGAAGTAGCCCTGCCCGATCATCGAAACGGCGACGGTGTTGGCGTCGGCGAGTGCGCGCAATTCGGCCAGCGCCTGCTCTTCGGTGGCAGCCTGCGGCAGCTGGTCGAGCCCGGGTGCGAGGCCGCCTGCGGACAACGCGTCGATGATCTCCGCGGGAAGGGCCTTCTCTGCGAGTTCGTCGAGCGAACCGACGCCGATGGTCTTGAGCATGACGGCGACCGCATCCGCGTCCGGTCCGATGTGGCGGTCTGCGAAGTTCGGTTGATCGTGGGAGAACATCCCTCTCCTGAGGTCGGAAGCAGGAAACCCGCTAGGTTTCCTCTCCCTCAGTCGTCGACCCGACGTGGGCGCTCCAGAGGCATTCGGGGCCCTGCGCAGTCCGGGTGCCTGAGAGTTTGACGGAGAGGTATTGCTCCTTCGGCGTCCGTGACTGGCCGCCACGGATCTCTCCCGCACAGGGGCGATGCACGGGCAATTCTAGCGACCGCCCGTGGCCGGTGCGCGATCAGCCGATCTTGCGGTCCCGGTGTTTCCGCCTGGTCGCCAGCTCATCCTCCGGAGCGCTGATCGACTCACCGCCGTCAGCCCGCTCACCTGGGAAATCGGCGATGGCGCCGGTCAGTTCGCGCATCGCGCCGGAGACTGCGATACCGAACACACCCTGGCCGCCCTGCAGCAGGTCGACCACTTCCTCGGCCGACGTGCACTCGTAGACCGTGGTGCCGTCGGAGAACAGCGTGATGTTGGCCAGATCACGAACGCCGCGCTGGCGGAGGTGGTCGACGGCGACCCGGATGTTGTGCAGCGAGATGCCGGTGTCGAGCAGCCGCTTGACGATCTTGAGGACCAGGATGTCCTTGAACGAGTACAGCCGTTGGCTGCCGGATCCGGCAGCGCTGCGAATCGACGGAACGACCAGCGACGTCCTGGCCCAGTAATCCAGCTGCCGGTAGGTGATCCCGGCGATCTGGCAGGCGCTCGGCCCCCGATAGCCGACGAGTTCGTCCGGAACGGAGTCGTCCGGGAAAAGACCCGCCTGGACGGGTTCGCTGGGAGCCGCGGCAGACGGTTGCGGTGCGTCGTCGCTCGAGGACAGATCCAGCTGCTCTTGACGTGGCGTGTCTTCCACTCTCGAATCCTCTCGCCGATCGAACTCGCATCAGTGACCTGCACCGCGGCACGTTTGCCAAGCCCGAGTGTGTCGAGCATACGCTTCCCGACGAACCCTGACTGCCCGTCGCGTCCATCAAAGTATGGCTGCCCGGACGTCGTTCCCCCGAAACCCCGCGCCGCGTGTCGAGGCGAAAGCGTCAGTTGAGACGCATCCGTGATGTTCGCGCCGAACCGACCCTCGTTAAGTTGCCTTGAAATCGTCCGGCGAAACGCTGTCCAGGAATTCCTTGAATTTCTCCACCTCGTCCTCGCGGACAGCGCCTGCGGCTTCGTCGTCGCTCTCGTCCGGGATCAGCAGGCCTGCCTCGGCCAGCACCGCCTCTTCGACGTAGATCGGCACCCCCACCCGCAGCGCAATCGCCACCGAGTCCGACGGCCGCGCCGACACCTTGATGTCGCGATCGAAGATCAGATCGGCGTAGAAGGTGCCTTCCTGGAGGTCGACGATCCGCACCTCTTTGAGCGAATGGCCAAGGGCGGCAATGAGATCTCGGATCAGATCGTGGGTCAGCGGACGCGCGGGCTCGACACCCTGCTGCTCCAGGGCGATCGCCGCGGCCTCCGACTGTCCGATCCAGATCGGCAGATACCGATCACCGTTGGACTCGCGCAGCAACAGAACTGGCTGGTTCTGGGGTTGCTCTACGCGAATACCCACCACACGAACCTCACCCATCTGTGCCTGCCCTCCGCACGCTGAAGTCTCTTGAAACGAGTCTAATCCTCACCTGTCGAGAACGTCGCGCACGGCCGACTTGATCAATGACGTGTGCAATGTGATCGCCAGCGCTGCGACCTCGCGGGCGAGATCGTCGGCGCGGTCCCGTGCGCCCGCCTTCCCCGCCTTGACCACGGGTCCGGCGATCTGCGCGATCAGATCGGATTGTCGGTCGGCCGCCGACCGGAAAGCGCGCAGGTGACGCGGCTCCACCCCGTAGTCCGCGAGGGCACGCGCGCACTGCGCGATCACCACCGAGTGCTCGTCGAAGAAGCCGGCAGGCCCGGTCTTGATGACGCCCTCCTTCACCAACGAGTTCAGCAGCTTCTCGTCGACGCCTGAACGCGACAGCAGATCCTCGCGGCTCAGCCGCACCTGAGTCGGCGCGACCGTCGCGGCGATCCCGGCGGATTCACCCGACACCGGCACCAAACGCGGTACCCCGTAAGGGGATCCCGGCTGCGGCAACTCACCGTCGGGCAACGCGTCGAGTTGTGCCTTGATCACCTTCAGCGGCAGATACTGGTCGCGCTGGGCAGTCAGGATGAAGCGCAGACGGGCGCAGTCGTAGGCGGTGAACCGGCGATAGCCCGACGCGGTCCGCTCGGGCGTGACCAGTCCCTCGGCCTCCAGGAAGCGGATCTTGGAGATGGTCACGTCCGGGAAGTCCGGTCGCAGCGAGTCGAGCACCGCTCCGATCGACATCCCGGCCAGCCGAGGTTCGACGCCGGGCTGTGTCATTGGCTCTTCGCGCGAGCGCTCATCGGTTACGTGCCCGGACCGCTGTCGTCGGTTTTCGGGCCGGTCAAAAACACCAGGCGGAACTTGCCGATCTGCACCTCATCGCCATTGGCCAGAACGGCGGAGTCGACGGGCTCCCTGTTGACGTAGGTGCCGTTGAGGCTGCCGACGTCGACGACCTGGAACTCACCGTTCTCCAACCGGAACTCTGCGTGACGACGGCTCACGGTCACGTCGTCGAGGAAGATGTCGCTGTCGGGGTGTCGCCCCGCGGAGGTGGTGGGCTGATCGAGCAGGAAGCGCGATCCGGCGTTGGGGCCGCGTTTGACCACGAGCAAGGCCGATCCAGCGGGCAGACCCTCGACCCCCGAGACCGCCCCCTCGGCACCGGCCGCCGCGGGGGCGTCCAACTCGTTGAGGAAGTCGGCACGGAACACCGATGTCGTCTCCACGGTGAGTTCGTCGGACGTCTGGTCGGGCCCAGAGTTCTGATCCTTGTCCGTCACCCGCTGCTCCTCACTGGCTGCTGTGGCGATATCTGGCTGGGCCCGTGGTGGGCCCCCTCTCCAGCCGTCTTTCGTCTCACGTCGACCGTACCGCGCTGCGGTCGACGTTGGGTCAACCCCCGCCGGATCAACGTGAAGTCCTCGCCGTGGTCAGACGCTGGAGCCGATCGGTGGCACCCTAACAACATCTCACTCGGTCACCAGAGCCTGGTATCCGTCGGCGTCGAGCAGCTCGCTGAGCTCGCTGTCGAGCGAGGCCGGGTCGGCCTGCAGCTCGACGAGCCAGCCCGCGCCGTACGGGTCGGAGTTCAGCAGTTCCGGGGCGCCCTCCAGAACCCCGTTGACCGCAACAACTTTCGCGGTAACCGGCGAATAGAGGTCAGACACCGACTTCGTCGACTCCACCTCGCCGAACGGCTCACCCGCCGTGACATTGGCGCCGACATCGGGCAGCTGGACGAACACCACGTCGCCCAGCGAGGACTGGGCGAAGTCGGTGATGCCGACCCGTACTGTGTCGTCGCTGACACGCTCCACCCACTCGTGCTCGGAGGTGTAGATCAGGTCGGGCGGGATTTCGCTCACGGCGCTCCTTTGCAGGTGGGGCTCATTTCACGGGCTGAGCGTATTGGCGGGGTTTCGGTTGCCGCAAGGCGGTCACGTCGACCCGGTCGGACTGTTGTACCACCATCGTGCCGCCCACGCGCTCGACACTGTCCATCGCGCCGCCGGGAATATTCATCGCCGCCGCCAGGGTCGGCGGATCGCCAATCGCGACAACGGTATACGGCGGATTGAGGGTTTGCCCGTCGATCTCCAGCGCACCGGGTGCACCCATCACCCAGGTGTCCACCCCGACGCGCACGGCAGGCTTCGGGTCGCCTGCGCCGCCCTGCACCTCGATCGCCTCGGCACCGGCGTTGCGCAGCTCGTTGATCACGTCGAGCAGGGTTTCCGGCGCCACGCCTGTCGCGGCGTCGGTGATGGTCAGCGTCACACCGGGACCTGTCGCAGGCACGGTGCCGATCAGTATCGACAGCGCGGCCAGCCGGGCCTGGGCGTTCTCGATCGCGGCCTGATCGCTGCCGCCGGAGGCCTGCAGGGCGGCCAGTGTTCGCTGTAGGTCGGCGACCTCGGTGTTCAACGCGGCCTCCCGCTGCTGCAGCGAGTCCAGCAACACCAGCAGGTCCGCAGGCCTCGCGGTCTCCAGCGAGTCCCCTGACTCGTTCTGCCTCACCTGTGTGACGATCGCGACGCCCAGCAGCACGCACAACAGCACGCCGAGTGCGCCGAACAGCAGCTGTGACCGTCCGCGTCGCAGCACCCCCATGAGACCGGCGGGCTGGAGCTTGCCGATCTGCTGCACGTCTGCGTCGGCCGGCAGTTCGTGGCGGCCCGCGTGCTCGGCCTCGTGGGCGCCGGTGCTTTCGGGGGTGTCGCCCATGTCAGGCGCCGAACAGCCTGCGCCGCAGGGCCGCGGCGTTGCCGAAGATGCGGATTCCGAGGACGACGATGATCGCCGTCGACAGCTGGGTGCCGACGCCGAGTTGGTCGCCGAGGTAGACGATCAGCGCAGCGACGAGGACATTGAAGACGAACGACACCACGAACACCTTCGAGTCGAAGATCCGCTCCAGGTAGGCCCGCAGTCCGCCGAACACCGCGTCGAGCGCGGCGACGACCGCGATCGGCAGATAGGGCTCGATGAACTCGGGCACGCTTGGACGAAAGACCAGTCCGAGGACGATGCCGATGACGAGTGCGGCGATTCCGATCATCTGTCTCCGATTTCCTTGCCGAAGTTGACATCTCGCACCGAGCCGGCCGGAATGGTCACGACGTCGCCTGCGCTGACGGTGACGACGACGCCATAGCTGGTCTCCAACAGCCGCAGCCGTTGCAGCCCGGGGCTGCGCTCGAAGGCATCCTGCATGGCATTCGGCGGGCCGATGGCCAGGATCACATACGGACTCGCGATCGGCTTGTTGTCGACGAGAATCCCGCCGCCCGCCTGCCGGATCGTGACGTTGGGGCCGATCCGCACACCGCCGACCGAAACGGCCTCGGCGTCGCTGGCCCACAACGAGTTGACGACCAGCTGCAGATCGCGGTCGAGGATCACCTGGCGGCTGCCCTCGACCCGTCCCTTGGAGACGTCGCTGAGGTCCTTCGACACACCGGGATCGGTGATCGTCACGGTCAGGCCGGGACCCCTGACCGCGGTCGCCGCCGCGGCGAAGGTGGCGGTGTCGAGATCACCGAGCAACTGCCTGCCCCGTTCATCGCCCTCGAGCCGGCTCCGGCGTTCGGCGTCGAGATCGGCCGACACCGCATCGCGGCGAGCCGTCGCGGCATCGGCGGCCTGCTCGGCCGAGCGCACGCTGGCCGACAGCGCCTGCTGGGTCTCCCGCACGCCCGGCGCGGTGGCCTGCGCCTGCCCGACGGCGAAGGCGAACACGGTGGCGATCGCCAGCGCGGCAAGGACCTCCCAGCTCGCATTGGCCAGCCGTCTGCGTGGCTTTGCGTCGTCGCGCGCGGCGGCGGCATATCCGGGATCGAGATGGTCGGACAACAGCGATCGCAGCAGCGAGGGCACCGGGATCAGCGTCGGCGCGTTCGCCTCGTGCTGATTGCGCCCCGCCTCCGGGTCGTATCCGCCGAGCGCCCTGCGGGTGTCGGGTGTCGGCGGCCGCACGGGGTCAACCACGAGACGTCACCTTCGGCATCTGGCGCATCACCATGGCGACCTGGATGAGGTACAGCACCCCCGACCACAGGTACAGCGCCAGACCCCAGATCACGAACGCCCACCCGCAGGCCAGAATCACGCGGCTCCACAACGCATCCCACTGTCCGAGCAGGATCAGCGGGAACCCGGACATCAGCGCGAACGTCGCGCCCTTGCCGATGTAGGTGACCGGCAGCGCGGTCAGCCCGCGGGTGCGCAACAGCGGAAGCGTTGCCGCCAGGATCGCGTCGCGACCGATCAGGGTGATGACCACCCACCACGGCACGATGCCCGCGAAGCCGAACGCGAGCGGCACCGTGAGCATGTAGATCCGGTCGACCGCGGGGTCGAGAAGCTCGCCGAGCCGCGACGACTGGTTGTCGACCAGGCGCGCGATTTTGCCGTCGGCCCAGTCGGAGAAGCCGCTGAACATCAGCACGGCCACCGCCCACCCGTAGGCATGGGCGACCAGCAGCAGATACAGGAACACCGGCACCAGCACCAGGCGCAGCACCGACAGCGCGTTCGGCACCGTCACCACGCGGTCCCGCTCCCCCGGCGCGCGGTTCATGCCGATAAACCTAGCGGAAGATCCCCGGCAGGCTGAGCGCCGACATCGAGTCTTCCGCCAGCGGATTGTCGTGCACCATGTACGTCCATGTCGAAGTCGGCCTGGCCAGCTTCGACAGGTCGAGGCCCTGCTCCTCATCGAGGACGTTGGCGGTCTCGAACGTCTGCTGTGCGGCCTCGATCGCGTCGGCTGCCAGCGACGCGAACGCGTCGACGGCCATCCGGTGGAACTCGTCGATCGGCTTCTGGTGCCCCAGTGAACGCAGGTGAATGCTCTCGCGGATGTCGGCCAGGTAGGCGAGGTGATCGGCCCACCCGCGATCGAGGTGATAGAGCATGATCTGCCTGCAGATCTTCTCCAACTGTTCTTCGCTGAGAACCTCGGCCAGCTCCCGGTAGCGCTCCGGTGACTTCGCTTCCAGCTCTTCGCGGGCAGTCGGCTTGCCCAGCAACGTGTTTCGACGTTCAACCAGGATCGCGCGCTGCTGTGCGATCAGCTCGTTGAACTGCCAGGTGTTGGCGTGCACGGCGAGCAGCCTGCCCTCGGCGACCCGCTGCGCGTGGTCGAGGAGGCTCGCGGCCTTCTTGTTGACGACGCGGCCGTCGTCATCGGTTTCGGCGGGCAGCTTGTTCAGCTTCTCCGGCTCGAGGTGCGACACCACCACGTCGTCCTCCCAGCTGGAGAAGAACACCGACGAACCCGGATCACCTTGGCGCCCTGCGCGTCCGCGCAGCTGGTTGTCGAGCCGTTCGGTGTTGTGCCGACCGGTGCCGATGACGTGCAGGCCGCCCAGTTCGGCGACGGCGTCGTGATCGGCCTCGTCGGAGCCGCCGAGCCGGATGTCGGTGCCGCGACCGGCCATCTGGGTCGACACCGTCACCGAGCCCAGCTTGCCCGCCTCGGCGATGACCCTGGCCTCTTCTTCGTCGTTCTTGGCGTTCAGCACCACTGCGGGCACCCCGGCCTTCACCAAACGCTCGTGCAGTTCCTCGGATTCGGCGACGTCGCGGGTACCGACCAGGATCGGCTGCTTGGTCTTGTGGGTTTCGATGATGTGCTCGACGATCGCGTCGAATTTCGCTGCGGCCGTGATGTACACGCGGTCCGGTTCGTCCTCGCGAATGTTGGGTGCGTTCGGCGGAATCGGGGACACCCCGAGCTTGTAGAACTGCCGAAGCTGCTCTCCGGCCGCCAACGCGGTACCCGTCATGCCGCACACCGTGGGGTACCGATTGATCAGTGCCTGCACGGTGATGGTGTCGAGCACCTCGCCGGTTTCGGTGGTCTCGAGACCCTCCTTGGCTTCCACGGCGGCCTGCAGACCGTCGGGCCAGCGCTGCAATTGTGCGATGCGGCCACGGCTGGCGTTGATGAGGTGGACGGCGTCATCGCGGACGATGTAGTGCACGTCTCGGTGCAGCAGGACGTGGGCGTGCAGCGCGACGTTCACCTCGGTCAGCGTCGTGGCCACGTGTTCCTCGGAATACAGGTCGATGCCGCCGAGCTTCGCCTCGACCTTCTGCGCGCCGATCTCGGTCAGGTGCACATTGCGGCTGTCGGCGTCGGTGTCGTAGTCCACACCGGCGGTCAATTCGCCTACCAGCCTGATGATTTCGAGCTTCGGGGTTTCGCGGTGCGAGGTGCCGGCAAGCACCAGCGGCACCAGCGCCTCGTCGACGAGCACCGAGTCGGCCTCGTCGATCAACGCCACGTCCGGGTTCGGCGAGACCAGATCGGCGACGTCGGTGACCAGCTGATCGCGAAGCACGTCGAACCCGATCTCGTTGACCGAGGCGTAGGTGATGTCGCACTTGTATGCGGCGCGACGTTCGTCGGCGGTCGAGTCCGCGGTGACCCAGCCGACGGTCAACCCGAGCGCCTCCAGCAGCGGGCCCATCCATTCGGCGTCGCGTTTGGCCAGATAGTCGTTGATCGTGACGACGTGCACGTTGCGCCCGGAGAGCGCGTAGCCCGCCGCGGCGATCGCACCCGACAGCGTCTTGCCCTCACCGGTGGCCATCTCGACGACGTCGCCTGCCATCATGCGCAGTGCGCCGAGCAGTTGCACGTCGAACGGGCGCAGTCCGGTTTTGCGTTCGGAAGCCTCCCTGGCGATCGCGAGGAACCGAGGGATGTCCTTGGACTCGGTGAGGTTCTTCAGATGCAGCAGCCCGGTGGCCTTGCGCAACTGCTCGTCATCGAGGTCGGCGGCCTTCTTGTCGAATTCCGCCGAGGCACTCACCTGCGCGAGCGAGCGGGCCTGATCCCTTTCGGTGCTGGCGCCGAGCAGCTTCCAGAATCGGTTGCTGGTGCGACCTGAGGTGCGGGTCTTCGTCTTCGCCACGAGAGCGAGGGTACGCGGCCGTCGGACCGGCCCCGGTGCGAGGACGCGCATGTGGCACACCCAAGGCAACGCCGCTCACCGATTTCTGCGTGGTGGTCGTTGCGCGGGCGAATTCACGACACTGGTGCAGAACTCGGTGACAGGTCAGGCCAGGTTCGACCGACGTGGGTAGGCCACCTGCGGATCGGTCAGCGTGTTGACCACCGCGGGCACGCCTGCTGCGAAGGCGCGCTGAAGTGCGGGCCGAAGCTCCACCGGCGCCGACACCAACTCGCCGTGCCCACCGAGCGCGGCGACCACCTGGTCGTATCGCGTGCCCGGCCGCAGTTCGGCGACCACCGAGTAGCCATACAGCGCCTCCATCGGATGCTTCTCCAGCGCCCAGATCCCGTTGTTTCCGATCACCGACACGACGTGAACGCCGTGGCGCACCAACGTATCCCACTCCATGCCGCTGAACCCGAACGCGCCGTCGCCCTGCAGGAGGACCACCTGCCGGTCGGGGCGGGCGAGCTTGGCGGCCAGCGCATAGCCGGGACCCGAGCCGAGGCAGCCGAACGGCCCGCTGTCCAACCACGCCCCCGGCACGTAGCTGTCGATCACCCGCCCGGCGTACGAGCCGAAGTCGCCCGCGTCGATGACCACGATCGCGTCGCGATCGAGCAGCGGCTTCAATTCGGCGTACACCCGCATGGGATGAAGTGGGCTGCGGGCGTCGGCCAGTTCGGCGTCCTCGGCTGCGCGGCCCGCGGTCTCGACGGTGCGAAGATCGCCGATCCACGCCTCGTGGTCGGTCGGCCGTCCCTGCGACAGCGTCGTCAGTGTCGTGGTCAGATCGCCGTACAGTTCGGCGGCCACCGCCCGCGGGTGCGGCCGCTGCGGCTGCACCCGGTCGGCGACGATCAGCGTGGTCTGCTCGCCGAACACCCCGCCGAAGCCGAGCCGGAAGTCCATCGGCACCCCGATCACCAACGCGACATCGGCTTCCTTGAGCGCCTTGGACCGCGCCCGCGAGAACGCCAGGTCGTGGTCGGCGGGCACGGTGCCCCTGGCCATGCCGTTCATCAGCACCGGGATGCGTTGCGCCTCGGCGAGCGCGAGCAGGGCCGCTTCGGCGTGTCCCCACCACACGTTGGTGCCTGCCATGATCACCGGACGCTGCGCGGCCGCGAGCAGGCCTGCCGCCGCGTCGAGCGCGTCGCCGTCTGCCGGGGCGGGGTCGGTGAGCCCGGCCAGTGCTCCCGGGATGTCGACGTCGTCGGCCTGGCCGAAGACGTGATCCATCGGGAAGTCGACGAAGGCGACGCCGGTCGGGGTGCCGCCCGCCCCTGCCGCCGCCCGCAGCGCCTCGTCGATCAGCCCGCCGACGGCATCGGCCGACGACGCGGTGGCGGCGAACCGGGTCAGCGGCGCGACGAACGGCACGTGATCGATCTCCTGCAGCGAGCCCTGGCCCCAGCGCAGCGCAGGCGCCCGGCCGCCGAGCACGAGAAGCGGCGACTGGTTCTGCTGCGCGGCCCCCATCGCGCTCATTCCGTTGGTCACGCCTGGCCCGGCGGTCAGCGCCGCGACGCCGGGCGTCCGCGTCACCTTCGACCACCCCTCGGCGGCGAACGCCGCGGTCTGCTCATGTCGGGTGTCGATCAGCCGCACGCCTTCGGCGCGACAGCCGTCGTAGATGGAGAACAGGTGGCCACCCGAAAGGGTGAACATCGTGTCGATACCGCTGGCCCGCAGTCGGCGGGCGATGAGATGTCCTGCGCCGATTTTGTTGCGTACGGAACCATCGGTGGTCATGGCCGCAGCATAATCTCACCAATGGATCACACCGACGTGCTCATCGCCGGCGGCGGCCCCGTCGGTCTGACCGCGGCGATCGAATTGGCCCGCCGCGGGGTGAACCTGCGCATCGTCGATCCCATCGCCGAACCACCGCAGTACGCTAAAGCCGTTGGTCTGCAACCTCGTACGCTTGAAGTGTTCGAGGGAATGGGGATCGCCAACCCCATCCTCGACGCCGCGATTCAGATGCTGGGCCAGTTCGTCTACGTCAACGGTGAGATGGCGGCGCAGGTCGAGTTCGGCACGCCCGCCGACGTGCCGTTCGGCTTCACCGCGATCCCGCAGTACGCCACCGAGCGCATCCTTCGCGACGCGCTCGCAGCGCACGGGGTGCAGGTCGAGCGCGGTGTGCGCCTGACCGGGTTCGAACAGGACGCCGACGGCGTCACCGCATCGCTCGACGACGGCGGTGTCGCGCGGACGGTGCGGGCCGGGTACCTCGTCGGCGCCGATGGCGCGCACAGCACGGTGCGCAAGGCGCTGAAGCTGTCGTTCGAGGGCGCGGCGTTCGAAGAGCAGTACATGCTCGGCGATGTCGAGGTGGACTGGTCGCTGCCCAGCGGCTGGGCCGTCCGGTCGATGCATCAGGTCGACGGGAAGACCGACGACCTTTTGGTGTGCATTCCCCTTCCCGGACGCGGCCGCTACCGAATGTCGATGCTCGTGCCCGACGACCTCGCCACCGGGTCCGGGCAGGCCGACGGTGTGACCCACGGCTTCGAGGGGGCGCGCAAACCGGAACTGCACCACATCCAGGCGGTGCTGGACCGGTTGTCGCCCGAACCCGCGACGGCTCGAAACCTGCGCTGGTCCTCGGTTTTTCGCATCAGCCACCGCATTGTCGACTCGTACGGCCGGGGTCGGGTCTTCGTGGCAGGCGATGCCGCCCACATCCACCCGCCGACCGGTGCGCAGGGCATGAACACCGGGATCCAGGACGCCCACAACCTGGCGTGGAAGCTGGCGCTTTCGCTGTCCGGCGACGCCGCGCCCGGGCTGCTCGACAGCTACGACGCCGAGCGGCGCCCCGTCGGCGAGGAGGTCGTCGGCCGGACGGTCCGCAGTGCGCGCGAGGGCATCGGCGCCGACTCCGATGACCCGGACTTCGTGATCCGCCGCGAGGCGCAGCTGTTGATCCGCTACGACGACAGCCCGATCGTCGCGCAGGCGGCCGGCGGACGCGCACCCGACGCCACCGGTCTGACCCGTGACGCCGTCACGAATCCCATCCGGCTGTTCTCGCTTCTCGGCAGGCGCGATCATGCGCTGCTGCTCTACGCGGGCGCCTCCGCGACCGACGACGACGTCTGTGCTTTCGAGCGGGTCGCCGACGCCGCCGTTGCTGCCGCACACGGGCGCATCCAGGTCTACCTGATCGCCTCGCCCGCAGCCGACGTGGGCGCCACCGTGCTGCCGCTGATCCGCGACAGCGCCGACGATTTCGCCCGCATGTACTCCGCCGACACCGCAGCCGTGTACGTCGTGCGGCCCGACGGCTACCTGTCCTACACGTCGCCTTCAGTCGACGCCGACGACCTGGTCACCCACCTGGCGTCGACGTTCGGCGCACGCGTGTCGACCACGACCGGCCCCGTCCTGCGGTAGCTTCGCCGCAGGCTGGCTGCGGCGGAGGGAGGTGTCACGGGGTGGACACCGAAGCGTTCAGGTCCTCGATCGACTGGGGCCATGAACTCGTCAACTCCACCGTGTGGGTGCTCGCGGCCTTCGTGATCACCGCGCCGTGCCTGATCGTGGCGCTTCTGCTGATCGGGCGGCTCACCGAGTGGGGGCGCCAGTTCTGGCGAGTCAGCGGTGGCTACTTCGTCGGCGACCACAGCGTCGTGGTGTGGATCATGTTGGCGCTCCTGCTGATGTCGACGATCATCGCGGTCCGCATCACCGTCCTGCTCAGCTACTACACCAACGACGTGTTCACTGCGCTGCAGGTCGCGCTGGCCGGAGTCGCCACCGGCAGAAGCGATCTCACCGACTCCGGTGTCCACGGGTTCTGGGTGAGCATCGGAATCTTCCTCATCCTGGCGGTGATTCACGTCGTGCTCAGCCTTGCCGACATGTACCTGATGCAGCGGTTCATCATGCGGTGGCGAATCTGGTTGAGCGCCAGGGTCATCGACGACTGGCTCGGTGACTTCGCCTACTACCGGCGGCAGTTCCTCCGCCGGCCGAACGACAACCCGGATCAGCGGATCCAGCAGGACATCGACATCTTCACGACCGGGGTCGGCGGGCAGACCAACAACCCGGCGTACGGGTCGGGTAACACGTTGTTGTTCGGCGCTGTCGGGGCCGTGCTGTCGGTGGTCGCCTTCGGCGCGATCCTCTGGCAGCTGTCGGGCGCGTTGACGCTCGGCGGATTCACCCTGCCGCGCGCACTCTTCTGGATCGTCATCGCCTACGTGCTGGTCGCCACCGTCATCGCGTTCGTCATCGGCAGGCCGCTGATCCGGCTGAGCTTCCTGAACGAACTCCGTAACGCCGGGTTCCGCTACGCGCTGGTGCGGGTGCGCGACGCCGGCGCCGCCATCGGGCTGTACCGCGGCGAGGACGTCGAACGCCGACTGCTCGGCGGCCGGCTGGCCGACGTGATGGCCAACTACGGCAACTGGCTCAATCGAATGGTCCGGTTCACCGGGTGGAATCTGACCGTCAGCCAGGCCATCAACCCGCTGCCGTACGTCGTTCAGGCGCCTCGGCTGTTCGCGGGCGAGATCTCCTTCGGTGACGTCATCCAGTCGGCGACCGCGTTCGTCACGATCCACAACGCGTTGTCGTTCTTCCGGGAGGCCTACGACGAGTTCGCGAGCTACCGCGCCGCGGTGATCCGCCTCGACGGGCTCGTCGAGGAGAACGCCCGCGCCCGCCGGTTCAGCCAGGTGACGACGACGGGCACCGCAGACGGTTCGTTGACGGTGTCCGGAATCGAAGTGCGAACTCCCGACGGCGCCAACCTCATTCGGCGGCTCGACCTGCATCTCGAGCCGGGTGACACGCTGCTGATCAGCGGTCCGTCGGGTATCGGCAAGACCGTGCTGATGCAGAGTCTCGCGGGACTGTGGCCGTTCGTCTCGGGCCGCGTCGAGCTGCCCGCGGGCAGGCAGGCCGCGATGTTCGTGCCCCAGCTGCCCTACCTGCCACTCGGCGATCTCCGCGCCGTCGTGTCGTATCCCAACGGCGACGCCGCGCTCGACGACAGGGAGATCCAGCAGGCACTGATCAAGGTCGCGCTTCCGCACCTGGCGATTCGGCTCAACGAGGTAGGCGACTGGGCCAAGGTGCTCTCGGTCGGCGAGCAGCAGCGCATCGCCTTCGCCCGGGTGCTGTTGACCAAACCGAGGGCTGTCTTCCTCGACGAGTCGACCTCGGCGCTGGACGAAGGGCTCGAGCTGACGCTGTACGACCTCATCCGCGCCGAGCTGGCGGAGACGATTTTGGTCAGCGTGAGCCATCGGGCCACGGTCGAGCGGTTCCACGCCCGCCAGCTGGCACTCGTCGGTGGAGGCGAATGGCGGTTGGACACGCTGGCCACCGGCACTTGAGACGTCCGCAACGCCGCCTGAAGGTTGTCGCGGTACCTTGCCGGAATGGAAAAGTTCACCCCCACGCTCGACTGGGGAAATGAGCTATCGCAGTCGGTCGTCTGGATTGGCCGGGCCTGGGTGATCGCCGCGGTGTGCACGCTGATCGTCTGCGTGCTCATCGCCCGTTTCACCACATGGGGCAGGCAGTTCTGGCGTATCACCGGTGACTACTTCTCCGGCGCGGAGAGCGTCAAGATCTGGCTCTGGCTGGGAGCCCTGCTGCTGTCGGTGGTCGCGGGTGTCCGGCTCGACGTGCTGCTGAGCTTCCAGGGCAACGACATGATGACCGCCCTACAGGTCGTCAGCGGCGGATTGCAGGCCCAAGACGACACGATCAAGGACTCCGGCCGAAACGGCTTCTATCTGTCGATGCTCGTGTTCTGCCTCCTGGCCACCCTGCACGTTGCGCGGGTGATGCTGGACCTGTTCATGGTGCAGCGCTTCATGTTGGCATGGCGGACGTGGCTGACCGGCAGGCTGACCTCGGACTGGCTGGACGGCGATGCCTACTACCGGGGCCGCTTCATCGACGACACCATCGACAACCCCGACCAACGCATCCAGAGCGACATCGACATCTTCACCACCGGCGTCGGTCCGTTCACCAACACACCCAACTACGGGTCGGAGAACACGCTGCTGTTCGGCGCGATATCGGCGATCACCACGATGATCTCGTTCACCGCGATCCTGTGGAACCTGTCGAGCACGCTGACGGTGCCGTTCCTCGGCGATGTGCCCAAGGCCCTGTTCTGGCTGGTGCTCGTGTACGTCCTGATCGCCTCGATCATCGCGTTCTGGATCGGTCGGCCGATCATCTGGCTGTCGTTCAACAACGAGAAGTTCAACGCCAGGTTCCGCTACGCGCTGGTCCGGCTTCGCGACGCGGCCGAAGCCGTCGCCTTCTACCGCGGCGAGAACGCCGAGCGGCGTGAGCTGAAGAACCGCTACGACCCGATCGTCTCCAACTACAAGCGGTACCTGAGCCGCACGATCGGGTTCAACGGGTGGAACCTGTCGATGAGCCAGATCATCGTGGTGCCGCCGTATCTGCTGCAGTTCCCGCGGTTCTTCGCAGGCGAGATTCCGCTCGGCGCGCTCACCCAGTCGGCGGCGGCGTTCGGCAGCATCCAGACCGGATTGTCGTTCTTCCGCAACGCCTATGACTTCTTCGCCGGTTACCGGGCGGCGATCATCCGTCTGCACGGCCTTGTCGTCGCCAACGAAGAGGCAAGGGCGCTACCGACTTTGACGACGACGCCATGCGTCGACGGCACCGTCCAGCTCGACGACATCGAGGTCCGCACCCCGGACGGCAAGCAGCTCATCAACCCGCTGGACATGCGCCTCGAGGTCGGCGACACGCTCGTCGTCACCGGCGAATCCGGCGTCGGCAAGACCACCCTGTTGCGCAGCCTCGCCGAACTGTGGCCGTTCGCCTCGGGCACGCTGACCCGGCCGTGCGGACCCAACGAGACGATGTTCCTGTCGCAGATGCCGTACGTGCCCCTCGGCAATCTGCGCGCGGTCGTCAGCTACCCGAACGAGGAAGGCGACATCGACGATCGGGAGCTGCAACGCAGGCTCAGGCAGGTGGCCCTACCGCATCTGGTCGACCGCCTCGACGAGGAAGACGACTGGGCCAAGGTGCTGTCCCCCGGCGAGCAGCAGCGCATCGCATTCGCGCGGGTGCTGCTGACTAAACCCAAGGCGGTGTTCCTCGACGAGTCGACGTCGGCACTCGACGAGGGCCTGGAGTTCCTGGTGTACAACCTCGTCCGGACCGAGTTGCCGGACACCATCCTGGTCAGCGTCAGCCACCGAAAGACCGTCGAACAACACCACTCGCACGAACTCGTCCTGCTCGGCGGCGGCGAGTGGCGATTCGGCCGCGTCGAGGGTCAGGAAACAGAACCCGCGCCGGTGTGATCTTGCCGGGGTAGCTTCCCGGCATGGAAGAAACGTTCACGCCGACGCTTGATTGGGGCAACGAGCTCGTCGCGTCGACGCTGTGGGTCGGGAAGGCCTGGCTGATCGCCTCGGTCGTGACCCTGATCGTGGCCACCCTGCTGGCCCGCTACACCGAATGGGGCCGCCAGTTCTGGCGCATCACCGGCGGCTATTTCACCGGCCGCGAATCCGTCCCGGTGTGGGCACTGCTGGGCGTGCTCATGCTGATGGTGATGATCGACGTGCGCCTTGTCGTGCTGTTCAGCTACCAGTCCAATGACCAGTTCTCCGCCCTGCAGGACGCGGTGACCGACGAGGGCGCGGTCAAAGCGGCTGGGATCCAAGGCTTCTGGTGGTCGCTGATCATCCTCGGCGGGTTGATCATCGCGGAGATCGCCCGCAACCTGCTCGACGTCTACCTGATGCAGCGTTTCATCATCCGGTGGCGGGTGTGGCTCACGCACCGCCTCACCGGCGACTGGCTCGACGGCGATGCCTACTACCGGGGACGGTTCATCGAAAACCCGGTCGACAATCCGGACCAACGCATCCAGCAAGACATCGACGTCTTCACCACCGGCACCGGCCCGCAGACCAACACGCCGGAGGTCGGCACGGCCCAAACCCTGTTGTTCGCTTCGGTGTTCAGCATCGTGTCGCTCGTGGAGTTCGTGCCGATCCTGTGGGGTCTCGCCGGGCCCCTCACCGTCATGGGCGTGACGCTGCCGAAGGCACTGTTCTGGATGGCGTTGGTCTATGTCTTCTTCACCACGATCGTCGCGTTCTGGATCGGCCGACCGCTGATCCGGCTCTCGTTCCGCAACGAGATGACCAACGCGGCATTCCGTTACGGGCTGGTCCGGCTGCGCGATGCGGCCGAATCGGTCGGCCTCTATCGCGGACAGGACGCCGAACGCGGCCACCTGATGACCCGGTTCGCCGCGGTCATCGCCAACTACCGGGCGTTTGTCCGGCGGTTCCTGATCTTTCTCGGCTGGAACCGCTCGATGAGCCAGATCGTCGATCCCCTCCCCTATGTCGTGCAGGCTCCGCGACTGTTCGACGGGCAGATTCAACTCGGCGACGTACAGCAGTCGTCGTCGGCATTTCTCCGCGTCCACGACTCGCTGGCGTTCTTCCGCAGCGCATACGACGCGTTCGCCGGCTACCGGGCCGCCATCCTTCGACTCCACGGGCTGATCACCGCCAACGAATCCGCAAGGGCGCTACCGTCTCTGAGCGCGGAGCCCAGCCCGGACGGCTCGCTCGAGCTCAATGACGTCGACGTGCGCACACCCGCGGGCACCACTCTCATCGACGACCTCGACCTGCGGCTGGATCCCGGTGAGTCGATGGTCATCACCGGAACGTCGGGCAGCGGAAAGACCACCCTGCTGCGCAGCCTGGCCCAGCTGTGGCCGTTCACCTCGGGCACCCTGCGCCGCCCGCAGGAGGACACCATGTTCCTGTCCCAGCTGCCGTACATGCCGCTGGGCGATCTGCGCGGCGCGCTCTCCTATCCCGCGGACCCGGGCACGTACCCTGATGACGCGATCCGGTCGGTCCTGGCTACGGTTTCGCTTGGCCACCTTGCCAACCGGCTCGACGAGGTGGCGGACTGGGCGGCGATCCTGTCACCGGGCGAGCAGCAGCGAGTGGCGTTCGGACGTGTGCTGCTCGCCGAACCCAAGGTGGTGTTCCTCGACGAGGCGACCTCGGCGCTGGACGACGGTCAGGAGTTCGCGCTGTACCAGACGCTGCGCACCCGGTTGCCCCACTCCATCGTCGTCAGCGTCAGCCATCGACCCACGCTCGAACAGCATCACGACCGCCGCCTGGAACTGCTCGGCGACGGATCGTGGCGGCTCGAGCCGGTTTAGCTTCTCGCCGCGTGTGTTCCGGCGCGCCGGCCGAAGAAGGATCCCTCACCCAACTGCGTGCCGCTGGCATACCCCTTGCCGTCGTGGGCGATGTTGGATGCGCACGCGCCCGCGGCGTAGAGGCCGCCGATGACGGTGCCGTCCTCGCGCAGCACCTGCCCGTCGACCGTCACCGCGAGCCCGCCCATCGTGAAACCCGAGTACATGGCGCGGCCCAGCGACATGTCGAACGCCGCCCACGGTCCATGTGTCTGCGGCGCAACATATTCCGGTTGCTTGTGGAAGTCGGGGTCCTCCCCCTTGGCGGCGTGGGAGTTGTAGCGGTCCAGCGTCGCAACCAGATCGCCTTGCGGAATGCCCAGTGCGGCTTCCATCTCCTCGACGGTCTCCCAGCCGTCGATGAAGCGGATCAGCGGCATCTCCGGCATCTGCATGTGTTCCTCGTCGACGATGAGGTAGGCGATCTGGTCGGGCTGCTCGAGGACGAACGCCGACGTTCGGGAGTGGTAGGAGTCCTCGGCGACGAACCGCTTGCCGTCCTTGTTGACGATGATCCCCGTGAGGAGGATCTCCGGCGGGTAGGCAGCAGCCGTGATGAACAGCTGGTCGAGGTTCTTGGCCACCCCGCCAGCCGACACCCCCATGCGGATGCCGAGGCCGTCGTCGTTGGGATTGCCGAGGATGTAGGGCTCGACGACACCGTGGTGCTTCGTGCGCCGCTTCTGCCCGAGCGCCGGTGTGTACTCGGCGACCATCTCGGGGTTCATCGCGAACCCGCCTGCGGCGATGATGACCGCCTTGGCCTTGACCGCCCCGGTCTCGGTGTAGTGCTTCCACCGCACGCCCACCACGTCACCGTGGTCGGCGACGAGGTTCGTCGCTCCGGTTTCGTACCGGACCTGTACACCGAGTTCGTCGGCGCGCTTGAGCATCAGATCGATGACCATCGCGGCGCCGCCGAGCTCACCGGGCACCGGAACGGAGTGGCCGCGCGGGGCGGGCTTGGCCATCTCGGTGAACGGATACACCTTCTCGTTGCCCGTGTAGGACAGGCCCTCGGTGCCCGGCGGGACGACGATCTTGCCGGGGTAGAAGCTTCGCTCGAACTGAAAGCCCAAGTCTTCCAACCAGTTGAAGTGCTCGACGCTGCCGTCGCAGTAGGCCCGGATCTTCTCGTGGTCGGGCTCGGGTGACACCGCGACGAGGTATTTGTACATCTCCTCGGAACTGTCGTCGTGGCCGGTGGCCTGCTGCACCGCGGTACCGCCGCCGAGATAGAAGTGTCCACCGGCCATCGCGGTGGTGCCGCCGGCATCGGCGGCCTTCTCGAGCACCAGCACCTTGGCGCCTGCGGCCGCGGCGCTGATCGCCGCCGCGCCGCCTGCGATGCCGAAGCCGATCACCACGACGTCGACCTCGTCGGACCAACTCGTCACGTCGGCGGCGTCGACCGTCTCCGGCACGTCCTTCATCGGCTTCACTGCTGCTCCTGCTTCACGTAGTCGAAGAACACCCGGATCTCGGGCGGGATGTGTGCGAACTCTATATATGGCACGCCGGCCGAGTGGGCGCTGACATACGCGAATTCCATTCCGCCAGGCATGGTTCCGCGCTGCACCACCTCCGCGGGCCCGATCGCCGCGTCGATGTCGTCGACCTCCCTGCAGATGTGGTGCAGTCCCGCACCCGCCCGGTCGAGGAACTCGCTGTAGACGCTGTCGCCTGCCACCGGTGCGATCAACTCCAGCTGTGTGTCGCCGGCGTAGCTGAACGAGATGTCGGCAGTGAAGTCGGCCGGGCGCCCGCGGTACGTGCACGTCTCCGGACCGAAGTGCACGTCGGGCACTCGCACCCACTTGCGCGCGCCCAACAGCGTGGTCAGCGCGTTCTCGGTGGCGTCGAGGTCGGTCGTCACCCACGCGATCTGGACAGGTGTCTGGTCAGCCATCGCACACGAGGATATCTCCGGTGTGCCCGGCTGGCTAGAACGTGTTCTAGTTTTCTCCCAGGTAGGCGGCGATGCACCGATCAGCGGCTGCCCGTGCCCAGTCCTGATCGGCGCCGGATGCCACGTTTGCCCTGTACCAGGCCTCGCCGGACTCCCTGGTGAACCGCCTGCCGTCTTGGGAGGCCATCCACTCCGCACCGCGCGACGGGTCGACGGCCTCGCCGGTGCGCAGATGGATCGCGAGACCGATCAGCGCGCCGTCATAGCCCATCCCGGTGGCACCGGGACCGAACTGCTCCCAGTGGTCGTCCACGTGGCCGATGTGCTGCAGTTCGAAGCGGGCCCGCTGCGGGCCTTCATCGAAGATTCGCACCTCGATCCAGCTGACCTGACCGAAGCATTCCCAGGTGGCGGTGAACTGCCGGGGCGGGTCACACGACAGCACCGTCCCATGGGCGTTGCCCTCGAGTTGGTACTCGCCGCCGACGCGCAGATCGCCGGTGATCGGCAGGAACCACCGTGGAATTCGCTCGATGTCGGTGCAGGCGTCCCACAGGTCGGCGGCATCGGTGTCGTACGACTGGCTGATCGTCACAACGCGGGCCTGGCCCGCCTCCAACGTCCGCTCACCCACAGTCCGCTGGACGGTGCTGATCTGATGATCGACGTCGATCATGTCGCGCTCCTTCGTCGTTGTCGCTTGCCGCGGGCGATTTCGGTCGTGAGTGCGTCGAGCTTCGGGGACCAGAATCGGCGGAAGCCGGCGAGCCACTCGTCGATCTCCCGCAGCGCCTGCGGGTTGACGGCGTAGAGCCGCCGCTGGCCCTCGGGCCGTACCAGCGTGAAGCCGTTGTCGCGCAGCACTTTCAGGTGCTGTGAGACGGCAGGCTGGCTGATGTCGAACTCGGCCTGGATCGTCGCACCGATGGCGCCTGCGGACTGTTCCCCGTCGGCCAGCAGCTCGAGGATGCGCCTGCGTACCGGGTCGCCGAGTACGTCGAACGCGTGCACTACCGAAGGCTAAAAGCTTCCACTTATATAAGTCAAGCCTTCTATTGGCTCAGCTGTGGCTCGATGCGGATTGGACGACGTCCTCCCGGGCCTGCTGGCTGGCCGTCTGCCAGGACACTGCTGCCGGGTAGTTGCCCCACGTGCTGTTGAACATCCCGACGATGGCAGCGCGGCCGTCCGGGGTCACGACGTAGACCGGGCCGCCGGAATCGCCCTTCTGGCTGACGATGCCGTTGGCCATGGTGAACCAGCCGTTGTTGACGGATTCGACGGTGCCGCAACTCTCGCCGGTGACCACGCCGAAGTGGCAGATCGCAAGGCCGGGGCTCGGCACGATGCCGGGGTCGTGGAACAGGATGCGTCCGCCGGGCAGGATGTCGTTGACGGCGACGTCCGGCCCAATGCTGATGGCCTCCCAGTCGGAGATCATGTGATCGGTCGCGACGGTCGCCCCGTCAGGGGTGTTGTCGCGGAACATCGTCAACGTGCCGATCGGACGGTTCTCCCGGTCGAGGACCGGCCCGTTGCCGCGGCAGTGACCCGCGGTGAACGCGGTTCGGGCGCCGGGATCGACGAACCCGAGTGTGCACACGGTCGTGCCCTGGTGGATTTCCATCCCCGGGTAGACCAGCACGCCGGGATCGGCGGGCGCGGCGGTCGGGAAGGTCAGCGCAAAGATCGGTGCGGCCGCGGCTACGACCAGTGAGCGCAACCATCCTCGGCGCACTGTGATCTCCGATTCGTTGGGGTCAATGGCCTACTACCCTACCGTGAACAGCCACACAGCAAGGCAGCCCGGACCATTCGGCCCGGGCTGCCTGCGTCACTGCGGCTAAGGAATGGTCAGCACCTGACCCGGATGAATCAAATCGGGGTTGCTGATACCGCTGGCGTCGGCGATGCGCTGGTACTTGCTGCCGTCGCCGTAGAAGCGTTCGGAGATCGCCCACAGCGTGTCACCGGACACCACCGTGTAGGTGCGCGGTGCCGGCGGTGGTGGCGGCGGCGGAGGCGGCGGTGGCGGCGCGGGTGCCTCGGCGGGCGGCAGGGGCTCCTCGGCCGCGGCCGGGGCCACCTCGGGAGCGGCTTCGGCTTCCTCTGCTGCCGGAGGCGGCGGCGCCTCGTCGGTGTTGGTGCCCGAGGCCCATGCCACGCCGTCGAACCCGTACACCACGATGTTGCGATCGTCCTGCAGGATCAGCCGAATGTCCTTGGCGCCCTTGGTGTCGGTGTGCCAAATCGGCTTCTCCGACGTGTAGAGCACGACGTTGCCGTCCTTCTGCACCTCGAGACGCTCTGCGTCCTGGCCGTTGGTGCCGGTCGCCCACACCGCCTGGTCCCCGGAGTACAGCACCAGGTTGCCGTCGTCCTGCAGCGTCAGCGTGTACGCCCCGTTCCTCGACGTCAGTGATTGACCACGTTCCAGCTTCTCGCCGATGGCGAGTCTGTCGGTCATGTCCTTCACCCCTTTCTCACGGCGACATCGTGCCGCAGCTTCGACATTTCCCCGAACCCAACCCGGGTGAGCTTACTGATCTTGGATGGGCATGTGTGCGGTTCGGATCGCGCCAATCCGAACGTCGGCGTGGACTCTCAGGAGTCGAATCCGAGCCCGAGTGCGTCGAGCGTGCGTAGCAACAAGTTCCGCTTTCCCGCGGAGTGGTCCGCGCGGTCCAGTGACCTGCGGGTGGCCTGGATTCCGATGCTGGCCAACGGCTCAGGAGGAAACGGAAGCGGCCGCTTACGGACCATTTCCAGTTCTGTGCGCTCGGTCGGCGTTCCGTCGAGAAGATCGAGGCAGACGTCTGCGGCGAAGCGCGCCGCGCCGACGCCGAGGCCGGTGAAGCCGTTGACGTAGGCGACCCGACCCCCGCGCGCGAGCCCCCAATGCGCGCAGAACCGGGTGTTGGTGTCGATGGCGCCCGCCCAGCGATGACTGAACCGGACATCCTCGAGCTGAGGAAAGGTGATGAAGAAATGCGCGGCCAGCCGCCGATAGCTTGCCGGCCGGTCCTCGTAGGCCGGCTTCACCTTGCGCCCGGGGTGGTAGATCGCGTCATAGCCACCCCACACGATGCGGTTGTCGGCCGAGAGGCGATAGTAGTGAAACTGGTTGGCGCAGTCGCCGATTCCCTGCCGATTCGCCCATCCGATGCGACCGAGTTGGTCATCGGTGAGCGGTTCGGTGGCCAGCACGTAGTCATAGACCGGAACCGTTTGAAGCCGGTTGCGCACCACAAGGCTCGGGAAGACGTTGGTGGCCAGGACCGCCCGGTCCGCGGTGATCGTCGCATCGCCCGCAGTGAATGTGATCGCACCGCCGGAACCCTCCACCCCCGTGACGTTCGTGTGCTCGAAGATGCGCACGCCCGCGTCCGAGCATGCGCGGGCGAGTTCGAACGCGAGTTTCGCCGGATGAACGATCGCGGTGGTGTCGGGGCTGAACAGCCCGGCGAGGTACGTCGGCGAGGCGACCTCGGCGCGTACGGCGTCCTGGTCGAGGAATCGCCCCTCGCCGTCGTCGGCAGCTTCGCCGAGCCAGCCCACCTGGTGCTGTTCGGTCGCCACCGACAGCATGCCGGTGCGCTGCCAGTCGACGTCGAGGGCCAACCGCTCGATGTCGGCCTGCATACCGTCGAGATTGTCCCGGCCCATCGCCTCGAGTTTGTCGATCTCGTTGGGCCAGCGCGTCTTTCCATTCGCGAGGCCATGCGTGAGGCTGGCATCGACGAAGCCGCCGTTGCGCCCCGAGGCCGCCCACCCGACGCGTTCGGCATCCACGACGACGATCGTCTGATTCGGATTGCGCTGTGCGGCATGCAATGCCGTCCACAGCCCCGTGTAGCCGGCGCCCACGACCAGCAGGTCGGCCGTGATGCGGCCGGACAGCGTTCCATATGACGGCCTGGCCATGTCCAGCCACATCGAACCGAAGGCGCTTGCCGCGAGCGACCGGTCGACGAGACCGGGGTCGACGTAGGAATCGAACACCGTTTGCACACCGTGACACTACGACGTGTGTCAGGCGAAGCGACGACAAACCGGTCTCGAACCCGCGACGATGGCTGCGGGACTACGGATGTGTCGGCGGGCTGGACGCCGGTGTGCCGCGGCGCGACGGATTCCGCAGGCCCGAACCTGCGAATCGCGTCGCTAGCGGTCCGAGAATCGCGAGTATGAGCACGTAGGGCATGGCTACCGCACCCACCGCGTCACTCGACAGGCCGGCCAAACCGATGATGACGAGCGAGAATTCGCCACGGGCGATCAGGGCCGTGCCGGCGCGCCATTGACCGCGTCGACCGACACCATCGCGGCGGGCCGCGAACTGCCCGGTCCACACCTTCGTCGCGGCCGTGACGAAGGCCAGCAGCAACGCCGCAGGCAGCATCTCTATCAGCTCGCCGGGATTGACCGAAAAACCAATGGCCACAAAGAAAACGGCGGCGAACAAGTCACGAAGGGGCGACAGCAGCTTCCGTGCCCGTTCTGCCGTCTCCC
This sequence comes from Mycolicibacterium sp. 120270, assembly GCA_033741175.1. Taxonomy (GTDB): domain Bacteria; phylum Actinomycetota; class Actinomycetes; order Mycobacteriales; family Mycobacteriaceae; genus Mycobacterium. The sequence continues at coordinate 85,648 of JAWQNE010000005.1, read as the reverse complement.
CTGTCAGGGTCAAGCCGACAAGAAACGCGCCGACCGCCGCTGAGGCATGGATGAACTCGGCCAGCGCGGCCATCGTCAGGGTCAGGCCGAGGACCCGCAACAACACCTGTTCGTTGTCGGGATGGGCGATGAGATGGCCCAGATGGTGCCCCCATCGGTACGAGATCGCGAACGCTGCGCTCAGGGCGGCGATCGCCAGGGCGGAGCCGAGCACTGCCTCGACAGGCGATCCTCCGGCCGCCCAAACGGCCAGCACCGGCAGGTAGGCGGCCATCGCGAAATCCTCGAGGACGAGGACCGACAGCACAGCCGGACTCTCCCGGTTGCCCAACCGGCCGAGGTCACCGAGCAGTCGCGCGATGATCCCGGACGACGAAATGTAGGTCACCCCGGCAAGCGCGAGAATCCCGACGCCGCTGAGTCCGAGCAGCCACCCGGCAACAGCACCGGGGGTCGCGTTCAGGATCAGATCCACTACCGCGGACGGCATGTGCCTCTTCAAGCTGCTCGCGAACTCCGCGATCGAGAACTCCAGGCCCAGCGTCAACAGCAGCAACACCACGCCGATGGCCGCGCCGGATTCGAGGAAGTCGTCGGCGGCAGGTATCGGTGCGATGCCGCCGTCGCCGAGTGCCAACCCGGTGAGCAGATACAGCGGGATGGGTGAGAACCCGAATCTGCGTGCGGCGGCTCCCATGACCGTGAGCACCAAGAAGATGAGACCCAGTTCAAGTAGGAGAGCCGCCGAGATATGCACGTGTCAGCCTTCGGCGATCAGTTCGCGAACCTTCGCTAGTCCGTCGTCGGTGCCGATCACCACGAGCACGTCGCCTGCCTGAAGCACTTCTTCCGGTCCTGGCGATGCGAGAACTTGGTCGTCACGAACTATCGCCACGATCGAAGCGCCGGTACGGGTCCTTGCGCGAGTATCCCCGAGCGGCCGTCCGGCATACGGGCTGTCAGCCGTCACCTCGACCTGGTCGGAATGCAGGCCGGGCACCTCACGGGTCAGATCAGCGAACCGCTCCGCGATGCGTGGGGCGCCCAGGATCTGAGCGAGAGCCTCGGCTTCCTCCTCCTGCAACCGGAACAAGGGCCGCGCTTCGTCGGGATCCTCCTGGCTGTAGAGCGCGATCTCGAATCCGCCGCCCCGGCGCGCGATGACGCCGATTCGACCGCCCTGGGCAAGGTCGAACTCGTAGCGCAGTCCGACGCCGGGCAGTTCTACCTCGGTGACATCCATGGGTTCATTATGACCGTTCGATTCACCGGGGAACGGCGATTGACGGCGACACATCGGGCTGAGCCGCTTGCCGCGGCTCCCACCCGGGCGGGCCGAAGACGAAGCCGAGCCTGTCACGCCACCGCCTGGCGGCACGGACATCCCGCGCGATCGCAACGTATTCGTGGGTCTCCAGCGTCCAGATGTTGTATGTGTCCACCTGCTTGGTGAGGCCGTAATGCGGCCGGAACTCCTCGGGCTGGAAGCTGCCGAACAGCCGGTCCCAGATGATCAGGATGCCGCCGTAGTTCTTGTCCAGGTAGATCTGGTCCATTCCGTGGTGCACCCGGTGGTGCGACGGTGTGTTGAACACGAATTCGATTGGCCACCAGAGCTTCCCGATGCGCTCGGTGTGGATCCAGAATTGGTAGATCAGGTTGATCGAGAAGCTGGCGAACACCATCCACGGCGGGACGCCGAAGAGCGGGAGCAGGGCGCGCAGAAACACGTCACCGCTGATGTTCCACTTCTGGCGTAGTGCGGTGGCGAAGTTGAAGTACTGACTGGAGTGGTGCGCCTGATGGGTGGCCCAGAAGATCCGGACCCGGTGGGCCATCCGGTGATACCAGTAGTAGAGGAAGTCGACGCCGAGTATGGCGATCACCCACGTGTACCAGGCCCCGGCGGGTAGGTGCCATGGTGCCACGTAGACGTAGAGCGCGGCGTAGCCGAGAAGCGCGATGCCGTTCATGACCGCGCTGGTGCCGACGGACACGACGCCCATCCAGATGCTCGCCCACGCATCCGGTCGCGAATAGGCACCGGAGGGGATGGGATCGGTCTCGGTGTGGGCGAGCTTGCGCGCGGCCGCCCACTCGATGATCAGCAGGATCAGGAAAAACGGGACGGCGAACGTCACCGGGTCGTGCATCAGCGGCGGCAGCACGTGCTCCCACGGTTTTGCGAAGTCCACTCCCGACACCTCCGGGAAAAGTCTAGCGAGGCGGGTTTGCGCTACCTGAAGTTGAGCACCTGGGTGCCCCAGGTCGCGCGGATATCAGAGTCGATGTCGCTGATGACGGCGTCCTGGCGCCCGATGAGCAGGCTTTCGTGGTCGGGCTCCCGATAGGGCCGCCAGTCGGGCTCTCCGGGCGGGCCGATGGGCTCACCCTGCGTCGCGAAGTTCAACCAGCGGGTCCGCATCCGCTCCGACACCGCTCGGCCCGTCTTCACCCCGCCCAATTTGAACGTCGGGTCCTTCGCGCTGGACTTGAGATTGCCCCAGACGAACGGCAACTCGGTGGCGTGCGCGGCTGCGATGCGGAGCAGCCGCAACATCGGGGTGGCGAAGTCGAACCGGTAGAGATACACCGCTGCGACGGTGCTGTGCCCCTCGGCCAGCCAGACCGAAGGCATCCGGAAACCGAGGTCGCGGGCGACCCCCATACCCCTGGCTCTACCGCGCAGGTTGGCGTAGGCGGCGCCCATCTGGTCGTCGGTCGGCAGCTGAAGGTGGGGCTGCTCAGCGGCGATCTGGTTGAACATCGCCCTGATCGCCTCGGGGGTGATCGGCATCAGCGGCGACTTCAACCACTTGAACAGCGCCGCCTCGTGCTTGTTGGTGCCGATGATCAGCGGAACCGGGTGGGACCGGCCTTCGCGCGCCAACTTCACCGGATAGTCGGGCACCAGGTCGCCGTCGACGTTCGGGGCGAACGCCAGCGTGCCGGGGGCGCTGAGCGGCGTCTCATAGAACACATCGGTGGACGCCGCGACGATCGCGCCGACCGGAACCTCGGGTAGCCGGTCGACTTCGGCCACCGAAAGACCGAGCCGGTCGACCACCTTCCTGGCGATTCGGTGTGCGCGGCTGACGTCGTAAACCGATGTGGCGGGCGAGCTCTGGGCGATCGCGGCGGCGAACAGCCCTTCGGCAGCCGGACTGGTTAGCAGCGTGGTGATGAGGCCCGCGCCTGCCGACTCGCCGAACAGCGTGACGCGGTCGGGGTCGCCGCCGAATGCCGCGATGTTGTCGCGCACCCAGTGCAGCGCGGCGAGCACGTCGCGCAGGCCGAGGTTCGAGTCGTAGTGGCGGCTGGGACTGTCGAACTCCGAGAGGTCCAAGAAGCCGAGTGCCCCGAGTCGATAGTTCACGGTGACGACGATGACGTCGCCACTGGCGGTCAGCGCCCGGCCGTCATACAGCGGTTGGCCGGCAGAGCCCAGGATGTAGGCCCCGCCGTGCAGCCAGACCATCACCGGCTTGCGGTCGCCGGCCGAGGTGTCCGATGACGCCCAGACGTTGAGGGTCAGGCAGTCCTCGCCCTGCGGAGCGCCCAGGTCGATCGGCAGGCGTGGATCGACCGGTTGGGGGCAGGCGTAGCCGTAACGGGTGGCGTCGTAGACGTGCGGCCACGGCTTGACCGGCTGAGGGGCCCGCCACCGGAGATCGCCGATGGGAGGGGCCGCGTACCGGATGCCCTTCCACGCCGTCACCCGACCGTCGTCGACGCCGCGGATGGCGCCGGCGACCGTCTCTACCAGGGTGTTGTCGTGGGTCATCAACCACCCATGTTACCGGCGGGTAGTCATTGACAGCGTGAAGTTCCGCACGGGATGGTATAGCTGATAGTTACTTTGTAACATCCCTATCAGGGGGTTGGGCGATGAACGCGTTGCGACGTCGGACGGTTGCCGACTTCGAGAAGGCCGCGGGGCGCCACGACGACCCGGCCGTCTACGGCGGACCGCCGGGCGATCCGGGGCTGGTCGGACCGGACAGCATGTCGTGGCGGATCAACTCCGACATCGCCTCGGTATCCGCGGCCGGGTTGCCCGCGATCGTGCTGGAGATCCTGCATCCGTCGGTGGTCGCGGGAGTGCAGGATCTCTCGAACTACCGCGAGGACCCGTTCGGAAGGTCGCGCGCCACCCTCGGCTATGTGCTGGCCACCACCTTCGGCAACACCGAGGCCGCCACCACGGTGATCGAACGCGTCAAGCGCATTCACTCGTTCGTCAACGGCGCCCGCCCCGACGGCGTGCCGTACCGCGCGCTGGATCCCGAACTGATCGCGTGGGTGCACACCTGCATCCCGTGGATGATCCTGCGGGCCTACGAAGCCACCAATCGGCCACTCTCCCAACAGGAGAAGGACCGCTATCTCTTCGAGCAGGCGCTGATCGGCCGGATGGGCGGCGCCGACCGGGTGCCCGAGACGGCGGCCGAACTCGACGACTACGTCGAGTCGATGCGGCCGAAGCTCTCCGTCAACGCGCAGACGCGGGAGTTCCTCGACTTTTTGTTGACCTCACCGTTCTTCCCCGACCTGCCCGATCCGATCGACCGGCAGCTGCACAGGTTCGCGATCTACGCGGGCATGAGCCTGGCGCCGCGGTGGGCACAGGAGCTGATCGGCTACGACCGCCCGCCGCTGTTGACGCGGGCGCTGACGGGACCGGTGCTGCGCCTTGATGCCCGGCGGCTGCGGTGGGCCTTCGGCACCCCGCGCTACGCCCAGATGGCGCAGGAGCGCGCCGCAGGCGCGGTTCGCGAGGTTGCCGCGTCGTGATCGATGCACAACTCGTCGAGGTCGTCGGCGGCGCAAGCGCGGGCAGCCGGATCGACGAGGCATCCGATGCGACCAGCCAACGAATTCTGGACGCGGCGCTGGCCGAGGCGGCAGCCGTTGGCCTGCAACGCATCACGGTCGAAGATGTGGTTCGCCGCGCCGGAGTGTCGAGGATGACCGCCTATCGGCGCTACCCGCGCCGGGACGATCTGATCGAGGCCCTGGTGCGCCGGGAGACGCAGCGCTTTCTCGGTGCCGTCGCCGACGCCATCGACAGCGTCGACGACCCGGAGGACGGAGTGGCCGAGGCTTTCATCGCCGCGGTGTCGTTCGCCCGCCAACATCCGATACTGCGCAGGGCCGGACAGCACGAGCCCGCTCCGATCGCCGATTCCGTCGAATTGTTGGCGATGGGGTCGGCGTTCATCGCCAACTACATCCACGGCGAGGCTCCCGGTCCCCCACCGCAGCAGGTGCGTTGGGTGGCCGACGTGTTCGCGCGGCTGTTCTTCACCTACATATCGATGCCGCCCAGCGATCCGGACTTCGGCGACGACGCCGAACTGCGCCGCTTCGCCGACGAGGTGCTGACCCCGATGGTGAAGCGCGCCGTCGGCTAGCTTGTACTCCGTGCGGAAATGGGTGCTGCTCGGTTGCGCGATCATCGTCGAAGTCGCGGCCACCCTGTCATTGCGTGCCTCCCAAGATCATTCGGCTTGGCTGATCGTCGTGGTGGCCGGCTACGCCTGCGCGTTCGTGTTGTTGACTGCGGTGCTTCGGGCCGGCCTGTCCATCGGCGTCGCCTACGGGATCTGGGGCGCGCTGGGCACCGCGGGCACCGCAGTGCTCGCCGCCGCCATTTTCGGAGATCCGTTCACGCTGCCGATCGTGGTCGGCATCGGCCTGATCATCGCGGGCGTGCTGTGCGTCGAACTGGGATCCCGGCACAAAACCGAGGCCGCCACCTGATGTGGGCCGCGCTGACCGGCGCGATCCTGTTCGAGGTGATCGCGACCATCGCACTGCGGGCCTCCGAGGGTTTGCGCAAACGGATATGGATCATCCCGGTCACGGTCGGCTACCTCGCATCGTTCGCCCTGCTGTGGCTCACGCTGCGGCTGGGCATGCACGTCGGCATCGCCTACGGCGTCTGGACCGCGTGCGGGGTGGCGCTCGTGGCGGTGGCGGCCCGGGTGCTGTTCCGTGAACCGCTCACCTGGTTGATGGGATTCGGCATCGCGTTGATCGCCGCGGGCGTGCTGACTATCGAGATGGCGGGCGCCGCGGGCTGAGGGCCCCCGCGAGCAGCATCACGGCCACCCCCGCGGCGGGCACCACCAGCAGTCCGATCCGCAGGCTGGTCGCGTCGGCGATCAGGCCGACGACCGGTGGCGAGGACACGAAGCCGATGCGCATCAGCCAGGTCACCGCGGTGAGCCCGGTGCCCGCCCGCAGCCCGGGCAATTGGTCGGCGCCGTGCATGGCCGCCGGGACGAGCGTGGCCACGCCGAAACCGGCGGCGGCGAAACCCGCGACGGTGCCGATTGCATTCGGAAACGCCAGCGCCGCACCCATGCCAGCGGCGGTGATGAGTCCACCTGCCCTGGCCACGGCGCGCTCTCCGAAGCGGTCTACCAGCCGGTCGCCGATCAGCCTGCCGACGAACTGTGACCCGACCATCGCGATGTACCCGGAGACGGCGACCGCACCAGAAGTACCGATGCTGTCACGCAGATAAACTGTGGCCCAAGAACTTCCGGCGTCCTCGACCACCGCGCCGGATATCGCGATCAAAACCAGCGCGGTGAGCGTGGCGCATACCGCGATACCTGGCCGCCCCGTGGCCTCGCCATCCGCCGAGGGGTGGTCGTCCTCGTCGGGACCGGGCAGCAGGAACGGGTACGCGGCCAGCACCACCGCGCTGAAGAGCGCCGCAGACACCGCCAGGTGGGTGGTGCGGGGAATGTCGAGCGCGATCGCCGCCGCGCCCATCGCGCCACCGAGCACCGCGCCCGCGGACCACACCGCGTGCATCGAGTTGATGATGGACCGCCCGTACTTGCGCTGCAGGCGCAGCGCGTGGGCGTTCTGCCCGACGTCGGTGACCGCGTCGGAGCCGCCCGCGACGAACAGCGCAGAAGCGACGGCGACCGCCGATGGCGCCAGCGCGGCGACGAAGACGAACACCGCGATGCCGATGCTGCCCACCACCGCGACCCGCGAGGATCGGAAGCGGCGGATCAGCGCGGCGGCGGCGGGCCCGGCGACCAACGCGCCCGCCGAGAACGCCGCGATCGCAAAGCCGTACGCGGCGTTGGACAGCCCGAGATCGGTCTTGATCTCGGGATAGCGCGGCAGCAGGTTGGCGAACAACGCCCCGTTCGTCAGGAACAGCGCCGCGACCGCGACCCTGGCCCGCCGGTTCGCCGCGGCGGCGCCGACCTCGTCCAGCCGTCGCAACGCCATGACAATCGACGTTACCGACGAGTCCTTCACCTGCGGTGCGCCGCGGTGGGAGGCTGAGAGCATGCGCACCGCCGAAGATCTGCTCGGCCTGTTTCCGCCGGGGTCGCGCACCGACGGCGACGGCACCCTTGTGGTCGGCGGGTGCCGGCTCGACGACATCGCCGCCGAGTTCGGCACCCCCGCCATCGTCGTGGCCGAGGACGCGCTGCACGACCGTGCTCGGGAGTATCTGACCGCGTTCCGCAGCCGCTGGCCGCGAAGCGAGGTCGCATTCGCGTCGAAGTCGTTCCCGTGCACGGCGGTTCAGCGGGTGATGGTGTCCGAAGGCCTTCACCTCGACGTGGCGGGCGGCGGCGAGATCCTGTCCGCGCTCAAGGCAGGTGTCGACCCGGACCGTCTGATCCTGCACGGCAACGCAAAGACCGACGAAGAGCTCGTGATGGCGGTCGCGAACGGACTCGGCCTCGTTGTCGTCGACAACTTCGACGACATCGACCGCCTGGAACGCATTGTGCCGCGCGGACGTCGACAACGTTGTCTGGTCAGGGTCATCCCCGGGGTCGAGGCGGCCACCCACGCGTCGCAGGCCACGGGCCACGCGGGCGCCAAATTCGGCCTGATGCCCGACGTCGCCCGTGACGCGATCGCCAGGATCGAGCGCAGTGCCAGGCTTCAGCTGGACGGGGTGCACACCCACGTCGGCTCGCAGCTGCTGAACGTCGAACAGCTGGCGGCCGCCGTCGAGCCGATCGCCAAGCTGGGCACGTTCGACACCTACGACCTCGGCGGCGGGCTCGGCGTGCGCTACACCTACGACGAACACCCGCCCAGCGTCGAGGACTACGCCGAGGCGATGACCGCGCAGGCGCGTGCGCTGCTGCCCGACGGCAGCCGCATCATCGTCGAGCCGGGCCGCAGCATGGTGGCAGCGAGCGCATGCACGCTGTACCGCGTCACGACCGTCAAACGCGGTCTGATCACCCATGTCGCGGTCGACGGCGGCATGGGCGACAATCTCGAGGTGTCCCTGACTGGCCAACGGTTCGAGGCTGCGCTTGTCGACCGGGTCGGCGGCGACGGCGAGACGGTCACCGTGGTCGGACGGCACTGCGAATCCGGCGATCAACTCGTCGACGGCATCGCGGTGCGCGACCCCGCCGTCGGCGATCTGCTCGCGGTGCCGGTGACCGGCGCCTACTGCTACACGATGTCCAATCAGTACAACGGCGCGCGGCGGGTGCCGGTCGTCTTCGCCCGCGACGGCTTGGCGAGGGTGGTGGTTCGCCGGGACACGTGGGACGACCTGTTGAGCCGCGATGTTGATTAGCAATGACGGTTAGCGGGCAAGACTGACCGCATGCCCGAGATCCCGGAGTCGCTAGGCGAACTTGCCCGTCGCTACGGCGTGGCCACCGAATACGAGGACTGGTCGGGCAAGCACGTCGACGTGCCCGAGTCGACGTTGGTGGCGGTGCTTGCGGCGCTGGGCGTGCAGGCGGCCACCGAGAACGAGAGAGCCGCCGCCATCGCCGCGCACGACCGCGAGCACTGGCTGCGGGCCTTACCGCCGACGATCGTCACCCGCGCCGACAGCGAATCGTCGTTCTGGGTTCACGTCACGCACGGCGAGCCGGCGGGGCTGTGGATCAGGCTCGAGGACGGCAGCGTGCGCACAGGATTGCGCCAACTGGAAAACCACACTCCCCCTTACGATCTCGGCGACCGATTGGTCGGCGAGGCCACTTTCGAGTTACCCGCCGATCTGCCGCTGGGCTATCACCGGCTCTATCTGCAGGCCGGTTCGTCGGAATTCAGCACATCGCTGATCGTCGTGCCTGCCAAACTCGAGATGCCGCCGCGGCTGGGCGCCAAGCGGATATGGGGACTGGCCACGCAGCTCTACAGCGTTGCATCCAAAAAGTCCTGGGGCGTCGGCGATTTGACCGATCTGACCGACCTCGCTGTCTGGTCGGCGGCCAAGCACGGTGCGGGATACATCCTCGTCAACCCGATGCACGCCGCGGCACCCGTCGCACCGATGGAGCCGTCGCCGTACCTGCCGACATCACGGCGCTACGTCAACCCGCTGTACCTGCGGCCGGAGGCCATCCTCGAGTTCGCCGAGGTGCGGCGGCGAAGCCGGATCCGGCGTCGGCGGGTCGAATTGCAGGACGCGATCCGACGCTCGGAGCTGATCGACAGGGACTTGGCGTGGGCCGCGAAACGTGAAGTGCTGGAAAGCGTTTACCGCGTCAAGCGGTCCGCGGGAAGACAGCTCGCCTACGACGCCTACCGTGCCCGCGAAGGGCGCAGCCTCGACGACTTCGCGATCTGGTGCGCGTTGGCCGAGCGGCACGGACCGGACTGGCATCGCTGGCCGAAGAAATACACCCGCCCGTCCAACCCCGCTGTCGCGGCTTACGCGGCCAAACACGCCGACACCGTCGACTTCCACCGCTGGTTGCAGTGGCAGCTCGACGATCAGCTGGCCACCGCGCAGTCGACCGCCATGCGGGCGGGCATGGAACTGGGCATCATGCACGACCTCGCGGTCGGGGTCGACCCCAACGGCGCCGACGCCTGGGCCATGCAGGATGTGCTCGCGCTCGGCGTCACCGCAGGCGCGCCGCCCGACGAGTTCAACCAGCTCGGCCAGGACTGGTCGCAGCCGCCGTGGCGCCCGGACCAGTTGATCGCCAAGGGTTATGAGCCGTTCCGGGCCATGGTCAACGCGATACTGCGGCACGCGAGCGGAGTCCGCGTCGACCACATCATCGGCCTGTTCCGGCTGTGGTGGATCCCCAAGGGCGCACCGCCGACCGAGGGCACCTACGTGCACTACGACCACGAGGCGATGATCGGCATCCTCGCGCTCGAGGCTCACCGCGCCGAGGCGGTGGTGGTCGGTGAGGACCTGGGCACGGTCGAACCGTGGGTGCGCGACTACCTGGCCAGGCGCGGGCTGCTCGGCACGTCGATCCTGTGGTTCGAGCTCGACCGCGACGACCCGACCGCTGTCGGCAGGCCGTTGCCTGCGCAGCGTTGGCGCGAGTTCTGCCTGTCGTCGGTGACCACCCACGACCTGCCGCCCACCGCGGGCTATCTGGCCGGCGAACATGTCCGGTTACGGGCCGAGCTGGGGCTGCTGACCCGACCGGTCGAGGAGGAACTGGCCGACGACCGGGCCGAACAGTCGGCGTGGGTCGACGAGCTGCGGCGGGCGGGCCTGCTCGGGGAAAGGCCCGGGGTCCACGACACCGTGCTGGCGCTGTACCGCTACCTCGGCCGCACGCCGTCGCGGCTGCTCTGTCTGTCGCTGGCCGACGCGGTCGGCGAGATGCGCACCCAGAACCAGCCGGGCACCACCGACGAATACCCGAACTGGCGCGTCCCGCTCGGGGGTCCCGAGGGGCGCCGGATGTACCTGGAGGAGGTCTTCACCGACCCTTACGCGGCCGCGCTGTGCGAGGCGCTGCGCGCGGCGGTGAACACGCAGGTGTAACGCTTCGCCGTCGTTCACCGGTTTCACATTCGTCACGGCTGCGATATGTTCGCAGCGACCGACTTAGGGAGACGTCACGTGAAGAAGCTCGTCGTTCTTGGTGCGACCGCGGCAGCCGCGGGCACGATCGGCCTGCTCAGCGCGGGAATCGGCAGCGCGGACCCGGTGAACCCCAACCAGTTGAACGTGATCGGCGAGCCGTATTACAAGGCAGTCAAGATCCTGCACGGAATGGGGTTGAGCACCGGTTTCGGCGGCGGAGTCGGCAGCGCCCTTCCGCAGGCCCAATGCATGGTGACCAAGCAGACCATGGCCGGTAACAACCGGATGCTGCTGAACCTCGACTGCACCAAGGAAGCCGCCGAGCTGATGGCCGAGTCGGGAGCGCTCGGCTCCGGCAGCGCTCCCGGTTCCGTCGGCGGAAACACGCTGCGGCCCGAGCAGGTCCCGATCGCACCCGGGTCGAACGTCGGCGTTCCGACGTCTCCGGTGCCCCCGCCGCCGCCGCTGGGTTAGCCCTCGGCCAGTTTTCGCAGGTTCTCCAGCGTTTGCGTCATGGTCCTGCCGACCTGGCGCGCCGCGACCCAGTCGGCCACCAGCCCGAGAACTCCGCCCGGCGCCTCATAGGACATCCGGAAGGACACCTTGGTCCTGCCGTCGGAGCAGTCGCGGAGCCGGAACCGGCCGCGCTGGGTGACCCCGGTGATACCGATCCAGGCCAGGTCACGGCCTTCGTCGAACTCGACCACCTCGATCACCCCGCCGACGGGGACCGAGCCGATCTTCCAGTGCCCGGTGTAGCGGGAGCCGACGCCGACCGGCCCGTCGGTCACGGTGTCCCAGCGCTCGAGGCTGGTCATGAACTCCGGATAGCAGGCCGGATCGCTCACCCGCTTCCACACCGCGTCGCGGCTGGCGTCGATCTCCACTCGTCGTTGCAGTCTCATCGCGTCCCTAGCCGATCACCGGGAATCGTCGTTCGGCGGCCAGCCTGTCCACCCCGGCCTGAAGGCTGCGCAGCACCCTCTCGTCTATGACGTCGTCGTCGCCGGCGGCGATGTCGGCGGCGTCGATCGGGTCCTGCACCTCGATCGCGATCTTCGTCGGCAGCGGCAGGCGCGGCACCATATCGCTGACGGCCAGGCCCCACGGCGGCGCCAGCAGAATCGGCACGCTCTTCAACCGCGCCATCCTGTCCACCCGCAGCAGCCTGGCCAGCCATTGGCCCCGGTCGAGGAAGAGCGCGGCTTCCTGACCGCCGACGCTGGCGATCGGCACGATCGGCACCCCGGCCTCGCGTGCGAGCTTCACGTAGCCCTTGCGCCCGCCGAAGTCCACCTCGTGGCGCTGCCACGACGGCCGGAACACCTCGTAGTCGCCGCCCGGGTACACCAGCAGCGCGGCGCCGGATTTGAGTGCGAGCGTGGCGTTGTCGTGGTTGGCGGCCACGGTGCCGAACTTGCGCAGCGACCCCAGCCCCGGCATAGAGACGACGAGGTTGTGCGCCAGCTGGTAGAACGGCCGCTCGACGCCGAAGTACGAGCAGAAGGCCAGTGTGAACACGAACGTGTCCGGTGGCAGATTGCCTCCGCTGTGGTTGCCGACGAGCAGCACCGGTCCCTGGGTCGGGATGCGATCGAGGCCGCGGACGTCGGCCCGAAAGTACAGCGACGCAAGCAGCCACAGTCCGGGCAGCTGCTCGCGGATGTAGTCCGGATCGCGCTGGTCGAGGTCGGCTTTCGGCACCCGTGAACTGACCTGCTGTTTCGCCCACTCCATCACGTCGCCGAACGCCACCATGACTGGGGATATTGACAGAGCTCAAATATCCGAAACCTCCGTTCCCACCTACCCGTCGTAAACTCACCCCCAGCACACATTCGGGGAGGGAACCGCGATGCTGCGTCCACGCCGCTTCGAGCGCGAAGTCGATCCGGGTCCGGTGCAGATCCAGGCCCGCAAGGTGCATTTCGATCTGTCGAACATCCCGCTGGAGTGGATACCCGGCCACCCGGTCGCGAGCTCGATGATCAATTTGTTCAATGTCGTCCTGCCCGCGGCCGAGTACTGGTTCGTCGATGCGCTCAACGAGGCGCTGCCGATGGTCAAGGACCCCAAGCTCGCCGACGACATCCGCGGGTTCAGCGGTCAGGAGGCCACCCACGCGGCGGCCCACGAGGACGTCATCAAGGAGTTCCTCATCGGCAACGGTCTCGACCCGGCCCCGATTCTCGAGACCGTCGAGTACATGTTCTCCAAGGTGCTGGCGCCCAAGCCCTTCACCGACCCCCGCCGCCGGCTCAGCAACCTGTGCGAACGTCTGTGGCTGATCGCGGCCATCGAGCACTACACCGCGGTCCTCGGCGATTTCGCGTTGAACTCCACGTGGGACGAACACGGCGCCGACCCGACGATGGTCGACCTGTTCCGGTGGCACGGCAGCGAGGAAGTCGAGCACCGCTGCGTCGCCCACGACGTCGCGGTCTACTTCCACGACAGCTATCCGGACCGGATCAGGGCGATGTCGGTGGCGGCGACGGCGATCTTCTACTTCTTCCAGCGCGGCACCTGGTATCTGCTCAAGACAGATCCGAACACCGACATCAGCTGGTTGCAGATGCAGCGGCTGCGGATGCAGGATTCCAAGCTCGGGCTGCTGCCCGAATTCCGAACCCTGTTCGGCCGCAACACGTTGACGTACTTCCGGCCCAACTACTCCCCGGAGGAGATGGGATCCACCGCGCAGGCCGTCGCCTACCTCGCGACCTCCCCCGCGGCACGGGCCGCGCACCTTTGATGGGGACCCTGGATCGCTACCGATCCTTACCGCGCAACCCGTTTCGGCCCTCTCGCCGCGATGTGGTCGTCGGCATGGCAGGTGCGCTGATCAAGGGCATGGAGGCGGTTCGGGGCGTATCCCGGCGGGTTCGGTTCCCCGGCGAGGTCGACCGGACGCACCTGCTGCGGGTCGTCGACCGGCGGGTGGTGGCACACGACGAGAACGTGGTGGCGCTGACGCTGGCCGCCGCGGACGACCGCCCGCTGCCGCGCTGGCATCCCGGCGCCCACCTCGACATTCACCTGCCCAGCGGCCTGCTGCGGCAGTACTCGTTGTGCGGTGACCCGGACGTCACCGACTCCTATCGCATCGCGGTTCGGCGGATTCCGGACGGCGGCGGCGGTTCGATCGAGATGCACACGCTCGCCATCGGTGACACCGTCAGCACGCACGGGCCCCGCAACGCCTTCCCGCTGACCGTGCCCGGCTACGGCTCGCCCACCACGCGGTTCCGATTCGTCGCCGGCGGCATCGGAATCACGCCGATCCTGCCGATGCTGGGGCTGGCCGAGAAGCTGGGCGTGGACTGGTCGATGGTGTATGCCGGCCGCAGCCGAGACAGCCTGCCCTTCATCGATGAGGTCGACCGATTCGGCGACCGCGTCGAGATCCGCACCGACGATGTGCACGGGGTGCCCTCGGCGGCCGAACTGCTCGGCGACTGTCCGGACGGCACGACCGTGTACGCGTGCGGGCCCGCGCCGATGCTCACCGCGATCCGCGCTGAGCTGGCCGGACGCGACGACGTGGAGCTTCATTTCGAGCGTTTCGCCGCACCGCCCGTCGTCGACGGCCGCGAGTTCGCGGTGACGATCGCCTCGTCGGGCCGGGAGGTCGTGGTCGCCGCGGACGAGACCCTGCTGAGCGCCTTGCGGCGGTCGGACGTCGCGGCGCCCTATTCATGTCAGCAGGGCTTCTGCGGTACCTGCCGGACCCGGGTGCTGGCGGGCGCCGTCGACCACAGGGACACCCTGTTGACCGAGCCCGAGCGCGAGAACGGAATGATGCTGATCTGCATCTCGCGGGCCGCCAACGGGGAGCGTCTCACCCTGGATCTGTAGTCCGTCTGTACTATTCGGCCATGCCGTTAGCCGCTGGTCAGACCTTCGCTGACTACACCATCGTGCGGCTCCTCGGCTCCGGTGGAATGGGCGACGTATACCTGGCCGAGCACCCGCGCCTGCCCCGGCGCGACGCGCTGAAGGTGCTGCGCAACGAGGTCTGCGCCGACAACGAGTACCGGCAGCGGTTCGACCGGGAGGCCGATCTGGCCGCGACGCTGTGGCATCCGCACATCGTGGGTGTGCACGACCGCGGCGACGTCGACGGTCAGATCTGGATCTCGATGGATTACGTCGACGGCACCGATGCCGCCGAGGTGCTACGGGACCAATTCCCCCACGGGATGCCGAAGGAGGAAGTCCTCAAGATCATCACCGGTGTGGCGGAGGCGCTCGACTATGCGCACCAGCGGGGGCTGTTGCACCGCGATGTCAAGCCCGCCAACATCATGCTCACCAGCCCGGCCGAAGGCGAGCAGCGAGTTCTGTTGGGCGACTTCGGAATTGCCCGTCGCATGGACGACACCAGCAACCTCACCGCGACGAACATGACGGTCGGAACGGTCTTCTACGCCGCGCCCGAACAGCTGATGGGCGAAGACCTCGACGGCCGGGCGGACCAATATGCGCTCGCGGCCACCGCATTCCATTTGCTGACCGGTTCGCCGCCGTTCCACCACTCCAACCCGACGGTGGTCATCAGCCAGCACCTCACCGCCTCACCCCCGGCACTGGCCGACAAGCGGCCGGAGCTCTCAGCCCTCGATCCTGTGCTGTCCAAGGCGTTGTCGAAGGATCCCAAGGACCGCTTCGTCAGCTGCATGGATTTCGCGCGGGCGCTGGGGCACCGGCTCGGGGTCGAGCCCACGGAGGACACCGACCGCACCGAGACGTCGATGCCCCTGGTCACCCGGCCGCGCAACGGGGGTAAACACGAAGCCCCCCGCGAGCAGACGGCCAAGCGCAGGTACCTGCGGCCCGCCTTCATCGTGCCCGCCGTCCTCGCGTTGCTGCTGTTGATTGCGATCGCGCTCGTGCTGGTCCAGTTCCGCGAGATCGAGAAACTGCTCAACGACGACTACACCCCGGAGCGCCCTACGACGGCGACATCACCGCCGGCGGCCACGTCACCGGCGCCGGCCCCGCCGCCCGCCACGGAGGCGACCACGACCGCCGCGGCGGCGGCGCCGACGGCCCCGATCGTCGGCGCGGACTGCTCCCCTGCCGGCACTTCTGCGACCACCGCCAACGGCAACACCGTGTACTGCTCCACGCTGGCGGGCACCGACGCAAATATCTGGTCGGTCAACCAGGGCGTAGTCCCGGAGCCCACGGTCACCGTGACGACCGACCCTGGCGACGAACCGCTGTCCCTCGCCGAGGAGATGCCGGTGCGGGTCTGCATGCAGGAGACGGGCCAGACACGACGCGAGTGTCGCGAGGCGATCCGCGCCAGTAACGAGGCCGACACCGACGGCGGCGCATGACGCTCGCCGTAGCGGATCGGCTGGCCCTGGCCGATCTGGTTCATCTCTACGCCGCTGCGATCGACGACCGACGGTTCGGCGATGTCGTCGAATTGTTCACCGAGACAGCCGAACTGCGTCTGCCCGACCCGCCGCGGTCGCTGGATCCGGTACGCGCGCACCGCGGCCGCGACGGGGTGCGCTCGGCCATGGCGGGGGTCGCAGGACTGGCCAGGACCGAACACGCGATCGTCGGCGAGGTGTACGCCCCAGGGTCGGACGTCGACTATGCGCTAGGCCGAATCACTTGTGTCGCACATCATTTCACCGTGGCCGGCGATGAAATTAGCGACCTGGTCTGGCATCTGCGCTACGACGACGAATACCTGCGAACCCGCAAGGGCTGGCGCATCCACGGCCGTGCACTGACCATCAATGCGATCGAGGTGCGGCCGATTCGGCGTCTTCGAGCGCATCCAGCAGGAGATCGAGAATCGGGCGCTGACCTTTCGTCAGCTTCGACCGAGCCTCAGACACCTCGAACCACCCCACCCGGTCGACCTCCGGGAACTCTCTGAACTTTCCGGAGCCCTTCGGCCACTCCAGCGTGAAGGTGTTGCTGACGATGCCCTCCAGGTCGAGGTCGGCCCGCACCGCGAACGCGGTGATGATCTTGCCGCTCGGCTGTTTCAGCGGTGGAAAATCGATGCGCGGACCGTCGGGCGGTGGTTTGCCCAATTCCTCGGTGAACTCACGCTGTGCGGCTGCCCACGGGTCCTCGCCTTCGACATACTCCCCCTTGGGGATCGACCACGCGCCCTCGTCCTTTTTTGCCCAGAACGGGCCGCCCGGATGGGCGATCAGCACTTCTACGGACCCGTCAACGACCCGGTAGAGCAGGAGTCCCGCGCTGAGCTTCGGCATTATGGGACGAGCCTAGTTAAATCCTGCGCAACCCGACGATAAGGTGCTTGTGTGCCCGACTTGAATCGCCGCAACTTGATGATGATGACCGGGGCCGCCGCGCTTGCCGCGGCGCTTCCGCTGCCACGTGCGACGGCCGACCCGGAACCCCCAGATCAACCCATCGTCCCGGATGCCAACCCGGGTCCGGAGAACATCATCTTCGCCGACGACTTCGACGGGCCGCCCGGGGCGTCGCCGGACCGGTCGAAGTGGTTCGTGAAGAACTTCAACGAGCCCGTCAACCCGCCGATCTTGGGCCTCTACCGCGACGACCCCCGCAACGTGTCGCTCGACGGAAACGGCAACCTTGCGCTGCGGGCCACGAAGGAGGGCAACGACTACTTCACCGGTCGGGTCGAGAGCCGGATGAAGATCGGCATCAACCACACCTGGGAAGCGCGGGTCAAGCTGCCCTTGCAGCCGGGCCTGTGGCCGGCGTTCTGGCTGGTGAACATCGAGGACACCCCCGACGGCCGCGGGCCGCTGCCGGACGGCGAAGTCGACATCGTCGAGTGGTACGGGAACGGCAAATGGGCCCCGGGAACCTCGGTGCACGCCCGGTCTGACGGCAAGACGTGGAGAGAGCATCGGTGGCCTGTCGACGACGCGTGGCACACCTACCGGGTCCGGTGGGACGATGCGGGCTTCAGGTTCTGGATGGACGACTTCGCCGGACCGCCGTACTTCTCAGTGCCCGCGGCTCCTATCGAGGGTGCGTGGCCGTTCAACGACCCCGGCTATCTGCTGTTCACGATGCTCAACCTGGCCGTCGGCGGACCGGGAGGTGGCGACCCGGCTTTCGGCGCCGTCTCGGAGCCGATGCTGGTCGACTACATCCGGGTCTGGTGAACCGGTGAGGGGCGCGGGCATCGCACTGGTCGCAGGCGCCGTGCTGGCCGCGCTGCCCGCGGCCCCGGCCAACGCCGACCCCGTCACCTACGGCTCCAACGGCGTCTTCGCCGTCGGCGTCGAACCTCCCGCAGGGTGGGCGACGGCCAGCATTCCGCCCGGCCGCTACCGGGTCGACCAGTCGCCGAGCATGTACCCGTACCTGAGTCCGCCCGGCTTCTGGTTGCGCTGCAACAACTTTCCGTGTGCAGGCAACTTTCCCGGCAACATCATCGCCAGCGGAGAGGCCATCCGGGATCAGCCGACCTTCGTGGACATCCTGCCGACCGACGTCGCGGTGTCGCTGAACAACGTCACCCTGACGGTTGAGGGTTGACCGGCGCCTACTTCCGGTCGCCCTCGGTGTCGTCGAAGAACGCCCAGTGCCCGTCGTCGGCCTTGACCTCCATCCGCCAGCCCAGTTCGGAGTTGTCGGCCGTGGAGTCGACGAACCAGGCGTGCGCGTCCTCCGCACTCTCGATGTCCTTGGTGTCGACGACGTCGCCCTTGGGATTGAGTACGCGGTAGGTAGCCATGATGGCGGTGTTCCCGATCCGCCGTTTTTCACACACGGGTGTCAATCGGCCCTCGGCAGCGGTATCCCCTCGCTGGTGGAGAACCGGGCGTCGTCCTGCGTCGACAGCCCGACCGAGACGACCGACCTGTCGAAGAACACATCGGTCAGATACGCCAGCCCGACGGCCCACCGGTTGACCGCGCGCGGCATGGCGTACAGGTGGTACATCCGCGCGACGAATTTGGCCGGATAACCGGATAGGTGGATGTTCAGCGGGTTCGCCACCGCGTAGTGCGGGCCGAGATCGACAACCAAACCCATGTCGCTGTGCCGGTAATCCTTGGGCTTGCCGTATCCGAGGCTGGCAGCAACGTTGCGGCCCAACACCTTTCCCTGCCGGATCGCGTGCTGCGCTGTCGGCGGGGTGATCTTGCCAGGCTGAGTCAGATCGGGCACGGCCGCGGCGTCGCCCGCCGAGAACACATCGGGATGGCCGGGCACGCGCAGATCGGCCTGCACCTTCAGCCTGCCGCGCTCGGTGGGCAACCCGAGCTTCTCGATCAACGGGGCACCGGTCACCCCCGTCACCCATGCGACGGTGCGGGTGTCGATGCGCGAATCATCGCTGAGCACAACGTAATCCGGGTGCACCTCTTTCAAGGTCAAGCCCAGTCGCACGTCGACGCCGCGGTCACGCAGGACTTGCTGCACCCGCTCGCCGAGTTTGTCGCCGACTTCGGGCATCACCTTTTCGGCCGTGTCGAGCAGGACGAACTTCACCTCGTTCGGGTCGAACCCCATCTGCTCGCCTGCGGTGTCCGCCAGCGCGCGCAACTGCACCACGAGCTCGGTGCCCGAGTAGGAGGCGCCTACCACGACCACCGTGCGCCGCGCACGAATGCGACGGTCATCGTCGTCGATGTTGGCCAGCTCGAGCTGTTCGAGCAGGTGATCGCGCAGGTAGACGGCCTCGGCGGTGGACTTGAGGCCACGCGCGTATTCGGCCAGCCCGGGGATGTCGAACAACCGGGTCACCGAGCCGGGCGTGAGCACCAGGCGGTCCCAGGACACGCTGCGCGTGCGGTGTTCGGGATCGGTGTAGCTGAGGGTGTGACCGTCGAGGTCGACGTCATCGACACGGCCGCGCACCGTGCGCACGCCGGTCAGCGCGTTCGCCAGCGGGACGGTCACGAAGCGGGCATCGACCAGCCCGCCGGCGACATCCGGCAACAGCGGCGTGTACAGCATGTAGTCGACCGGCGAAATGAGCGAGATGTCGACGGACGCGTTGTGCTTGCGCAGCTGGCGGGAGAGACGCCGGGCGCACTCGAAGCCGGTGAACCCGCTGCCGACGATGACGACGGAAGTCATTACTCCAACTGTACGTTGCCGTTTTCATCCGTCGATTCGTGCACCTCTGGTCATCTGCCGGCCAGCGTCAGTCGACGCCCTTGCTTCAGGGTTTCCTTGAGCTGGTAGAGAAGATCTTGTAGTTCGGCGAGGCGAGCATGTGACTCGAGATCCGTGGTCCGCAAGCCGGTCTCCATATCGGCGAACCACTCGGACAGCCGTGAATCGTAAATCTGAACAAACGTCGCAAAGCCAATAGTTGCAAGCGTTTCCGAACTCTCACCGGAACGCATCAACTCGGCGATCCCTCGCTGCTCCTCACGCCACACCATCAGGCTCCGGCCGCCGCGGTGCGGCGCATCGCTTGAGAAAGCGTTGCGGATGTCGTCCAGCAGTTTGGCCACACCCTTGGTTTCATTTTCGGTTTCGAATCGCAGCTGGTTGACCGACTGCGCGAGTTGCTCGACGATGCTCCAGTAACGACCGAACCGGTACAGGGTGCCCAGCATCGCCATTCGGCTGCGCCGCTCGTCCCCGGGCATATCGAAGTAGATGGTCCCAAATCCTTTCGTTCGCAGATTATGGATTCGGTGCCAGAGTCCCTCGGCAGCGGCGATCAGAGGTTCGCGAAATTTGTCTAATTGCTCAAGCGCGGCGTACTGACGTTCATCGGAGCGAATCTGCAAATCGAACCGGTGATTCAATTCGGCCAGTGCCTGAGAAGACTGGTGTTGACGGCGCATGGTCCAGACTGACGAGAGCAGTCCGGCTACCGCCGCAATCAACGCCAGAACGATCGATTTGTCCACACCGCGATGATCTGTCAACGCAGAGGCTCGTGGAGTCGAACTCCCGAGTTTGACCAATGGTTCGGCAATGCGAGGATGCTGGTGACATGACGCGTTCGCGACCGCAGCGCCGGTGGGATCCGTTCCGGCCGCTCGACATGCTTGCGTCCCTGTGGTCGACGGCGGCCGTCGCGCCGATGAACACCGGTGCCTCCGCCGCGTACAAGACGCTTTTCGTGACACTGCGCAGGCTCGTCGTGGGACGCGAGCTGTCGGTCCGGCTGGACGAGGGCGACATCACGCTCACCGTCACGGAGTTCGACTCGCGCCTCGACGTTCGCGGCCTCGCCGTCGGCCAACTCAGTGACGTCCGGCTGGCCGCGCGAGACATCCGCTGGGAGGACAATCGGCTGGACCGCGCCACCGCGGTTCTGCATAACGTGCACATCCGTCCTGCCGCTCCGCCGGTCCTGGTGGCCTCACCCGTCGACCTGACCGTCGAATTCCCCGCCGACTCCCTCGACGAGTGGTTCCGTCTGGTGGCGCCGAGGCTGGCCGGCCACATCGGCGACGACGGCGTCGCGCGGTTGCGGCTCGCGCGGCGGCCGGGCCTGGGCAACCTCGAGGTCGACGCGGACCTCGACGGGTCGACCCTGTGGCTGCGCCCGCGCGGCCTCGTAGTCGGCCGCAGACGCCTCGGATTACCCAACCGCATGCCCGGTTACCGCGTGCAGCTGCCCGAGTTGCCGCACGGACTCACGTTGACAGACATCAGCATTGAGCCCGACAAGCTGTGTCTGTCCGGCACGCTCGAAGAATGGCGCATCGATGTTCCCCGCACGCGTCTCGAGGACATCGTCAACCAACTCAGCGTGGTGGGCAGGCCCCTGAACCTGACCCGGTTCGGCCTGGGCTAGCAAGCATGCGGCACGCGCAGGCGCATCACAGGTCGAGGCGGCGCTGCGCAGCTAGAGTCACGCACATGGCGAACGGTGTCTACACCCGTTACGTGGCCCTCGGCGACAGCCAGACCGAGGGGCTTTGGGACGGAAACGATTCCGATGGCGTCATCGGGTTCGCCGACAGGCTCGCGGCGATGCTCGATGGCCTGCACCCTGGCCTGCACTATGCCAACCTCGCCGTCCGCGGTCGCCGGATCGTCGACGTGCTCGACGATCAACTGCCGCGCGCGCTGGCGATGCGGCCGGACTTGATCAGCGTATGCGTCGGCATGAACGACATCACAAGGCCCGGAAAGTCTTTCGGCAGCGCGCTGGCCGAGTTCGACCAACTGCACGATCGGCTGGCACAGTCGGGTGCGACGGTGGTGACGACCACGTTCCCTGACATCGGGCGGATCGTGCCCGTCGGGAAGTTCTTGACCACCCGCGTGCTGCAGACGAATGAAGCGATCGTGTCAGCGTCGAAGCGCTACGGGTTCAAGCTCGTCGACCTCTACAACGCGCCGTCGATGACACAGCCGAAGGTGTGGAGCGACGACCGGGTGCACGGCTCAACGCACGGGCACATGCTGTTCGCTGCCGCGGCCGCGGAAGCACTCGGATTGCCCGGCAGCAGTCACGAGTGGGCGCAGGCCGATCCCGCTGCAGCACAACAACCGGCGCTGCTGTCCCGGACGTACTCGCAGCTGATGTGGACCAAGAACATGTTCGCGCCGTGGCTTTACAACCACGTCCGCGGCATCTCCACCGGAGACGGCAGGAAGCCCAAGCGCCCCGAGATGGCGAGCCTGGTCGGTTAGAAGCCGAGCAGCCCGAGCGGGATCGGCGACTGGCCGCCCGCGACCGATTCCAGCACCCGCGGGCACAGGAACGAGATCGCCAACCCGGTGAACATGTTGGCGCCGCCGAGCGACATACCGGTGCTGTCGGCGACCTTCGCCGCGACATCGGCGGCGTCCTGGCCGGGATCGGCAAGCATCGGGCAGACGGACTGGCCAACTGCGACCAGATTGGCCGGATCGGTGGTGCCGCCGAGGCCCGCGCTCGTGACCGCGTCCAGGAACGCGTCGGTGCTGGGATCGGCCTGGGCCGGCACTGCCGCCAGCAAGGCGGTCGCGGTCACTCCAGCGAACACGGTGGCCAGCCGAACGGGCCGCGAAAGTCTGCGCACCTGCAGCATCGTAGAGCAACGTTCCACTGTCGGCTAACCCGCACGTCAACTACCCTTGGGCGATGGCGAAATCACCTGAAGGCGGCGGTGACCTTCAGCCGCATTTCGAGGACGTCCAGGCGCATTACGACCTGTCCGACGACTTCTTCCGGCTCTTCCTGGACCCCACCCAGACCTACAGCTGCGCCTACTTCGAGCGCGACGACATGACCCTCGAGGAAGCCCAGATCGCCAAGATCGACCTCTCCCTCGGCAAGCTGGGCCTGCAGCCGGGCATGACGCTGCTCGACGTCGGCTGCGGCTGGGGCGCGACCGTGCGGCGAGCCATCGAGACCTACGACGTCAACGTCATCGGGCTGACGTTGTCGCAGAACCAGGCCGCGCACGTCCAGAAGATCTTCGACGGGCTCGGTGGCTCGCGCTCGGCGAGGGTGCTGCTGCAGGGCTGGGAGCAGTTCGACGAACCGGTCGACCGGATCGTGTCGATCGGCGCGTTCGAGCACTTCGGCCACGATCGCTATCCGGCCTTCTTCAAGAAGGCCTACGACGTGCTGCCCGACGACGGTGTCATGATGCTGCACACCATCGTCGGTGAACATCCCGCGCGCGCAAAGGAACTCGGTATTCCGCTGACCTTCGAGCTGGCCCGCTTCATCAAGTTCATCATGACCGAGATCTTCCCCGGGGGACGGTTGCCGTCGGTTCCGATGGTCGAGGAGCGCGCCGCAGAGGCCGGCTTCACCGTGGCCCGCGAGCAGTCACTGCAGATGCACTATGCCCGCACACTCGATCTGTGGGCTGCGGCGCTCGAGGCGCATAGAGACGAGGCCGTCACGATCCAGTCCGAAGAGGTCTACCAGCGCTACATGAAGTACCTCACCGGCTGCGCGCAGCTGTTCCGCAACCGCCAGACCGACGTCGTTCAGTTCACGCTGCAGAAGTAGCGCCTCAGACGCCGTCCCAGGCCGCGTCGAGGCGCTCGGCGACATCGATCACCTTGGCCTTGACCGAGGCCGGGCTGTCGATCTCGCCTGCGACATGGGCGGCGATGAACCGGCGGATCTCGGCATCGACACCGGCGACGATGCGCAGCAACTCGGCGCGCAGCGATTTCGACGTCACGTGGATGGCGATGTCGGACGGTCGTGGCTTCTGCACGTCGAGGATCAGCAGCAGGGGCTCGGCGGCGCGCGCGACGGCCGACAACGAGATCTCGCCGAACACCATGAATTTGGGCTTGTCGATCTTCAGGTCGATGACCATGTCGATCTCCAGCGGGATCCGGATGGCGAAGGTGATCAACTCATCGATCTGCCGGGTGACCCGAGGTTCCTGAATCCGGACCTTCGCGGTGACCTTGGCGATCTTGCCCGGCCCCTGGCCCATCGGCCCCATCTCGAACTCGTCGCCGGCGATCGCGGCGATCGCATCGCCCACACGGGCTTCGCTCACCGCGATCTCGAAGAACCTGCGGCCGAAGTCCTCGTAGGACACGTACTGGTAGCCATCCATAGGCCTCTACAGTCTCACGTCTGCAGGCCAAACGGAGAGCGGGTCAGCGGTTTTCCTGGCTGCGGGCCTCGGCTCCGGTCTCCCCCGCGTCGATGGCGTCGTCGCTGACCGACTCGCCGACGTAGCTACCGTCCTCGCCGTGCTTGCCCGCGCGGGAGCCGGCGACTTTGTCGTCGTGCTGGACGTCCTCTTCGCTTTTCTCGCCGTCGCGTGGTGCCATGACGGCGTATCTACCCCGACTCGGGGGGCCCAAACTCTTACCTGACCAGGCCACGACAGATAGGCTCCTCGCGAGGAAGGTGGGGACAATGATTCGCGAAGCAGTCATCGCCGCGGCACTGACATGTGCCGCACTCGGGAGTGCGCAGGTCGCCTCGGCTGACAACGAGGAGAACCTGTACTTCGACAGGCCCGGCAGGTACGACTCGGACGTGCCGTTCATGAACTACGAGGCGCGACTGGCGGCACCCTGCGACAACTTCCAGATCAACACCTTCGGCCGCGGCCCCGGCGGCGAGCCGCTGCAGTGCCACTGGATCCCCAACCAGTGGCCACCGGTCACGACCGGCTTCTGGGTGATCTCGCCCGAGATCTTCGGCGTTCAGGAGATCGGCACCCCGTGCCCCAGCGATCAGGCCGCCGCACAGGCTCCCGACGGCCGTCCCCTGCTCTGCCTCGGCGAGCAGGGCTGGCAGCCCGGCTTCTTCACCGGCACCGGTTACTGGCCCACATAAGCCCGCTAGCTGCCGTCGCGCTCGAACACTCGCCGCATCCCGGCGAGCATCTCGATATGCGCTTGCACGGCCTTGCGCACCGTCATCGCGGCCAGCGGCCGCGGCGCCTCGATCACGATGCGCTCGGTGAGGCGTGTACCCGTGCCCGACGGCTCGAACGACACCCGTCCCGACAGGCGAACCCTTGGGAACTGCCTGGCCTCGGTCACGACGTCACCCGTCGACGGGACACGCAGCAGCGCAAGGTAACTCGTGCGCAGATGCAGCGGTCCCAGCCGGATCCGGTCGGTGACCCGATACGTCTGCTGATAGCCATCGGAGGTGTCGCTGCGGTCGACGGAACGCACCGCGACCACGAGGGGATGAACGAGCTTCATGTTGCCGAGGTCGGTATAGAAGGCGCGAACCGCGACGGGCGGCCCGGGAATCTCCTCGGAGATCGTGCGCTCGACCCTGCGGATCCACCCGGCCACCCCCGCAATCTATCGGGACACGCCGTGAGAATGTCATATGCTCAATAGCGAGAATCACGTATCCGGTAGGCTCGCTGAGCAGGTGCTTAGCGTGCCGTCGTAGCAGCCCAGAAGCGACGAAATTGGAGCGTTTGCCGTGACTTCAACAGATCGAGCCGTCGCGACCAGGTACGCGGGTGCGCGGATCCCGCGTGTCGAGGACACCCGCCTGCTCACTGGCCACGGCACGTTCGTCGACGATGTAGCTCGCCCCGGCATGCTGCACGCCTGCTTTGTCCGCAGCCCATTTGCCAGAGCCCGCATCAACCGCGTCGACACCTCCGCCGCGCTGGCGCTGCCCGGCGTGCAGGCGGTGTTCGTCGCCGAGGACCTGAACCCGGACGTCAAGGAGGCCTGGCACGCGGTCGCGGGCAAAGACGTACCCGACACCCCACGTCCCCCGCTGGCCGAGGGCGAGGCCAAGTTCGTCGGCGACCCGGTCGCCCTCGTCGTCGCCGAATCGCGCTACGTCGCCGAGGACGCCGTCGAACTCGTCGAGGTCGACTATGAGCCGCTGCCCGCAGTGGCCGACTTCACCAAGGCGGTCAACTCCGATGTCGTGGTGCACGACGCGTACCCCGACAACGTCGCGGGCGGAATGGGCGGGGCGCCACCCGACGAGGAGACGTTCTCGTCGGCCGCGCACGTCGCATCGGCCCACGTCTACCAACAGATCCACGCGCCGGTGCCCATCGAGACGCGGGGCCTGGTCGCCGAGTGGGAAGCCTCGTCGCGTGAGCTGACGATGTGGGCGTCGACGCAGACCCCGCACGAACTGAGGGCGTTCGCCGCGCGACTGCTCGGCATCCCGGCGCAGAACGTGCGGGTCATCATGCGCGACACCGGCGGTGGGTTCGGCCAGAAGGTCGTTCCGATGCGCGAAGACATGTGCATCATGCTGGCCGCCCGCAAGGTGTCCGCGGCGCTGAAGTGGATCGAGGACCGGCGCGAGAATCTCATGTCGGCAGGTCAGGCCCGCCACGTCGACGGCGATGTGCGGATGGCGTTCGACGCCGACGGCAACATCCTCGCCGCCGACATCGACTTCATGCAGGACATCGGTGCCTACCCGACGCCGTATCCGGTGTTGACCACCGCGGCCATCGGCATGTTCTTCCCCGGCCCCTACCGGGTTCCCAAGGCCAGCTTCAACTACAAGACCGTCTTCTCCAACACGGCGGGCCTGGCCGCCTACCGCGGCCCGTGGCAGTACGAAACCCTCACTCGCGAAATACTTCTCGACATCGCGGCACGCAAGATGAGCATGGATCCCGTCGAACTGCGTCGCCGCAATATCCTGCGCGGCGACGAGATGCCCTACTTCAACCCCAACGGCATGCCCTATGAGCACGTCGCGCCCGCGGACACCTTCGAGCAGGCCGTGAAGATCCTCGACCACGAGGGCTTCCGCAAGGAGCAGCGCGACGCGCTCGCCGAAGGCCGCTACATCGGGCTCGGGTTCTCGGCCTACATCGAGCCGACCGGTGCGGCGACGGGGCACCTCGCGACCGAGGGCGCGACGATCCGGATGGAGCCGACCGGCAAGATCAACGTCTACGTCAACGGCGGATCGACCGGCAACAGTATCGAGACGACGGTGGTGCAGTTGACCGCCGACGCGCTGGGCGCCGACATCGCCGACGTCTCGACCATCCAGGGCGACACCGCCGTGACGCCGTACGGTGCGGGCACCCAGGGCAGCCGCAGCGGGCCGATGACCGCGGGCGCGGTCAACGAAGCGGGTGCGATCCTGCGTAAGCAGATCATCGCGATGGCCGCCCACCGGCTCGAGGTCGACGAGTCGGCCATCGAACTCGCCAACTCGCGGGCCACCGTGCGCGACGATTGCGAAAAGAGCGTCAGCTTCGCCGACCTGGCCTACCGCTCGTACTACGAACCGTCCCAGCTGCCGCCGGGAATGGCGGCGACGCTGGAGGCCACCGCCCGGTTCACCTCACAGGCAATGATCCACTGGGCCAACGCAACTCACGCGTGCACCTGCGAAGTGGACATCGAGACCGGTCACGTCACGCTGACCCGCTACATCGTCAGTGAGGACGTCGGACCGATGATCAACCCGAACGTCGTGGAGGGCCAGATCGCGGGCGGGACGGTGCAGGGCATCGGCGGCGCGCTGCTGGAGAACATGGTCTACGACGACAACGGGAACCCGCTGTCGTCGACGTTCGTCGACTACCTGCTGCCGACGGCCACCGAGGTGCCCGCGATCGAATACGGTCACGTCGAGATCCCCGGCCCAGGCGTCGGCGGGTACAAGGGCTGCGGCGAAGGCGGCGCGATCGGGTCGACCCCTGCGGTCATCAACGCGATCAACGACGCGCTTGCGCCACTCGGTGTGACACTCACCAAGCTGCCCGCCAGCCCGGCCGCGATCGTCGACCTCATCGAGAAGGCCAAAGCCGGCACATCTGGAAAGGACCACTGAGCGTGGAGCTGCACAACGAATTCCGAGTAGCGGTACCGGCGGACAAGACGTGGCAGGTGCTCACCGACGTCGAGCGGGTGGCGCCCTGTATCCCCGGCGCGCAGCTGCTTTCGGTCGACGGCGACGACTTCACCGGTGCGGTGAAGGTGAAGGTCGGTCCGATCACGGTGTCCTACAAGGGGGAAGCGTCGTTCCAGGAGAAGGACGAGGCCGCCAAGCGGGTGGTGATCAAGGCCAGCGGCAAGGAGACTCGGGGCAGCGGCAACGCCGCCGCGCTGGTCACCGCGCAGCTGAAGGACGAGGGGGACGCCACCCACGTCGTGATCACCACCGACCTGACGATCTCCGGTAAGGCAGCGCAGTTCGGCCGCGGCGTGCTGGCAGACGTATCGACCAACCTGATCGGTCAATTCGCCAGAAACCTCGAGGCCGATCTGCTCGGCGGCGTTGCACCCGCGGGCACGTCGTCATCGGCCGCGGCCGCCCCGTCCGTCGCGGCGGCAGCCGATGCGGGCGGCGACTCCGTCGACCTTCTCAAAGTGGTGGCCGTCCCGATGGCCAAGCGCTACGCGCCCGCGCTGGCCGCCGTCGCGGCGGGCCTGGCGGTCGGGTTCCTGCTCGGCAGGCGCAAACGAGCTCACCCGGCTGCGGACCTCGCCGACGAAATCCAGGCCGCCCTCGCCCGGCTGTTGTCGTCATGAAAGCCGCACAGTTCGCGTACCACCGCCCGGGCACTGTCGCCGAGGCGACGCAGATGCTCGCGGAGTTCGGCGACGAGGCGAAGATCCTCGCCGGTGGGCAGAGCCTGGTGCCCATGCTCGCCATGCGGCTGACGTACTTCGAGAACCTGATCGACATCTCCCGCGTCGACGAGCTGAAGAACATCGAACTGCGCGGCGACGAGCTCATCGTGGCGGCCGGCACTCCGCACGCCTTCGTCGGCATGGACGACGAGGTGGCCGACTCGGTGCCGCTGCTGACACTGGCCACCCCCCACATCGGGCACTTCCAGATCCGGACCCGGGGCACGCTCGGCGGCGCGATCGCACACGGCGACCCGGCAGCGGAGTACGCCGCGGCCGCACTCGCGCTGGACGCGACCATCGAAGCGACATCGCAGCGCGGCCGCCGGGACATCCCCGCCGCCGAGTTCTTCACCGGCCTGTGGGAGACGTCGCTGGCCGCCGACGAGATCTTGACGGCGGTGCGCTTCCCCGTATGGGGCGGCCGGTCCGGGTTCGCGGTCGAGGAGTTCGCGCGCAGGCACGGCGATTTCGCAATCGCGGGCGCGACGGTCGCAGTCGAACTCGACGATGACGACCGCGTGGCGCGCTGCGGTATCGGGCTGCTCGGGCTCGGGTCGACGCCGCTGCGCGGTTCGGCGGCCGAGGAAGCCGTCGTCGGCCAGAACGTCGGCGCCGTCACCGCCGAGGAGGTGGGCAGGCTCGCGATCGGCGGGCTGACCGACATCCCTTCGGATCTGCAGGGATCGGCGGACTACCGGTCGCGCGTCGGTGCCGCGATGGTGACGCGGGCGTGGACCGCTGCGATCCGCCAGGCTCAGACGTCGGAAACGGAGGCGATCCATGCATGACCTGCCGGTCGAGATGACCGTCAACGGCCGCGCACACCGGCACACAGTCGAACCCCGGCTGACGCTCGCCGACTTCCTGCGGGAGAAGTGCGGCCTCACCGGGACCCACCTCGGGTGCGAGCACGGCGCGTGCGGCGCGTGCACGGTGCTGCTCGACGGTCAGGCCGTCCGCGCCTGCCTCATCTTCGCCGTGCAGGTGGACGGCCAGGAGGTCACCACCGTCGAAGGCATCGCCGGTGAGGACGGCGAGCTGTCCCCGGTGCAGTCCGCGCTGCGCGAATGCCACGGACTGCAATGCGGTTTCTGCACACCGGGTTTCGTCACCTCGATCACCGCGCTGCTGCGGGACAACCCGCAGCCCACCGACGAGGAGATTCGCGAGGGTCTGTCCGGCAACTTCTGCCGGTGCACCGGGTATCAGGGGATCATCAACGCGGTGCACCGCGCCGCCGAGGCGACGTAGCGCAGAAGCCCCGCGCTACGCGCTCTCGGGTGCGTACCCCAGCGTGCCCTTGATCTCGAGGTACTCCTCGAAGCCGAACTCGCTCCACTCGCGACCGTTGCCACTGCGCTTGTAGCCACCGAACGGCGTGTTGAGGTCGAATGCGTGGTTGATGGCCACCTGGCCGGCCCGGATCCGGCGCGCCAGCGCGCGGGCCGACTCGAGGTCAGCACCCGAAACGTAGCCCGCCAGACCGTATTCCGTGTCATTGGCGATCTCGACGGCCTGGTCGAGGTCGTCGTAACCCAGAATGCACAACACCGGACCGAAGATCTCCTCGCGGGCGATCGTCATGTCGTTGGTCACGTCGGCGAACACCGTCGGCTTGACGTAGTAACCGGTGTCGAGGCCGTCCGGTCGTCCCGGGCCGCCCGCGGCGACCTTCGCGCCCTCCTCGATGCCCTTCTGGATCAGGCCCTGCACCTTTTCGAACTGAACCTTCGACGCGACAGGCCCGATCGCCCTCTTGTTCTCGGGGTCGCCCACCGTAACCGATTCGGCGACGCTGCGCGCGATCTCGGCGGCCTCCTCGAGGCGCGCACGCGGTACGAGCATGCGCGACGGCGCATTACAGCTCTGTCCGGAGTTCAGCATCATGGTGGTGACACCGGCGGTGACGCTCTCGGCGAACTTCTCGTCGTCGATGACGATGTTCGGGCTCTTGCCGCCGAGTTCCTGGGTCACCCGCTTGACGGTGGCGGCCGCGTTCTTCGCGACGTCGATGCCCGCGCGTGTGGACCCGGTGAACGACACCAGGTCGATGTCGGGATGGCTGGAGATCGCCGCACCGACGCCGGGCCCGTCGCCGAAGACCATGTTGTAGACGCCCGCGGGTACCCCTGCCGCGTCCATCACCTCGGTGAAGACCTGGCCCGAGTACGGGGCCACCTCGGACGGCTTCAGCACCATCGTGCAACCGGTGGCCAGCGCCGGGAACACCTTGCATGCGATCTGGTTGATCGGCCAGTTCCACGGTGTTATCAGGCCGCAGACACCGATCGGCTCCTTGAGGATCAGCGCGGTGCCGCGCTGCTCTTCGAACGAGAAGTTCTTCAGGGTGTCGATGGCGCCCATCAGATGGCCCATGCCCATCATCACCTGCGGGCCTGCCGCCAGCGACGGCGGCGCGCCCATCTCCTCGTGCACCGCCGCGGCCAGATCCTCGGAGCGCTTCTGGTACTCCGCGGCGATCGCGCCCAGCAGGTCCAGGCGCTCCTCGCGGGTGCTGACCGCCCAGGTGGCGAACGCCTTGCGCGCGGCCTTGACCGCCTTGTCGACGTCGGCCGCCGTGCCGATCGCGATCTTCCCCGACACCTGCTCGGTGGTCGGGTTGTCGACGTCGAGTGTCTTGGGCTCGGTGGGGTCCACCCACTGGCCGTCGATGTAGAACTTCAGGTATTCACGCATGATCGCCATCTTTCTCTACCTGTCCTCCTCGCGTGCGGGAGGCTACTGGGTGCCTTCTGCATACCACGTCCGGAATCGGTCGTATTTGGGCATCTCCTCGGAGTTGGCCTTCGGGTCGATGCACACGTGCACGACGCCGACCTTGCCGCTGGCGTACGCGCGGGCGATCGCCGGGCCGATCTCGGATTCCTTCTCGACGTACTCGCCGTGGCAGCCGAAGCCCTCGCCGATCTTGTCCATCCGGACGTCCTTGCTCCAATGCACACCGGGCTGCGGAGACGGTTGTTCGAAGGTGCGCTTGTAGACCCCCACCTCGAGGCCCCACTGGTGGTCGACTCCGACGACGCAGACCAGCGGCAGGTTCTGCCGTGCCGCGGTCTCGAGTTCGGCGATGTGGAACAGGAATGCCGAGTCACTGGTCAGCAACATGACGGGTCGCTTGCCGCCCTCGGCGACCGACGCGCCGACGGCATACGGCAGCCCGGTGCCGAGGTGCCCGAAGTTCTGATTCCAGATCACGTCACGCGGTTTGGACTGCGAGTACGTCCACTGGAAGATGACCGTCGCGCCGCCGTCGCGAACGAGGATCCCGTCGTCCAGTTCGTTGAACGCCTTGGTGGCCTCGACGACGTAGCGCGCGGGATGGATCGGCGACCGCCCGGACGGGGCGCTCTCGGCGAGATCTGCGAGCTCCTTCGCATCCTGCTTGATCAGTGTGTCCAGGCCCGCGCCGGGCATGCGCGGAGTATCACGCAGGGCGTCGACGAGTTGCGGCACCACGCCGCGCAAGTCGCCGACCAGTGACACGTCGAACGCGCGGTTGACACCGATCGCGGTCGGATCCTGTTCGACGTAAACCCATTTGCGGTTCGCGTCGTT
This sequence comes from Mycolicibacterium sp. 120270, assembly GCA_033741175.1. Taxonomy (GTDB): domain Bacteria; phylum Actinomycetota; class Actinomycetes; order Mycobacteriales; family Mycobacteriaceae; genus Mycobacterium. The sequence continues at coordinate 53,292 of JAWQNE010000005.1, read as the reverse complement.
GTCGGCCCAGTGCTGGGTCCGGCCGTAGTGCATCGGCTCGCCGAGCTCGGTCCCCAGCGCGACGCACAGGTCGGACTCCTCCACCGCGGCGTTGGCGGCCGGCGAGAACAGATACGGGAACGTCCGCTCTTCCAGCCCCGGGATGTAGGAGGTACCGCCCGAGGTCTGGATCACCGGGCACGCCATCAGGTCGGCGAGCTCCTTGACCGCGGCGCCTGTGCGCGATGTGTGAACTCCGTGGCCCACCAACAGGATCGGGCTCTTGGCCTCCCGGATCAGCTTCGCCGCCTCCGCGACCTCACGGGCACCAGCGCCCTGGTTCACCAAGCGGTACCGGTGCGGCGGCGCGGGATCGGCGACGTCGAGTTCCTCGAGTATCACGTGTGACGGGTACTCGATGTAGCTGGGGCCGGGCGTACCCGACATGGACCGCCGGATCGCCTCGTGGATGATCTCGTCGGTCTGGTCGGCGTACTCGATGGACGCGCTGTATTTCACCGACGGCGCGAAAAGCGGTTCCTGGCGCACGAACTGGATGCGCCCGCGGCGGACCCGGCGCTCGGTGATGCGGGCGCGTTGGCCACCGAGGAAAATCACCGGCGAGTTCTCGACCATGGCGCACTGGATCGCTCCTGCGATGTTGGCCATGCCGGGACCGAGCGTGCCGATGCACAACCCGGGTTTACCCGTCATGCGCGAGGCTGCTTCGGCCATGAACCCGGCGCTCAACTCGTGGTGCGGGGCGACCACCGACCAGCCACGCGCGTCGGCCTCGGCGAACATGTGCACGAAGTTGGGGTCCGGGATGCCGAACAGCGTGTTCACGCCCTCGGCCTCGAAGAGGTCGAGGATGCGCTTGTATACGGGTACGCCCATGGTCAGACTCCTTTGAACGAATAGCGTTTCGCAAGCTCTTGGCGGTGAGCAGCGGGTGAACCGAACAGCGAACGATTGAGCGCGGCCCGTTTTAGGTAGACGTGGATGCCGCTCTCCCACGTGTAACCGATGCCGCCGTGAAGTTGCATGGCCTTGCCCGCGACGTCGACGGCGGCGCTGCAGGCGTGCGATTTGGCCATCGCGACCGCGATGCCGGCATCGGGGCGCTGCTCGGCGACGGCCTCAATTGCAGCCGAAACCAGTTGGCGGGACACCGAAATCGCGGTGAGCATGTCCGCGCAGGCGTGCTTGACCGCCTGGAACGAGCCGATCGCCCGGCCGAACTGATGCCGCACCTTCACGTAGTCCACGGTCGCGGTCAGCATCGCCTCCGAAACCCCGAGGCTGTCGCACGCCACCGCGGTGGCCGCGCGGTTGCGCAGCAGGCCAAGGGCTGTGTCGGGGTCGCCCTCGAATCGAAGTACTTCCGCCGGTGCGCCTGCGGTCACCGTCGCCAGCCTGCGGGTCTCGTCGAGCACCGGTTGCGGCGTGACCGTCGCGTCGACCACCGCGACGGTGTCGTCGTCGACAAGCAGGATCCGGTCGGCGCCGTCGGCATCGGGGACGAACTCCGTCGACTCGAGCGCGACGGCGAGCCTGGTGGTCCCAGCCGCCACCTCGGCCAGGAGCCGGTCGCGGGTATCGCTGGGCTGCAACGTATTCAGGACACCGACCGCAAGCACCGCACCACCGAGGTAGCTGTTGGTGCCGGCTGCGCGGCCCATCTCCTGGCAGACGATGGCGACTTCGGCAAAGGTGGCGCCCGCCCCGCCGAACCGCTCTCCAACTTCGAGACCGACCCAGCCGGCGTCGACGAGCGTCTGCCAGCCGACCGAACGGTCCTTGGCGAGCAGATCACCGGCGACAGACCTGAGCTCGGTGTGGAATTCCTCGAAGTCGTGTGTCATCAGAGCGCGCTCGGCTCTCGCGGGAGTTCCAGTCCGCGCTCGGCGATGATGGTCCGCTGGATCTCGCTCGATCCGCCCGGAATCGTCCACTCCCACGAGCCGATGAAATCCAGTACCCACGAACCGGATTCCCACCCGCTGCTCGCCGACTTCACCAGCTGCGTGTGCGCAGGCAGGCCACCTATCTCGGCGCCGAAGTCCGTCATCCGCTGCAGCAGCTCGCTGTAGAACAACTTCACGATCGACGCGTCGGCGGGACCCGCGGTCCCGGCTTCGGCCTTCTCCACGAGTTCCCTGCACATCCCGCGCAGACCGGTGATCTCGATTTCGAACTGTGCGAGCCGGTCGGCGACGATCGGGTCATCGACAGGGCATGACTGCACGAGCCACCGGAAACCGGCGTTGCCCAGCCTCTCCGCCAGTTCGAGCATCGTCATCCCGCGCTCGGCGCCCAGCGTCGCCTGGGCCACCTGCCATCCGGAGTTCAGCGGGCCGACGAGATTGGCGGCGGGGATCCTGACGTCGTTGAGGAAGATCTCGCAGAAATGCGAGTCGCCGATTGCATTGCGAATCGGCCGCACCTCCACCCCCGGGCTCTTCATGTCCATGAGGAAGTATGAGATCCCCTTGCGCTTGGGGGCTTCTACTTTCGTGCGGGCCAACAACAGACACCAGTCGGCGTGCTTGCCGCCGCTGGCCCACAGCTTCTGGCCGTTGACGACGAAGTCGTCGCCGTCGCGGCGTGCCGTGGTCCGCAGGCTCGCGAGATCCGAACCGGCCTCCGGTTCCGAGAAGCCCTGCACCCAGATCTCGCCGTCGAGGATGGCGGGGAGATGTCGGCGGCGCTGCTCGTCGGTGCCTGCCGCCAACAGCGTGGACGCTGCGTGATGGATGCCGACGAACGCGAGCACCAGCCGGGGCGCATCGTGGGCGGCGAGTTCGGAATACAGCACCACTTGCTGGGCGATGCTCATGCCGCCGCCCCACTCCTTCGGCCAGTGCGGTACGGCATAACCCGCGGCATGCAGTTCGGCGAACCACCACTTCTGGAACCGGACGAACTCCTCGTCATCGACACCGGTCTGGGCGGCGCGCCAGTCCGGCGGGATGTGCTCGCGACACCAGCGGCGCACCTCGCTGAGGAACTCCTCGAGATGGGCTGTCACGCGTACAACCCCGTCAGGCCGGATCGGCCTGCGCGCCGGCTCAACTCGTCGCGTGTCGCGGAGAGCCCGAGCGGCAGTCGACGCAGCGGAAGGCTGTAGCGGGACAGCCACGACAGGGTCGTCTCGTCACAGAACCCGACGGCGCCGTGCAGCTGATGGCACACCCGGAAGACGACCTCTGCGGCCTCGAGTGCCGCCATCCGGAGCGCGAGCGCGTCGACCAGCGCTTCTGGCTTGTTCGAGCCGGCGCTCCACAGTGCGTACTTGGCGAGGATCTCCATCCCGCTTCGTTCGACTTCGGCGTCGGTGAGCTGGAACTGCACACCCTGAAACGCCGAGAGGGACTGGCCGAACTGCTTGCGCAGGCTGATGTGCGCGATGGTCAGTTCGACGGCACGGTCGAGCATGCCGAGCAGGGTCCAGCACGGCAGCACGAGCGCAAGTGCCAGATCGCCTGCTCCGTTGCGGTCCGTTTCGGCGAGCTCGAGCGGTGCGACGAATGCGGGTCCCGTGTCGCCGTGACCCGTGACCGTGCTCCTGATGCCGGCCAATGTCACCGCCGCCCAGCGGGTTTCGACTCCCCCGATGGCCGCAGACGGATGGTTCGCGGCGACCACGACCAGGCCGTCGGTGTCAAGGTCGGTGGGTTTGGCCAGGCGTTCGGCGACCGGATACGGCAGCGCCCAGTAGCCCGCGCTTCGGCACAGTGCGGCCGCCGCCTCCAACCCGTCGGCGTCGGTGCGGGGATCCAGTTCCCATGCGCCGAGTTCGTTGAGCACCGGGCCCACGAGTCCGTCGCGGGTGTCGGGTTTGGCTTCGGCCTGCTGGACGAGCTGGTCGCCACCGGCCGCTTCGAACGCCCGAAGTGCCTGGCGGCCATACTCTTTGGCGTCGTCGCCGAGGTCGAGGTTCATCTCGCTCATTTCGCCGCCCCCAGGAGTGCGCGCGACAGCAGGATCCGCTGCATCTCGATGCTGCCCGACGACACGGTGGACGCTTGGCTGTACCGCCAGTGATCCTCGGCCTCCCCGAGGAACCATCGGCCGCCCGGGTCGTCCGGTGACACCTCGGCGGCGATGTCCATCAGCACCTCTGCGCTGTCCTGGTCCAGCTTGGTCACCGCGATGCGGTAGGCGGCGGCATCCCCGGGCTGGATCCGGCCGCTGCTCTGCAGCGACACCACCCGATACGCCAGCAGGCGTGCCCTGCGGCAGTGGGTCAGCATCCGGATCCAGCGGACCCGCAACTCGGCGGGCAGATCCTCCCAGCGGTCGCCGAGAACCGATGGCGCCGCGGCGAGCAGTCGCTCGCACCGTGCGTACCGCGCGATGCCGACGCGTTCGAAAGACATCACGTCCTGCACGATCGACCAACCCTTGTCCACTTCGCCGAGCACGTCGGCGCTGGTCACCCGCAGGTCGTCGAAGAACACTTCGTTGAGGTGATGCGGGCCCAACATGGTGCGAATCGGCCGGACCTGGATCGCCGGATCGGACATCGGCACAAGGAAGATGGTCAGCCCCTGTTGCTTCTTCTCACCCTTGTGGGTGCGGGCGAGCAGAAAGCACCACTGCGCCATCGTGGCGTAGGACGTCCAGATCTTCTGACCGCTGACCAGCCAGCCGTCGCCGTCCGGTCGCGCCGTGGTGCGCAGCGAGGCCAGGTCCGAACCGGCCTCGGGCTCCGAAAACCCCTGACACCAGATCACTTCGCCGCGCGCAATGGGCGGCAGGTGCTTGCGCTGCTGCTCTTCGGTGCCGTGGCGCATGATGATCGGCCCGACCCAGTTGACGCCCATGTACTGGGCACCGCGCGGCTCGTGATGGGCCCACATCTCCTCGCGAACCACCGTCTGCTCCCACACCGACGCCCCGCCGCCGCCGAACTCCTCCGGCCACGCCAGGCACAGCAGGTTCTCGTCGGCCAGCGTCCGGCAGAACCGCTGCGCGGCTTCCAGGTCGGCCGGGTCGTCGGTGAAGGCACCCAGAAAGCCCTCCGGCACATGGGCTTTGACGAGGCCGCGCAGCTTGCCGCGCAGTTCCGCGGCATCGTGTCCCATCTCGAAGTCCACCGGCCCTACCTATCCCGAGCCCACGGCGGGCTCGACGTCGGCGAGTCCAAGCTCGCGCAGCACTTCCTCGGTGTCCGCGCCGAGTTCACGGGTCGGCCCGGCGATTCGGCCGGGCGTGCGCGAGAACCAGGTCGGCACACCAGGCATCCGCACGGGTCCGTGCGGCGTCTCCACCGTTTCGAACAGGCCCACCGCATTCAGATGTGGATGGTCGAACAGAGCATCGGGCGTATTAATCGGGGCGGCGGGGATTTCCAGCTCGCGGAACAGCGCCAGCCACTCGTCGGTGGTGCGCTCGAGCATCGTCTGCGCGACCAGTCCGTACACGGTGTCGATGTCGTGTGCGCGCAGCTCCAGCGTGGCGTATGCCTCGCTCGCCCATGCCGGCCGCACGGCGTTGACGAAGGCGTTCCAGTGCTTGTCGTTGTAGATCAGCGCGGCGATGTGGCCGTCCTTCGTCGGATACGGCCGGCGGTTGGGCGCCACGGTGCGCGGATACACCGCGGGGCCCAGCGGCGGGTCGAACATCGCACCGTTGGCGTGTTCGACGAGCATGAACGAGGCCATCGTCTCGAACATGCTGACCTCGACCTCCTGGCCCTCGCCGGTCCGTTCGCGGTGGAACAGCGCCATCGTGGTCGCGTACAGGGCGGTCAGCCCGGCGACCTTGTCGGCCATGATGGTGCCGACGTAGTTGGCCTCGCCGGTGAGCTGTTCCTGTACGGCGGGGATTCCGCATTCGGCCTGGATGGTGTCGTCGTAGGCGGGCAGATCGCGGTTGGGTCCGCGCCGTCCGTAGCCGTAGCAGTTGGTGTACACGATCGACGGGTTGAGCGCCGCGACGTCGTCGTAGCCGAAGCCGAGTTTGGCGATCGCCTTGGATCGCATCGAGTGGATGAAGACGTCGGCGGTCTTGACGAGCGCGCGAAGCGCCTCTGCGCCTTTGTCGGTGCGCAGGTCGAGCACCACGGCGCGCTTGCCTCGGTTGACGTTGATGTACACCCCGCTCATCCCCGGCGCCGGACCGACGGAGATGAACCGCGTGTTGTCGCCCGCGGGTGGCTCGACCTTGATCACGTCGGCGCCCATATCGGCCATGATCTGGGTGCAGTACGGCCCCATCACCATCGCGGTGAGGTCGACGACGCGGATGCCTGCGAGCGGGCCACTACCCATGAGAGGCCGCCATCGCGAAGCTGTAGCCGATGTGCTTGGCGTGCGCATCGGGCACCACGGGGAAGATCAGCAAATCCTTTGTGTCCCGGATGGCGTCGATGTGTTCACCCACTTCCTCGATCGTCCACGAGGGGCGATGGACGCCGGGTGTCTCGGCCACCACGATCCGCGCGATACGGCCTGCGATGGCGGCCAGGATCTCGCCGGTTATCGAGCAGGACTCGTGCGCCAGCCAGCCCACTGCGGGCGCAACCAACTCCGGTTCCATCGGCGGGTAGGCCGAGGTGTCGAGGCCCGCAGCCATTCTCGTCACCGCCCCGGGCACGATGACGTTGCTCTTCACCCCGTGGGCCTCCCCCTCGAGCGCCGCTACGTTCGACAGGCCGATGATGCCCGCCTTGGCCGCTGCGTAGTTGGCGACGCCGTGGTTGCCGTAGAGCCCGCCGATCGACGACGTCAGGACGATGCGGCCGTAGCCGGCTTCGCACATCACGGGGAACGCGGGACGCACGACGTGATAGGCGCCGCGGAGATGGACGTCGATGACCGCGTCGAAGTCCTCCTGGCTGAGTTCCTGCAGCGATCCCCGCCGTACGATGCCCGCGTTGTGCACGAGAATGTCGCAGCGCCCGTAACTTTCGAGCGCGGCGTCGACGATCGCCTTGCCACCGTCCGGGGTCGCCACCGATGCGGTGCACGCGACGGCCGAGCCGCCCATGTCGGTGATCTCGGCGACCACCTCGTGCGCGGGTCCGCCGTCGGCGCCGTCACCGGTCAGGCTTGCGCCGGGATCGTTCACCACGACCTTGGCGCCCCGCGAGGCCAGCAGCAGCGCGTAGGACCGGCCCAGCCCGCGACCACCGCCGGTGACGACGGCGACCCGGTCGTCGAATCGCAAGTCAGGCATTCACGTTCCGAGCTCGAGGCCGTCCAGGTCGCCTTTGGCGCGCCACTCCGCGAGCAGGTCGTCGAAGGCGTAGAAACCCGGCATGTAGTAATCGCCGAGGAATGACCGGACCCCTTCGCCGAAGCCGCGGCCCTCGTTGTTGTAGTAGCCGGGTGTACAGCTGAGGTCGAACGCGGACGTGTCCATTGCGACGTCCTTGACGGTGGTGATCCACGCCTGCTGAGCTTCGCTGCTCGGCTCGACGGTCGTCGCGTTGCGCTTCAGCGCCTCCGAGATGACGTAGGCGATGTGCTCGGCCTGCTGCTCGAACATCGCTGTGGTGTTGGCCGATACGCCACCCTGGATGAACCCGGTGTGGAACTGGTTGGGGAAGCCGCGGCTGATCATCCCGTGCAAGGTCTTGTAACCGTCGCGCCAGTTGTCGAACAGAGACTGTCCACCGCGGCCCTCGATGGTGTCGATCGCGTATCGACGGTTGATCTCTGTGGAGATCTCGAAACCGCTGGCGAAGATCACGCAATCGACCTCGTACTCAACGCCGTTGGCGACGACGCCGTTCTCGGTGAGGCGCTCGATGCCCTTGGATTCCGCGACGTCGACGAGGGTGACATTGGGGCGGTTGAAGGTCGCCAGGTATTCGTCGCTGCTGCACGGTCGCTTACACATGAACCGGTAGTACGGCTTGAGCGCCTCGGCTGTCGCCGGGTCCTTGACCAGCTCGGCCACGCGGCGGCGGAGCCGCTCCATGACCTTGTAGTCCTCCTCTTCCCGGATCGCCATGACATCTTCAACAGTCAGCGATGTGGGGTCGGGGCTTGAGGCGATTCTGGCCGTGGTGTTGCGGCCCAGTTCGGTCCAGAAGTCACACACCTGGTCGGGGGCGTCGAAAACCACACCCTCAAACGGTGACCAGCGATGGAAGTTACGCTTGCGCTCCTCCTGCCAGCCCGGCTGCAAGGACTCCACCCACTGCGGATCGGTGGGTTCGTTGCCGCGCATGTCCACCGATGACGGGGTGCGCTGAAATACGTACAAGTGCTTGGCATCTCGGCCGAGGTGCGGAACCAGCTGCACGCCCGTCGCGCCGGTGCCGACCAGTGCGACACGCTTGTCGGCCAGCTTGTGCAGGCCGCCGTTCGCGTCGCCGCCGGTGTAGTCGTAATCCCACCTGGCCGAGTGGAAGACGTGCCCCCGAAAGTCCTTGATCCCCGGCACGCCCGGCAGTTTCGGCTTGTTGTAGGAGCCCTGAGCCATCACCACGAAGCGGGCCCGGATGTCGTCGCCGCGGTTGGTGGTCAGCTGCCACCGCTCGAGGTCCTCCGCCCAGCGCACCGTCTCGACCTTGGTGGAGAAGATCGCGCCGTCGTAAAGTCCGAAATGTTTACCGATCCGCTTACAGTGCTCGAATATCTCGGCGCCGTCGGCGAACTTCTTCGATGGAATGAAGTCGAGTTCCTCCAGAAGCGGGACGTAACAGTAGGCGTCGTTGTCGCATTGGATCCCCGGGAACCGGTTCCAGTACCACACCCCGCCGAAGTCGCCGCCCATCTCGATGACGTGGACGTCGTCGACACCTGCCTTCTTCAGGTAGGCGCCGGCCAGCAGGCCTGCGATCCCTCCGCCGAGGACGGCCACCTCGATGTCTTCGTTGATCGGCGCACGGGGCGTCACCGGAGTGTGCGGGTCGATCTCCGCGAAGTCCGCGTAGTCGTCTTTGACCTCCAAGTACTGGGCCGAACCGTCTGTCCGCAGGCGCTTTTCGCGTTCCTGGGCGTACTTCTCCCGCAACGCGTCGATGTCGATGTCATCGGGCGTCTGCGTCGGCCCACACGTATCGAACAGTGTCATTTGTCGCCTAACTCCTGAGGTTCGCCGGTACCCATGTACTTGGCCAGCTGCGTGTGCAGGTTGACGGTGCTGCGTTCGCGATACGGATTGGGCTTGGTGCCGGGGAAGCCCAGCGACTTCATGCCCTGCTGCACCGCGGCCATGTTCGAGAAGTCCTGCGGCAGTACCGACAACCACTTCGGGCTGTCCTTCGGTGTGTACTCCCATTCGGTCTGCGGCTCCTGGCCTTTCGGGAACAGCTCGAGAGTCGCGACCTCGAAGATGCACTTGTTCGGGTTGTAGCTCGGATCGGGCCGCGCGCTGTAGCACAGCGCAGTGGTCAGGCCCTGACCGATCTGGAAGTTCGGGAAGATCTGCCACGCGGTTCCGCTCTGGCCCAGGATGTCGGCCGGGATGGTCGGCCAGATGACGCCGCGCGCCTCGTCATCACGGCGCGCCGACGCCAGCCAGTGTTCGAGCACCTTGTCCGGCGGCGTGCCCTCGGGCAGTTCGTCGACCAGGCGCTTGGCCGCCTTCACAAGGGTTTCGGTGGTGGTGGCGTTGGTCTGCTCCCACGTGTACATCTGCATCTCCGCGGTGGAGATGCGCGGATCGTCGCCAGTGCCGAGGCGGATCTTGGACTTGGTCGCCTCCATGTCCTTCGGGGCGTCGTAGCCGATGTTGCTGTGCTTGCCCTGCGCCTTGGCCCAGCCCTTGAACTCACCGAACTTGTTGAACTCGGGGTGGGTGGTGAACACGTGGTAGGTCTCGTTGAAGGCCTCCATCGCGACCTTCCAGTTGCAGTCGAACTTCAGCCATTTGCGCCACTTGTAGCGCATGTTCTCCAGCCCGAACGGATCGAGGATCTTCGCCGCGGGAAACAGGTAGTCGGCCAGCGGTTCGCAGTCCGGGTCCATGTTGACGAAGAGCCAACCGCCCCAGGTGTCCACGCGGACGGGTGTGAGGTGGGTGTTCTGCGGCGTCAGCGCGCCCTTCCAATCGTCCTGCTCGCGGATGTGGGTACACGCACCGTCGAGGCCGTATGTCCAGCCGTGGAACCCGCACACGAAGGACTTGCGGGTGCGGGCGCATGCGTTCTTGGCGTCGTCGGGTGTGTCGATCAGTCGGCGGCCACGATGCATACACACGTTGTGGTGCGCGGCGAACTCGTTCGGACCGGTGCGGACCACGATGATCGAATCGTCGAGGATGTCGTAGGTGAGATAGGAGCCCACCTCAGGGATCTCCTCGACCCGGCCGACCTGCTGCCAGACCTTGCGCCACAGTCTGTCGCGCTCGGCGCGGGCGTAGTCCTCGGAGACGTAGGCCTCGACGCTGATCGTCACCGGCTCGGACAGCTCTTCGACGAGGTCGTCGGAGGTGTTGGTTTTGATATCCGTCATCACAGCTCCTTGATTGCCGCCCGGAAGGACTCGTCCTTCAGGAACAGCGAGGTGTTGTCGGCGCCGAGGTGGGTCCATCGGAGGTTGAGGCCCCCGTCGACGAGCAGTGTTTGACCGGTGATGTAGCTCGACAGGTCAGACAGCAGGAACAGGATCGCGCCCGCCTGTTCCTCGGGCCTGCCCCGCCTGCCCATCGCGATGGCCTGTCGGTCACGGTCGGGATCTTCGTCGGTGTAGGTGCGCGACGCGGCGGTTTCGGTGACGCCGGGGGCGACCGCGTTGACCCGGATGTTCTCCTGGGCCAGTTCGGCGGCCATCGTGCGGGTCATCGCGACGATCGCGGCCTTGGCGGTGCCGTACGCGATGTGGAACGGGGCGGTGTTCATCCCGCTGATCGACGAGATCGACACGATCGATCCGGGCCTACCGCTGCCACGGATCTCGGCCGCCACCGCCTGGCTCATGAAGAACGCGGTCTCGAGGTTGGCCGTGAACAGCGCCCGCCAGTCGTCGCGGGTCACCCGCGTCGACGGCATCCAGGTGGCGGGTTCGGCGCCGCCCGCGACGTTCACCAGGCCGTAGAGGTCGCCGTCGGTCTCGCGCACGCGGTTCAGCACGGTCGCGATCCCGTCGTCGGTCGAGGCGTCGGCCGCCACCGGCAGCACCGCGAGTCCGTCGGCCCGCAGCGGGCCGATGTGCTCGTCGAGGTTCTGCTGCGAGCGACTCACGGCGACGACCGTCGCACCCGCTTCTGCGGCCATGCGGGTCACGGTCGTGCCGATGCCGCCGCCGCCGGCACCCGAGACGACCACGATCCGGCCGTCAAGCTTCAGGAGGTCACTCATGAACGATAATTGTCCGGACAACATACGGTGCTCTGCATATTGCAGAACACTATTCCGCAGCATTAATCCGATCGTCAAGGGTCGAAAGGAGCCATCGCGACGCTATTGTCTGGACTATTCGAGCTTGATAACGTCTCCAGGCCATGAGCACGTCGCAGACCGACGCCCGCTACCGTCCACCGGCCCCGAAGATCGCCGAGGGTTGGCGCTTCGAGCGGCTCACCGCGCCCAGCCGGCTCTTCGGCGCCAACGGGCTGAGGGCGGGCCCGGACGGACGTATCTACATCGCGCAGGTGACCGGCAGCCAGATCAGCGCGCTCGACGTCGGCACCGGCGATCTCGAGACCATCAGCGCCAAGGGCGGCGACATCATCGCGCCGGACGACGTGGCCTTCGCCCCCGACGGCGAGCTCTATGCCACCGAGGTGATGGACGGCCGGGTGAGCGCGCTCGGCACCGACGGTCGTGGCCGCGTGCTGCGCGACGACCTGCCGTGCGCGAACGGCATCACCGTGCACCAGGGCCGGTTGTTCGTCAACGAGTGCCGCGACGGCGGCAGGCTGATGGAGTTGGACCGGGCGACCGGTGCCCAGCGGATCCTTCTGGAGAATCTGCCGTCGCCCAACGCCATGGAGGTCGGTCCCGACGGGATGCTGTACTACCCGCTGATGACGGCCAACGAGATCTGGCGGATCGACCCCGACGGCGGGGAGCCGCAACGGGTTGCCGCCGACCTCGGCGTGCCGGACGCGGTCAAGTTCGACGCCGACGGCTACATCGTGTCCACCCAGGTCGCCACCGGACAGGTGCTGCGCATCGACCCGCGCAGCGGCGAGCAGAGCGTGCTGGCCCAGCTCAACCCCGGGCTGGACAACCTCGCGATCGCCGACGGCAGGCTGTTCGTCTCGAACTTCACCGGCGAGATCACCGAGATCGCCGGTGGGGAAACCGCAACGGTGCTGCCGGGCGGGCTCAACTGGCCGCTGGACCTGACGATCGGCGACGACGGCAGGCTCTACGTCGCCGACGGCACCTACTTCTACGAGGTGGCTCCCGACGGCTCCCTGCAGACCGTCGGCATGCTGTTCTCGCCCGGCTACCCGGGCTTCCTGCGCGGCCTGGCGCCGGCAGGAGGCGGCGAGTTCGTGGTGACCACCTCCGGCGGTCAGGTGGCCCGGTACCGGCCCTCGGCCAACGAGACTGATTATCTGGCAGCGGATTTCGATCAGCTCTACGGTGTGGCGCTCGGACCTGGCGGGGCGATTGTGTTCGCCGAGCTCGGCACCGGCAGCGTGCATGCGCTTCGGTCGGGCGGCGTCGAGACGCTCGCCTCCGGCCTGCACGACCCCGTTGGGCTCGCCTTCGACGGCGAGCACGTGCTGGTCGCCGAGTCGGGCGCGGGGCGGGTCGTGAGGCTCACCGGCTCGGGATCGGACGTGGTGATCGACGGGCTGCAGCGACCGCAGGGCATCCTGGTGCGCGACGGGCAGCTCTACATCGTCGACGCAGGCTCGAAGGAGCTGGTGTCGTTCGACCTGAACAGCAAGGCCAGGACCACGATCGCGGCGGGGCTGCCGGTCGGTCCGCCGCCGGGCGTCGAGCCCAAGCCGCTCAAGGGGATGCCGCCGTTCTCCGGCCCGCAGGGACCGTTCGCCGGAATCGCGGCGGGACCCGACGGCTCGCTGTACGTGTCGGCCGACGGCGACGGCAGCGTTGTCGCGTTGCGCCGCGGAGCCTGACGGGTCGACGACGATGACCGAGACGTCTTCGCCCGACCATCGCTACATCCAGGTGGCGCGGGCGCTGCGCAAGGACATCGTGGACGGGGTGTATCCGGTCGGGTCCCAGCTGCCGACCGAACATGAACTGTGCGAACGTTTCTCGGTCAGCCGGTACACCGTGCGCGAGGCGTTGCGACGGCTGCGCGAAGACAATCTCGTGTCGTCGCGCCCGCGGACGGGCACGCTCGTGGTGCCCCGCACGACGTCGGACGCCTATGACGTCATGTCGATCAACGACCTGGTGGCGTTCGCGACCGAGGCCCGGTTTGCGATCGAATCCATCAACATGGTCACCCTCGACGACGAAGTGGCCGCCCGCACCGGGCTCGGCAGCGGCGAGGAATGGCTCGCCGTGCGCGGCTATCGCCGATCCGAAGGCGCCGAATTCCCGCTGTGCCGAACGGAGTACTACATCAACCGGGCGTTCGCGGCGGTCGGCAGACTGCTGCAGCGCCACACCGGGCCGATCTTTCCGCTCATCGAAGACCTCTTCGGGGTGAGCATCGTCGAGGTGCACCAGGAGATCGCCGCTGTGCTGATCGCCGCCGATCTCGCCGGCGAACTCAAGATCGATCCGGGCTCGCCCGCGTTGGAGGTGCAGCGCACGTACACGACGTCTGACGGCGAAATCGCACAGGTGACGGTCAACACGCACCCGGCGTCGCGGTTCCGGCACTCGATGACCATGCGGCGGGTCAGGGGTTAGCGCCGTGCCGACACTTGCCGACGCCCTTTGCGACTCCGCGAGGCGCACGCCCGAGCGGGTGCTGCTGGTCGACGGCGACATCCGGTTGGACTGTGAATCGCTCTACCGGCAGGCGCGGACGCTGGCGGCTGCGCTGCTGTCTCGGATGCCGACCGGCGGTGTGGTCTCGTTCATGCTGCCGAACTGGCACGAGGCCGCGGTCGTCTACCTGGCGGCGACTATGGCTGGCATCGCCGTCAACCCGATCCTGCCGTCGCTGCGGGACCGGGAGTTGGCGTTCATCCTCGGCGACGTCGACAGCCGGATGATCTTCGTGCCGAACGAATTCCGGCAACACGATTACGTCTCGATGCTCGACCGGGTCACCCGAGGGATGGATTCACCGCCGGAGGTCGTGGTGGTCCGCGGCGAGTCGGGTCGGCACACCGCCTATGCTGCCCTGTTCGAGCAGCAGGCCGAGGCCGGCCTCCCCGCCGTCGACTCCGCATCGGTACGGATGATCCTCTACACATCGGGCACCACCGGCCGCGCGAAAGGCGTTCTACACAGCCATGACTCGATTCATGCGCTGATCTGTCAACTGCGGGACCACTGGTTCATCGATCCGGGTGACAAGTTTTTGGTGCCGTCACCGATCGCGCACATCGGCGGATCCATCTACGCGTTCGAGTGTCCCCTGCTTCTCGGTACCACCGCCGTGCTGATGGACCGCTGGGATCCGGACGAGGCCGTGGCGCTGATGGTCGCAGAGCAGTGCACCCACATGGCCGGCGCGACCCCGTTCCTCGAGGGCCTGCTGGCCGCCGCCGAACGCGCCGACACCCGACTGCCCGACCTCAAGGTGTTCATCTGCGGCGGGGCGTCGGTGCCACCGTCGTTGATCCGGCGCGCCACAGCGTATTTCGATCGCGCGGTGGTGACCCGGGTCTACGGGTCGACGGAGGTGCCCGTCACCACGGTCGGCTCGCCGACCGACCCCGAGCACGCCGCCGACACCGACGGCAGGCCCGGTATCGCGACGGTCAAACTCGTCGCGCACGACGCCGCTCCCCCAGGCAGCGGCGAGATCTGTGCCCGTGGCCCGCAGATGCTGGTCGGCTACCGCAATCCCGAGGACGAACGGGATGCTTTCGACGACGAAGGCTATTTCCGCACAGGAGATCTCGCGCAATGGGTGGATGACGACTACCTGGTGGTGACCGGACGCGCCAAGGACATCATCATCCGCAGCGGCGAGAACATCGCGCCGAAGGAGGTCGAGGACATCCTCGGCGGGCATCCCGGCATCGCCGAGATCGCCATCGTCGGCCTGCCCGACGCCAGGACCGGAGAGCGCGCCTGCGCTGTCATCGTGCCCGCGGCCTCCCCCGGTCCCGACGTCGAAAGCCTTCGTGACTTCCTGATCGACTCGGGTGTCGCGAAATTCAAGGTGCCCGAGCAGGTCGTCATCGCCGAAAGCCTGCCCCGAAACGACGCGGGCAAGGTACTCAAGCATCAGATCCGGGCGGAACTAACGAAAGCGGAGTGACATGCAGGTAGCGATCGTGACCGGGGCGAGCAGCGGCATCGGGTTCGGTTGTGCGACCAAACTCGCCGAGATGGGTATGGCTGTCGTCGGCGCGGGCCGCGACGAAGCCAGGCTCGCCGACCTCGAAGAGGCGATCGGCGACCCCGACCGGGTGGCGACCGTCGCCGTCGACCTGACCGCCGACGACGCACCCGCCCGCATTGTCGACGTCGCCGTGCAGCGTTGGGGCCATATCGACTTCCTGGTCAACAACGCCGGCGTCGGCAGCCCCAAACCCCTGCACGAGACCGACGACGAGTCGCTGGACTACTTTCTCGGTTTGATGCTGCGCGCGCCGTTCCGGTTGGCGCGCGACGTGATCCCGCACATGGGAGCCGGTTCGGGCATCGTCAACGTCACGTCGACATTCGCCGTCGTCGGGGGCCTGCGCGGCGGCGCGTACTCCGCGGCCAAGGGCGGGCTGACGTCGCTGACCCTGCATATCGCGTGTCAGTACGGCCCGCAGGGAATCCGTTGCAACGCAGTGGCGCCCGGTGTGACACTGACGCCGATGGTCTCCCAACGGTTAGAGGACGACCGGTTCAAGAAGATCAACACGGCGATGACGCCCTACCCGCGCCTCGGCGAGGTCAACGACGTTGCGAGCACGGTGGCGTTCCTGTGTTCGGACGGCGCGGAATTCATCAACGGACAGACGATCGTCGTCGACGGCGGCTGGAGTTCGACGAAGTACCTGTCCGACTTCGCGCTGAACTCCGAATGGGTGCCGCGTTGAGCATGTTCAGCCTGCTCGACCAGGCCGCGGCGCGGTGCGGCGACCGTGGTGCGGTCTATCTCGGTGAGCGCCAACTGCTCACGTGGGCGGAGTTGCGCGACCGGGCGTTGCGGCTGGCCGGATCGCTTCGCGGGTTGGGGCCAGGCGCGCGCGTCGCGGTGGCCAGCGAGAACCGGCCCGAGATCATCGAGTTGATGTTCGGCGTGTGGGCCGCCGAGTGTGTCTACGTACCGATCAACTACAAGCTGCATCCGCGGGAGATGCAGCAGATCCTCGAAGATTCCTCCGCTGCAGTGGTTTTCGCTTCGGAGAAGATCGGCGCCGGGCTTACTTCCGTCACCGCTGTGCCGCTGGAGATCATCGGCGACGACGCGTACGCGGCGCGGTTCGGCAGCCAGCCGGCATCGGCGCCGTCGACGACCGATCCCGCAGCGCTGGCGTGGCTGTTCTACACCAGCGGGACCACCGGTAAGTCCAAGGGCGCGATGCTGTCCCACCGCAACCTGATGGCGATGACGGTGTCGCACCTCGCCGACTTCGACTCCCCGGACGAGGACTGCAGCCTGGTGCACGGCGCACCGATGTCGCACGGATCCGGCCTCTACATCCCGCCGTATGTGCTGCGCGGAGCCAGGCAGGTGATCCCGGCATCCGGTGCGTTCGAGCCCGACGAATTCCTCGACCTGTGCGAACACCACCGCGGATGCAGCGCGTTCCTTGCCCCGACGATGGTGCAACGCCTCGTGCAGACCGGGCGGCCGCGCCCGAGCAACCTGCGCACCGTGGTCTACGGCGGCGGTCCGATGTACGTCGACAGCCTGAAGAAGGCGATGGCCGCGTTCGGCCCCATCTTCGTCCAGCTCTACGGCCAGGGTGAGGCGCCGATGACGATCACCGGGCTGCGCCGCGCCGACCACATCGACGCCGATGACGCCGTCCTCGGCTCGGTGGGCTATGCCCGCTCGGGCGTGGACGTGGCTGTGGTTCGCGACGACGGCAGCGTCGCGGACATCGGTGAGATCGGCGAGATCGTCTGCCGTGGCGACGTGGTGATGTCCGGGTACTGGCAGAACCCGGAGGCCACCGCCGCGACCCTGCGGGACGGATGGCTGCACACCGGCGACATGGGTTCGTTCGACGAACGCGGTTACCTCACGCTGCGCGACCGATCAAAGGACGTGGTGATCAGCGGCGGCAGCAACATCTATCCGCGCGAAGTCGAAGAGGCGCTCCTCAAACACCCCTCGGTGGTGGAGGCTGGTGTGGTCGGCGCACGGGACGACGAGTGGGGCGAGGTCGTCGTCGCGTTCATCGTCGGCGACGTGGAGCCCGCCGACCTCGACGCGCACCTGCTCGACCGCATCGCCCGCTTCAAGCGGCCCAAGCGCTACGAGTTCATCGATGAGCTGCCCAAGAACAGCTACGGCAAGGTCCTCAAACGCGAACTGCGCGAACGCTTGTCATAGTCACGTCGCAGCCGTCACTCCCAGTGTGCGCTGAATGTCCGGCTTCATCTGCTGCAGTTGCTGACCGGCATAACCCCAACTGTGAATGCCGGCCGGGAAGTTGAATGTGGCGTTGCGGCCGCCTGCCGCGACATACCTGTCGGCGAAGGCCTTATTGGAGTCGACGGCCATTCCCTCCAGGAAGCCGAGCCCGCCGATCGGGGCGTCCGGGCTGGCCAGCGCCGGATCGGTCAGTGCGCCGTTGCCGCAATAGACCCACAGCCGGGTGCCGTTGGCGGCCAACCGGCCTGCCTGCACGGTCGGATCGTTGCGTGCCCATGCCGGGTCGCCGGACGGACCCCACATGGCGTCCGGGCTGAACCCGCCGTTCCACATCATGGCGACACCGACCTGGCCGGGATCCTTGGAGAGATTGAGGAAGCCGGAGATCGATCCGGCGTAGATGAACTCCTGCGGGTGGTATGCGGCGAGCACCAGCGCCGACGAACCGCCCATCGAGAACCCGACGATGGCGTTGCCGGTCGTCGGGACATTCTTGGTGGAGGCGAGATAGGCGGGCAGTTCCTGGGTCAGGAACGTCTCCCACTTGTAGGTAGAGGTTCCGCCGTTTCCGCTGGCCGGGCCGTACCAGTCGCTGTAGAAGCTGGACTTGCCGCCGACCGGCATGACGACCGATATGCCGGAATCCTTGTACCAGTCGAAGGCCGAGGTGTTGATGTCCCAGCCGTTGAAGTCGTCGCCGGCCTCCATGCTGTCCAACAGATACAGCGCATGGGCGCCCCGGCCGGCGTCGAGGAACTCGACACGGATGTCGCGGCCCATGGAGGCCGACGGCACGCTGAGTTGCTCGACCGGCGCACTCGAGAAGGCGGCAGCCCTTGGAACTGTGAGCAGCCCACACAGCACCGCGGTGATGCCCACTGCGATCGTCACCCGGTGAAACGCACCGCCACGCCTGTTCCCAAAGAAGGCCATGCCGTCTCCCCGTGGCCGATCGCCCGATCCCTAGCCGCAGATTACGGCCACGTGCGGCGTATTTCGGGCGATTGGCCAGGTCGGCTCGAACCTGGCAAACATTTGGCAGTCCGTTGCGCCAACATAAGTTATATGGGCTAAGTTAAGCGGAGGCGAACTTCCCTTAGGAGACATCGGATGGGTCGGGCGGACGTCGCCCCGGCGTATAGGCAGCGGGGTGCGCGGTGCTGAGGGTGATGCAGCGCTTCTGGGTGCCCCTCCTCATCGTGGCGGTGGTCCTTCTCGGCGTCTTCATGGTCGATCGGCTGCGCGGCGTATTCGGTAAGACCGAGCTCACCAGGCCCGGCGCAGGCCTGGTCAACGACCCCGAGCCGTTCAACCCGAAGGAAGTGCGCTACGAGATCTTCGGCGAGCCGGGAGCAACCGCCACCATCAACTATCTGGATCTCGACGCCCAGCCGCAGAAGGCGGAGAACGTGCCGTTGCCCTGGTCGTTGACGCTGACGACCACCGCCCCCGCGGCGAGCGCCAACATCGTCGCCCAGGGCGACGGGGACAGCATCAGCTGCCGCATCACCGTCGACGGCGTGGTGAAGGACGAGAAGACCACCACCGGCCTCAACGCCCAGACCTTCTGTCTGGTGAAGTCCGCATGACCAACACGCACGTCGGCGCGCACCCGATGATCCCCCGGTTCATCCGGCTCTTCTCGGTGCCCATCCTCATCGGATGGCTGGCGCTGACGGTGCTCGTCAACGTGATCGCTCCGCAGTTGGAAGTCGTCGGCGAGGCGCAATCGGTGTCGCTGGCGCCCGACGATGCGCCGTCGATGCAGGCGATGCATCAGGTCGGCAAGACCTTTCAGGAGTTCGACTCCAACAGTTCGGTGATGGTCGTGCTCGAGGGCGATCAGCCCCTCGGCGACGACGCCCACAGGTACTACGACGGCCTGATCGACGAGCTCGAATCGGACAAGCTGCACGTCGAGCACATCCAGGACTTCTGGGGCGACCCGCTGACGGCCGCGGGGTCGCAGAGCGCCGACGGCAAGGCCGCTTATGTCCAGCTGTACCTACGCGGTAACCAGGGTGAGCGCCTGGCCAACGAATCGGTCGCCGCCGTGCGAGACATCGTCGCAAGCAGTACGCCGCCGCCGGGGATCAAGGCCTATGTGACAGGGCCCGCCGCACTGACAAGCGACCAGCATCACGCCGGCGACAAAAGCGTTCAGCTGATCACGATGATCACCATCGCGGTGATCTTCGTGATGCTGCTTTTCGTCTACCGGTCGATCTCGACGGTTCTGCTCGTGCTCGTGATGATGTTCATCGAGTTGGCCGCGGCGCGTGGAATCGTTTCCACCCTCGGCTATTACGAGCTCATCGGGCTGTCGACATTCGCCGTCAACCTGCTCACCACGTTGGCTATCGCGGCCGGCACCGACTATGCGATCTTCCTCGTCGGCCGGTATCAGGAGGCGAGGCAGAACGGCGAAGACCGCGAAACAGCGTTCTACACCATGTATCACGGCACCGCGCACGTGATCCTCGGCTCGGGGTTGACGATTGCCGGCGCCACCTTCTGCCTGCACTTCACCCGGCTGCCGTACTTCCAGACACTGGGTATACCGCTGGCCGTCGGCCTGCTCGTCGCGACGTTGGCCGCGTTGACGATGGCGCCGGCCATGCTGACCATCTGCAGCCGCTTCGGGTTCTTCGATCCCAAGCGCGAACTGCGGACCCGCGGCTGGCGCAAGGTCGGCGCCGCCGTGGTGCGCTGGCCCGCCCCGATCCTGGTGTCCACCATTGCGCTTTCGCTCATCGGACTTCTCGCGCTCCCCGGATACGTCCCGAGTTACAACGACCGCGAATTCTTGCCCGACGACATACCGGCAAATCTCGGTTACGCGGCCGCCGACCGGCATTTTCCTCAGGCGCGGATGAACCCGGAACTGCTGTTGGTCGAAACCAACCACGACGTCCGCAATTCGGCCGACATGCTCGTCATCGACCGAATTGCCAAGAGCGTCTTCCATATTCCCGGAATCGGCAGGGTGCAGACCATCACCAGGCCGCTCGGCACACCGATCGAGCACACTTCGATTCCGTTCCAGATCAGCATGCAGGGCACCACGCAGCAGATGAACCAGGACTACATGCAGGCCCGTATGGCCGACATGTTGACCCAGGCCGCTGAGATGGACAAGACCATCTCGACGATGGAGAAGATGCAGGCTCTGACCAAGGAGATGTCGGAGACCACGCACAGAATGGTCGAGAAGACCAAGACCATGGCGATCGACATCGCCGAAGTGCGTGACAACATCGCCGATTTCGACGATTGGCTGCGGCCACTTCGCAACTATCTGTACTGGGAACCGCACTGCTACAACATCCCGATGTGCCATGCGATTCGGGCGATCTTCGACACCCTCGACGGCATCGACGTGCTGACCGATGACGTGCAACAACTCGTGCCCGAACTCGAGCACCTGGACACGCTGATGCCGCAGTTGACCGCGTTGATGCCGGAGATGATCTCCACCATGCGGACGATGAAGACGATGATGCTGACGATGTATCAGAGTCAGAAGGGCATGCAGGATCAAATGGCTGCCCTGCAAGAGAATTCGACTGCGATGGGCCAGGCGTTCGACGCGTCGAAGAACGACGACTCGTTTTACCTGCCGCCCGAAGTCTTCACCAACCCGGAGTTCATGCGCGGCCTGAAGATGTTCGTCTCCCCCGACGGTAAGGCGATCCGTTTCATCATCTCCCACGAGGGCGATCCGGCGACGCCGGAGGGCATCTCGCACATCGCCAAGATCAAGGAGGCCGCGTTCGAGGCGATCAAGGGCACGCCGCTCGAGGGTTCCAAGATCTATCTGGCCGGCACCGCGTCGACGTACAAGGACATGCAGCACGGTTCCAACTTCGACCTCTTGATCGCGGGCATCGCATCGCTGTGCCTGATCTTCATCATCATGGTGCTGCTGACCCGATCGGTGGTCGCCGCGGCCGTGATCGTCGGAACCGTGCTGTTGTCCTTGGGCACGTCGTTCGGCCTGTCCGTACTGATCTGGCAGTACATCCTCGGCCTGCACCTGCACTGGTTGATCATCGCGATGTCGGTCATCGTCCTGCTCGCGGTCGGTTCGGACTACAACCTGCTGCTGGTGTCACGTTTCAAAGAAGAGATCCACGCGGGCATCAACACGGGCATAATTCGGGCGATGGGGGGGACTGGTTCAGTCGTGACCTCGGCCGGCCTGGTCTTCGCCTTCACGATGATGTCGATGGTGGTGAGCGATCTGCGGGTGGTCGGGCAAGTGGGCACGACCATCGGTCTGGGCTTGCTGTTCGACACCCTGGTGATCCGATCGTTCATGACACCGTCGATCGCCGCCCTGCTCGGTCGCTGGTTCTGGTGGCCGCAACGAGTGCGGCAGCGCCCGCTACCCGAACCATGGCCCGCGCCCAGGACAGAAGCCGTCGCCGCGGGACCCCGCGGTCAGCCGGATGACGAAAATCCCACAGGCCCCGTACGTCCCTCCAGTTAGGCGTTTAAAGTTAGGTGATTATGACTAAGAAACGGCTCGCATCGACCGTCTTGGCGGCGATCGCATTGACGATGCCCGCGGTTGCGGTGGCAGCGCCGGCCAGCGCTGACCCCGATACCGACTTCTACAACGAGCTGCACATCTACGGCATCTACGGCGAGAAGGACTACAACGCGTGGATCGGCAAGATCGCCTGCAAGCGGTTGTGGAACAACCTTGACAAGGATGTCTTCGCCTCCGCCAGGTTCGTCAAGCCGCAGTTGGACAAGGACGCGTCGACCGAACAGACATGGCAGTTCCTGGGTGCCGCGTACCGGACCTACTGCCCGGAAAAGGTATCCCTGCTCCAGCAAGTGGCAGGGCCGCCGCCGGCCGGGGACGCACCGGCAATACCACCCGCAGGACCGCCCTTGGCGGCGGAGCAGTAGGAGGAGGGCAGAAATGCTGGGCAAGGCGAGCTTCGCAGTGGCCGCGATGAGCGCGGTCGCACTGGCGATTCCGGTCAACGCATCCGCGGACGCAACCGACGACTATCCGATCCCGAACCGGATCATGAGGACCACCTGCACCGTGGACCAGTACATGGCCGCGACGCGGGATACCGACCCGATCTATTACGAGCGGTACATGATCGACTATCACAACAGGCCGATCGATGTGCAGAACGGCGCCCGCGACCGCATCTACTGGTTCTTCTCCCTGGATTACGCGGGCCGACGACAGTACTCGGAAGCCACCGCGACCAACGTCTACTACGAGCAGATGGCGACTCGCTGGGGCAACTGGGCGAAGTTGTTCTTCAACAACAAGGGCGTCGTCGCACACGCCACCGACGTCTGCATGAACTACCCGCCCAATGATCCGACCGTGTGGGATTGGAGATGATCGCGAAAAAGGCACTTCCTGCCATCGCGCTTGCCTGCGGCCTGGTTTCCGGCGCTCTCGGGATCGGTGTGGCGAACGCCGACCCGCCCCCGGCGCCTAATCCACCGTGGGCTGCCGTCGGCGATCCGGTTCCGTCCTGGGCGCCCCGCAAGCCCGCGGAATACTGGCTGGGCGAGAAGGTGGTGTGGACCAGCGGTTGGGGCGGACGCTGGTGCATCTGGAAGAACGGTCAGATCATCACGCTGTCGTCGAACCCCTTCACCAACGGCGGCTGACACCGGCCGGGTCCGCCGAGCGGCGGGTCACTTGTAATAGAGCACGTCGTTGTAGGCAGACCAGGCGTTGCCCCGGCAGTTGAGCAACTGGCCCGCGGGCGTCTGCGCGGTGCCGGGCACCGCCTCGTCGCAGGGCGCGCGCATCGTCCGCACGCCGACCAGTGGCGCCACCGGCACCCACTGGTTGCGTGCCGCGCAGACGAAGGTGTTGCCGCTGGCGTCAAGCCCGAACGGGTAGCGCGACTTGAACTGGCAGTGGTCGGTGGGCGTGATGTTGCGCTTCACGTACGGGACGCAATCCACACCGTCGCACGGCCCCCGGTCGGCGGCAGCAGTGCCTGCAGTCAGCATCGGCGCGCCGGCGATCCCGCAGGTCAGTGCGAGTACTGCCATCAACTTCATTCTTCGTCCCCTCCGCTGTCGACCGTCTTCGTCGGTTAGCGTACCGGGGCGTCGCCGCGGCTCGAGGCCTTCTCGTCCTTTGCATTGTGGAGGCGTCTCAGCACGAGCAGCTGCCTGCCGTCGCGGCCCGGCGCGAACATCGGTATCACGATCGCGGCCACGCCCACGATCGCGGCCATCACCAGATAGGACGAGCTGACGGCCTCGACGAAGGCGGTCTTACCCGCCTCGGCCAGCTGCTGCCCCTGCGGGCCGAGCCGATCGGCGACGACGAGCGCCTGCGCCAGCGAATCCGACGCTGGGCCCCGAACGGGCTCGGGGTACGGCGCGAGTGCCGGGGCGATCAAGTGGCTGTAACTGCCCGCCAGTATTGATCCCGCCATCGCGATGCCCAGCGCCCCGCCGATCTCGCGGGTCGCATCGTTGACCGCCGATGCAACGCCCTGTTTGGCGTCGGGCGCGGCGGTCATGATCGCCGAAGTCGTTGGCGCCGTGCACAATCCGAATCCCGAGCTGATCACCAACAGCGGCCAGAGGATGTCGAGGTAGGTCGAGTCGGGGGTGAGCGTGCGCATGTACAGGAACCCGACCGACACCAGGACCATGCTGACGAAGACGACGGCGCGCAGACCCACTCTCGGCAGGTACCACGACGACAGCATCGAGAAGGTCAGCAGCGGAACCGCCAACGGGGCCAGCGCGACGGCCGTCGCCAGCGGGGTGTAGCCCATCACCTGTTGCACAAACTGCGTGACGAGGTAAAACAGGGCGAAAGTGCCGAGGAACACCATGGTGATGGTCGCCGAGCCGGTGAAGAACTCCGGGTCGCCGAACAACCGGACGTCGAGCAGTGGTTGACGGCGCCGGAGTTCGATGAAACCGAACACGAGCGCGAGCACCATCCCCGCGGCGAGGCAGCCGGACACCCGCGGGTCCGCCCATCCGTATTCGGGCGCCTGCAGGATGCCGAATACGAACACCGCAACCGCAGCCCCGATCGTCACCGAGCCGGGCACGTCGAGTGGCGGCGCGTCGCCTTCGCGTGACTCGGCGATCGTCAGCGCGAGCAGGAACAACCCCAGCCCTGCGCAGGCGAACATCCAGAAGATGGACTGCCACTCGAAGATCCGAAGCAACAGACCGGTGCCCAGCAGGCCGAAGATGCCGCCCGAGCCGGCCACCCCGGCCCAGATTCCGACCGCCTTGGTGCGGGCCTCTGGTGGGTAAGCCACGGTCAGCAGCGACAGGGTCGCCGGCATCACGAACGCGGCGCCCGCGCCGGCCAGCGCCCTGGCGGCGATGATCTGCACCGGGCTGTCGAGGACCAACGGGGCGAACGAGGCGGCTGCGAAGATCGCCAGCCCGACGAGCAGCGCGGTGCGGCGGCCGTAGCGGTCGCCGATCGCGCCCGCAGGCAGCAGCAGACAGGCCAGCAGCAAGGTGTAGCTGTCGACGATCCATGTCAGCTGCGTCTGCGTGGCACCCGTGGCCACCGCGATGTCGGCGAGCGCCGTGTTGAGCGCGACCATCGACGCGACGACCATCGCGACGCCCGCACAGGCGACGAGCAGGGTCCAGCCGCGCCGGATCGTGGATCCGGCGGCGAAGGACCCGCCTGGGGGTGGACCGGTTCGGACAGCGGATTCGGTCATCGACCTTCTCCCTTGATCGGCGTACAGATATGCGCCAGAGAACGAGACTAACAGTCTCGTTTCCCTCCGGAAGCTCGTCCAAACATCCGCTGCCTGTCACAAATAAACGTGTTCGCGCGACATATCGGCATGAAGATCACGAACGTCGGGCCTGCTGCCCGTGTCGTCGGCGCCCTCGCGGCAATGGCCGCCTGCTCACCCGCACTGCTGATTTCCGCCCCGACCGCTGTCGGCGCACCCTGCCCCGACGTGGAGGTCGTCTTCGCCCGCGGGACCACCGAACCCCCTGGCGTCGGCGGAATCGGCCAGGCCTTCGTCGATGCCCTTCGGTCCAAGGTGGGCGGACGCACGGTCGGGGTGTACGCGGTCAACTACCCGGCGAGCAGGGATTTCGCGCGCAGCACCCCGGCCGGCGGCGACGACATGAGCGCTCACGTGCAGGCGATGGCGCAGAACTGCCCCCAAACCCGGATGGTGCTGGGCGGTTACTCGCAGGGCGCCGCGGTGGTCGACCTGGCCACCACCCACATGCCGCCCGATGTCGCCGACCACGTCGCGGCCGCGGCCGAGTTCGGCGGCGCCAGGAGCACGTTCGCCGACAGCCTGTCAGCGGGCCCGCTCCCGTCGGTGGGCCCGCTCTACGCGGGAAAGACCGTCGAGATGTGCGTCCCCAACGACCCGATCTGCGATCAAGGCGGCTGGGATATGGGGGCCCACGGCGCCTATGTCGCCACCGGCATGGTCAACGAAGCCGCTGCCTTCGCCGCAAGCCGTATATAGCCTGCGCAATGGGGGTATACGCGAGGCAATCGACTCGGGAGGCAGGATGAGAACCAGCATTGTCGGCATCGCGATAGCGGGCGTGACGGGAGCGCTGATGGCGGCACCGGTGCCGTCGGCGGGCGCACAGCCGTGTCCGGACGTCGAGGTGGTGTTCGCCCGCGGCACCGGGGAACCGCCGGGTGTCGGTGGTGTCGGTCAGGCGTTCGTCGACGCATTGCAGTCCCAGGCGGCCGGAAAGTCGGTGTCGGTGTACCCGGTCAACTACGCGGCGAGCGGCGATTTCGCCAACACGACGGCGTTCGCCCAGACCGTCATCGACGGCGTGCGGGACGCGGCCTCCCACGTTCAGTCGACGGCCGCGAACTGCCCGGACACCGACATCGTGCTCGGCGGCTACTCGCAGGGCGCCGCGGTCGCGGGGTTCGTGACCGCAGCCGAAGTGCCCGCGGGTGTCCCCGCCGCGGCTGTCCCCCAGCCGCTGCCCGTCGATGTGGCCGACCACGTCGCCGCCGTGACACTGTTCGGAAAGCCCTCGGATGCGTGGACCAGCCGGTACGGGGCGCCCCCGATCACGATCGGCCCGGCATACGCCGCAAAGACGAATGAGCTCTGCGCGCAGGGCGACACCATCTGCGACGGCACGCCCGGCGGAGAGCCGTCCTTCGCCCACGCCCTCTATTCGGTCAACGGAATGGTCGGCGAGGCAGCCACATTTGCAGCGGGCCGGCTCTAGGTCACGGCAGCGCGCCGAACCACGGGTTCGCCGGTGGTGATTCCGGAGCCACCGGTCCCGGCGCGATCGGCGTGGCGGGCAGGTGCTCGACGGGCAGCGGGTCGGGAAGGTGCTCCACCGGCGGCGCTGCGGGTGGTTCCGGTACCGCAGCCGAATAGACTTCGGGTTCAACGTATTCGGGGGCAGAAGCGACGGGTGCGGGCGGCTCCTCCGGCAGGGAATGGAGTGCCAATGGCGGTGGCGGGAACACCATCGGCGCGACGGGCACATCGATCGCCGGTTCCTGATCGATCTCTGGAGCGGACGCGGGCGGGACAGCAGCCTGCTGAACTTTGCTTTCCACCAGCGGAATTGGGCTACCTGCCGCAGACAGTGTGAAGACCGATATCACCGCGGCCGCTCCCATTACCGCCAGCGCGCGTGTCGGTACGGCGAGACCGCTCCGTTGCGCGCACAGCAGGGGCGGCTTACCGGTCGAGGATGCCGCGCCGCGCGCGAGTGCGATTTGGGCGTCATGGCTGGCGACAACGGGCACGATGAGGGCCCTGTCGAGCACTTCGGCGACCTCGTCGAGCCTTGGTCTGGATCCGATGAGGTACAGCATCTCCGGCGAAGGATCGTCGGCGCCCAGCGCGAAGTTGAGCCAGGAGATGAAGGTGGCGAGGTCGGCGGTGATGGTGGTCGTCGCGGATTGTATGGCGCCACTTCGGGTGTCGATCATCGACAGCGCGGCGGAGTCGCGGCCCAGCACGCATATCGCTGTCCGCTCAAAGGCGTTCGCATAACCGGTGTCTCTACCCCATGACCGGATCGCCTCGGTCAAGGGCACGGATACCACGTCGTCGAATCCGCACTCCGTCAGCGCGTCTCGCAGCGAGGAGACGTTGGCGCTGGATGTCACGTGGATCGAGTCGACGGTGTAACCGCTTGCCGTCGCGATGTCGCGGACCCGCCGTGCCGTTGCCGCGGGTGCGGCCGTGCTCACATCGGTGATGTCAAAAGCGTCGTAGTCAAGCGGTTCGGCCGCGGCGTCTTGCCCGTCGACCAGAACCCATCCGATACTGGTCGACGTCTTCGACAGTCCCATTACTGTTCGCACTCGCCGGGTCCGCCCTCGTCGACATCGCCGCATCTCGTTGTGGCGGCGAGTTAGTGCGCAGCATAGAACCCCAGATATGGTGCGGCACTGCGAACTTTCGATCGGTTACCGATCTGCGACGAGGTTGTGACCACCGGCGCTCGCACGCGCGGCCACCGTCGCGACGAGAAAGGATCCGAGCAGTGTGTAGCCGGTGGCATCGCCGAGACCGTTCTTGGCGAGCATGACGAGCACGATCCCGGCGATACACGTCAGTGCGCCCGCCACAGTCGATCGCGTTCCGCTGGCGTCGACGGCGTTATCCCACCACGGAATCCGACGATGTTCCAGTGGCGACAGCAGAACGAACGTCGCCGTCATGACCACCGCGAACACCACGGCCCGTAGCGCGAGAAGACCCCAGAAACCCGGTGCGTCAACGTCGTATGCGTCGAGACCGACGGCGTGCAACGCCAATGTGGCGACCGCGATGGCGGGTATGTGCCACAGATAGAGGGTCATCGCTCCCCCATTGCCCACCGCGACGATCTGCCACACCCGCGGCCGCTGCGCCCACCGCTGCAGCGGTCCCGCTACGGCGACGAACGCAGCTGACATCCAGAGGCATTGCAGCGCAAGGAGAACCGTGGGTGGTGTCACGTTGGACATGCGTTCCGTCCCGGTGACCACCAGCGAGACTTCGTAGGGGCCGAAGTTCACCAACAGCACCTGTGCAGCGAATGATCCGACCGCGACGCACCCGGCCGCAGGCACCCCGATCAGCCTCCGCGCATATGCGACGCCGATCACCATCGGGATGAGCCAGACGATCACGAAGTTGGGAAGCCCTGCCATCAACTCATCGGTGGCGATCCGAACGACGTCGAACGTGGCCGCCACCACGAGAAGGCAGATGATCACGACCGTGGTGGTGTGCCCTGTGCGCATCCGCGTCAGTGCGGGCACGAAGGCAAGCGTCACGAGGTAGACGCCGAGAAACCAGAGCAGCGCAACGCACTCTTTGCCGAGTCCCACCGCGGAGTCGGCGCCGAGGACCATCGAGGCGATCACGAGGGCGACGGTCCAGAACGCGAGATACCAGAACACCGGACGGCAGAGCCGCTGGGCCCGGGCCACCAACCACGTGCCCCACTGCGTTCCGTCGCGCCAGCCGTACGCCCCCGCTGCGCCACCTGCCAGGAAGAACAGCGGCATGACCTGCACGAGCCAGGTTACGGGCGTCAGCGCCGGCTTCTGGCCGAGTAGGTTTCCGATCCACAGTCCGTTCGAGTCGATGGTGGCCAGCAGCAGCGCGCAGTGGCCGAACATCACGACGACCAGGGCGGCGAGTCGGGCGACGTCGACGGCGCGGTCGCGGTCGGGTTTGGTGCTCTCGGCCACCGAGCGGGCGTCGGGAACTGACGAGGTGAGCGGCATGGCTACAGGATGCCGGGTGACGGGCTGACCGGGGATGAGTAGGACTACGTGTCCGCGGGCGTTGGTCACGATTGGCTGACGCGCGGACCAGATTGCCACGGCGAATCGGGCATGTACGTATCCTGCGATGCGTGCGCAAGGACCTACTCGCCAACGGCCGGGGCCGGTTGCTGGCCGTGGTGGCGTCGGTGGCGGTGTCCGCAGCGCTCCTCTACGAGCCGGCGACCAGCAGGGAAGCTCCCGCGGCGTTGCCGGCAGGCCCGACGTCGAGCACCGGGCAGCCCGACAACCCGGCGGCCCCGGACCTGATCGCGGCGAGCGCGCCGGTCGCGAACCTGGCGGCCGGGTTCCAGTTGCCGGCCGGTATCGCGCCGGAGCAGGGTTTGCAGATCCACACGATCTGGGTGGCACGCGCCATCGCCGTGATGTTTCCCGAGATCAAGACGATCGGCGGAGCCAGACAGGATCCCCTGCCGTGGCATCCCAACGGCTTGGCGATCGACGTGATGATCCCGAACCACAACTCCGACGAGGGCATCGAACTCGGCAACCAGATCGCGGGCCTGGCGTTGGCCAACGCGAAGCGGTGGGGTGTCATCCACGTCATCTGGCGGCAGGGCTTCTATCCCGGCATCGGCGCGCCCAGTTGGACGGCTGACTACGGCAACGAGACAGCCAACCACTACGACCACGTCCACATCGCGACCGACGGCGGCGGATATCCGACCGGCCAGGAAACCTACTTCATCAACTCGATGAACCCTGCCCCGTCCAACTGACGGGGATCGGCCCGCCACCCCGGGGGGACGAGTGGCGGGCCGATCGGGGAACCGGTGCTCAGGGCTGGAGGCTGAACACCGGGAGCTTGTCGAACTTCGTGATCGGCGCGCGGACATCGCCGATGTTCTTCTTCGGCGCCGAGGCGGTGCTGATGGTTCCGCCCTTGCAGGTCACCGTCTTGCCGTCGACGATCACGGACTGGCCGTCGTCGATCGGGATCGGATAGCCGTCCTTGTCGATGTAGGTGCAGCCGCCGCCGCCAGGGCCCGGCTCGTTGTCGGTCGCGTAGGCGGTAGCCGGGGCGAGGACAAGCAAGGCCATGGCGCCGAGAATGGTGGCGGCGTACTTGAAGCGAGGCTGCTTGTGGATGGTCATCGTGAGGTCCTTTCGGTGGGCCTGGTTGGCGCTATGTGCTGAAGTTGTTGACTGAAATACTCCGGCTTTCGCGACGCGCGCGTAATCGCCGCCAAGCCAGAATCCGGCTCCATAGAGGGAAGATTTTCCTGGCCGCCAGGTAAGGAAAAGCGCCGGCGGACAGCTGTGACCAGGTCAGACATAATTGCGTCCGTGGCGACGCTGATCGGCTGGATATTCGAGGAGAACCTCAACGAACTCGTAACGCGGATCGCCGCATACACCGGTTATCGATGGGATGACCTCGACGACGACGCCTTCGTCGGGGCGCTCGACGATACCGACGCCGACGACACCGACAGTTGGTTCGAGTACCCGATCATGGGCGACCCACCGGTGACGGTTGCGCTGGCCCGCTCCAACGGCCCCATCGAGGTCCGTATCTCGGGCGCGCTGGACCCCGTCCTCACCGCGCGGTTCGAGACGCTGATGGACGTCTACTGACCGGAGTTCGCTGTCAACCGCTGTTGTTCCAACTGCTCGCGGATGTTCTGGGCGAGCTGTGCCAGGTCGGGGTGGTTGTGCCAATACGTGGTTTCACCGAGAGAGTTCATGATGCCTCGATTCCGTACGCGACGCGTTTCGGCTCGGGCTTTGTCGGCTCGGTCATCATCGGTCCCTCGATTGACGTGGTGAGAAAGATGCTCCATCGCTGGGGGCTGTGTCCGTAACCGCTGCGCGGCCAGACTTCCCCGCTGGGGAAGCAAGGTTTTGCTATCCGTTCGGTAAGGCGGGGCGCGGACGCGCGCGCCCGACCCTCGCCGGATACGCACGTCCGATTTCGAGGGATTCCTGGCCGAACTACGGGGGCGCCGCACCCGCGGTGAGCGACAGCATGGATCGCAGGCAGAGCCCGGCGTCGACGCAGAAGGAGTAGGAGTCATGTCAGAAGTCATCGGGGGCATAGAGATTCCGGACACCGCGGCGGTCGCCGAGGCCACCCTTCTGGCTCAGAAGACGACCAGTCCGCTGCTCTACCACCATTCCCGCAGGGTCTACTTCTTCGGCCAGATCCATGCGCAACGGGTCGGTCTGCAACCGGATCCCGAACTGCTGTATCTGGCCGCCATGTTCCACGACATGGGTCTCACCACACCCTTTTCCGATGTCGAACAGCGTTTCGAGGTCGACGGTGCCGATCACGGGCGCACGTTCCTACTCGAGCATGGTTTCTCCCCGGCGGCCGCGGACACGGTGTGGACCGCCGTCGCGCTGCACACGACACCGGGAATCCCGAGCCGGATGGGCGCGGAGATCGCGGCTACGCATCTCGGCGTGCTGACCGACGTGGTCGGATTCGGCCTCGACGGGCTGAACAACGATCAACTGCGAGAGATTCTCGCCGTCCACCCGCGAGGCGATTTCAAGCGCGAGTTCCTCAGCGCTTATTTCGACGGGTTCAAGGCCCGCCCGGAGACCACCAACGGAACGGTGAATTCCGATGTCCTCGAGCACTTCTTGCCTGGGTACCGGCGCGTGACCTCTGTTGAGCGCATCCTGGGCTCGGCGTGGCCGAGCTGATGCCCGTGACTGTGTCCTCAGTTCTCATCGTTCCTGGCGCCTGGCACAAGCCCGATCACTATCGGCCGCTGATCGACGCACTCGCAGATTTCGACGTGCACATCTTGACGCTGACGAGCAGCGGTTACGAGCCCGCCGAACTGCGTGACATGTATGCCGATGCCGACGCGATCGCGCGAGCGGTCGCAACATACGAATCGGTTGTCGTCATTGCTCATTCCTATGGCGGCGTCCCGACGACACAGGCGTTGACGAAGGCGCGGAATGTCGCACGCATCATATATCTCGCATCTTTTCCACTCGAAGCCGGTGAATCGCTGGTGTCGTTGAACCCCGGAAGTGCGCCGCTGCCATGGTCAAAACGACACCGCCGTCGAGGAATTGGCGACTTCGTCTCCGTCACAACCCCGGAGAGTGTGTTCTTCAACGATCTCGACCGTGCCACCGCCGCACATGCCGTCGCACAACTCGGTTACCAGTCGTATGCCTCGATGCGTCAGCCGCTGACCACGACGGCGTGGAAGACGATTCCGAGCACCTACATCGTGTGCGAGGCCGACAATGCGGTGCCGGTTGCCGTTCAGGAGTCGCTGGCCGAGCGTGTCGACGCCGTCTACCGGCTGAGCGCATCACACTCCCCTTTTCTCTCCCAACCCGCAGCGCTGGCCCGGTTGATCCGTCAAGCCGTCAACGCATGACGCGTACTAACACCTATCGCCTCGAAGTGTCGGGGGAGGCAAGTTCGTCAAGGTGAGTTGTCGTCGGTGGTGGTCGTAATGTCGGCTGGGGTAGTCGTATACGTCCGCGAGGGTCATGTAATCGCGGAAGTAGGGATCCCAGCCGGGCGGGAAATGCATGCCCCGGCGGAGAGCCCTGTCGTCCTCCGTGGCCAGTGATCGCTGTAGCCCGTCGATTACGCGGTTCATCTTTTTACCCATGCGATCCCGGTTGTAGACGGTCGCGGCGGCGCAGGTTCCGTAGTAGTTCACCACGTGAAACGGCGCTGTCGCAGATTGAAGCACGCGGGCAAAGGTCCGACTGGCGCGGTCGGGAAGCCGCCCGAACACATGCACGAGCAACAGCAGTCGGCGCACAACCATGTAGCCGAAGACCATGTGGAAAAGAAGTTGTTCGTTGCTCCAGCGGGTGCCCGATGTCGGTGCCCTCCAGTCGCGACTATCGGCGGAGGCGAGGAGTCGCCCGAAGTCGGCACGGACCCGTTCCAGATCTGCCGCCACTGCGGCGCGATCAATCGTCGGCTCGGACATCGACTTGCCTCGGTTCGACTGTGGACGCCACCCGTACCAAGCGTAGGCGGTTCTGCAGCTTCTGCGCGTTGCGCTCACATGGGTGCCTGTGCCGCAACTTCGAAATGCGAGACCGTGGTTTCGCGGTCGATGAGGTACTTGTCATCCTCGGGGTAGAACACAGCGACGTCGATGTCGGATCCTGCGAAGCCGACGATGGCATCGCGTGAGTCCCACCAACTGACTGTCACGACTTCGGTGCGACCATCTCCAACGTCTCTCGTCCACATCTGACAGCCACGGTTGCCCGGCGTCTCCGCATATTCACGCAACCCCGTGCCGGTGATGTAGTCGACGTAGTCGTTCGCCTGCTCGGTCCGAACCCAGCCTCGCCACATCCGAGCGATCATGACCATCTCCACGGCATCCCAAGGATTTGTGCACATTATCGCCCGGATTGATCGGGGTGGTGAAAGTGCGCTCCGTACAGCCTTGGGCTGGGATACTCGTAGATCACCGCGGAATAGCGGCGACGGATGCCAGGGGGCCTTCGTCGAGGGTTTCCACCTGGCTCAAGGCCGGGAGGACAAATGAAGCGAACCGATTCCGCGAGACTCGCGCGCCGGCTCGCATTGCTCGCAGCGACGGTCGCGGTTGTCAGCGGCGTATATGTGGCGGTCGCCTACGCGGGGCCGCAAGGATGCGACCCGGCAATTGTGGTCAATTGTGGTGGGGACCCACCACCGGCGCAGGGGCCACCGACACGCTGGAAACCCGACCGGTTGCCTGTCGACCAGCCTGCCGTTGATCCCGGGCCCGTGGGATGCCCGCCGGAATGGGGCTGCGCTCCGCCGACCTCGAGCCCACCTCCGACGAGTCCGCCGCCCAATCCCCGTTGACACGTGAAGAGCCGTGAAATGCGCCCAACATCGCGAACCATTACTGTCCTTCTTGCCGCTGTGAGCGCTGTGTTTGCGGTATCCGCAGTGATCTGCGCACCCGTCACCGGCGCCAGGTTTGCAGACCCAGTCAAGTGTGGCTCAACGGTGAGTGCACTTATCCTCCAGACGGCTCCGACGAGCCTCCGCCCGAACCAAGGCTCAATGTCCACGGCCCGTGCCTCCCGGTCGTCGGGTTTGAGGATGAGTGCGGGTAGATCGCGACGCAAGGTTCAACGACGAGGAAAGGCGGTGCCGGATCGCTTCGGAACCGCCTCTGACCGGCGTCGGGCTGACAGGATTTGAACCTGCGACCACTTGACCCCCAGTCAAGTGCGCTACCAAACTGCGCCACAGCCCGGTGCCGCCGAATGCATCGGCAGCAGCACGTGAGCCTACCGCAGCACCCCGTCACAATCCCAACCAGATCCAGCGGGTAACTCGCCGTGTCGTGGGCATCCCCGACGACACTCGCCTGCGGCTGTTCGCCGACTAGCGGTGACCACGCCGTGTCAGATCGTAAGCAGGCGGTACAGCCCGATCAGACCCACGACGACGATGAACGCACGCAACGCATTCGGTGACAGCCGGCGCCCGTAGTGGGCTCCGAGGTAACCGCCGACCAGCGAGCCGAGCGCGATCAGCCCCGCCGCGGCCCAGCTGATGCGATCGAACGCGACAGCGACGTAGGCAATCGCGGCAACCACATTCACGATCAACGACAGTAGGTTCTTCGCGGCGTTCATCCGTTGCATGTCCTCGGGCAGCAGCGCACCCATGACCCCCATCAACAAAATGCCCTGCGCGGCAGTGAAATAGCCGCCGTACACGCCGACGGCGAAGGTGCCGATGACCAACGCCACCATCCGCCGCGGCGACACGTGCTCGGCGGATTTACCGGCCGCCTCGGCGCGCTTCTTCGCAAAGTTCTGGATCCTCGGCCCGATCACCACCAGGATCAGCGCCAGGATCAACAGCACCGGCACCACTTCGGTGAAGACCTTCTCCGGCAGGTGCAGCAGCAGCCAAGCGCCGGCCAGGGCGCCGATGAACGACGCGGGCATCTGCCAGAGCAGTCGGTTCCATTGGCCACGTAATTCGCGGCGGTAGCCCCACGTGCCCGAAACTCCGCCCGCCACCAGCCCGATCGCATTCGACATCGTCGCCACCACCGGCGGATACCCGAGCGTCACCAGCGTGGGAAAGGTGACGAGCGTGCCCGAACCGACCAAGCTGTTGATGGCTCCTGCCGCGACCCCCGCCAACGCAATCAAGATCATGTCGATGACGGGCACCAACCCAACCTAGCGAGAGCGCGCGCCCCTCTTTTCTCGCACCCGCACGTTGATGCGGACCGGGCTGCCTTCGAATCCGAACGTCTCGCGTAGCCGCCGCTCAAGGAACCGGCGGTAGCCCGCTTCCAGGAAACCTGTGGTGAACAACACAAACGTCGGCGGCCGCGTGGTGGCCTGAGTGGCGAACAGGATGCGCGGTTGCTTCCCGCCGCGCACCGGCGGCGGCGTGGCGGCCACCACCTCCTTGAGGAAGGTGTTGAGCCTGCCGGTCGGAATGCGGGTGTCCCACGACTCCAGCGCGGTCTCGAGGGCGGGCACCAGCTTCTGCACCGCGCGCCCCGTCTTCGCCGAGATGTTGACCCGCGGCGCCCACTGCACCTGCACCAGTTCGCGTTCGATCTCGCGGCCGAGGTCGTAGCGTCGGTCCTCGTCGACGAGGTCCCATTTGTTGAACGCGAGCACCAGCGCCCGGCCGGCTTCGATCACCATCGACAGCACCCGCTGGTCCTGCTCGGTCAACGGCTGCGACGCATCGATCAACACGATGACCACCTCGGCGGCGTCGATGGCACCGCGGGTACGCACCGATGCGTAGAACTCGTGCCCGCTGGCCTGCCCCACTTTGCGTCGCAGGCCGGCGGTGTCGACGAAACGCCAAGTCTTGTCGCCCAATTCGATGAGCGAGTCGACGGGGTCGACGGTGGTGCCCGCCTGGTCGTGCACGACGGCCCGCTCGTCGCCGGCCAGCTTGTTCAGCAGCGAACTCTTACCGACGTTGGGCTTGCCCACCAGCGCGACGCGCCTCGGCCCGCCGCCGCGTGCACCGGCCTCCGAAACGGTCGGCAACGACGCGATGACCTCGTCGAGGAGATCGGCGACGCCGCGGCCGTGCATGGCGCTGATCGGGTGCGGCTCACCCAGTCCCAGGGACCACAGTTCGGCGGCATCGGCCTCACCGCGTTCGGTGTCGACCTTGTTGGCGGCCAGGAACACCGGCTTACCGGACCGCTGCAGGATCCGCGCCGCCGCCTCGTCACCGGCCGTGGCGCCGACGACGGCATCGACGACCAGGATGATCGCGTCCGCGGTCCGCATTGCCACCGACGCCTGCTCGGCGACCAACTGCTGCAGTCCCTTGGCGTCGGGTTCCCAGCCGCCGGTGTCCTGGACGACGAACCGGCGCCCAACCCAGTTCGCGTCGTAGGAGACGCGGTCGCGGGTGACGCCGGGAATGTCCTGCACCACGGCTTCGCGGCGGCCGAGGATGCGGTTCACCAGCGTCGACTTGCCGACATTCGGTCGCCCGACGACAGCGACCACCGGCGGCGGGCCGGAGAAGTCCTCCCCGCCCTCGTCATCGGCTACTGCGTCGGAATCGGCGAGCTCCCAATCGCTTTCGTCGGTCCAGGTACCGTCCGATTCGGTCATCGGCGTGCCCCGGCCGTCCGCCGGACGAGGTCGACCAGATGGGCGATCACCTCGGCCTCGGTCATCTCGCTGGTGTCCACCACGAGCGCGTCATCGGCCGCCCGCAGCGGAGACACCGCCCTGGTGGAGTCCAGGTGGTCGCGTCGCTTGACGTCGGCGAGGACCGCCTCGTAGTCGTCGGCGAGGCCTCTGGCGACGTTCTGGTCGTTGCGTCGCCGTGCCCGTTCCTCCGCCGAGGCCGTCAGGAATATCTTGACGTCGGCATCGGGAAGCACAACGGTGCCGATATCGCGTCCCTCCACGACCACGCTGCCCGGACCGGCCGCAAGTTCCCGCTGCAAGGCGACAAGGCGCGCACGCACGGCGGGCACCGCCGACACCGCCGAGACCGCCTTGGTCACCGCATCGCCGCGGATCTCGACCGAAACATCCTCTGCGTCAAGGTAAGCGCGGTCCTCATCGGGGTCGTACCCGACGGAGAGCGGGACGTCGGCCGTGGCGGACTCGATGCCCGGCGTGTCGGTGAGATCGACCCTGGCCCGCAGCACGGCCAGGGTGACGATCCGGTACATCGCGCCGGTATCCAGATACCGCGCACCCAGATTTCGAGCCAAACCCCTTGATACGGAGGATTTTCCGGTTCCCGCCGGGCCGTCTACCGCGATCACCACGGTATCGCTCACAGGCCCACCGCCTTGTACAGGGCGCCGATCTCGTCGCGGCCGAGCACCCGAATACTTCCGGGTCGCTGTTCGCCGAGCGATACCGCGCCGATATCGGTTCTCACCAGATCCAGCACGGGAAACCCGACCTCCTTGAGCATCCGGCGCACGATGCGCTTGCGGCCCTCATGCAACGTCACGCGCACCAGTGTCTTGCCCGGCACTGCGTCGACGACCGCGAAGTCGTCGACCCGCGCTGGCCCGTCCTCCAGTTCGACGCCCTCGCGGAGTGTGCGGCCCAATCCGCGCGGTACCGTGCCCGCCACGGTCGCAAGATAGGTCTTCGGCACTTCGAAGGAGGGATGCATCAGGCGGTGCGCCAACTCACCGTCGTTGGTGAGCAGCATCAGCCCTTCGGTGTCGGCGTCGAGGCGGCCGACGTGAAACAGCTTCTTGTTACCGCGAACTCGGTGCTCGACCAGATCACCGATACACGGCCTGCCCCGATCATCGGACATCGTGGAGTGCATTCCGCGCGGCTTGTTCAACGCAAGGTGTACCAGGGTGTCGTCGAGCATCACCCGCGCCCCGTCCACGCGGATCACTGAGACTGCCGGATCCACCCGGGTGCCCAGCTCCGTCACCACCTTGCCGTCGACTTCGACACGGCCGTCGATGATCATCTTCTCCGCCACCCGGCGGGACGCTATCCCGGCCTGCGACAACACTTTCTGCAGCCGCACCCCCTCAGGCGCATGATCGGCCATGTCAGTCTTTGTCCACGTCGAAGGACATCGGCTCGTCGCCGGTCGACGCCGGCGTGCCACCGAGCCTGACGAAACGCGGCTCCTCGTCGAGGGATTCGCTCAAATCATCGATGACGTCGACGTCGGGCAGCAGCGGCGCGATGTCGGGCAGGTCCGCCAACGAACTCAAGCCGAGCCGTTCGAGGAAGAGCTCGGTCGTCGCGAAGGTGGTGGCGCCGGTGTCCGGGTCGGTGCCCGCCTCGGTGATCAACCCGCGCGCCAACAGCGTTCGCATCACCGCATCCACGTTGACGCCGCGCACCGCGCTCACCCTGGCGCGGGTGACCGGCTGGCGATACGCCACCACCGCCAGCGTCTCCAGGGCCGCACGGGTCAGCTTCGACCGCGAACCGTCGAGCAGCAGCCGCTCGACGTACGGGGCGTAGACGGACCTGGTGTACATCCGCCAGCCGCCGCCCGCCTCCCGCAGGTCGATGCCGCTCTGCCTGGCGGTGAGTTCCTCGGCCATCAGCGCCAGCTTGGCCGAGACGCGGTAGGCCGGCTGCTGGATCGCTGCGGCCAGCGCGTCGACGGTCACCGGCGTGTCGACCACCAGCAGCAGCGCCTCGAGCACGGCACCCAGTTCGGCGTCGTCCAACTCCGGTGGCTCAGCGACGTCGATGCCCAGGTCGAGGTCGGTGATGTCGCCGTTCACGCCTTCAGGTACGCCGCCGTTGACCGGTTCGCGCGCTTCGCTGTCGCCAGCGTCGAGGGCATCGCCGTCGTCCACCGGTTCGGGACGGTCGTCGTCGATGGGGGCCGAGAATTCATCAGTCATAGTCTGGCTCTTCCACCACGTCAGTGGCTTCGATCTCCTCGTCGGATGGCTGGTCTCCGGTCCACGAAATCTGCAGCACACCAAGAGGTTCTGATTGGTCGAATGCTACCGCCCGCGAGCGGTACAGCTCGAGCAGCGCCAGGAACCGGCCCACGATCACGATCGGCTCGCGGCAGTCGGCCACCAGCTCGGAGAATGTCGCCCACTGCCCCGGCCCTCGGCGCTGCAGCTCGGCGAGCAGCTGTTCGGCCTGCTCGGGCACCGACACGATCAGCTCATGGAGGTGCTCGGTGGCCACTGTGGGCACCGGCCGCGGGGTGAATGCGCTGGCCGCGATCTCGGCGAACATCTGCGCGTCGACGCCGAGCATCACCTCGGGCAGCAGGTCCTCATAGCGCGGCTCGAGGGACACCGCACGCGGGTAGCTGCGCAGCGCGGCGGCCTCCAACTCGGCGAACATCTCGGCGACGTGCTTGAACGCCCGGTACTGCAGGAGACGGGCGAACAGCAGGTCGCGGACCTCGAGAAGGGCGAGGTCTTCCTCGTCGTGGATCTCCCCCGCAGGCAGCAGACGCGCGGCCTTGAGGTCCAGCAGGGTCGCCGCGACCACCAGAAACGCGGTGGTCTCATCGAGCTCGAGCTGCGGCCCGATCGACTTGGTGTAGGCGATGAAATCGTCGGTCACCCGGTGCAATGCCACCTCGGTGACATCGAGACGGTGGGCGAAGATCAGCTGGAGCAGCAGGTCGAACGGACCCTCGAAATTACTCAGCCGAACCTGGAACCCCGTCTGCTGCGACTCCTCCGGCTGTGTCTCGGTGTTCACGAACCGAACCGGTCGATGACCTCGCGGGCCAACGCGCGATAAGCTTGTGCGCCACCGGATTTCGGCGCCCACGTGGTGATGGGCTCACCGGCGACACTGGTTTCGGGGAACCGCACCGTACGGGTGATCACAGTGTCGAACACCAGATCACCGAACCTTTCCAGAACCCGGGCCATCACCTCGCGGGCGTTGACGGTACGCGGGTCGTACCGAGTTATCAGGATGCCACTGATGCTGAGCTTGGGGTTCAGCCGGTCGTGCACCTTGTCGACGGTGTCGGTGAGCAGGGCAAGCCCGCGCAGCGAGAAGTACTCGCACTCGGTCGGGATGATCACGCCGTCCGAGCAGGCCAGCCCGTTCACCGTCAGCAGCCCCAGCGACGGCTGGCAGTCGATCAGCACGTAGTCGTACCGATCGAGCACCGGGTGCAGCGCCCGTGCCAGGGACTGCTCGCGGCCGACCTCGTTGACCAGCTGAATCTCGGCCGCGGACAGGTCGATGTTGCTCGGCACCAGGTCCATGTTCTTCACCCGGGTGTGGATGAGGACGTCGTCGATGGAGACCCTGGGCTCCACCAGCAGGTTGTGGATGGTGTGGTCGAGTTCGTAGTGCGGCACGCCCAGGCCGGCCGACAGTGCGCCCTGCGGGTCGAGGTCGACGAGCAACACACGCCTGCCGTATCCGGCGAGGCTGGCCCCCAGGTTGATGGTCGAGGTGGTCTTGCCGACGCCGCCCTTCTGGTTGCACATCGCGATGACCTTCGCGGGACCGTGCACGCTCTTGGGTTTGGGTTCGGGAATCGTTCTCGGCGGACGGCCGGTCAGTCCAGCCTGTGCGGGCGGGTCGGCGCCGCCGCCGTCCTCTGTCATTCCTCGACTCCAGCGAACATCCGGGCAAGTTTAACGGGGAGAACGCGGTCATCCGGGCAGACCCGCGCAAGCTGGACCTCGATTCGGAACGCTCCGCATCTACTCTGTTGATCATGGACCTGAAGCGGCGGTTGCCGTTCCTGCGGCCGTCGTTTCTGACGCTAGCCCTGCGGCTCCCGCGCTTCGTCAAGACCGGCCAGTTCGGCGACGGCAGAGAGCAGGCCTGTGCGGCATACGTCGAGGCCAACGCGCGCCGCGGCGACGTCGATGACGTGCTGAAAACGGTCGACACATTCGCGATGGAGAAGTCCCTGCTGGTCAACGTCGGCGACGAAAAAGGCGAACTCCTCGACGCCGCGGTCCGCCGCGTCGACCCGAAGCTGGCGCTCGAACTCGGCACCTACTGCGGCTACAGCGCGCTGCGCATCGCCAGGGCTGCACCGGACGCGAGGGTCGTCACGGTCGAGCTGTCCCCGGACAACGCCGAGGTGGCCCGCAGGATCTGGACGCACGCCGGGGTGGCAGACCGGATCACCTGTGTGGTCGGCACCATCGGCGACGGCGGCACGACGCTCGACACCCTGGCCAACGACCAGGGCTTCGGAACCGGGTCGGTCGATCTGCTGTTCATCGACCACGAGAAGAGCGCCTACCTGTCCGATCTGCAGAGCATCCTGTCCCGAGGCTGGTTGCACCGCGGCACCATCGTCGTCGCCGACAACGTCCGCATCCCCGGTGCTCCCAAGTACCGCGCCTACATGCGCGAGCAGCAGGGCAAGCTGTGGGACACCGTCGAGC
The DNA here is from genome assembly GCA_033741175.1 of Mycolicibacterium sp. 120270. GTDB lineage: Bacteria > Actinomycetota > Actinomycetes > Mycobacteriales > Mycobacteriaceae > Mycobacterium. Next base: position 11,656 of record JAWQNE010000005.1, on the reverse strand, counting down.
ACAAGACACACGTGGAGTACCAGTCGCTGGTCCCCGACCTGGTGCTCGAATCGGAGTACGTCGGCGACTGAGCGCTACCGCGCGCGGGGATGGGCCCCCGCCCAGACCTCCCGCAGCGCGTGCACGGTGACAAGGGTGTAGATCTGCGTCGTGGTGACCGAGGCGTGGCCGAGCAGTTCCTGAACGACGCGGACGTCGGCGCCACCGTCGAGCAGATGCGTTGCGAACGAGTGGCGCAGGGTGTGCGGAGACACCGCGGAGGTGATTCCCGCGCGGTCCGCCGCGTCCTGCAACACCTGCCACGCGCTCTGCCGCGACAGCCGTCCGCCGCGGGCGTTGAGGAAGATCGCGGGCGTTCCCTTGCCGCGGCGGGCCAACTCCGGCCGCCCCCGCACCAGGTACGCGTCCAGCGCGGTGACGGCGGGCCTGCCGACCGGTACAAGCCGCTGCTTGCCGCCCTTGCCGCGCAACAGCACCGACCGGGCGTGGGTGTCGATGTCGTCGAGGTCGAGGCCGACCGCCTCGGAGATACGCGCGCCGGTGGAGTAGAGCAACTCGAGCAGCGCGCGGTTTCGCAGTGTCAGCGGCCCGTCGGCCTCGCTGTCGCCGCCCGCTCCCTCCAGCAGGGCCAGGACTTCGTCGATGCTGAGGCTTTTGGGCAGCCGTCTGCTCGGCGTCGGCGGCTTCACGGCGCGGGCCACGTCGAGTTCGGTCACCCCTTCCGCGGCAGCGAAGCGGTGCAGGCCACGGACGGCGATGAGCGCGCGCGCCGCCGACACCGCCGACAGCGGAGCCGTCCCGCTCTCGGTGTCGCCGCGGCGCAACGCCGCGAGGAAGTCGCTGACGTCGGTCTCGGTGACCTTGGTCAGGTCGTCGATGCCCCGCGCGGCCAGGTGCTCGGCGTAGCGGCGCAGATCGCGCCGATACGAGCTCAGCGTGTTCGCGGCGACACCGCGCTCGATGGTCAGATGGTCGAGGTAGCCCTGAAGCTGGTCGTCGAGGGCCGGCCGAAAGGTCGTCATGGCTTGGCCTTCCGGCGTGCGAAAGCCGTTGGCCTGTAGATCCATTCGGCGTCGACCGGCCGTAGCGCGTCGAACCGCCCCCGGGCCGCCTGCGCGGCGAGGATTCCGCTCACCGCGATGGAGTTGACGATCTCGCCGGAGAGCACCTTCGCCACCGCCTCATCGAGGGTCAGCCACCGCACCACAAGATCGGCCTCTTCGTCATGCGCGTCCGGTCTGCCGACATCGGAGAGCCCGGTGGCGAGGTAGACCCGGACGCTCTCGTCGCTGAACCCCGGTGCACTCACCAGATCGACCAGGACCCGCCAGTCCCGCGCGGACACCCCCGCCTCCTCCTTGAGCTCGCGTGCGGCGGTGATGTGGGGCGGCTCACCGTCGGCGTCCAGCAGCCCGGCAGGCAGTTCCCACAGGCGCCTGCCCACCGGGTGGCGGTACTGGTAGACCATGACGATGTTGCCGTCGTCGTCGATCGCCAGAATCGCGACCGCGCCGTAGTGTTCGACTACTTCACGACGGGCGGTCTTGCCGCCCGGCATTCGCACCTCGTCGGCGCGTAGCGCGAAAATCTTTCCGACGTAGAGGGTTTCGGAGTCGACCGTCTCGAAATCGTGCTCAGCCACGGACTTCCGACTTTTCCCGGGTTTCGTCGTGAAGCAGCTGCTCCACCTTGTCCGGGTGGTCGGCTCCGTTGGCTCGCTGCTCGGGGATCTCCACCGGGAGACGCTCGGCGGCCTTGAAATCCAGCGCGGCGCCGACCAGCGCCACGAACAACGGATGCGGTCTGGTCGGCCGGCTCTTCAGCTCGGGATGCGCCTGTGTGCCGACCAGGAACGGGTGGACCTCGGGGGCGTACTCGACGAACTCCACCAGGTGCCCGTCGGGTGAGGTGCCCGAGAATTTCAGCCCGCTTTCAGCGATGCGCTCACGGTAGGCGTTGTTGACCTCGTAGCGGTGACGGTGCCGTTCCGACACTTCGGTGGCCCCATAGGCTTGCGCGACAATGGATCCCGATTCCAGCACGGCGGGGTAGGCGCCGAGGCGCATGGTGCCGCCGAGGTCGGCATCCCCCGCGACCGCGTCGCGCTGGTCGGCCATCGTGGAGATGACCGGATCGGACGTGTCGGGGTCGAATTCGGCGGAGTTCGCCCCGGCGATGCCGACCGACCTGGCCGCCTCGATGACGATGCACTGCAGCCCGAGACACAGACCGAGCACCGGCAGACCGCGCTTGCGCGCGTAGCGGATCGCGCCGATCTTGCCCTCGATGCCCCGGATGCCGAAACCGCCGGGGATCAGCACGGCGTGCACGTCGTCGAGTTCGGCCGCGGCTCCGCCCTCGCTCTCGCAGTCGTCGGAAGCCACCCAGCGCATCTCCACCTTGGCGCGGTGCTTGAAGCCGCCGGCACGAAGCGCCTCGGCCACCGAGAGATAGGCGTCGGAGAGGTCGATGTACTTGCCCACCAACGCGATTCGCACGGTTTCGCGAGGCTCGTGCACACGCTGCAGCAGGTCGTTCCACTGCGTCCAGTCGACGTCGCGGAACGGCAGGTTGAGCCGACGCACCACGTAGGCGTCGAGTTCTTCGCGGTGCAGCACCTTGGGGATGTCGTAGATCGACGGCGCGTCCGGGGTGGAGATCACGCCGTCGATGTCGACGTCGCACATCAGCGCGATCTTGTTCTTCAGCGGTTCGGGCACGTCGCGGTCGCAGCGCAGAATCAGCGCGTCGGGGGTGATACCGATGCTGCGCAGGGCGGCGACGGAGTGCTGGGTGGGTTTGGTCTTCAACTCACCCGACGGCGCCATGAAGGGCACCAGCGAGCAGTGCAGGAAAAAGCAGTTCTCGCGGCCGACTTCGTGACGCACCTGGCGTGCGGCCTCCAAAAACGGCAGAGACTCGATGTCGCCGACGGTGCCGCCGATTTCGGTGATCACCACGTCGGGCCGGTTTCCGTCGGCGTCCGGTTCGGCCATCGCCAGGATGCGACTCTTGATCTCGTCGGTGATGTGCGGGATGACCTGGACGGTGTCGCCGAGGTACTCGCCGCGGCGCTCCTTCGCGATCACCGTCGAATACACCTGTCCCGTAGTCACATTCGCCGATCCGGACAGATTGCGATCCAGGAATCGCTCGTAGTGGCCGACGTCGAGGTCGGTTTCGGCGCCGTCCTCGGTGACGAACACCTCACCGTGCTGGAACGGGTTCATGGTGCCGGGGTCGACGTTCAGGTACGGGTCGAGTTTCTGCATGGTGACCTGCAGGCCGCGGGCGGTCAGCAACTGCCCGAGGCTCGATGCCGTGAGACCCTTGCCGAGCGAAGAAACCACGCCGCCGCTGACGAAGAGGTGCTTGGTGGCGGTCTGCGGGTGCTTGCGTAGCGCTGGCAAGAGCAACCTCCGTGACGACGGGCAGGGCATAGCACTGACGATCTGGGGCCTGCCGACCCACGGAACTCCACATTAACACCGACCCTGAGAACCCGTCGCTGACGCGCCGTCAGGTAGGCGAGGAGCAATCTGGATCACATGGTGCTACTGCGGGATGGTCACCGAGGTGGCGCCCTGGCCGACGCCGTACTGACCGGGACGCCCACCGCTGACCAGGTCCTGCAGTGCCAGTACCGCGGTGATCCGACCGGAGGGCGCGTCGATGTCGTCGACGGTGCTGACCTCGCTCGCCAGCGCTGTATCCGACCGGGTCACGGCCACCGCGGCGGTGCCGGATGCAGCACCTTCGCGGCCCGCCACCACGGTTCCGGAGCCGTGCGGGGCCATCCCCGCAGCGAATCGGGCGACGGTGGCCCCCCGGTTTCCGGCGTCGTCGCCGAGTCCCCCGCCGGTGACGATCAGCGCCGTGTTGGCCGCGCCCACGCGATCGTCGTAAGTGATGAATCCGGTGTCCCGAAGCGCGGTGAGCACGGTGTCACGCTGCTGGTCGTCGACCGCAGGCGCCTTGGGATCCTTGTTGATCAGCAGCGCTATGCCCAGCAGGTCGCCGGCCTGAGATCCCTGGTCGACCGATTTCGTGCTGAGTTGTGCCCCGGCAGGCACGATCGGCGAGTTCACCACTGAAAGAAGCTTCTCGGCGGAGTTGGCGGTGACGAACTCCTCGGTCAACGCGACCGTCCCGCTCACCGTCCCGCCGGCCTGCTGCACCATTCGGGACAACGATTCGACATCGTCATCCGCCGCGTCAGGGGTGCGGAACACCACCACTGATTTTCCGGCCAGCGTGTCGCGCAGAATGCGCGGTGCCATCTGGCCGTCGAATTCCCCTGCGGCGCCGAGTCGCTCGTTCAGCGCGTTCTTCTGCTCGATGAGGTCGTCGATCTGGTGCTGCAGTTCGCGTTTGTCGTCACGAAGACCCGACAACACTGTGTTGGACAGCAAGCCAGAACCCAATGCGACGCCGATGGCGAGGGCAAGGAAAACCGCCGCAAGCGAAATCGCGTGTGTGCGTAGAGATATCACTGCGCGATGCTCCTAGGTGACCCAGCCCTGCACCCACAGCGAGAACCGGTTCCAATAGTCGGCGACCCAGTCGAGCACCGCCCCATCGGCGCGTGACACCCAGAGCGCGACGATGACGGCGACCAACATCGCCAACACCAGAAGCGCAATGGCGCCGCCGGAGACGCGACTGCGGTACAGCGTCGCAACGGCCTTCGCGTCCACCAGCTTTTCGCCGACTTTGAGACGGGTGAGGAAGGTCGACGGGTTGCTGCGCTGGCGCGAGCGGTCGAAGAACTCCTCGATGCTGGCGGTGTGGCCTGCCGTGACGATCAGCGAGGCGCCGTGGTGGTCGGCCAGCAGCAGTGCGAGATCGGCCGCTGAGCCCGCGGCGGGGAATGTCATCGCTCCGACGCCGAGGTCCTGAATGCGTTCCAACCCGGCGGCGTGTCCGTCGGCGTCGGCGGGCAAGACCACCTGGGCGCCGCTGCGGAGCACCTCAGCGCTGATCCGTTCGGGATCACCGACGATAAGTGCCGGACGGTAACCGGTCTTGCGCAGGATGTCGGCGCCGGTGCCGACGCCGATGAGCACCGGTTGGTACTCCTTGATGAACGGCTTGAGCGCCTTCAGATCCTGCGCAGCGTTGGGCTCCTCGGCCACGATCACGACATGGCGTCGGTGAAGGTCGACGTCGATGTCGGGAATGCCGATGCCGTCGATGAGCAGGGGGCTCTCACTGCGGATGAACTCGATCGTGTTGCCCGCGAACGCCTCGAGGTGAGCCACCAGACCGCTCTTGGCCTCGTGCATCAGTTCGTGGATCTCGTGGTCCGTCCGCTCGGTGCCGTGGGCGAGCCTGCGGTCACCGGCGTAGATACCGCCGTCGTACAACCGGATCCTTGCGCCGTCCTTGACGCGTTTGAACACCTCGGGTCCGGTCTCATCGATCAGCGTGACGCCATTGTTGACCAGCACCTCGGGCCCGAGGTTCGGATAGCGCCCAGAGATCGAGGGCGATGCGTTGACCACGGCGGCGATTTCGGCTTCGACCAGTGCGTCGGCGGTGATGCGGTCCAGGTCCAGAGCGTCGATCACAACGATGTCGCCGGGGCCGACGCGCCTCAACAACCGGTCGATGTCGCGGTCCACCCGGGCCGTGCCGGTGACGCCTGGCCGTGGGCTGGCAGTACGGGATAACAGCGCAGACATCTTCATATCGGCGATTCTGTCGGCCAACCCTCAAGTTGAGGTGGAGGCGCGCCGTAACACCAGCCTCACAAGTTATCTTTTGTCACATTCGCCACAGCTCAGGAAGCCGGTTCGCGGTCCTCCTGCGCGGCGCTGAGCAGCTCACGGGCGTGCGCCCGGCCGCTGTCGGAGTCGCCGAGGCCGGCCAGCATGCGGGCGAGTTCGGCCACCCGTTCGTCGTCGTCGAGCCTGCGGACGCTGCTGGCATTGCCCCGGCCCGCGCTGTCGACGACGAGATGGATGTCGGCGTACGCGGCGACCTGGGGCAGGTGCGTGACGACGATGACCTGGTGCGTGCGCGCCAGTCGGGCCAGGCGCTTGCCGATCTGCACCGCGGCACGGCCGCCGACGCCGGCGTCGACCTCGTCGAAAACCATCGTCGTGCCCTCGACGGAGGCGGCCAGGACCACCTCGAGCGCGAGCATGACGCGCGACAGTTCGCCGCCGGAGGCGCTCTTGTTCAACGGCAGGACGTCGGTTCCGCGGTGTGCCGAGAACCCGAAGTCGACGGCGTCGACGCCATCGGCGCCCGCGTGCACCGTCGCACCCGTTGGAAGCGTGACCGGCGCAGAATCGTCACCCCTGGCGGTCAGCGGTGAGACCGTGACGGTGAATTCCGCGTCCGCCATCGCCAGGCCGGCCAGCTCGCCGGTCACCGCCTTCGCCAGACCTTTCGCCGCCTTCGTCCGCACCTTCGTCAGTTCCGTTGCCGCGGAGACCAGCTCAGCCTCCAGTTCGGTGACCCGCCGTTCCAGCCCGGCCAGCGTCTCCTCGGACACGTCGAGCTGTTCGAGGCGGTCGCGCGACTCCCTGGCCCACGCCAGCACCCCGTCGATATCGGCGGCGTACTTGCGTGTCAGCACCCGCAATTCGGCCTGTCGTGCCAACTTTGTTTCCAAAGTGCTTGCATCGCTGGGTAATTCGGACAAGTACTGACTCAGCTCATTCGACACGTCGGATATCACGGCCAGTGCGTCGCCCAGTCGCTCGCCCAGTGCCCGCAGCGCGGTGTCGTCGGTGGCCTCCAACGCCGACTTCGCCTGTCCGACCTCATGGGCCGCCGAAGCGTCGGCGTCAGCGGTGTCGTCGAGCGCCCCCGCCAGGGCGGTGCGCGCCAGCTGGGCGGCCTCACGCAGCGCGTCGAGTTCAGAGAGCCGTCGGATGTCGTCGACAAGGGCTTCGTCCTCGCCCGGCTGCGGGTCGACCGCATCGATCTCGCCGAGGCCGAACTTCAACCGGTCGGCTTCCTGCGCCATTTCCCGTGCCCGCTGGGTCCTTTCGGCGAGATCGCGGCGCGCGGCCTGCCAGGACTCCCGAATCTTGCGGTACCGCGAGAGAAGCTCGTCCACGTCGGCAAACCGGTCCAGCGCTGCGCGCTGTTCATCGCCGCGCATCAGCCGCAACTGGTCATTCTGGCCGTGCAGGGTGAGCAGCTCGGTGGTGAACGTGCTCAACGACTTCGCAGGCACGCTGCGGCCGCCGAGGTAGGCCCGTGACGGTCCGTCGCGGCTCACCGACCGCGCGGCGATGACGCTGCCGTCCTCGTCACGGTCCGCGCCCGATGCGTCGAGGACCTCGCCGACAGCCGATGCCACGTCGTCGCCGAGGTCGCGGGTGCTGAACCGACCCTCGACGATGGCGCGAGCCGCACCGGAGCGGATCCTCGTCGCATCCGCACGCGCTCCGCCGAGCAGGTGCAGTCCGGTCACCACCATCGTCTTTCCGGTGCCGGTCTCACCGGTCAAGACGGTCAGGCCGCGATCGAATTCGGCTGTCGCCGTACTGATTGCACCCAGCGACTCGATGCGGATCTCGGAAAGCACTACTGCCCGCGCCATCCTGTGACAGGCAACCGGAACTTGCGCACCAGGCGATCCGTGAACGGAGCGCTGTCCAGTCGCACCCACTTCAGCGGTGTGCCGCACCGCGTCACCTCGAGCCGTCCGCCCGCGGGCACCGCCATCTCGCGGCGGCCGTCGCAGAACACCAGCGCGTCATGTCCCCTGGCCTCGACCTCGACGGCTATTGCGGCGTCGGGGCTGGTGACCATCGGCCGCGCGAAAAGTGCGTGAGCGTTGTTGGGCACCACCAGAATTGCTTCGAGATCGGGCCAGACGATCGGTCCGCCCGCCGAGAACGCCCATGCCGTCGAGCCGGTGGGCGTGGCCACCAATACGCCGTCGCATCCGAAGGCCGACACCGGGCGGCCGTCGACTTCGAGCACCGCTCCGAGGACGCCGAGGCGCGGACCCTTCTCCAGGCTGGCCTCGTTGAGCGCCCAGCCGCGGTTGATTATCCGGCCCTCGAACCGCACCACGACGTCCAGCGTCATGCGCTCCTCGACGCGGTAGTCGCGCTTGACGACGTGTTCGAGCACCGTGTCGATGTGGTCGGCTTCGGCCTCGGCGAGAAACCCGATGCGGCCCAGATTGACACCCAGCACGGGTATCTCGACGTTGCGTGCGAGTTCGGCGGCCCGCAGAAACGTTCCGTCACCGCCGAGCACGAGCACGAGTTCGCAGCCTTCGGCGGCACGCTCGTCGGCGTCGACGACCTCGACGTCGACCCCGACTCGAGGGACGTCGTCGGATGCGCCGTGCACCGTGGCACGGTCGACGGCCTCCGCTGAGAGCACCCGCAAGCCGATGTTGTTGTCCCCGAGCACCTTTTCCACCCTGCGGGTGATTTCGGTGACCTCGTCGCGGCCGGTGTGGACCACCATCAGGACGGTGCGGTCGAATGTCATTGCGGCCCCTCGGCGACGGCGCGTTCGACGGCCTGCTCGAGTTCATCGCCGGTCAGCGGGTGCTCGGGCGTGGCGCGCAGATGCAGAAAGTACTCGACGTTCCCCGATGGGCCCGGCAGCGGGCTGGCCGTCACTGCCACCGCGTGCCAGTTCAGTTCGGCGGCGCGGTGCGCGACCGCGAGCACCGCCTCAGCGCGCAGCCTCGGGTCGGACACCACCCCGCCTGCGCCGACCCGGTCCTTGCCGACTTCGAACTGTGGCTTCACCATGGGAACGATATCGGCGTTCGCCGACGCGCATGCAACCAGCGCGGGCAGCACCGTCGACAGCGAGATGAAGGACAGGTCGGCCACCACGCGGTCGACGTGGCCGCCGATGGCGTCCGGCGTCAGCTCACGCACGTTGGTGCGCTCCAGCACCGTCACCCGATCGTCGGACCGCAGTGACCACGCCAGCTGCCCATACCCGACGTCGACGGCCACGACTTCGCGGGCGCCGCGATCGAGCAGCACCTCGGTGAATCCGCCGGTCGACGCGCCCGCGTCCAGGCATCGCGCATCCGCCACCGAGATGTCGAAGGCGTCCAGAGCGCCGATCAGCTTGTGCGCGCCCCGCGAAACCCAGGACCGTTCGTCGGCGGTGGCGACGGACAGCGAAGCGTCGATCGGGATCGCCGTTGCGGGCTTGGCCGCAGGCATGCCGTTGATGGTGACCCGGCCCGCGCCGATCAGCTCGGCGGCCTGCTGACGTGAGCGGGCCAACCCCCGCCGAACGAGCTCGGCGTCAACGCGAGCGCGCCGCGTCATTCGGCCTCACCCGGCCGGATTGTCCACGGAACCGGGGCCCTTCTCGACCGACTCCAGCGCTTGCACCAGGAGGTCGTGTGCCTCCTCCAACCGGGCGGCGACGCTGTCGATGTCGACCTCGGCGGAACCCGGGCCCTCGATGTCGGGCAACTCGGCAAGCAGCGCCGCGATCCTCGCCCGGATCTCGTCAGGTTGGGTACTCATAACGATCATCACGCTAGTCGATCGGGCGACGTCAGCAGGGACCACCGCTCGAGCGCCTTCCTGGCGATGTAGTCGCCTGCGACGATCGCGAACGGCTGACCGCTCAGATTGGAATGCCACACGGCGTTCGCGGTCGCCCGCACCACCGTCACGGAATCCCTCGGCTCGGTGCCGGTGTTGTGGACCGTCACCGCTGATTCGCCGATCTCGACGCGCCACGCCTGATGCGGTCCCACCCTGAGCAGGTCGGCACGGTCATACAGCGAGCGAAGATCGGTGGCGATGTAGTTCGGGCGCTCACCGAGCACGGCCCGAACCGCCTCGTTGGCGGTGCTGACGCCGGTGAGCACCATCAAGCTCGGCAGTCCGGCGGCGTTGGCGCCTGCGATATCCGTGTCGAGTCGGTCGCCGACAACCAGCGGTGAACGAAACTTCCCACGGGACAGCGCGTCTGTGAGCAACCGCGGTCGCGGCTTACCCGCGACGGTCGGCTCACGCTCGGTCGCCGCCTGCAGAGCGGCAACCATCGCGCCGTTGCCGGGCAGCAGGCCGCGCTCCGAGGGCAGGGTCTTGTCGACGTTGGCCGCCACCCACAGGGCGCCTCCCCTGATCGCGAGCGCGGCTTCGGCGAGATCGGGCCAAGCGGTTTCCGGTGAATGCCCTTGAACGACCGCAACAGGGTCATCGGACCACTGGCGGACGGGTTTGAGGCCGACATTGGTGATCTCGGCCGCCAGCGATTCCGTCCCGACGACGAGCACCTTGGCCCCGGCGGGCAGTCGTTCGGCGAGCAGGTTCGCTGCGCTCTGCGCGCTGGTGACGACGTCGTCGGCCTCCGCGGCGAAACCCATCGCGCGCAGGTGCTGGGCCACCTCATGCGGGGCGCGGGAGGCGTTGTTGGTCACGTAGAGCTTGCGACAGGTGACGGCGGCGAGCGTGTCGACTGCACCCACGGTCGGCTCGTGGCCTCGGAACACGGTGCCGTCGAGATCGAGCAGAAGGCAATCATGTTCCTGCACAAGGGTGGTCACGTCAGGAGAGCTCCGTGATTCGGTCTTCGGCGTCGGTCACGCCCTCGACGTCGGCGGCTGCGGCGTTGATGAACCACTGCAGTGCCTCCTGATCGCGGCCCAGCGCCAGCAGGGTTTCGGCGTAGGCGTAAAACAGGCGAGCCGCCGTCTCTCCGGTACGTGTCGGGTCGAGTTGCGGCGTCGACAGAATGGTGAGGGCCTGGTCCAACTGGCCGAGGTCTGACCGGGCGCCGGCCACCACGATCCGCAGCTCGTCGGCGTCATCCCCGCTCAGTTGAGCGGCTTCCGGGCTGCGGGCCAGTTCGATCGCCCGCTCGGGACGGCCGAGTCCTCGTTCACAATCGGCGATGAGCGCCAGCAGTGGTGACTTGCTGCCCAGCCGGCGGGCGGCCCGTAGCTCGGCGAGCGCTTGCGCCCAATCCCCGCACCGGTACGCGGCGATCCCGACGGCTTCGCGGACTGCGGCGATACGACCGGAGCGCTCCCTGGCGGCGCGGGCGTGGGCCAGCGCGGCTTCGGGATCCTCGTCGAGGAGCTCGCCTGCGGCCACCAGATGGCGCGCGACGAAGTCAGATGTGTTGCGGTCCAACGTGGTCAGCTCACGACGAACCTCTGGCGACAGCTGTCGCGCCTCGATGTCGGGCGGCAGTGCCGGACCACCATGGTCGGGTGCCGGGTCCGGTTTCGGATGCGTAGCCCTGGCGCGGTTGGGCCCTGACGATCGTGGCGCCTGCGGACGCCCGCCGCGTCGCTGCGGACCGCGGGGACCGTTGCCTCCACGGGGCTGGCGACGTTCGCCACCCGCTCTGTTGTCGACCACTGAAACCTTTCGCCGGGGGACCTCGTGCAAGGATACGGCCCGCGCCGCTTCGGCCGTCGCGGCGCACTGTCCAACTTGTCGACGGTCGGATAGCGCGTTTGCTGAGAGCCACCGCCGCGCATTCCGCAGCGAACGTATGAGGGAGGTCGAGAACCACTCAGAACGGTTCATGACATTTGGGTTGCAGCTGACAAAGGCAAGCTGAAATAGCTTTCAGCAGTTGGCTTTTTAAAAGGGAATCGCCCCCCACGTGTGTGGGGGGCGATTCTGATGTTGTGTTCGGCGGTGTCCTACTTTTCCACCCGGGTTGGGTAGTATCATCGGCG
>JAWQNE010000004.1:0-344469 GCA_033741175.1 Mycolicibacterium sp. 120270 | reverse complement strand
ACACCGGAACCACCTGGGCTCTCGCCTAATCCGCCGAAACTAGCCTTGCCAGCCGCCGCACCAGGTGCCACGCTCAACACGGCGGGGTGACCCTCGAGTGTCGACCCCAGGGTCTGACTGAACACAGGCGCCACAGAGCGCTTTGAGGCACCCCGCCCCAAAGCCACTAATTCAGCAGGCTCCTAGCGGGTCAGCTTCGCTTCCAGGAAAACCGTTCGCGGCGTGGTGTCTTCGTCGACGTCCCGGTTGTATCTCGTCATCAGGTCGGCGGCATCGATCACCGATACCTCCCAGCCGCGCTCGGTGAACCAGTCGTTGAGGTCGGTGCGATCCTCGACGTACCACAGGTCCGCTACGTCCGGCGCGTCATCGTCTTCGATGCCCGCCTCCTCGCGAAGCTTGCGCATCTGTTCGCGACGGCTCGCCAGGTAGTCCTCGTTGAAGAACCCGCTGCCGAAGGACTCCACCCCGACGCGACTGCCGGTGGCGCTGAGTTCGGCGATCCGCTCGAACAGCAGATCCTGGCCCTCGGCGGGCAGGTAGGGCAGCAGCCCCTCGGCGGCCCAGGCGGTCGGTTCGCCGGGGTCGAACCCGGCCTCGCGCAACGCCTTCGGCCAGTCCTGGCGCAGGTCGACGGGTACCGTGACGTAGCGGGTCGCCGGTTCGGCGCCGCGGCCGCGCAGCGTCTCGGCCTTGAACGCCAGCACCTTCGGCTGGTCGATCTCGTAGACGACGCTGCCGTCGATCCACGGCAACCGCCACGCTCTGGCGTCCAAACCCGCGGCCAGGATCACCGCCTGCTCGATACCGCCCGCGCCCGCGGCGATGAAGAACTCGTCGAACCACTTGGTGCGCGACGCGGCATATCCCCCGATCGAGCGGATCCGCTCGGCGATGTGCCGCTGCGGCAGTGGCCATCCCCGCGCCACCGCCTCCTCGACGAACATCTCGGCGAACGGGTCGGTGAACAAGGGGCACTCCGACGCCGACTCCTGCGAACGCGCCCACGCCACACCCAGTGCGGTCGCGCCGACGCCTTCGGTGATGTCCCAGGAGTCGTCGTCAGTTCGTGTCATTCGCCCTGCCTTTGGGTGCTGTCGTAGAGCTCGTCGGTGATGAGTTGGTCGTGAAGGTTCTGCTCGCGGTACGCCAATTGGCCCACCCTGTTGGCGACCACAGGAGCGGTGATCACGGCGAACAAGCCCGTCAGCACGAGCATTCCGACATCCACACTGCCACGTAACCGGATGGCGGCGCCGACGAGCACCAGCAGTAGACCGAGTACCTGCGGCTTGGTCGCCGCGTGCATCCGCGACAGCGTGTCCGGGAAGCGAACGACACCGATCGCGGCGGTGAGCGCGAGCGTCGACCCACCGAGCACGAGCGCGCCTGCGGCGATATCGGCGATACTCATCGCGGATACCTGCTCTCGGGTCGACGAATGTCGGGCACCCGGAACCGTGCGACGCTCACCGAGCCGAGAAACCCGATCAGCGCCAGCGCGGTGAGGCCGTAGGTGACCGTGGTGTCCAGGCTGTATGCCGCCCAGGTGCCGATGCCGCACATCGCAACGGCAACAAGGGTATCCAGCGCGACGAGCCGGTCAAGTGTGCTCGGCCCGGCCAGGATCCGGAACATCACGATCGCCGCTGCGGCAGCCAGCATCACCGCCGCGATGATCCAAATGGTGTTCATGTGTCCTCCTTGCGCACCGCCGGCTGCCAGTCCTCGTCGCGCTCGAACGCCGCCACGAGCAGACGCTCGGTGCGTTCGATCTGGCGGTAGAAGCGCGCGACGGTCTTCTCGCTGCCGACGTTGATGACGTGCATGTAGATCAGCCGTCTTTCCTGATCGATCTCCAGCACGATCGATCCGGGCACCAGGTTGAAGATGTAGACGGCCAGCACGAGCACCAGATCGGACTTGACCGCCATGTGAGCACGCAGCACTGCGGTCAGCGGCGGCGGCCCCGGCCTGATCGACAGCCACGCCACCTGAATCGACGACACGATCAGCTGACCGATGACGACGGCGACGAGTTTCAGCAGCGACAGCGGATGCAGCCAGCCCTCGACGGGCACCGGGGGCAGCGGCAACAGCACCGTGATCAACACGGCGATCGCCAGCCCGCCGAGGATGTTGGCGGGGGACAGGCTGCCCCACAACATCACCCAGACCAGCATCAGCCAGCACAGCACCCACAGCCGAAGCAGGTGACGTCTCATGGCTTCACCTCCGACAGCACCGCGGAGATGTAGCGGTCGCGGTCCATCACCTCCGCGGCCGTGCGGTCGGTGTAGCCGACGATCGGTCCGGCGAACACGGTCAGCATGACGCCGACGGCGATGAGCGCCCCGGTAGGCAGCAACATGCCGACCGGCATCCGACCGACATCTTCACGGTCGATCACCGCGATGTCGGTGTGCTCGTCGAGCAGCGCCGCAGGTGTGGCCGCCGCGAGATCACCCTCCGGGGCGTCCGCGCGGGGCCGCCAGAACGCCAGCGTCCAGACCCGTGTCACCACGTACAGCGTCAGCAGGCTCGTCACCACGCTGCCCGCGACGAGCAGCCACGCCAGCACCGAACCGTCCTGGGAGCCGGCTTCCAGCAATGCCACCTTGCCGATGAATCCCGAGAAGGGCGGTATCCCACCGAGATTGAGGGCGGGCACGACGAAGACGAATGCGAGCAGCGGACTCGCGGCGGCCAGTCCGCCGAGCCGCTGCAGTGTCGCAGCGCCCGCCTGCCGCTCGATCAGCCCCACCACCAGGAACAGCGTCGTCTGCACCAGAATGTGGTGTGCGACATAGTAAATCGCGCCGGACAAGCCGAGCTCGGTGGACAGCGCAACACCGAACACCATGTAGCCGATGTGGCTGACGAGGGTGAACGACAGCAGCCTCTTGATGTCGCTCTGGGCGATGGCGCCGAAGATGCCGACGAGCATGGTGAGCAACGCCGCCACCATCAGCATCCTGTCAAGGCCGGCGCCGGGGAACAGCAGTGTGTGCGCCCGGATGATGGCGTAGACACCGACTTTCGTCAGCAAGCCGGCGAACACCGCCGTGACCGGCGCGGGCGCGGTCGGGTATGAGTCGGGCAGCCAGGCCGACAGCGGGAACACCGCCGCCTTGATGCCGAATGCCACGAGCAGCACCGCGAACAGGGCGTTGCGGGTGCCGTCCGACACCCCGTCTAGCCGGGTGGCCAACTCCGCCATGTTGAGCGTGCCGGTCGCGGCGTACACCAGCGCGATGCCGATCAGGAAGATCATCGACGACACCATCGACACCATCACGTAGCCGATGCCCGCGCGCACCCGCTCGGTGCTTGCGCCGATGGTCAGCAGGACGAAGCTCGCGGCCAGCAGCACCTCGAAGCCGACGAACAGGTTGAACAGATCGCCCGCGAGGAACGCGTTGCACACGCCCGCCGACAGCACGAGATAGGTCGGCAGGAAGATCGACACCGGCTGGCGTTGGTCGCCGTCCCTGATGCCCTGCCCGATGGCGTAGAACACCACCGCAAGCAGCACGATCGACGAGACCACCATCATCAGCGCCGAAAGCCCGTCCACCACAAGCGTGATGCCCAACGGGCCCATCCCCGGCACACTCTGTGCCCAACCGCCGACGTGCACGGCGATGGTGCCGTCTCGGTCGGTCAGATACAGCAGCGCCCCGCACACTGGAACGACGGCCACCAGCGCGGCGAGCGTGATGGTCCGCTGCAGGCGGGGTCGCCGCCCCGCGAACATCGTCGCTGCCGCGCCGAGCAACGGAATCAGCACGGGCAGCGGGGTCAGCACTGCTGGGTTCATCGCGAACCCTCCAATCCCGGCAGTGCGTCCAATTCGTCGGGCTCGTCGGTGTCGCGCGCGGCGACCGGCTCGGGACGGGGTTCCTCGAAGGCGGCGGCCTCCTCGTCGGTCATCTGCGAGACGCGGGTGTCCTCGACGTCGTCGGTGACGTCCTCCTCGGTCGTCAGCCGGTATGACCGGTAGATCAGCGCCAGCACGAACGCCGCGATGCCCATGCTGATCACGATCGCGGTGAGGATCATCCCCTGCGCCAACGGGTCCGCGGTGGAGGTGCTGCCGTTGCTGACCCGGCCGCGCACCGGCGGATTACCCGGCGGGCCGCCGACGAAAAGGATGAGCAGGTTCACGGCGTTGCCGATCAGCAAAAGCCCCAGCAACATTCGGGTCAGGTTGCGCTCGAGGAGCAGGTACACACCGACGCTGGTGAGACCACCGATCAGGATCAGCGGAACGACGTGAGCGGTCATCGCGCCGTCACCGCCGCGGGTCGCCGTTCGGCCAGGTCGACGTCGACCCTGGCGCCGAGGCTGCGCAGTACGTCGAGCACCAGACCGACGACGATCAGGTACACGCCGAGGTCGAAGAACAGTGCGGTGACGAGCTTGACGCTGCCCAGCACCGGAACGTCGAACTGCAGCACCGCCGATGACAGCACAGGCGCGCCGAGCAGCAGCGAGGCCACCGCGGTACCGGCGGAAAAACCCAGCCCGACACCGAGGATCTTGCCCGCGTCCAAGGGCAGCGTCTCACCGAGTTCGTAGCGACCGCCCGCGAGGTAGCGCAGCACGAGCGCGAGGCCCGCGGTCAGCCCGCCCGCGAAGCCGCCGCCGGGTGTGTTGTGCCCGGCGAAGAAGAAGTACGCCGAGAGCACCATGATGAGCGGGAAGATCATTCGCGTCGCGACCTCTAGCACCAGGGACCGGTGCCGTGGGTCGCGCAGTTCGCTGCCACGCAGCCAGGTGATGCCACCGGCGGCCGGGCTGGTCGGGGGGATCACTATTGGCGGGATATCGGGCTGTCCGGCGTCGGCGACACGTGGTGGAGCACCGAACCGCCTGTGCCGGAAAACCATTGACGCCACCCCGGTCGCGGCCACCATCAGCACCGAGATCTCGCCGAGCGTGTCCCATGCGCGGATGTCGACGAGCAGCACGTTGACGGTGTTGGCGCCGTGCCCGCGGTAGTACGCCGCGTCGGGCAGCAGTTCGGCGATCGGCACGCCGGTGCGGGCCGCCATCGCGAACGCCGCGATCGTCGTGACACTGGCGCCGACGGCCAGCGCGAGCGCCATCCGCGGCAGCCGGTTGCGGCCGATGTTGGTGCGGTCGGACTCGGCGGGCAGCGTGCGCAGCACCAGCACGAAGATCACCAACGTCAGCGTCTCCACCAGGAACTGGGTCAGCGCCAGATCCGGCGCACCGTGGAACGCGAAGATGGTGCCGCAGCCGTACCCGGTCACCCCGACCAGCAGCACCGCGGCCAGCCGGTTGCGCATCATCGTCGTGCCGACGGCGGCGATCAGCGTCAGGACTCCGACGATGACCTGAAGCGGGGAACCCCACAGCGCGAACTCGGGCCGGTCGCGCGCCCCGAGCATCAGCGCCACCGCGGGGACCACGGCGAGCGTCGCCAGGATCACCGCCTGGTTGGCGGGAATGGATCCGCGCTGCGTGCTGCCGGTCAGGCGGACGGAAAGCACATCGGCGCCGCGGATCACGGCGTCATAGACCCGGTCGGCGTTGCCCAGCGGCTGATACATCAGCCGGGCCCGGGGCAACCGCGATCGACCGAAGAACGCGGCGGCGCCCAGCGCAAGCACGCCCGCCGAGAGCAGCAGTGGCACGTTGAAGCCGTGCCAGAGCGCGAGCTCGTAGCTCGCGACACCTGACACCGTGTCGGCGTAGGAGTGCAGCGCGGCGTCCAGAGGCGACGGCCACAGCCCGAACACCAAACCCGCAGCGGCCAGGATCGCCGGTGCGGCAAGGAAACTCGCGGGCACATCGTGCATCTCCCTGACGCGCCGGCTGGGTTCCGGGCGACCCTTGCGCGCGAATGCGCCCCATAGAAAGCGCAGGCTGTAGATCGTCGTGAACACCGAACCTATGACGATGCCCGCGAGCACGAACGGCGCGGCATGGCCCAACGCTTCGCTGTGCAGCAGCGTTTCGAAGTCGGCCTCCTTGGCGACGAAGCCGAGGAACGGCGGCAGCGCGGCCATGCTGGCGGTCGCCCCGATCGCGATGATCAGCAGTGGCTTGTTGCGCGTGCCCAGCCAGGCCAGCCTGCGGATGTCACGGGTGCCGGTGGCGTGGTCGATGATCCCGACGACCATGAACAACGCTGCCTTGAACATGGCGTGCGCGCACAGCAGCGCCAGTCCGGCCAGCATCAGGTCGCTTCCGCCCGCGCCGACCATCACGATGATGAAGCCGAGTTGGCTGACCGTGCCGAACGCCAGGATCAGCTTCAGGTCGTATTCGCGCACCGCCCGCCAGCCGGCCAGGATCACGGTGACCACCCCGAGTGTCACCACCATCGGCCGCCACGCAGGGGAGTCGGCGAAGCCGGGGTTCATCCGTGCGACCAGGTAGACGCCGGCCTTGACCATTGCGGCGGCGTGCAGGTAGGCGCTGACCGGGGTGGGCGCCGCCATCGCGCCGGGCAGCCAGAAGTGCAGCGGCACGATGGCCGACTTGGCCAGTGCGCCAACGAGAATCAACGCGACGGCGATGGACACCGCGAGCCCGGAGGGCGGTGCGGCGATGAGCTCGGACAGCAGGTAGGTGCCCGAGACGGTGCCGAGGATGACGATGCCGACGAGCATTGCGAGCCCGCCCGCGGTGGTGACGAGCAGCGCCTGGACGGCGGCCTTGCGGCTGCTCGCCCGTTCGGCGTAGTGGCCGACCAGCAGGAACGACAGCACCGTGGTGATCTCCCAGAACACGTAGAGCACCAGCATGTTGTCGCTGACCACGAGGCCGAACATCGCGCCTGCGAACGCGACGAGTTCGGCGGCGAAGCTGGGCAGCCGGTTTTCGGTGCGTCCGTCGTGGTGGTGGAAGTAGTCCGCGCAGTAGAACAGCACCAGCGCGCCGATGCCGAGCACCAGCACGCTCATGATCGCCGCGAGCGCGTCGAACCGCAGCGCGATGTCCATCGACAGTTCCGGCACCCACGACACATCGACGGTGCGGGCGTCGTGGTCCCCCGGCCAGTTGCCGGCCACCCAGATCAGCGAGCCGAGCGGAACGAGCGCCAGCGGATAGAACGCCTTCCGTCCCCACCGGTGCACGAGCAGCGGCGCCAACGCGGTGGCGACCGCGTGGGCGGAGAGAACGGCAAGCAAGGCACTCCGATCGTGATTTTTTGGTCGGGGTGTCAGCCGGGTGGTGGCTTTGGCTGAACCCCAGTCTACGTGGGCCGATGGCGGTACCCTCCGGCCAGTGGACACCTCCGATGTGGTAGTGGTCGGGGCGGGGCCGACCGGTCTGATGCTCGCCAGCGAACTGGCCCTCGGTGGCGCGAAGGTCCAACTGCTCGAGGAGCGCGTCGACATCCCCAACATCACCAGGGCGTTCGCCGTGCATGCGCGCACCCTGGAATTGCTCGACGCGCGCGGGATGGCCGAGGACTTGCTGACCCGCGGCGTGACCATCTACGAGATCACGCCGCCCGGCGGGGCCCCCCTGGATCTGCGTCAGCTGCCCAGCAGGTTCGGCATGTTGTTGGTCGTTCCGCAGAGCGGGACCGAGCACGTGCTCGGCGCCCGCGTCGACGACATGGGCGTGCCGGTGGTGCGTGGCGCGGAGGTGGTCGGGCTGACCGAGGACGACGATGGCGTGACGGTGGCGTGCGGCGACGGCAGATCGATCAGGGCGAAGTACGTGGTCGGCTGCGACGGCGCGCACAGCGCGGTGCGGCGACTGGTCGGCATCGGGTTCGAGGGCAAGCAGTACGAAACGCACATCCTGCTGGCCGACGTGCATCTCGAGCGGGCGCCCGAGGAGACGCTGACCGGTGTCGCCAACGAACGTGGCGCTGTGCTGACGATTCCGTTCGGCGACGGCTGGTTCCGCGCCATCGCCTGGGACCGGATGCGCGAGCAGGCCCCGTTGAAGGAGCCGGTCACCTTCGACGAGATCCGTGACTCGTTCCGCCGCATCGCCGACGAGGACTACGGCATGACCGATATGCGGTGGAGCTCACGCTTTCTGTCCGAGCGCAAACAGGCCGAGCGTTACCGCGAGGGACGGGTCTTCCTGGCGGGCGACGCCGCGCACGTGCACTCGCCGCTCGGCGGGCAGGGCATGAACACCGGCATCGGCGATGCGATGAACCTCGGCTGGAAGCTCGCCGAAGCGGTGCGCGGGACCGCCCCCGGCTGGCTCCTGGACAGCTATCACAACGAACGGCATCCCGTCGGGGCCGAGGTGCTGCGGCTGACCGACCTGTTCAACCAGCTGGTACTCGGCCGGTCGAGGGCGCAGAGGTTGACGCGCAACGTGGTTGTCGGGACCATCACGCGGCTGCCCGCAGGCCGCCGGTTCATGGGCGGGCGGCTCAGCCAGATCGGCATCGGCTACCCGCGGTTGTCGCGCGGCGACCACCGGATGGTCGGGCGGCGGATGCCCGACGTCGACTGTGGCGGCACCCGACTCTACGAACTCCTGCGTGAGGGGAAGTTCGTGCTGGCGAGCACCGAGGCCGTCGACATCGACCACCCCGGCGTCGTGGCCGCGGTGCATCACGACGACAAGCTGCCAGCCGCCGTGCTGGTGCGTCCGGACGGCTACATCGGGTGGGCCGACGACCAGCCGCCCACCGCGTCACACGCCGCGGCAGCTATCGCGCACTGGCGCAAGGGCTGAGTCACCACCACTTCGTGGCGGCCGACAACTGCCCCGACAGCGCATCGGCCAGCGTGCGGACGTACATCGTCGAGAGGTGGTTCGAATCGTGGTAGACCAGCACGTTGCCTTCGACGGCCCGGCAGACGTCGGCTCCGCACACGGAGTCGCTGAGATCGAGCATCGACATCAACGGATAGCGGTCGGCGTAGTCCAGCGTCGGATTCCGATCGTCGAGCGCCTCGCGCCTGGGTAGCCCGCAGGTGTCGGCGTCTCCGCCGTCGGCGAGGCACTCGACCGGCGAGAACAGCGACCCGCTCTTGTACATCCATGGTGTGTCCCGCATGCCGAGCATCCCGATCCCGTTGGCCTGCAGCTCATCCCAGATGCCCAGATAGCCCTCCGGCACGGTGTCGCCGGGTCCGTCGGCGAACGGCCGGGTGGTCGTTATGAATACATAGTCGGGACGTTCGGCGGACAGGGCGTCCATCGTTCGGCGTACCCATACCGGGCATTCCGGATACACGGCGTTGGATCCCAGGACGCGAAATTCCTCGTCCGTCGTCAGCGGGCAGCCCATCTTCAGGAACGTGATGACCCGGAAGCCGTGCTCGCGGCCGAGCGCATCCAGCGCGGTGATCCAATGCTCGGAGTGCGACCCGCCAGCGAGCGCGATCACCCGCGAGGCGCTCCTGTCGCCGTATTCGCAGCGCACGATGTCGGTGCTTCGGAAATCGGTGATGCAACCGTCGAAAGTCGTTGCGGGATAGTCGACGTCGGCCTCCAGGGCGGTGGGCCGCGTCGGCAGCTTCGCCACCCGAACGCCGTTCATCAGCGCCCGCCCGCCGGGGTAGTCGCGCACCGGGAGCGCCCGCAACTCGTTGCCGGTGGCGCGAACCGTCTTGACGTGGTCGTTCCAGCCCAGCGACATCACGGCCACCGCGACCGCCAGCACGACGGTC
This sequence comes from Mycolicibacterium sp. 120270, assembly GCA_033741175.1. Lineage (GTDB taxonomy): Bacteria > Actinomycetota > Actinomycetes > Mycobacteriales > Mycobacteriaceae > Mycobacterium. The sequence continues at coordinate 334,840 of JAWQNE010000004.1, read as the reverse complement.
GCGCCGGCGAGCGCCGCGGCGTACCCGCGGGACGGTTGGGACGTCCGCGCGTCGGAGCCGCCCTGCCGCAAGGGCTCCTCGACGAAGCGGAACGTCAGATACGCGAGAACGGCGGACGCCGCCACGACGAGGGCACCGTCGGCCAGACCCGCGCTGTCGCGATCGGTGTACGCCAGCCAGAAGATCAGCAGCGGCCAGTGCCAGAGGTAGAGCGCATAGGCGATGGACCCGAGCAGCGACAGCGGGGCGGACGCCAGAAGCCGATACGGCCACAGGCGCTCGGGTGCGCTGCCGCCACCGCCGAGGACCACAAGGAGCGTGCCGACGACAGGGACGACCGCCAGCGCGCCGGGGAACTCGGCTGCGCCGTCGATGACGATGCCGCAACCGAGGATCGCCAGCAGCCCGCCCGCCGCGGCCACGATGCGGCCCGCTGCGGGCATCCGGACGGTGCTGCACACCGCAGCGGCCAGCACCCCGGCCAACGGTTCCCATGCCCGGGCGAAGCTGTCGTAGTAGGCGCGCGGCTGATCGAGGTCGTGCGCGACGACGGCGTAGACGAACGAGGCGACCGTCGCCAGGCCGACGACCGTGACCAGTGCGGCGCGCCGGTGCGACGACCGGCCTGCCGCCCTGGCGCCGAGCGCGACGAGCGTCGCGATGATCAGCAGCGCGACGAAGAACTGACCCTGCACCGACATCGACCACATGTGCTGCAGCGGGCTGACGCTCTGGCCGGCCCGCTGGTAGTCGTCGGCGGCAGCAGCGAGGTGCCAGTTCTGGTAGTAGCCGAGGGTTGCCAGGCTCTGGCCGGCGAACGTTTCCCACCGCGTCTGCGGCTGGATCCACACAGTCAGCGCCGTGCACGCCGCCAGCACCACGACGATCGCGGGAAGCAGCCTGCGTACCAACCGCCCCAGGGCTGTGGTCAGCGGTTCGACGGGGCCGGGTCCCGAGGCTTGGCCCAGCAGACGACCGCCGAAGAAGAACCCGGAGAGGACCAGGAAGACGTCGACGCCGCCGGACACGCGGCCGAACCAGACGTGGTAGATCACCACGAGCGCGATCGCCAGCCCACGCAGCCCGTCGAGATCGCCTCGGCGTCTGACTGCTGCGTTCACACGACTGCTATATCACGATCGGCGTTTTTTGGTTCCTATCAGAAGTAACGCAACCAGACATAAACCCAGGCCAGCGCGGTGCTCAGGAACGTGACGATGATGCCGTAGCGGGTGAACCTCCAGAAGCTGATCGCGTGGCCGGCCCGCGCCGCGATGCCTATCGCGACGACGTTGGCGCTCGCCGCGATCGCGGTGCCGTTCCCGGAGAAGCAGGCGCCGAACGCGAACGCCCACCACAGGGCGCGGCCGGTCTCGACGTTGGGCGCCTGGGCGGCCATGCCCTCGACGACCGGCGTCATCGTCGCTGTGTAGGGGATGTTGTCGATGAAGGCGCCGAGTACGGCCGACCCGAAGAGCAGGCCGGTGGCCGCGGCGAAGAAGTTGTCGCCGAACGCCGCGGCGGCGAGGTCGCCAAGCCATCCGATGACGCCGGTGTGCACCAGGCCGGCGACCATCGCGAACAGGCCCATGAAGAACACCAGCGTCGGCCACTCCACCTCGGGCAGGATCTCGGCGACATCGACCTGGGTGACCAGCAGCATGGTGCCCGCACCCAACAGCGCCACGATCGACGGCGCGACGTGGAGCACGGAGTGCAGCGCGAAGCCCGCGATGACGAGCGCGAGCACCACGAGCGAGCGCACCAGGAGTCTGGTGTCCTTGATGGCCCGGCGCTCCTGCAACGCCATCACCTGGTCGAGGTGAATGCTGTTGCGCTGCAGATCTCTATGGAACAGCACCTTGGTGAACACCACGAACAGCGCGAAGATGACGACGACCGCGGGCGCCATGTGGATCAGAAAGTCGTTGAACGTCAGGCCCGCACGGCTGCCGATGATGATGTTGGGCGGGTCACCGATCAACGTGGCGGCGCCGCCGATGTTGGACGCCAGCACCTCCGCGATCAGAAACGGCTGCGCGGCGATGTCGAGGCGGTCGCAGATCACCAGGGTGACCGGGGCGACCAGCATGATGATCGTGACGTTGTCGAGCACCGGCGATGCCACCGCGGTGATCGTCATCAGCATCACCATCAGTCGAAAGGGCTTGCCCCGCGACCGTTTTGCCGCCCATATCGCCAGGAAGTCGAACAGGCCGGTCTGCTTGATCACACCGACGATCACCATCATGCCGAGCAGCAGGAAGATGACGTTCCAGTCGATCCCCTCGTGCTCGGAATAGAAGATGTCGCTGCCCGGGGTGAGCCCGAGCAGCGTCATCAGACCCGCGGCGACGAGGACGATGGTGACTTTGTTGGCTCGCTCTGTGGCGATGAAGTAGAAGGCGACGACAAATATCGTCAGCGCGAGCACCGGTGCCAGCACGGCGCACGCGGACTCAGTCGTTGGGGCCGGCTACCGCAAGGCTGGTGAGTAGTCGCTCGAGGGTCACCGCCCCGACGAGGCGTCCGTCGCTGTCGACGACGGCGATCAGCGGGCTTCTCTTGTTGGCCATCAAGCTGGCCACTTCGAGCAGGGTGGCATCCGGCGGCACGGTCGCGGGTTTGGCGACCGGGTTGGGCAGGCAGTCCCCGACGGTGAGCTTGCCCGGCCCGTGCCAGAAGAGGTCGGCATGGATCTCGTCGACCGTTCGTACCAGCGCGGGGTCGTCGCGATAGGACTCCGGGATCGTCAGTCGCAGCACCTGCGTACCGGGCAGCACAGCGATCGGCCGATCCTCTTCGTCCACGACGACGAGCCCGGGCAGGCGGTTCACGACCATCAACTGGACGGCCTTGGACACCGGATCGTCCATCCGGACCGTCGGCGGGGTCACGGCGATCTCGTGTGCTTGCATGATTTCGTTCCCGGCGGTATCGGCTGTGTCGCGGAAGGTAGTGGTCATCGTCCTCGTCCTCCGTTCGGCTTGTCTCAAAGTCTTGGAGAACGGGCCCCAAACAGCCATCGGGTGTGACACCCATTTCGAATGGGGAACACACCTTATGGACAAAAAGGCCCTAGTCAGACCACTGTGGAGGGTATGAACCGGGCGCGAACCGCCGCGGCCGCGTTGTTTCGGCGGGTTTTTCTGATCAACGGGCTGATCTTCGTCCTGGGGACGTTGATACTCGCGCTGTCGCCGGCCACCGTGTCGTCGCGGATCAAACTCACCGAGATCCCCGTGCTGGTGGTCGGGCTGGCGATCATGCTGACGGCCAACGCCCTGCTGCTGCGGCGCAGCCTGTCCCCGATGCTGCGCTGGGAGCGCAATGCGGCCAGCGCGACGGCGCTCGCCGCGCAGGAGAACGAGCGCCAGCGCATCGCCAGGGAGTTGCACGACGAGATCGGGCAGACGCTGACCGTCGCGCTGCTCATCCTCAAGCGCGCCGTCGACCGGGCGCCCGACGAGATCCGCGACGAGCTCGCAGGCACCCAGGAGGCGGTGCGCGCGGGCCTCGACGAGGTGCGCAGCATCGCGCGACGGCTGCGGCCCGACGCGTTGGAAGACCTCGGCCTGCACAGCGCGCTCGCCGCGTTGTGCACGGAGTTCACCCGCGCGGCGGGCGTCAGTGTGGTCAAACACATTGAGCCGCAGTCAGATCGACTGCATCACGATGTCGAGCTGGTGTGCTACCGCATTGCGCAGGAAAGCCTGACGAACATCGTGCGGCACGCCGAGGCGAGCAAGGTGTGGCTGGATCTGCACACCACCGCCGACAAACTCACCCTGCGCATCGCCGACAACGGCAAGGGCGGTATCGCCAAAGAGGGCGCGGGCATCAACGGCATGCGGGAGCGGGCGGTGCTGGTGAACGCCGACCTGACGATCACCTCTCCGAAGGGCGAGGGCACCGAGGTCCGGTTGGTGATCCCGCTCGAGGGGTGGATGCGCTGATGCTGGCCCAACCCGCGCGGATCCTGCTTGCCGACGACCACGCTCTGGTGCGCAGCGGCCTGCGGATGATCCTCGACGCCGAACCCGACCTGCATGTGGTGGCCGAGGCCGCCGACGGGTACGAGGCGCTGGCCGCACTCGACAAAACCCCGGTCGACCTTGCCATCCTCGACATCGCGATGCCCCGGATGACCGGTCTGCAAGCGGCGCGCGAGATCAACCGGAGCCACCCGCACGTGCGCATCCTGATCCTGTCCATGTACGACAACGAGCAGTACTTCTTCGAGGCGCTGAAGTCGGGCGCGTCGGGCTATGTGTTGAAGTCGGTGGCCGACCGGGACCTGCTCGAGGCGTGCCGGGCCACTCTGCGCGGCGAGCCGTTCCTCTATGCCGGTGCGGTGAGCGCGTTGATCCGCGACTACCTGCACCGGGCCCGTCAGGGCGATTCGCTGCCCGACACCATCCTCACCCCGAGGGAGGAGGAGGTGCTCAAGCTCGTCGCCGAGGGGTATTCGTCGCGCGAGATCGCCAACGCGCTGGGCATCAGCGCCAAGACGGTCGACCGGCACCGCACCAACACCCTGGCCAAGCTGGGTCTGCGGGACCGATTGGCGTTGACGCGCTATGCGATTCGCGCGGGGTTGATCGAACCCTGACGCGGCGGGCAGGCGAACGCGAACCGGGTCGGCAGCGCGTGGCCGACGACGCCGATGCCCGCGCCGAGGATGGGCCAGATCGGCCAGAAGTACCAGGCGCCCGCGGTCAGGCCGACGGCCAGCCACACCGTGAGGACGATGACGACCATCGCCAGGTAGCCGGCAAGGTGCATGCGGACGGCCTTGCGGGCGGCGGCCCTGCGCGCCCCGCGGCGGCGCGGGTCGTTACGGCGAAGCTGCGCCAGCGGCAGGTCGGCGACGAGTTGGCGTAGCTCGGCGGTGGTGTGGGCGGCGAACGCGGCCTGCAGCCGGGTTTCGTACTCGGCCATCTCCAGATAGCCCTGGGCCAGCGCGGAGCCGAGCTGATCGGCGGTCTGCCTGCGTTCGCGGTCGCCGGCCCGCACGGGCGGTGCGATAGGGGCGGTCATGCGGTCCTCCCTCGTCGATCTAGACACTGACTAGTTCTATGCGTCGACTATGCACCCCCAACTTGTCACTGTCAAGATATGGATCAGCGAAAATGGCCCTCCCGGGATGGGAGGGCCATTCAAGCGCGTCGAAATCGCTACTGCGCGAGGCTCTGGACGTGCCACACGCCGTGGTGGTTGTGCCAGCCGGGCTTCGAGGTCGGCGCCGGATGGGCCTTGACGCTCGGAGCGTACGAGTAGCCCGGGCCGGTCGGCTGGGTGGTTGTGGCGGCGCTGGCCATGCCTGCCAGGCCGACGGCCGCGCCGCCGAGGATGCTTCCGCCGACGACGAGCATGGTCAGGTAGCGAGCGAAGACGTTCTTGATCATTTTGAATCCTCCTGTGTGAGTTGGCTTTTCAGCCTCTCCGCCGAGTTGTTCCGGCGATGACTCAAGAATGCCGCCACACAGGTCAGAAGTATGTCCGGCGACCGGATGACCGCGGGGATGAATCCGATGTCCCCCGATCGGGGGACATCGTCAGCGACCGGCCGAGAACGCGCGCAGGTTCTCGACCTGCACGGGATCCAGCGACGGCCGCACCGTCTCGCGGGCCTTCGCCACGTCGGCGGCGGTGACGTCAGCGGCATCGATCGACCGTCGCATCGCCGTCAGCGCGGCCTCCCGCAGCAGCGCGACGCAGTCGGCGGCGCTGTAACCGTCCAGCTCACCGGCGAGCGCGTCCAGGTCGACGTCGTCGCTCAGCGGTATCGACCTGCCCGCCGTGCGCAGGATTTCGCGGCGCGCGTCGGCGTCGGGAGGTTCGACGAACACCAGCTTCTCGAGCCGGCCCGGGCGCAGCAGGGCGGGGTCGATCAGGTCGGGCCGGTTGGTCGCACCGAGCACCACGACGTTGCGCAGCGGCTCGATGCCGTCGAGTTCCGTCAGCAGCGAGGCCACCACGCGGTCGGTGACGCCGGAGTCGAAGCTCTGCCCGCGCCGCGGGGCGAGCGCGTCGAGTTCGTCGAGGAACACCAGCGACGGCGCGGAGTCTCGCGCGCGGCGGAACAGATCGCGCACGGCCTTCTCCGACGAGCCCACCCATTTGTCCATCAGCTCGGCGCCCTTGACCGCGTGCACGGACAACCGGCCCGAGCTGGCCAGTGCGCGGACTACGAACGTCTTCCCGCAGCCGGGCGGCCCGTAGAGCAGCACCCCGCGCGGCGGCTCGACGCCGAGCCGCTCGAACGTCTCGGGATGCTGCAGCGGCCACAGCACGGATTCGGTGAGTGCCTGCTTCGTCTCGGCCATGTCGCCGACGTCGTCGAGCGTCACCGAACCGACGGCGACCTCTTCGGTCGCCGACCGCGACAGCGGCCGGATCACGCTGAGCGCACCGGTGAGATCCTCCTGCGTCAGCCGGGGCGGATTGTCCTCTTCGCTGGCCCTCGCCGCGGCGCGCAGTGCCGCCTCCCGCACCAACGCGGAAAGGTCGGCGACGACGAAACCCGGTGTGCGATCGGCAATCTCGTCGAGGTTCAAATCGTCGGCGGGGACGTTTCGCAGCAGCACCTCGAGCAGCTGCTTGCGCGTCGCGCCGTCGGGCAGGGTCAGGCCGAGCTCCCGGTCGCACAGGTCGGGCGCGCGAAGCCGGACGTCGGCGACCTCGGGGACGGCCGACGTCGCCACGAACGCAACGCCCGGTGTCGCGACCGCATTGCGCAGTTCGGTCAGGATGAGCGTGGCCACCGGTTCGGCGGTGGTGGGCAGCAGCGCGTCGATGTCGGTGATCAACAGGACGCCGCCGCCGTCGCGGACACTCGCCACCGCCGATGCGACGGCGCCGAGTCGGTCCTCGGCGCGCAGCGACCCCACCTCCGGGCCGTCCAGTTCGACGAGCCGACGTCCCGCGCACACGGTGCGCACCATCGTCGCCTTGCCCACGCCCGCCGGACCTGACACCAGCACGCCGAGATTGGCTGTGGCGCCGAGGGTTTTCAGCAGATCGGGTTCGTCCAGCGCCAGCTTGAGCCACTCGGTCAGCCTGCTCGCCTGCGCGTGCGCGCCCTTGAGGTCGTCGAAGCTGACCGTCGGTGCGGGCGCCTGCTCCGGCGTCGTCACCACGTGCTGACCCGACGTGGGAACGGCCGACGCGGTTACGCTCCCGTCCGATGTCGCCGCAAATGCGGCTCCGCTGCCCCAGCTGACCGACGAATTCGGTTGCACGCTCACGGGTCCGGCGGGATCGACGCTGGTCACCGTCAGCAGTTCGGATGTCCACGTGATGCCGACGGCCGACGCCAGCGCACGGCTGGCCTCCGTCGACGGGATGTCGGGACCGAGCTCGCGCGGTAGCAGCGATACGGTATCGCCGACCATCATCACCTTGCCGAGCAGCGCCTGGCGCAGCGTCGCCGGCGAAATCGACTGTGTGGCAAGGTTGGAGCCGCGCACCGTCACCGATCGCGCGCCGTACACCGTGACCGGCGCGACGAGCACGGTGGTGTTCTCCCGCAGGCCCGCGTTGGACAGCGTGACGTCGTCGAGCAGCGCAGTGCCCGCCGGAGTGCCCTCGGGGGCGATGCCCGCGACCGCGGCGGTGGTTCGCGATCCGGTCAGCGATACCGCGTCCCACTCCCGGATACCCAGTGCCGCAATGGCTTCCGGATGCAGCCGGACGACGCCGCGGCGGGAGTCCAGCGCCGAGGTGTTGAGACGCGCGGTGAGGGTGAGGTGCTGCCGTGGCGCCGGGCGATCGGCGACGTCGAGCCCGGTCACGTCAGGGACCCGGTGGTCTGCGCAGGCCCAGTCGGGCCATCGACCGGCGGTGCGCCCGCGGCTGGGCCCGGCGGACAGCCCGGCTTGCGTCCCGGCTCGCGCGTCTGGCCTGGCGCTGCGCCTTGGGCCTCTCGTCCCACAGCTCGGGGTGCTTCGACAGCCACGCCGTGGTCCGCACCGCGAACGGGATGTGGATGACATAGGCCGCGATGATCACCAGGATCACCAAGTACCCGTAGAGGATCGACGCGGCCACCGCGACAGCCAGCAGCACGAGCAGCGGAACCACCATGCTCTGCGAGATCGCGAAGGTGTGGATCTTGCGCATCGGAATGGTGCTGACGGCGAGCAGGGACACGCCGATCATCCAGATCACCACGGCCGGTTCCGACGTCCACCAGCCCTCGCCGAACTGCATCTTGGCCGCCAGCGGGCCGATCGCGCCGATGGCCCCCGCGGGTGCGGGCATGCCGACGAAGAACTGGTTCATGTAGGCGGGTTTGTTCTCGACAAGCATCGTGTTGTAGCGGGCCAGGCGCAGCACGATGCAGACCGCATAGAGCAGCACCACGATCCAGCCGATCCGCGAATGCGACAGCAGCGTGCCGTAGACGATGAACGCCGGCGCGACACCGAAGTTCACCGCATCGGCGAGCGAGTCGATCTCCTCGCCCATCTTCGACGTGGCCCTGAGCAGCCGGGCGATGCGGCCGTCGAGCGCGTCGAGGATCGCGGCGACGGCCAGGAACGCCATCGCCTCGGTGGGCCGGTCGTCGAGTGCGAACTTCACCGCCGACAGGCCGAGACAGATCGCCGCGACGGTCATCGCGCTCGGCAGCATGCGCGTGGACAGCACCGGCCGTTTGACGCGTGGTTTCATCGCGGCAACTCCGCGAGGATCGTCTCGCCGCCGACGGCCCGCTGACCGGGCAGTACCAGCACGTCGGAACCCTCGGGCAGGTAGGTGTCCAGCCGCGATCCGTAGCGGATCAACCCGTAGGTGTCGCCGATCGTCACCTTCTCGCCGGGCTTGATGTCACACACGATGCGGCGCGCGATCAGCCCGGCGATCTGTACGGCGATCACCTCTTGGCCCTCGGGGGTGCGGATGAGCACGCTGTTGCGCTCATTGTCCTGGCTGGCGGCGGCCAGTTCGGCGGACTTGTACAACCCTGGCCGGTGCACGACTGACACCACCTCGCCGCTGATCGGGATGCGCTGGACGTGGGCGTCGAAGATCGACAGGAAGATGCTGACCCGTTGCAGCGGCCGCGCGGGCAGGTTCAGCTCGGCAGGCGGCACCGCCTCCTCGACCAGGCAGATCAACCCGTCGGCGGGGGCGACGACGACGCCCGGGCGCGTCGGTGGCACCCGCGGCGGGTGCCGGAAGAACGCGGCGTTGACGCCAGCGGACAGCAGGCCTGCGCGGCGCAGCCACCGGCTGCGGTGACCCGCAGCGGCGATCGCCAGCGAGGCGCCGACGAACGGGAGGCCCGCGGGATGCATCGGGGGAATCGTGGTCTTCGCGAGGGCCACCAGTCGCGCGGGGCCTGATCGGAGGTCGGGGCGTCTGGCCATCGTGTGGCGATTCTACGGGTGGCTAGCCCGACGACAGGTCCCAAACCTGTACGGGGGATCCCGCAGCCAGTTCGGCGACGTCCTCGTCGATCTCCAGCAGGCAGTTGGCCGACGCCAGCCAGCGCAGGTGATGCGACGCAGGCGGGCCGTAGCTGGTGACCCCGCTTCTGTCGGGGTCCAGCACGCCGCGACGAAATTGACGCTTACCGCGCGGTGACGTCAGATCCTCTTTCAGTTCGGCTGTCAGCCGTGGCCGCTCCGGGTGGGGCAGGCCCATCGCGGCGCGCAGCGGTGCGCGGATGAAGACCTCGAACGACACCAGCGCGCTGACCGGGTTGCCGGGCAGCGTGACGATCGGGGTGGTCCCGATACGCCCCGCGCCCTGCGGCATGCCGGGTTGCATCGCCACCTTGACGAACTCGACCTCGCCGTCGAGGCCGGATGTCGCCGGCCGACCGGCTCCGAGTGCGTCCTTGACGACTTCATACGCGCCCGCGCTCACCCCGCCGGTGGTGATGATCAGGTCCGCGTCCTCGGCGTGGCGGTCCAGCACCGCACGGAACTCCTCGACGTCGTCGCTGGACATCGGCGCCGTGGAGACCAGGGCGCCTGCGTCTTTCGCGGCGGCGGCCAGCATGACGGCGTTGCTCTCGTAGATCTGGCCCGGCTTCAGCGGGGTGCCGGGCGCGACGAGCTCCGACCCCGTGGACAACACCAGAACCCGTTGCCGCGGAACGACGTCGAGCTCACCGAAGCCGAGCGCGGCGGCAAGGCCGAGCATCGCAGGGGTGACGACCTGACCGGCCCGCAGCACGGTGGTGCCTGCTTCGACGTCCTCGCCTGCGCGCCTGATGTGCTGGCCCGGCTTGGCGGTCGCGCGGATCGCGACGGTGTCCGTCGCCCCGTCGGTCGCCTCGACGGGAACCACGGCGGTGGCGCCGGACGGCACCGGCGCACCCGTCATGATCCGGTGTGCCGTACCGGGTTTCAGTGTCAGCGGGTCGGTTCGGCCTGCCGGGATGTCCTCGGCGACGGGGAGCAGCACCGGGGTGGCGTCGCTGGCCTCCGCGATGTCGTCGGCGACGACCGCATAGCCGTCCATCGCCGAGTTGTCGAAGCCGGGCAGCGATAGCGGGGCCGCCACGTCCTCGGCCAGCACCAGGCCGAGCGCGTCGGCGAGCGACACCGCGACCGGCGGCCTGGATGTGATCAGCGCTGCGACGACGCGCCTGTGCTCATCGACCGAACGCATCAGACACCGAAGGTGACGCCGGTGAGCTCCTCGGACAGTGACCAGAGTCGTCGCTGTAGTTCCTCGTCGCGCGACTGTGCGCTCGAGGCAACGACTTTCGGGTTGCCCTTGACCTCGCCGATGCCGTCGGGCCCGTAGTACTGGCCGCCGTGGGCGGTGGGATCGGTGGCGGCACGCAGGGTCGGCAGCGCCCCCTTGTCGGCGGGCTGGGTGGCGATCTTCCACATGAAGTCGGGGATGAAGTCGGGCAAATACCGCATCAATTCGGTGTCGGAGAAACCGGGGTGGGCGGCCAGGGCCTCCGTCGGCAGGCCCCTGGCCTTGAGCCGCCGCTGCAACTCGTAGGTGAACATCAGGTTGGCGAGCTTGCTCTGGCCGTACGCCTCGACACGGTTGTACTTGCGCTCCAGATGCGGGTCGTCGAAGTGGATGCGGGCCAGGATGCGGTGCCCGACGCTGCTGACCGTCACGACCCGCGACCCGTCGACGGAGGTCAGACGGTCGAGCAGCAGCCCGGTCAGCGCGAAGTGGCCGAGGTGGTTGGTGCCGAACTGCATTTCGAAGCCGTCTTTGGTGGTTTCGCGCGTCGGCACGTACATCACGCCGGCGTTGTTGATCAGCAGGTCGATGCGCGGGTGGGCGGCACGCAGTTCCTCGGCGGCCTTGCCGACGCTGTCGAGCGACGACAGATCAAGCTCCTGGAGTGTGACGACGGCGTTGGGGCTTGCCGCCTTGATCCTGTCGACGGCTTCTTTGCCCTTGTCGAGATTGCGTACGGCGAGCACCACGTGCGCGCCCTTGTCGGCGAGTACGGCCGCGGTGTCATAGCCGAGGCCGGAGTTGGCGCCGGTGACGATGGCGACGCGACCGGACTGGTCTCCGACATCGTCGGCGGTCCACTTCTTGGTCATGATCGGCACATTACCCACGTAGGGCTACCGTCGTTCCCATGTCGGAACGCATAGGCGTCCGGGTGGCCGGCCTGGTTTTCGGGACCGTCGTCGGTATCGCCGTCATACTGCTGTCCGTGCTGGTCGCAGGCATGCGGTGGAAGATTCCGCCGGTGCTCGACGCGGTGCGGCGGATGAACAGGTCGGTGACGAATCCCAGGGTGCTGCGCACAGCGGGGACCGCGGCCAACCAGACGTCGGTCATCCGGCATGTGGGCAGGACCAGCGGGCGGACATACGAGACCCCGGTCGATGTCATCACCACCGACGACGGGTTTCTGATCGCGCTGCCGTACGGCACCCGGGCGGACTGGGTGCAGAACGTGATCGCCGCGGGCAACGCCACCATCGTCAGCCAGGGCCGAAGCGTGGCAGTCGACGCGCCGATCATCGCGGCCACCTCGGAGGTCGTACACCAGATTCCGCCGAAGACGCTGCGCACGCTTCGGCTGTTCGGCGTCACCGAATGCCTGAGCCTGCGGGGGGCATCCGATGGAATTGATTGACCCGGCCAACCCGCCCAGTCGCAAGGCACCGCTGGTGTGGGCGATCGGTGCCGCGATCCCGTGGTCTGTGCTCGTGCTCGCTCAGGTGGTGTGGTTCGTCGTCGACAAGAGCCCGGGCTGGCCGCACGTTCTGGCGGCCGTCGGCACCGCTGCGGGCGTGGTGTTGTTCGTCGTCGTCGTTCCGTTGTGGCGCTACCGCGTGCACCGTTGGGACATCAGCCCGCAGGCCGTCTACACCAGGACGGGTTGGCTTGTGCAGGAGCGCAGAATCGCGCCGATATCGCGGGTGCAGACCGTCGATACCTACCGCGGCCCGCTGGACCGGCTGTTCGGGTTGGCCAACGTGACGGTGACGACGGCGTCGTCGGCGGGTGCGGTGCGCATCGTCGCACTGGACTCCGACGTCGCCGATCGTGTCGTCGCGCAACTCACCGACATCGCCGCGCTCGGTTCGGAGGACGCGACGTGACCACAGGTCCGGCGACGGAGCGGGTGTGGCATCGCCTCAGCCCGCGAATGTTGTTGGTACACCCCGTACACGAGGTGTTGCGGCAGATCCCGTTGCTCGTCGGCGCGGTGGTGCTGGGCTCGGCGACGGGCAACTCGTGGTGGACGGTGGCGGCGCTGGCTATGACGGTCGCATTCGGCGTGCTGCGCTGGTTCACCACCACCTACCGCATCGAGCCCGATGAGGTGCAGCTGCGCACCGGTCTGCTGCACCGCAAAGTTGTCGCAGTGCCGCGCAACAGGATTCGCTCGGTGGAGACCGACGCCAGGCTGCTGCATCAGCTGCTCGGCCTTACGGTGCTTCGGGTCAGGACCGGCCAGCAGGCTACCGGCGATACGGAGTTCGCGCTCGACGCGGTGCGCGCCGAGGACGTGCCTCGGCTGCGCGCGATCCTGCTCGCCGACTCGCTGGCGCCTGCCGCGGAGACGGCCGACCAGCAGCAGCCGGGCGGCATGTTGCTGGCGCGGTGGCATCCGTCCTGGCTGCGCTACAGTCCGCTGAGCTTCACCGGCCTCGCCATGATCGTCGCCGCGGTCGGTGTGGTCTATCAGGCGGGTCTCGGTGCGGCCCTTGAGCATTCGCGCGTCGCCGAGACGGGACGCGATGCCGCGCAGCGGTTCGGTGTCGTCGCAACCGTTGCCATGGTGATCGCGGTGATACTGCTCGCGTCGGTGGCGCTTTCGGTGGTGCGGTCGCTGCTGACCTTCGGGAATCTGACGCTGCGGCGTGACGCGGACGTGCTGCATCTCGAGCACGGTCTGCTGCGCAAGCGGGAGCGCACGTTCGACATGCGCAGGCTGCGCGGCGGCACCCTGCGTCAGCCGTTGCTCGTTCGACTGTTGGGCGGCGCGCGCCTGGACGCGGTGATGACCGGCATCGCAGGCGAGGGTGAGGCGTCGCTGCTGCTGCCGCCGTGCCCGGTCGACACCGCCGAGTCGGTGCTGACGAACTTGATCGAAGACCCCAACGCGGTGGCCGGCCCGGTGCGCGAGCATGGGCGTGCCGCCGCGCGCAGGCGCTGGACGCGCGGGCTGGCGTTGCCCGCGGTCGTCGCCGTCGGTCTTGCGGTAGCATCGGCGTTCGTGGCGGTGCCGGTCTGGGCTTGGCTGGCGGTGGCGGTGCTCGCGCTGTGCTGCGCGTTGTTGGCCGCCGACCGGGTACGGGCGCTGGGCCACCGCGTCGACGAGCGCTGGCTGGTGGCGCGCGCGGGCAGCCTGGAACGGCGCCGCGACTGCATCGCCGCCGAGGGCATCATCGGCTGGACCGTGCGGCAGACGTTCTTCCAGCGACGCGCGGGGGTGGCGACCCTGATCGCCGCGACCGCCGCGGGGACCAAGCACTATCAGGTCATCGACGTTCCCGCCGACGAGAGTTGGTCGATCGCGGGCACCGCGTCGCCGTGGGTCGCTGACAGTGAGTGGGCGCGCCCGTAGCAAGCCGTTTAATCTCGCACCATGGCGATCGGTGGTGTGTTGTTCGACATCGACGGCGTCCTGGTGACCTCATGGCAGCCGATCGAGGGTGCTGCCGAGACGCTTCGGGTGCTCGCGGACAACCAGATTGCCTGCTCGTATCTGACCAACACCACGACCCGCACCCGCAGGCAGATCGCGGCTCTGCTGACCGAGGCGGGGATGAAGGTGGCCCCCGACGAGGTGATCACCGCGGCAGCGTTGACGGCTGAGTACGTCCGCAACAACTATCCGGGCGCGCGCTGCTTCCTGGTCAACAGCGGCGACATCGCCGAGGACATGCCCGGTGTCGACATCGTCTACTCGAGCGATTACGGCCCCGACGGCCCGGTGCCGGAGACGCCGGACGTGATCCTGCTCGGCGGCGCGGGCCCCGAGTACGACCACCTGACGCTCAGCCGCGTGTACGACTGGATGGCCCAGGGGGTGCCGGTCGTCGCGATGCACCGCAGCACGTCGTGGAACACCACCGTGGGACTGCGCATCGACACCGGCATGTATCTCATCGGCATGGAGGAGACGTCGGGGCGCAAGGCGATCGCCGTCGGCAAGCCGGCACCTGCCGGATTCCTGACCGCCGCAGCGAGTCTCGGCGTCGACCCCGAAGAGATGTACATGATCGGCGACGACCTCAACAACGACGTGCTGGCCGCGCAGGTGGTCGGGATGACCGGAGTTCTGGTGCGCACCGGCAAGTTCCGCCAGGACACGCTCGACCGGTGGGCCGCCGACGAGTTCGCGATGCAACCCAACTACGTCACCGACTCCGTCGCCGATCTTCCCGAGGTGCTCGGCCTGTAGCGATGAGTTCTGGGGCCATCGGTGGTCTGCACTGGCATGACTGAAGAACGCGTACACGTGACCGCCGTCGTCAACGCCCCGCCCGAAACCGTCTTCGAGGTGTTGGCGGACCCGACGACGCACCAGGCGATCGACGGCACCGGTTGGGTGCGGGAATCACTCGACGGCAAGCCGGTCACCGAGGTTGGCCAGGTCTTCCGGATGGCCATGCACCACGACAACCACCCCGAGGGGTACTACGAGATGGCCAACAGGGTCGAGGTGTTCGACCCGCCGCGGGCGATCGCCTGGCAGCCCGGGCAGGGTCCCGGCGAGAAGGGAAACCTCAGCGGCAACTCCGAACTCGTTTTCGGCGGCTGGATCTGGCGTTACGACCTGCGGGCGGTGGATGACGACCGCACCGAGGTGACGCTGACGTACGACTGGTCCGGCGTGGCGCCCGAGATGCGCGACATCCCGTTCCCGCCGTTCGAGCCGGCACACCTCGACAACTCGCTGAAGCATCTGGGTGAGCTCGCCGAGGCGCGTCGGTGATGAGTTCTTCTGAAGACAACGTGGCTCTGCGCAGAACCGTCGATGCGCCGGCCGACACGGTGTTCGCGATCCTTGCCGACCCGACGACGCATCAAGCGATCGACGGCACTGGCTGGGTGCGCGAACCACTGAACGGCACGTCTATCGCCGGGGTCGGTCAGATCTTCCGGATGGCTATGTATTTCGACAATCCGAACGAGGATGACAACCATTACGAGGTGGCCAACCGGGTGACGGCGTTCGACCCCCCGCGCGCCATCGCCTGGCAGACCGGCCAGGGCGCCGACGATGCCAACCTGGAATTCGGCGGCTGGTTCTGGCGCTACGACCTCGAGCCCGTCGCCGACGACCGCACCACAGTCACGTTGACCTACGACTGGTCGGCGGTGCCGCAGGCCATCCGTGAGCAGATCAGTTTTCCGCCGTTCGAGTTGTCGCACCTCGACAACTCGCTGCGGCACCTGGCCGAACTGGCCGTGGCTAGGCGCGCAGTTCCCTGACCGCCTCGATGCGGGCTTTGAGTTGCTCGGTCGTCGCCGCCGCGATGGGCGGGCCGCCGCAGATCCTGCGCAGCTCCTTGTGGATCCAGCCGTGCGGTTTGCCGGTGCGGTGGTGGGCGACGGACACCAGCGCATTGAGCTGGCTGCGCAACTCCCGAAGCTGACCGTGTGTCGAGGGCCGCGGCACCTCGCCACTGGCCGTACGTTTGGTGATCTGCTCTTCCTGCCTGCGCCGCAACAGGTCTCGCATCGCCTCGGCATCAAGCAGCCCGGGGATGCCGAGGTAGTCGGCCTCCTCGTCGCTGCCGGCAGGCGTCGCGGTGCCGAACGACGAGCCGTCGAAGATCACCTGGTCCAGTTCGGCGTCGGCGCCGAGTGACTCGAAGCCCTTGTCGTCATCGGGCTCGGATTTCTCGCGCGCGGCATCGGCGAGTGCCTCGTCGTCGAAGCCCTGCGACTCGCGGTGCGGCTTGCCGAGCACATGGTCGCGCTGCGCCTCCATCTCACTGGCCAGGCCGAGCAGCGTCGGCACCGACGGCAGAAAGATGGTCGCGGTCTCGCCCGGCCGCCGCGACCGGACGAAGCGGCCGATCGCCTGGGCGAAGAACAGGGGGGTGGACGCGCTGGTGGCGTAGACGCCGACCGCGAGGCGCGGCACGTCGACGCCCTCGGACACCATCCGCACCGCGACGAGCCAGCGGCTGGTACCCGCCGCGTAGTCGGCGATACGCGCCGACGACCCCGGGTCGTCGGACAGCACGACGGTGGGCGTCTCGCCGGTCAGTTTGGTCAGCACCGCGGCGTAGGCCCGCGCGGCCTTCTGGTCGGTCGCGATGACCATCGCTCCCGCGTCGGGCACACCGCCGTTGCGCAACTGCGTGAGCCGTTTGTCGGCGGCCTGCAACACCGCCGGGATCCACTCGCCCTTCGCGTCGAGCACCGTGCGCCAGGCCCGCGCCGTCTGCTCGGCGCTCAGCGGCTCACCGAGCCGGGCCGCGTGTTCCTCACCGGCGCTGGTGCGCCAGCGCGCCTCGCCGGAGTAGGCGAGGAACACCACCGGCCGCACGACACCGTCGGCAAGGGCTTCGGCGTAGCCGTAGGTGTGGTCGGCCTGCGACCGCATCAGCCCCTCGGCGTCCGGCGCGTAGGTGACGAACGGGATCGCGGAGTCGTCGCTGCGAAAGGGTGTCCCGGTCAGCGCCAGGCGTCGCGTCGCGTCGCCGAACGCCTCTCGGATCGCGTCGCCCCAACTCTTGGCGTCGCCGCCGTGGTGGATCTCGTCGAAGATGACGAACGTGCGACGGTTCTCGGTGCGCACACGGTGACGGGTCGGGTGCTTGGCGACCTGGGCGTAGGTGACGACGACGCCGTGGTACTCCGACGAGGTGTGCGCGGCCGAGTTGCTGAACTTCGGATCGAGCGCGATGCCCACCCGCGCGGCGGCCAGCGCCCACTGAGTCTTGAGGTGTTCTGTCGGCACGACGACGGTGATCTGCTCGACCGCACCGTCGGCCAAAAGCTCCGCGGCGACCCGCAAGGCAAACGCCGTCTTGCCCGAACCGGGTGTGGCGACGGCAAGGAAGTCCCTCGGCTGGGCGGCAAGATACCGTACCAATGCCCGACGCTGCCAGCTCCGCAAAGCCTGGGTGTCGGGCGCTGAATCAACCCGCACCCAGAACTCCTCAACTGATCGGACAGCAGCCTAACGCAAGGGATTACAGGTTTGCATCCATGTATGGCGCGTCGCCGCACACCCGGTGTGTCGCGGCGGGTAAACGGCCGCCGATGAGAGCAAACCCGATGCTTCATCTCGCACGTCGTGGGTACTCTCTGCCCAGCATGCCAGCAACCTCTGATCGGCAACCCGACGAGATCGACCCCTGCGTGCGTGTCTTCGGTACCCGCGTACACAACCTACGGGGTGTCGACGTCGCCGCCCCACGCGACGCGCTTGTGGCGTTCACCGGCATCTCCGGGTCGGGGAAGTCGTCGTTGGCATTCGGCACGATCTACGCGGAAGCCCAGCGCAGGTACTTCGAGTCCGTTGCGCCGTACGCGCGGCGCCTGCTGCTGCCGACGGGTGCACCGAAGGTCGACGACATCACTGGACTGCCGCCGGCCGTGGCGTTGCAGCAGCGCAGGGGAGCGGGCACGTCGCGGTCCACGGTCGGCACCGTCACGACACTGTCCAACCTGCTGAGGATGCTGTTCTCCAGGGCCGGAACGTACCCGCGCGGGGCCACCGAACGACTCGACTCCGACGCCTTCTCGCCGAACACCGCCGTCGGTGCATGTCCGAAGTGCCACGGTCTCGGCCGAATCCACGAGGTGACCGAGCAGAGCCTCGTCCCCGACCCGTCGTTGACGATCCGCGAGGGCGCTGTTGCGGCGTGGCCGGGTGCCTGGCAGGGCCAGAACCTTCGCGACATCCTCATCACCCTTGGCTTCGACATCGACAAACCGTGGCGGAAACTACCCAAGCGGCAACGTGATTGGATTCTTTTCACAGACGAGCAGCCCACTGTCGAGATCGATCCCGGACAGCATCCGGTGACCGCCGACTATTACTACAACGGGACCTTCTCCAGCGCGGAGCGCCACGTCCGGCACACGCTGGCCAATTCGCAGAGTGCGACGATGCGCCGCCGCGTCCTGCAGTTCGTCGACAGTGTCGAATGCGGTGTGTGCCACGGCTCAGGCCTGCGCCCGGAAGCGTTGAAGGTGACCTTCGCGGGCCGCACCATCGCCGACTACGTTGCGATGCCGCTGGTCGAACTCGCCGAAGCGCTGCGGCCGACAGCGGCCCGCACGGACGCCGCAGCCGCGTTCGAGTCCACCGCATCGGGTGAGCTGACCGAGGTCGCCACGATGATCGCCGCCGACCTCGTCGCACGCGTCGGAGTGCTGATCGACCTGGGTCTCGGCTATCTGACACTGAACCGTCGCACCCCGACCGTGTCACCGGGCGAACTGCAGCGGCTGCGGCTGGCCACCCAGCTGCGTGCGGGATTGTTCGGAGTGCTCTACGTGCTGGACGAGCCATCGGCCGGGCTGCATCCCGCCGACGCCGAGCCGCTGCTCGATGTGCTGGATCGTCTTCGGCGGGCAGGCAATTCGCTGTTCGTCGTCGAACACGACATGGACGTGGTGCGGCGCGCGGACTGGATCGTCGACGTCGGTCCCGGCGCGGGTGAGTTCGGTGGGAAGGTGCTCTACAGCGGTCCGGTCTCCGGGCTGAAGGGCGTCGACGAGTCGGTGACCCGTCGCTACCTGTTTGCCGGGGATGGTGCCGCGCCGCGCCCCCCGCGTAAGCCGTCGGGTCGGCTTCGACTGCGCGGAATCTGCTTTCACAATCTACGCGACCTGAATGTCGACCTGCCGCTGGGCGCCTACACCGCGGTCACCGGGGTGTCCGGTTCGGGCAAGTCGACACTGGTGGTCAAGGTGCTCGGCGACGTGGTGAACCGCCATCTCGGCCACGCGGTCGGCCAGGCCGAGAACGACAGCGGCGCAGACGATTCCGATGCCGAGATCATCGACATCGACCACGATGCCAGCATCGGGGTGACGGTGGACGGGGTGGAGGCGATCGCTCGGCTTGTTTCCGTCGACCAGAAGCCGATCGGGCGGACGCCGCGGTCGACGCTGGCCACCTACACCGGTCTGTTCGACGCCGTCCGGCGTGAGTTCGCGGCGACGCCTGCGGCAAGGAGACGAGGCTGGACAGCGGGCCGGTTCTCCTTCAACGTCGCCGAAGGACGTTGCGACACCTGCCAGGGCGAGGGCTTCGTATCGGTCGAATTGCTGTTCCTCCCAGGCACATACGCCACCTGCCCGACCTGCAACGGCGCGCGGTACAACGAGGAGACGCTGCGGGTGCGGTACCGCGACCGCACCATCGCCGACGTGCTGGCCATGACGGTCGACGAGGCGTCGGAGTTCTTCGAAGACATCGCAGGCGCCTCGCGCAGCCTGACCACGCTGCGCGAGGTCGGGTTGGGCTACCTGCGTCTCGGGCAACCCGCCACCGAACTGTCCGGCGGCGAGGCGCAGCGCATCAAGCTCGCCTCGGAGCTGCAACGGCCGCGCCGCGGCCACACGCTGTATGTGCTCGACGAGCCGACCACCGGATTGCATCCGGCCGATGTCGATCTCCTTGATGCCCAGCTGCATCGGTTGGTCGACGCGGGTAACACCGTGGTGGTGGCCGAACACGACATGCGAATGGTTGCAGGCGCGGACTGGGTGATCGATCTCGGGCCTGGTGCGGGCAATGACGGCGGTCGCGTCGTCGCGGCGGGCACGCCCAAAAAGGTGAGTCAGGCAGGCGGCAGTCGCACCGCGCCATACCTGGCGGCGCGACTGGTCACTCGATGAAGAAGTTGTCGTTCTTCACAAACCACTCCCGTATTTCGTCGTGGCTCATGTCGCCCAGCTTGGCGAAACCCTCGAAATAGTGCTCACGCGGCGCGCCCGGCGCGAACAGCATCAACAACGACGTCGGCTCGTCGGATTCGTTGCGGAAGCCGTGGATACCGCCGGGCGGAACGTAAAGGAAATCGTTTTGCCCGCCGTCTTTCCAACCGGTCCCGTCGTAGAGCTTGACGGTGCCCGACAAGACGAAGAACGCCTCTGACATTGCGCGGTGAAAATGCGGCCCGGGTCCGCCGCCGTTGGGTGCGATGTCGACGCGGTACAGCCCGTAGTCGCCGTCGGTCTGTTGCTGGTTGGCCAGATAGTGGTAGGACACCAGGCCGCCCGGTGCGTCGTAGTCGGCGGGGTCGGTGCCGCGTCTGACCCAGGCGCTGACCTCCGGTTCGTCGGCGGTGTATCGGGGCGGCGGGTACGGCGGCACGATGAGCGACATCGTCAACAGTCTGCCGAACCGGATGCGTTTGTCGAAAGCGTGAATTCTGCGAACCGGGCGGGCAAAGCCGGATTTCTGTGTAAGGCTCCCCGTCCATGCGCAGACAGCTGGCCACGGCGATCGCAGCAGCGTCGCTACTGGCGTCCGGCGCGCTCGCGGTCGGTGACAGCCAGGCCGAGACGGCGATCCTGATACCCGGGGCGCAGCCCTTCAAGCAGATCAACCCGCTGTATCCGATCGTCGCCGCCACCTACCCGAGCATCGGGACTCACTTCCACACTCCTGATGCCAACATGCGCTTGCTCGGCTACTCGCAGAACCCGCTCGACTCGAATCGGTCGCTGGCCCAGGGCGTGCAGCGAGGTGTCACCGAGGTGTCCCAGACCGACGGAAAGGTCGTGGTCATCGGCGAGTCGATGGGCTCGATGGTGGCGTGGCGAGTCGCTTCCGAACTGGATCCCGACACGCCCGGTGCGCCGTCGAGGGACGACCTCAGCTTCGTCCTGATCGCGTCCCCGGATGCGGGCATCTCCGAGTACTTCAAAGAGGGCACCTACATCCCGATCCTGAACTACCGGATCAGCCGTATCGACCGGTCCGCATACGACACGACGATCGTGATCGGTGAGTACGACGGCTGGGCGGACCCGCCCGATCGTCCGTGGAACCTGATCGCCTCTGCCAACGCGATATTGGGCATCGCCTACGTCCACGGCCCGCCGAGCTTCACCGCCGATGTCAGCGGTCTGACGCCGGTGAACGAGGTTCCGCGCACCGAGCAGTACGGGTCTGTCACGACGTATCTCGTCCCGACCGAGAACCTCCCGCTGACGCAGGTATTCCGGGATGTGGGCGTGCCCGACGCGGTGATGGACAAGGCCGACGACGTTCTGCGTCCGGTCGTCGACGCCGGATACGTGCGCCACGACAAACCCGGCGACACCCGGCCGTATCTGTACGACGGCGAGATCCGCCGCAACGTGCAGAGCCAGCAGCAGGCAAGGGAACCGTCGACTCAGCGTGCGGCGACAACCGCACAGGCCGTCGAGAGGCGCCGGGAACACCGCGGCGAGATCCGTCAGTCAATCCGCGCAGGCCTTCACGATCTGCGCGACAAGGTCGAGGCCGGCATCGGGCAGTTGAAGAAGCGGCTCACGAAACCGGCCTCGGACCATGACGGCGAACCCGCTGAGTGACCCGGCGCGTCAGACCGCCGCGGGGACCGGGAACGTCACGCCGGTCAGCTCCTCGGACACCGCCCACAGTCGCTTCTGCGCGGCGACGTCGTGCGACACCCGCGACGAGTTCACCACCACCGGATAGCCGCGCTGCTCGATGAACCCGTCGGGGCCGTAGTACTGTCCGCCGATCACATCGGGGTCGGTCGCGGCGCGCAGGCTGGGCAGTGCGCCCATGTCGGTGTCCTGCATCAGCGGTTCCGAAAGCTTGAACACGGCGGCCAGGATCGGTGGCGCGTAGCGGCCCAGTTCCGACTTCGAGCCGCCGGGATGCGCAGCGACGGCGATCGTCTCGGTGCCCTTCAACCGGCGCTGCAGTTCGTAAGTGAACATCAGGTTTGCCAGCTTTGCCTGGCCGTAGGCGCCGAACCGGCTGTAGTCGCGGTCCCAGTGGAGGTCGCCGAAGCGAATCCCGTTGCGGGCGAAGCGGTGCCCGACGCTGCTGACCGTCACGACCCGCGATCCCGGTGTGGCCAGCAACCGGTCCAGCAGTAGACCTGTCAGCGCAAAGTGGCCCAAATGGTTGGTGCCGAACTGCAATTCGAAGCCGTCCTGCGTCGTCTCCTTGTCGGTGATCATCACACCAGCGTTGTTGATCAGCAGGTCGATCGTTTCGCGGTCGGCGCGCAGCTGCTCGGCCGCGGCGCGAACGGATTCCAGCGACGACAGGTCGAGCTTCTGCACCGCGACGCTGGCGCCGGGGCTCTGGTCGCCGATGCGCGCGGCCGCCTCGTTGCCCTTCTCGATGTTGCGGACGGCGAGCACGACGTGTGCGCCCTTGGCGGCGAGCGCCGCGGCGGTCTCGAACCCGAGGCCGGTGTTGGCTCCGGTGACGACGGCCGTGCGGCCGGTCTGGTCGGGAATGTCGGTAGTGGTCCAGCCGGTCATGATGGTCTCCTACAATCGGTTAAACGGGGCGGACGCTCCGTTTGGCTACGACTATACGGAACGCACGCCCCGCTTAGTTATTCCGAGAGGCCACGGTGGATCAATCCGAACGTCCCCTGCGGGCGGATGCGGCCCGTAACCGCGCGCGGGTGTTGGAGGTCGCCTACGAGACCTTCGCGGCCGAGGGGTTGTCGGTGCCGATCGACGAGATCGCGCGGCGCGCGGGCGTCGGCGCAGGCACCGTCTACCGACATTTCCCCACGAAGGAAGATCTCTACAAGGCGGTCGTGCAGACTCGCATCGGCAACATCATCGACGGCGGGCGGGCGCTGCTGGATACCGATGATCCCGGGCAGGCGCTCTTCACGTTCGTGCGGTCCATGGTGCTCGAGTGGGGCGCCACCGACATGGGGATGACCGAGGCGCTGGCCGGCGTCGGGATCGACATCGCCACCGCGATCCCCGACCTCGAAACCAAATTCCTGGGGATGCTGGATGACCTGCTGCGGGCGGGTCAGAAGGCGGGCACCGTGCGGCCCGATCTCACCGTCCGAGACGTCAAGGCACTGCTGTCCGGCGCCGCCGCGATCCAGGCCGGCTACCCGGACGCCGCCGAGCGTGCGACGGAGGTCTTGTTGGACGGTCTTCGCGCACGGTGAACACCGACGACCGACCTTGCACTCTCCCTGGTCGAGTGCTAAGAATGCAATTGGCACTCGCGACCGGTGAGTGCTAGGTCGGGACGGTGAGGCAGGGGCCGCACAGCGGAGCACATCCCCAGCCGTCCGTCGCGGGCATCGCTCCCGGCCACAGACGTGCCATCCCCAATCCGGAGGAACACTTCGCAATGGCCAAGACAATTGCGTATGACGAAGAGGCCCGTCGTGGCCTTGAGCGGGGCCTCAACAGCCTCGCCGACGCGGTAAAGGTGACGTTGGGTCCCAAGGGCCGCAACGTCGTTCTGGAGAAGAAGTGGGGCGCCCCCACGATCACCAACGATGGTGTGTCCATCGCCAAGGAGATCGAGCTGGAGGACCCCTACGAGAAGATCGGCGCCGAGCTGGTCAAGGAAGTTGCCAAGAAGACCGATGACGTCGCGGGTGACGGCACCACCACCGCCACCGTGCTGGCCCAGGCGCTCGTGCGCGAGGGTCTGCGCAACGTCGCGGCCGGCGCCAACCCGCTCGGCCTGAAGCGCGGCATCGAGAAGGCCGTCGAGAAGGTCACCGAGACGCTGCTGAAGTCGGCCAAGGAGGTCGAGACGAAGGAGCAGATCGCTGCTACCGCGGGCATCTCGGCCGGTGACACCTCGATCGGCGAGCTGATCGCCGAGGCGATGGACAAGGTCGGCAACGAGGGTGTCATCACCGTCGAGGAGTCCAACACCTTCGGCCTGCAGTTGGAGCTCACCGAGGGTATGCGCTTCGACAAGGGCTACATCTCGGGTTACTTCGTGACCGACGCCGAGCGTCAGGAAGCGGTCCTCGAGGATCCGTACATCCTGCTCGTTTCGTCGAAGGTGTCGACGGTCAAGGATCTGCTTCCGCTGCTGGAGAAGGTCATCCAGTCCGGCAAGCCGCTGCTGATCATCGCCGAGGACGTCGAGGGCGAGGCCCTTTCCACCCTGGTGGTCAACAAGATCCGCGGCACCTTCAAGTCCGTCGCCGTCAAGGCGCCCGGCTTCGGTGACCGCCGCAAGGCGATGCTGCAGGACATGGCGATCCTCACCGGTGGCCAGGTCATCAGCGAAGAGGTCGGCCTCTCCCTGGAGAACGCCGGACTCGAGCTGCTCGGCCGCGCCCGCAAGGTCGTCGTGACCAAGGACGAGACCACGATCGTCGAGGGCGCCGGTGACCCCGATGCCATCGCCGGTCGAGTGGCCCAGATCCGTGCCGAGATCGAGAACAGCGACTCCGACTACGACCGCGAGAAGCTGCAGGAGCGCCTGGCCAAGCTGGCAGGCGGTGTTGCGGTGATCAAGGCCGGCGCCGCCACCGAGGTGGAGCTCAAGGAGCGCAAGCACCGCATCGAGGACGCCGTTCGCAACGCGAAGGCGGCCGTCGAGGAGGGCATCGTCGCAGGCGGTGGCGTGGCCCTGCTGCAGTCGGCTCCGGCGCTCGAGGAGCTGAAGCTCTCCGGTGACGAGGCCACGGGCGCCAACATCGTGCGCGTTGCGCTCGAGGCCCCGCTGAAGCAGATCGCCCTCAACTCGGGTCTGGAGCCCGGCGTGGTTGCCGAGAAGGTTCGCAACAGCGATGCGGGCGTCGGCCTCAACGCCGCCACCGGCGAGTACGAGGACCTGCTCAACGCGGGCGTCGCCGACCCGGTCAAGGTGACCCGTTCGGCGCTGCAGAACGCTGCGTCGATCGCGGCGCTGTTCCTGACGACCGAAGCTGTCGTCGCTGACAAGCCGGAGAAGGCGGCCGCACCCGTGGGCGACCCGACCGGTGGCATGGGCGGCATGGACTTCTAGTCCTAGCTCAACGAAAAGGCCCGGCTCCCACAAGGAGCCGGGTTTTTTCGTGTCGTCAGCCCGTTTCCAGCGGTTGGCAGTCGTCCTTGCAGCCGGGCTTCGTCTGGGCGCCGGGCGCGGCGGGCCGGTGCAGCACGGCCCGCAGCGGCTGGATCCGCGAGTCGTCGGCACGGCCGTCGACGATCAGCGTGTAGCCGCCGGGCTCGCTTGGCGGCCAGACCAGGGTGGCGTCGGGGTGTGCGGCGATGTTGCTGCTGGACTTGCCGCCCAGGCTGCCGACGTCGAACACCCCGTCGGCGAAGAGCGGTTGGACGGCGACGGTGTGCGCGCGATAGTCGTCGCCGACGGTCACCAGGTAGGCAAACGTGTAGTCCTTCAGCGCGTCTGCCAGCCGGTCCAAATCCACCTTCACGCTCATGATCTGAGCCTCGACTGTATGGGCTACGTACGTCAACAGATGGATCCTCATCCGCAGGCCATACAGTCGACGGGCCAAGCTTGGCCATTGGCGTCGGATCGACGTCCGAACATGCCGCAATGGACGGAGTTCCCTTTCGCGGCAGCGCTGCGCTGCGCAGCGGCGACCTCACCCGCAATGATCTGCGCACCCGGTTTCGGCCTGTCTTCCACGACGTATACATCGACAAAGCCGCCGACATGACGGCAGCCGTGAAGGCGCGCGCGGCGTGGCTGTCGACTGGCGCGACCCTCTGCGGCGTGTCGGCTGCCGCCGCGCATGGCACCCAATGGCTGGACCCGTGCGCCCCCGCCGAGATCGTGCGCGCAAACCCCCATTCGCAGATCGACATGGTGGTGCGGCGGTATCGCCTGACCGACGCAGACATCTGTCGCGCCAAGAGCATGCGGGTCACGACACCGGCTCGCACGGCGTTCGACCTCGGTCGACGGCTGCCGCTGGAAGAAGGCGTGCAACACCTGGACGCCTTGATGAATGCGACGCTGCTCGAGGCGGCGGACATCGAGGCCGTCGCGCGGCGCAATCCTGGTGCGCGCGGTCTGCGACAGCTGCGCGAGACGTTGTCCTCGGTGGACGGCGGGGCAGAGTCGCCGTACGAATCGTTGACCCGATTGTTCTTGGTACAGCACGGGTTTCCGCGACCGCAGACGCAAGTGCGGGTCTACGACGAGCGCGGCCGCCTTTTCGCGTGCATCGACATCGGTTGGCCGGAATACCAGGTTGGCGTCGATTTCGAGGGCAAGCACCATTGGACGGATGCGCGCCGACGCGACTGGGACGTCGAACGCTATGCCAAGTTGCCCGAACTCGGTTGGCTCGATGTCCGCGTGACGGCGCGGATCCTGCACCACCGCCGGCAGGATTTCTTCGATCGAGTGGGTGCGGCGCTGGTGTCGCGTGGGTGCCCGAGGACGTGGTGACTCAGGCGGCGGCGCGGCCGGCCAGGCGGGCTACGCCGTCATCAAGGCGTTCGTGAAGGCGTACACCGAAGGCGTGCGCGGCGAGCTCACAGGCACCGCACCAGAAGCAGCGGTTCATACGTGCGGTCCGGGTGCCCCCAGCTGTTGATCTCGGCGGCGTCGGCCTGGCTCCACGGTGGAGCCAGCGGAGCGACGCGCGTCATGCTGTCGGTGCGGGCTGGCGGCCGCGCACCAGCCTGCCGGGCCGCGCGTCGGTCGGCACGCCGTTCTCGGCGATGACCTCGCCGCTGACGATCGTCGCGACGTAACCGTCGGCGGTCTGGTCGAGCCGACGCCCGCCCGCGGGCAGGTCGTAGCTCACGATCGGCTTGTGCAGGCGAAGCGCATCGTGGTCGATGACGTTGACGTCGGCCTTGTATCCGACCGCGATCCGCCCGCGGTCGGCCAGCCCCGCCACCCGCGCGGGCACCGAGGACAGCTCGCGGACCGCCTCTGCGACCGTCAACCTGCCAGACGGGCGCTCGCGCACCCAGTGCGTGAGCATGTAGGTGGGAAAGCTTGCGTCGCAGATCATTCCGTAGTGTGCACCGCCGTCGCCGAGGCCGAGCACCACATCGTCGCGACGCACCAGTTCGGCGACGGTGTCCAGCGACGCATCGCGGAAGTTCGCCAGCGTGACGAGCAGCATCGCGTGCCCGTCGTCGTCGAGAAGCCGGTCGTAGGCCTCCTCCAACGGGCTGACGTCGCGGGCCTTCGCGCGGGCGGCGATGCTGTCCGACCGGTCGGGCTCGTAGTTCGGCGGGTCGCCGAGCGGGAAGATCCAGTCGAACGCCTGCACGGCGAACATCAGCGGGTGTCCGTCGGAGGCCGGCTTGTCATTCAGGATTCGTTCCCGCACTTCGGGTTTACGCATCTCGGCGACCCGCTCGGCGAGCGGCAGCCCGGCGATCTCGCGGTAGCTGGGATACATCACGAACGGGTTGCCCGACAGTTCGAGGCCGATCACCAACCCGATCGGGCGCGGGAAGACCTGCGCGGTGATGTCGCCGCCGTTGGCGTTGGCCTTCTCCACCATGCGCATCGCGTCCTCGAAGAACGCCGGGCCTGCGTTGCCGATCGCCAACGTGAACGTCACCGGCAGGCCGACGTCGGCGGCGACGTCGAACACCGTCTGCAGCGCGGGCTCGTAGTCACCGGCGACCAGGTCGGGCACGAACTGGATCAGCCCGCCGCCGGCGTCCTGGACACCGCGCGCGATCGCCTCGATCTCGTCGTGGCCCGCGTCGTAGCTGGGGATCGGATGGCCGCTCTCGGTCTTGTGGATCGTCAGCCGTGACGACGCAAAGCCAAGTGCGCCAACGTCTATCGCCTCGGCGGCAAGCTTGCGCATCAGCGCGAGGTCTTCGGCGGTCGCGGGTTCTCGGTCGACGCCGCGCTGACCCATCACGTACACACGCAGCGGCGAGTGCGGCAGAAACGCGGCGACATCGATATCGCGACGACCCGCCTCGAGGGTGTTCATGAACTCTCCGAACGTCTCCCACGTCCACGGCAGCCCGTCGACCATCACGACGCCGGGGATGTCCTCGACTCCGGCCATCACGTCGACGAGCACCTCGTGGTCTTCCTTACGGCACGGCGCGAAGCCGACGCCGCAATTGCCCATCACCGCGGTCGTCACCCCGTGTGCGGACGACGGCGTCATCCGGTCCGACCAGATCGCCTGGCCGTCGTAGTGGGTGTGCAGGTCGACGAAGCCTGGCGTGACGAGAAGCCCGGTCGCGTCGATCTCGCGCACGGCATCACCGTCGACGGCGCCGACGGCGACGATCACGCCGTCGGAGATCGCTACATCGCCGGTGTACGGCTCGCCACCCAGGCCGTCGACGATCGTGCCGTTGCGAATGATCAAGTCATAGGCCATCAACTGAATGTACGACGCGCTCAGCGCGTCGTGCCAGGATGGGGCCGTGATCGATCACCTGGGAATCAACTGTGCAGACTGGGAGAAATCGAAGGCGTTCTACGACGAAGTCCTCGGGGTGCTCGGCTACACGCGGCAGCTGGACTACCAGATCGCCATCGGGTACGGGAAGGACGGCAAGCCCGACTTCTGGATCGCCGACCTGAGCGCCGGCGACGCCAAGGGCCCCAACAGGGAGGTGCACGTCGCCTTTCACGCCAAGGATCAGGATGCGGTGCAGGCGTTCTACGACACCGCGCTGCGCCTGGGCGCCGAGTCGCTGCACGCACCGCGGCTGTGGCCGGAGTATCACCCCGGGTATTACGGCGCGTTCGTGCGTGACCCGGACGGCAACAACGTCGAGGCCGTCTTCCACGACGCCGCAGTAAGCCGCAGTAACTAGCCCAGCAGCTCGGCGTAGCGGTCGCGCAACGCCTCCCATCCGTGCGCCGACGCATCCTCGCCGACCACACGTTCGCGGTCCGCGCCGCCGAGCACGTCAGCGAGGACGTCGAGGCAGATCTGCCAACCGGCGGCGGTCATCGCGGCGTGGCCTCGCTCGCTCATCGTCTGCTCGAGCGTGAGCCGGCAGCCTGCGTCGGTCTTCGCCAGTCGCCAGCGCACGACGTCGGTGCCCCAGCGGTGGACGAGTTCGTGCGGCGGATCGATGTGCAGGACGTCGCCGGCGACCGGCTCGTCGTCCGGGTTCTCACGGACCTGCCGCGCTCCCTCGGCGTCGAATGGGCGGTCGGGCACGACAGGTGACCACCGGCGCAGCCGGTCGGGGTCGGTGAGCCACGGCCAGACCTTCTCGGGTGGGTGGGAGAAATCGCGGACCAGGGTCAAAACCCATGTGTCGCCGCGACTTTCCAGTGTTCCTTCCAGCGGATGAGTCATGCGTTCTCCTCGTCGATGAGTCGCGAAAGGTGGTCGAGGCTCGCCGCCCACTTGCGGTGATACGGCGTCACCCAGGCCAGCACCGCAGGCAACGGGTCCTCGGCCAACCGGTAGATGCGCCGCTTGCCGTCCACCGCAACGTCCACGGCGCCGGCGTCTCGCAGGACGGCGAGGTGCTTGGAGAGCAGGGGCTGCGATATCCCCAGACGCTCGACCAAGGTGCCGACGTCGGCCGCCCCGTCGCGCAGGGTGTCGAGGATGCGTCTCCTGTTGGGATCGGCGATCACGGCGAATGCATCCACGGGTTCATATCACCACTCAGTCATATGATTGTCAAGTTATATGACTGGTTCGGGGTAGCGTTCATCGCATGGCTGACTCCGATGACCAAGCGGTCCGCGAACTGCTGCGCGACGCGTTCACCCGGCAGATCGAGCACGTCGACGACCTCACCGACGGGCTGACCGACGAGGTGTCGTTCTTCCGCCCCACGGCCGAGGCCAACAGCATCGCGTGGCTGATCTGGCACAGCGCACGCCAGCACGACCTGCAGGTGTGCGACATCGCAGGCGTCGAGCAGGTGTGGACCCGGGAGGGCTGGGTCGACCGGTTCGGCCTCGACCTCGGCGACAACGACCACGGCTACGGACACAGCCCCGACGACGTCGCGAAGGTCAAGGCGCCCGCCGACCTTCTCGCCGGCTACTACCACGCCGTGCACAAGACGACCCTGGAGTACATCGCGACGGTCACCGCGGAGGAGTTGGAGCGCGTCGTCGACACGCACTGGACGCCGCCGGTCACCGCGAGCGTGCGACTGGTCAGCATCATCGACGACGCCGCGCAGCATCTCGGCCAGGCCGCCTACGTCCGTGGAATCGCCCGTTGACGTGACGGCCGCTGCGGTCCGTCGAGGGCTGATGTGGTGGCCGGTGTTCGCGGTTGCGGCGATGTTCGCGCTCGGCTGGGCGGTCGGACGTCGGTCCACGCCGTTGGATGACTGGTTTCACCAGTTCCGGCGTACGCCCGCGCGCGAACTGCTGTTCTTCACCGATCCGTGGGTGCTGACCGTCCTGCTTCTCTTCGGTATTGCGGTGGCACTGTTTTCGGGCAGGCGCAGGCTCGCGGTGGCGATGGTCGTGTCGCCGCTCGCCGGAATCGCGCTCGCCCAACTGTTCAAGCGGTTGTTCGGCCGGCTGAGTGGGCCCGCGCTCGCGTATCCGAGCGGACATACCGTCACGGCGGTGATCGTGGTCGGCATGCTGGTCCTGCTGGCGGGCGCGGTGTGGTGGGCCGTCCTGGCCGCGGCCGGCTTCGTCGTGCTGGCGATGATCGGCCAGGGCGTGACCTACCACTACTTCACCGATACCGTCGGCGCGGTGCTGCTGGGTAGCGCGGTGGTGGGCGTCGCCGCGATCGCCGCAAAACTTGACACGCGTCAACCCCGATGCGACGCAGATCACACCGGTCGTTAAGCTGGGATCATGACTGCGACGCCAGAAGTTGACTCGTCCTCGTCTGCGACCACGATCCGCAACCCGGCGACCGGCGACGTCGCCGGGCAGGTGCGCTGGACCGATCCCGCCGACATACCGCGCATCGCAGCGGGATTGCGCGCCGCGCAGAAGCAGTGGGAGGCCCGCGGCGCCAAGGGCCGCGCCAAAGTGCTTGCGCGCTATGCGGTTTGGCTCGGCGAGCACCGCGACGAGATCGAGACCCTGCTGATCAAGGAGACCGGCAAGTCCGCGGTCGACGCCTCGCAAGAGGTGCCGCTGCTCATCATGATCCTGTCGTACTACATCAAGACGATGGAGAAGGCCCTCGCGCCGGAGACCAGGCCCGCGTCGCTGCCGTTTTTGGCCATCAAGAAGGTCGAGGTCCATTACCGGCCCCGCCCGGTCGTCGGGATCATCGCGCCGTGGAACTATCCCGTCGCCAATGCCCTGATGGATGCGATCGGTGCGCTGGCGGCGGGCTGCTCGGTGCTGCTCAAGCCGTCCGAGCGGACCCCGCTGACCGCCGAGGTGCTGCTGCGTGGCTGGCAGGACTCCGGCGCCCCCGAGGTGCTCGCGCTCGCGCAGGGCGCCCGCGAGGTGTCCGAGGCCGTCATCGACAACTCCGACTTCATCCAGTTCACCGGATCGTGTGCGACCGGGGCCAAGGTGATGGAGCGCGCGGCCCGTACGCTCACCCCGGTCAGCCTCGAACTCGGCGGCAAGGACCCGATGATCGTCCTCGAGGACGCCGACATCGAACTGGCCGCGCACGCAGCTGTCTGGGGTGCGATGTTCAACGCGGGCCAGACGTGCGTGTCGGTCGAGCGGGTGTATGTCCTCGAGCCGGTGTACGACCAGTTCGTCGAAGCCGTTGTGCGCGACGTGGAGAAGCTGAAGGTGGGTGCGGGCCAGGGCTACGACGTCGGCTCGATGATCGACGAGAGTCAGGTCGCCGTCACCGAAGGGCACGTGAACGAGGCGCTGGCGGCCGGCGCGAGGGCGCTGACCGGCGGCAAGCGGCCCGACGGTGGAGGCAGCTTCTATCCGCCGACGGTGCTCGTCGACGTCGACCACACGATGTCGTGCATGACCGAGGAGACCTTCGGCCCGACGTTGCCGATCATGAAGGTGTCGACGGTGGGTGAGGCGGTCCGGCTCGCCAACGACAGCCCGTACGGATTGTCGGCGTCGGTGTTCTCCAAGGACATCGAGCGCGCCAAAGAGGTTGCCGTGCAGCTGGATTGCGGTGCGGTCAACATCAACGACGTGATCTCCAACCTGATGTGCACCACCGCACCGATGGGCGGCTGGAAGACCTCGGGCATGGGTGCGCGGTTCGGCGGAGCGGAGGGTCTGCGCAAGTACTGCAGGGCCGAGGCCGTCGTCGCGCCACGCACCAACATCGGGGCCGGCGGCAACTACTACAACAACTCGCACAAGGCGCTGACGCGGATGAACAAGCTGATGACCAAGCTTGCGCTGATCCGGCCGAAGCGCGTTGCGAAGTAGGATCACGGATTTGGCGAGCGTGGTCAGTTCTGCGTAGGAGGGCAGCGTGCGGTTCCTAGCGGCGCTGCTGTTCTGGCTCGTGACCACGGTGCTGCTCGCGGTCGCGATACCGGCGACCTGGGCGCAGCAGAATGTGGTGAGTGAGGACGGGTACGCCGCCCTGGCCGCCGAGGCCGCCAAGAATCCGCAACTGCAGGAGGCGATGGCCTCGGAACTGGCGACGCAGATCACCGCACTGGCTGCCGACAGCGGATACGAGCTCAACAACACCGGGCTGGTTCGCGGAGTGACCGCCGCCTACACCGCCAACGCCGGATTCCCCGACCAGTTCGCGCAGGCCAATCGCATCGCACACCGATGGATGTTCACCGATTCGGTTCGGCACGACGCAGGTGACGAGAATCGATGGTTCGTCGACATCGCGCCGATGCTCAGGGACGACTCGCTTCGGCAGACGCTCGGCAACCTCAACCTCGACGTACCCGACACGCTGACGGTGCCGATCACGGTGCCGGAGTCCTCCGCGCTGCGGCCGGGCCAGCTGAGGACGCTGGCCACGTGGGGCCCGATCATCAGCATCGGCGCATGCGTGCTCACCGGGATCTTCGCGCTACTGACGCTCGCGACCGCCCGCCAGCGCGGCAAAGCGCTTGCGGCGCTGGGTGTTTCGGCGCTACTGGTGGGTGCGGCGGGATGGGCCGGAATCGAGGTGGCCCGCCGCTACGTCGACGATGCGCTGAACAACACGACGGGCGACGTCCGCACGGTCGCCGACGTCATGGTCGACACCGCCGAGGCGAGCCTGCATCACTGGCTGAATCTGACCCTGGCGGCGGGTGGCGTGCTGGCGATATTCGGCGTCCTGGTCTCGGTCCTCGGCGGGTTGCGCCGCAGCGTCTAGAGTCTCGCCATGCCATTCGTCACGGACATCGCGGGCCCGCAGCGGCCCGTGCAGACGTGGCCCGCGCTGGCGGCAGGCATGCTACGGCGCACCAGCAGCATCGACACCCACCAAGCTGGAACCGGCAATTCGGAAGTGGATCTGCGGGCCCGCGACGCGGTCGGCCGCGTCGGCGGTGTGGACGTGCTCGGTGAGGTCCGGGTGCGCGCACACCTCGCCGACCGCGTCGTCGAGGACATCTCGTCTGACCCGCCCCACCCAGGGTTGACGCAACTGCTCGGCGCGCGGGTGGGGCCTGGCTTCCGGTCGGCCATCGGCAAGCTGCTTCCCGACGAGGTCGAGCGGGCGAGCCTGTTACATCTTCTGCTCGACGACTGGGTCGGTGCCGCGCTGGTTTCCGGCTACTCGGTGCAGCATGTGGCGATCACACTCGGCATCGAGGAGAAGCTGCCCGATGGCACCGCCGACCGCATGGCAGACATCTGCGCGGGTTTCGCGGAGGACGCCTCGCTGGTGCCGTACGCGCGGCGCAACGGCACCATTCCGTCGGTGCACGGCCCGATGGCACCGCCGCTCGACGCCGACGGCATCCACACCGTCGAACCGCTTCGGCCACACGGGATGCGGCGGTTCCGCAGGCTCGACCTCAGCCCCGCTGGGGAGTTCGACGCCCACTTCCGCGACACGCACGTCGACGGCGACGGCGTCGAGACGATCGTGCACGAGTACACCGTCGAGGGCGTCATCGACGCGCCGATGCGGACCGTCACCGCAGCGACCGCGACCGTGCGCGTGTTGCCGTGGCAGGAATGCCCGGGCGCCATCGGCAGCGCGAGCCGGATCACGGGTATGACGCTGTCGGACGTACGTGACCGTGTGCGCGCGGAGTTCGTCGGCACCAGCACCTGCACGCATCTCAACGACACCTTGCGCGCGATCGCCGATCTCGACGCGCTGCTGGATCTACGTGCGCGAGACGCTAGGGCTCGATGATGTGCGACGGGTCCGGTCGCCGCTCGGGCGGAGCCTGGCTGTAATCGCCCCACGGGCCGTCGCGCTGTTCGATCGCGGCCCGCACACTCTCGGTGGCAGTGTCGACGAACTCCATCGCATCCGGGGTGTTGCGCATCAACCCGTCGAGAACGGCACCGAGCGTCTGCGTGGATGACAGCCCCATGTTCTCGTAGGCCTGGTTGACGATGAGTTTCTGAGCCTGCAACTGCGACAACGGAATCCGGCTGAGGTTCGCGGCGACCTCGGCGACCCGCGCCTCGAGCCGGTCGAACGGCACCGCTTCGTTGATCAGCTCGACGTCGGCGGCTTCGCGGCCGGTCAGCGGTGCACCGGTCAGCGAATGCCACTTCACCTTCGCGAAACTCATGCGGTAGAGCCACATTCCGCTCAGATAGGTGCCCCACATCCGGGCATACGGTGTGCCGATGACGGCGTCGTCGCTGGCGATCACGATGTCGGCGGCCAGCGCGTAATCGCTTCCCCCGCCGACACACCATCCGTGCACCTGGGCGATGACGGGCTTGGAGGCCCGCCAGATCGACAGGAACTTCCGGTGCGGGCTGATGGTGCGGGCCGTCATCGCCGCGAAATCCTTACCGGGGTCCCAGCGTCCGTCGGTGTTCATCAGGTCGTCCCATTGGTGGAAGCCGCCGCCGAAGTTGTAACCGGCGCAGAACGCCCGGCCCGCACCGCGCAACACGATCACCTTGACCGCGGGGTCGCGGTCGGCGAGGACGACGGCCGTCTCCACCTCATCCGGCATCGGCGGGACGATGCTGTTCAGCTCGTCCGGCCGGTTCAAGGTGATGGTCGCGACCGGCGGCTCCGTCGTGTACAGCAGGGTTTCGAACGCGGGCATGCCTGCAGTATCGCGTCACCGCGCGAGCGCGGAGACGGCTTCGGCGATCGGAGTGTCACCCGAGATCAGGTCGAAGCTCTGCCCCGCGGTGCGCGGTTCGTCGAGCACGGCGACGAGGACCGCGGCGACGTCCTCGCGGGGGATGCTGCCGCGACCGGTCGACTCGGCGATCCGCACGCCGCCGGTGCCCGCGTCGTTGGTCAACGCGCCCGGCCGCACGATGGTCCACTTCAGTGCCGCGCGGCTCCGGATCGCTTCGTCGGCCACACCTTTCGCGCGCAGGTACACCTGAAACACCTCGTCGTCGGCGGTGGCCTGCGGGTCGGCGGCCATCGCCGAGACCATCACGTACCGCTGCACCCCTGCGGCTTCGGCAGCGTCGGCCAGCAGGATCGCGGCGTCGCGGTCGACGGTGTCCTTGCGCGCGGCGCCGCTACCGGGACCTGCTCCTGCGGCGAAGACGACCGCGTCGGCTCCGCGCAGATGCTCGGCCACCTCGTCGACCGAGGCCTTCTCCAGGTCGACGACGATTGCCTGCGCGCCTGCGGCCTCTAGATCGCCGACCTGGTCGGGGTTGCGGATGAGTCCGGCGACGGTGTCGCCCCGCGCCGACAGCAGGCGCTCGAGGATCAGCGCGATCTTGCCGTGTCCGCCGGCGATGACTACGTGCATCTACCCAGGCTCGTCGATATCGGGAAGCAGTGCAATGTCTTGTGGTTCTCAGTCACCGTTGCGCGCCAGCGCAGGCGGCCGGTCGGGCCGCCGGTGGTATCTGGTCGCCGCATAGATCTTTTCGCCGATCTTCAGATGCGACGTGAACCGCCATGCCGAACCGACCATGACGAACGCGACCGCGAACGCGATGATCATTCCCGACCGCCAGTCCGGCCATTGAGAGATGAACAACAACAGGGTGCTTGCGGCGGTGCCGGTCCAGTACACCCTCCGCTGGATGGACGCGGTCGACATACGACGCGACTTCCACGGGAGCATTGCGCCGAGACCGCCGAGCACAATCGAGACGAGGCCCGCTGCGCCTAACATTTTGATGAACGTCGCGTGATCCATTGATGTAGGCCTACCAGCTTCTGCCGCCGACGGGCACTTTCGGGTCGAATAGCCCGCCGATGCCACCGCCGATGTCGGCCCCGGCGAATCCGCCGAGCAGTCCGCCGATCACCGCAGCGGCCGCAGCGGTGAACGGCCCGGCGAAGGAACCGACGGCCGCGCCTGCGCCCATCCCTCCCAGCCAGCCGCCGCCGACACCGCCGATGGCCTCGCCGAGCTCCTCGTTGCGGGTGTCTCCGCCGTCGAGCCAGTTGTCGGCGGCGACAGCGAGCACCACCGCGTTGCCCGCCCAGCCGACTCGCCCGCCCCACTTCGACAGCAGATCGGCGTCTGGTTTCGACAGTCCATTGAGCGCGTGTCTGCCTGTCTCCACGGAGTCTCCGTATTGCCCGACCCCGGTGCCGACGCTGTTGACCAGAGAACCGGTGCCCTGCATGAGCTTCTTGATTCCTTCATCGGAGAACCCCATGCTCCGGAGCTGCTGTTCGGCGCGATTCAGAATCATCGCCCTGGCCTGCGTGTCGCAGCTGTCCAGATACGCCGTCGCCAGATCCGGTGACATCGGCGTTCCGAACAAGCCTGCCTCGAGCTTCTGTTGGTACTCGAGACGAACCTGCGCCTGGTGACGGGCGTCGGTGCCGAGGACCGGATCGACCGGGAGCGGTCCGACGAAGCGGGACATGTTGTAGTCGCTGAGCCGCTCACCCGCGTACTGCTTGGCGTACGGATTGGCGTTGGGATCGTTGACGATCCCGAAGTCGCGCAAACGCCCAGCGGCGGCCTGCATTTCGGGGGTCATCGGCCCGCCGCTGTTCACCAGCGCCTCGTCGGCGGCGCGCTGGGTCCTGTCGTACTCCTGTGCACCATTGTCCGCCTCGTCCTGCGCCGACGGTTCGCCTTCGCCCTCACCGCCTTTGATCGCGTCGGTGTCATAACCATCGGCGGCCATGTCGATCTCGGCCTCGCCCAACTTCGCGGCGTAGGCGTCGCGGACGGCGGTCATCTCCACCAGGGAACCTGTGGTCGCGTCGATGGCGGCGGCCTTCAGCGCCGACCAGTCGAGCTGCACACCGTCGGCCTGGGCCTGCGCGAGTTCGGCGGCGATGACGTTGTCGATCTGCACGAGGCGGCCGTTGAGGTTGCCGATGGAGATGTGCCCGCTGCGTTGCGCCTCGGCCAGCGTCGCTGCGATGTTCTGCAGGTCCGCGGCGACCTTGGCCATCTGCTCATTGCTGAGCTTCAGCCACTGCGTCGCGCGCTGGACCTCCGCGGCGTCGTTGATGGGATGCGCGGGGTCGTCGCGATCCCAGGCTTCGTCGAACCGCTTCTTGGCGGCGTGGAACTCCTCGTCGGTCTCGGTGATGCACACGCTCGCGTTGCGGAACGACGTGGCCAGCTCGCTGATCTCGCCGGGCGCTCCGGCCTGGATCGTCTCGTCGATGCGCCAGGGATCCCCTCCGGCGGCGTCGATGAGTTCCGGCACGCTCAGGTGGACCAGCTGCGGATACTCAGGCATCCAGGCCAGGGACGCCCTGCTCCGGAACGGCGTCGATCCGGGCCCTGTTGTCGGCCTCGGTGTGCTCGAACGACAGGGCGGCCCGGTACGCCTTGTCGCCGACGTCGGTGAGCGTCCGATGGTTGCCGCGCATCGCCTGTACCTGCGACCGGTGCCCGGCGGAGAGCCGGCCGTGGAAGCTGTGGGCGGCCTCGAAGTCACCGAAGATCCCGGCCGGGATCACCGCCTGCGCCAACGCATCTGCACCGTCGTTCACGATCTGTCCTGCATTGCGTGAAACGCCTGCGCCGTCCTTGAGGACGTCGGGCTCGACTCTCATCGGGATCTCCAGGGCTTTGCTGACATTCGTTGCTCCAACCCTACCCCGGCGGACAGGATGCTCGGCGCGTCAATTCCGCAGCGTCCGGTGCAGGAACTCGAAGATCAGTGCCGACCGGAATGCCGTCTGCTTGTTGTCGGCCGCTCCGGCGTGGCCGCCCTCGATGTTCTCGTAGTAGAGCACCTGGTGGCCCGCGGCCTCCAGCGCCGCGGTCATCTTGCGCGCGTGGCCGGGATGGACGCGGTCATCCCTGGTCGACGTGGTCATCAGCAGCGGCGGATAGCGCCGGTCGGCCGAGATGTTCTGGTACGGCGAGTACTTCGAGATGAACTCCCAGTCCTCGGGGTCATCGGGATCGCCGTACTCCGCCACCCAGGATGCGCCCGCGAGCAGCAGGTGGAACCGGCGCATGTCCAGCAGGGGCACACTGCACACGAGCGCGCCGAACAGTTCCGGGTACTGCGTGAGCATGATGCCCATCAGCAGGCCGCCGTTGCTGCCGCCCTGGGCGGCCAACTGCGCGACGGTGGTGATGCCGCGCCGCACCAGATCCTCTGCCACCGCGGCGAAATCCTCAGCCACCAGGTGACGGCCCTCCCGCATGGCCTGGGTGTGCCAGCCCGGACCGTACTCACCTCCGCCGCGGATGTTGGCCAGCACGTACGTCCCGCCGCGTGCCAGCCACAACCGGCCCAGCACGCCGTCATAGCCCGGTGTTCGTGACACCTCGAATCCGCCGTAGCCACCCAGCAGTGTCGGACCGGGACCGGTCCTGTTGCGTGGGCCCACAACGAAATAGGGAATCGCGGTGCCATCCTTCGAAGTGGCGAAATGCTGGGTGACTTCCAGGTTTTCGGCGTCGAAGAACGACGGTGCGGACTTGATCACCTCGAGCGGGCCTTTGGCGGGCCCGTGCAGTAGCCGCGAGGGTGTGGTGAAACCGCTGACATCGAGGAAAATCTCGTCGCCGCGATCGTCGGTGTCGACGATGACAGCGCTGGTGTTGTCGGGGATGCCGGGCAGCGGTTCGATGTCCCAACTGCCCGGTGTCACCGTGTACACCCGGCTCACGACGTCGGCGAGCGTGACGATGACGAGCTTGTCCTTCGTCCATGCGTAGTGGTCGAGGCTGGTGTGGTCGTCGGGTTCGAACACCACCTGCAGATCCGCTGTGCCGGCGAGGAATTCGTCGTAGTCGGCCGCGATCAGCGATCCGGCCCGATAGTCGCCCGATCCGGTGTACCAGTCGGTGCGCAGTTTGATCAGCAGCCAGTTGCGATGGACGGACACGGTGGCGTCGGTGGGCGCGTCGATGCGGATGAACTCCTCGCCGCGCAGCTCGTAGACCACGTCGTTGAAGAAGTCGACGGCGCGGCTGAGGAAGGTCCGCTCGAAGCCGGGAGTGTGATCCCGCGAGGCGGCGACGAGCACGTCGGTGCGGGCGCCGCTGAACAGCGTCTCGGCCTCGTCGAGCGGCGTGCCACGGCGCCAGCGCCTGACCTGTCGCGGGTAGCCGGACTCGGTCAGCGAGTCCTCGCCCCAGTCGGTGCCGATCAGCACGCTGTTCTCGTCTTCCCAGCTGATCTGGGTCTTGGCCTCGGGTACCTGGAAGCCGTCGACCACGAATTCCTTTGTCCGCATGTCGAATTCGCGCACCACCGCGGCGTCCGAGCCGCCGCGCGACAGCGTGATCAGCGCGCGTGTGTGGTCGGGCTCGATGACCTTGGCGCCCGCCCACACCCAGTTCTCGTCCTCGTCGGCGGCCAGGGCGTCGAGGTCGATCACCACCTCCCAGTCGGGTGTGTCGGTGCGGTAGCGCTCCAGCGTCGTGCGCCGCCACAGACCGCGTGGGTTTTCGGCGTCGCGCCAGAAGTTGTAGAGCAAGTCGCCGCGACGACGGACGTAGGGGATGCGGGCATCGGTGTCGAGCACCTCGAGGGCCTCGCTCTGCATCTGCTCGAACCGCTCGCCGCAGAGTTCGGCCAGCGTCGGCTCGTTGTGCCTGCGGACCCAGTCCAGCGCATCGTCGCCGGTGATGTCCTCGAGCCAGAGATACGGGTCGTCCGTCATGCAAAGCATTGTCGTCCTCGGCGTAGTGTGAGCTGTGTTACACCGTCGACGTCAATAAGGGGAGTCCCTCATGACCGTTTATGCACGTCCTGGTGCCGCCGACGCGCTGATGGCCTACGAGTCGCGCTACGGCAACTTCATCGGCGGCGAGTGGGTGCCGCCGTCCAACGGCGAGTATTTCGAGAACCCGACCCCCGTCACGGGTCAGGCGTTCTGCGAGATCCCGCGCTCCACCGAGACCGATATCGACAAGGCGCTCGACGCCGCGCACGGTGCGGCGACGGTGTGGGGCAAGACGGCCCCGGCGGAGCGCGCCCAGATCCTGAACAAGATCGCCGACCGCATCGAGGAGAACCTCGAGTCGATCGCGCTCGCCGAGGCGTGGGACAACGGCAAGCCGATCCGCGAGACGCTGGCCGCCGATATTCCGTTGGCAGTGGACCACTTCCGGTACTTCGCGGGTGCGATCCGTGCGCAGGAGGGGTCGCTCGCCCAGATCGACGAGGACACCGTCGCCTATCACTTCCACGAACCGCTCGGCGTGGTCGGCCAGATCATCCCGTGGAACTTCCCGATCCTGATGGCGACCTGGAAGCTGGCGCCCGCGCTGGCCGCCGGTAACGCCGTGGTCCTGAAGCCGGCCGAGCAGACGCCCGCCTCGATCCTCTATCTGATGTCGTTGATCGGCGACCTGCTGCCCGCCGGTGTGGTCAACGTGGTCAACGGGTTCGGGTTCGAAGCGGGCAAGCCGCTGGCGTCGAGCAACCGGATCGCCAAGATCGCGTTCACGGGTGAGACCACCACCGGTCGGCTGATCATGCAGTACGCGAGCCAGAACCTGATCCCGGTGACCCTCGAACTGGGCGGCAAGAGCCCGAACATCTTCTTCTCCGACGTGATGGCCGCGGGCGACGACTTCTGCGACAAGGCGCTGGAAGGGTTCACGATGTTCGCGTTGAACCAGGGCGAGGTGTGCACCTGCCCGTCGCGCAGCCTGATCCAGGCCGACATCTACGACGAGTTCCTCGAGCTGGCCGCGATCCGCACCAAGGCTGTCCGCCAGGGTGATCCGCTCGACACCGAGACGATGATCGGCTCGCAGGCGTCCAACGACCAGCTGGAAAAAGTGTTGTCCTACATCGAGATCGGCAAGGACGAGGGGGCCCGCGTCGTCACCGGCGGCGAGCGCGCGCAACTCGGCGGCGACCTCAACGGCGGCTACTACGTCCAGCCCACCATCTTCGAGGGCAACAACAAGATGCGGATCTTCCAGGAGGAGATCTTCGGTCCGGTCGTCGCGGTGACGTCGTTCTCCGATTACGACGACGCGATCAGCATCGCCAACGACACGCTCTACGGGCTGGGCGCCGGAGTGTGGAGCCGCGACGGCAACGTCGCCTACCGGGCGGGCCGCGACATCAAGGCGGGCCGGGTGTGGACGAACTGCTACCACGCGTACCCGGCGCATGCGGCGTTCGGCGGCTACAAGCAGTCGGGCATCGGCCGCGAGACGCACAAGATGATGCTCGACCACTATCAGCAGACCAAGAACCTGCTGGTGTCCTACAGCAACAAGGCCCAGGGGTTCTTCTGATGGATGTAGCGCCTGCGAGGGCGCTGATCACCCGGGCGGCAGCCGACCTGCTGGAGAAGCTGCAGGGCAGACACGGTGCGCTGATGTTTCATCAGTCGGGCGGCTGCTGCGACGGGTCGTCGCCGATGTGCTATCCCCTCGGCGACTTCATCGTCGGCGACCGCGACGTGCTGCTGGCCGTTCTCGACGTGGGTGACGACGGGGTGCCGGTTTGGATCTCCGGGCCGCAGTTCGAGGCGTGGAAGCACACCCAACTGGTGATCGACGTGGTGCCCGGCCGCGGCGGCGGGTTCAGCATCGAGGCGCCGGAGGGCATGCGGTTCCTGTCGCGGGGTCGGGCGTTCACCGACGCCGAGAACGGCGCGCTGGCCGACGACCCGCCGGTCACCGGTGCGGAGTACGAAAAGGGGGTGCGGCCGCCGTCGACGGGGACACACGTCGTCGCCGAAGCGGTTGATGCCTGTCCGTTACCTGCCACGCCGAGTCGCTAAAGCCGCACGACCACGAAGTGGCGTTATCGTCGAAAACGTGATCCCCCTACCGCGGGCATGGATTCTCGCAAGCGCGATGCTTGTCGGCGCCGCGGCGGGTCTGCTCGGCGGAATCGCGGCCACGAAGCTGATCGATGCGACCGTGCGGCCCGATGTCGTCGTCGCCCTCGTCGTCGGGGTGCCCAGCGTGTTCGGGTTGGTCCTGATCCTGTTC
The DNA here is from genome assembly GCA_033741175.1 of Mycolicibacterium sp. 120270. Classification (GTDB taxonomy): domain Bacteria; phylum Actinomycetota; class Actinomycetes; order Mycobacteriales; family Mycobacteriaceae; genus Mycobacterium. The sequence goes on along the minus strand of JAWQNE010000004.1, from coordinate 292,168 downwards.
GCCCATCGCGCGTGGATGACGACCCTCGGCGCGTTCGTCCTCGCGATCGCTCCCGCGTGGTTCGGAGCGCTCGCCGCGGTCCAGGTGGTGCACGGTGCCTGAGCAGCAGACCTACCGCGGGACGCACCGCCATCGGGCGCCGCTCGGGTGGCATCCGCCCCGCGTCGCGCAGGAATCGGCCAACGGCAGCGCCGAAGCCGAGCAGCCGCTGGAGCCGACGGCGCCGTTCACGCCGACATTCACCGGGGCGATGCCCGCGCTCGCCGACGAGGCGCCGGGGGAGACCCCGCCCGAGGCGGCCGACAAACCCGTCGCGAAGGAGAGCAGTCACCTCAAGCGCTGGACGTTCGTGCTCGTCACGCTGACCTCGTGGGTCCTCGCAGCCGCGGTCGGGCTTGGCCTCTTCTACTGGTGGTTCCACTCGATCCACAAGACGCCCGCGGTCTTCGCCGTGCTGGTCTACCTGGTCATGTGCGTGGTGGCGGCACTGATCGCGGCGATGGTGCCGAACAAGCCGATGATGTCCGCGCTGAGCATCGCGTTGATGTCGGCGCCGTTCGCGTCGACGGCCGCGGCTGCGGTGCTCTACGGCGTCTACTTCTGCGATCATGCAAGCCGCTGCCTGATCGGAGTCATCCCCTACTAGGGTTGGCGGGGTGAGCCACTATGACGTCGTTGTTCTCGGAGCAGGCCCAGGCGGATATGTCGCAGCGATCCGCGCCGCCCAACTCGGGCTGAATACCGCAGTCGTCGAACCGAAGTACTGGGGCGGGGTGTGCCTCAACGTCGGCTGCATCCCGTCGAAGGCGCTGCTGCGCAACGCGGAACTCGCGCACATCTTCACCAAGGAAGCCAAGCAGTTCGGCATCAGCGGAGAGGCGACGTTCGACTACGGTGTCGCGTTCGACCGCAGCCGCAAGGTCGCCGAGGGGCGCGTCGCCGGCGTGCACTTCCTGATGAAGAAGAACAAGATCACCGAGATCCACGGCTACGGCAAGTTCAAAGACGACCACACGCTCGAGGTCGACCTCAACGAGGGCGGCAGCGAGACCGTTACGTTCGACAACATCATCATCGCCACCGGCAGCAGCACCCGACTGGTGCCCGGCACGTCGCTGTCGGACAACGTCGTCACCTACGAGAAGCTGATCCTGTCGCGGGAACTGCCGTCCTCGATCGTCATCGCAGGCGCAGGCGCGATCGGTATGGAGTTCGGCTACGTGCTGAAGAACTACGGCGTCGACGTCACCATCGTCGAGTTCCTGCCGCGGGCCCTGCCCAACGAGGACGCCGAGGTGAGTAAGGAGATCGAGAAGCAGTTCAAGAAGCTCGGCGTCAAGATCCTCACCGGCACCAAGGTCGAAGGCATCTCCGATGATGGAGCCAACGGCGTCCGAGTTTCGGTCAGCAAGGACGGCAAGTCCGAGGAGCTCAAGACCGAGAAGGTGTTGCAGGCCATCGGTTTCGCGCCCAACATCGAGGGCTACGGCCTCGACAAGGCCGGAGTGCAGATCACCGAGCGCAAGGCCATCGGCATCGACGACTACATGCGCACCAACGTGCCGCACATCTACGCCATCGGTGACGTCACGGGGCTGCTGCAGCTCGCGCACGTGGCCGAGGCGCAGGGCGTCGTCGCGGCCGAAACCATCGGCGGGGCAGACACTTTGCCGCTCGGCGACTACCGGATGATGCCGCGTGCCACGTTCTGCCAGCCGCAGGTGGCCAGCTTCGGACTCACCGAGGAGCAGGCGCGCGAAGAGGGTTACGACGTCAAGGTCGCGAAGTTCCCGTTCACCGCGAACGCCAAGGCGCACGGGATGGGTGACCCCAGCGGCTTCGTCAAGCTCATCGCCGACGGGCGCTACGGGGAGCTGATCGGCGGCCACCTCATCGGCCACGACGTGTCCGAGCTGCTGCCCGAGCTGACGCTGGCCCAGAAGTGGGACTTGACCGCCACCGAGTTGGCCCGCAACGTGCACACCCACCCGACGATGTCCGAGGCGCTGCAGGAGTGCTTCCACGGGCTCGTCGGCCACATGATCAACTTCTGAGCGTGGTGCAGCCAGCCAACACAGCCAGAGCGATCTGGGTCGCAGGCATCGGCGGGTTGATCATCGGCCACATGCTGTGGCTGGCGGGCATCTCCGCGGCGATCGCGACGCGCACGGTCAGCAGTTGGGTGCTTGTGGTGGCGGCGGTGTCGTTCGTCCTCGGCGCCGTCGCGGGCCTGTTGGGCTGGCGCGCGTACCAGCAGAAGAAGGAAGTGCGGGCGGCGTTCCTGTGCGCGCTGCCGATATCGCCGGTGCTGCTGTCGCTGGTGGTGCTCGGCGTGACCTACCTGTAGCGCGCCGATTGTGAACCTGACGACGCAAATGCGCTGAAATCCGTCGCCAGATTCACATTTGAGCGCTAGTCCGGGTAGTCCAGCGGGATGTTCAGCGTGGTGATGGTGGCCGCCAGGCCGTCGTATTGCGCTGCGAGGAAACAGAATTCGATCAGCTGGGCCCTGTTCAAGTGGCTGGCCAGCGTCGCCCACGTCTCCGGCGACACACCGCGGGTGACGACGAACTCGTCGGTGGCCGTGATCAGCGCGCGCTGGCGGTCGGTCAGCCCGTCGGCGTCGGGACCTTCGAAGATCTTGGCCTGGATCTCGGGCCCGAGCCCGCGAGTGCGTGCCAGCCTGCGGTGCTGTTGCAGCTCGTACTCGTTGTTGCGAAGATGCGCCACGCGCAGGATGACCACCTCGGCGTCTTTGCGAGACAGCTTGCCCACGAAGAGCAGATAGCCCGAGTGCGGTAACCAGGTCCACAACAGCGGGCTGTGAAGGCCGAGGGTCGTGAACAGCCGCACCCTCGGAATCCGCTGGCGCCGCGCGGCCAACTTGCAGAACACCCACGTCAGCGGCCCGAGGTCGCGCAGGGTGCCTTCACTGGGCAGACGTGCGGGCAGATGGTCGCTCATGACTGCCGTACCAGGTAGGGCGACACCGTGCTGCGGTGCTCGTCGATGTCCAGTGCGCGGCCGAGTGCGGGGAACGCGCGCTGCGGGCAGTTGTCGCGTTCGCATACCCGGCAACCTGCGCCGATCGGTGTGGCGATGTCGCCCGACAAGTCGAGTCCCTCCGAGTAGACGAGCCGGTGCGCGTGCCGAAGTTCGCAGCCCAGCCCGATGGCGAAAGTCTTGCCTGGCTGACCATATCGCGAGGCGCGGCGCTCGACGGTGCGCGCCACCCACAGATAGCTGCGGCCGTCGGGCATCTGCGCGATCTGCACCAGGATCTTGCCCGGATTCGCGAACGTCTCGTAGACGTTCCACAGTGGACAGGTGCCGCCGCTGGAGGAGAAGTGAAAACCCGTGGCGGACTGGCGCTTTGACATGTTGCCTGCCCGGTCGACGCGGACGAAGGAGAACGGGACGCCGCGCATCGAGGGCCGCTGCAACGTCGACAGCCGGTGCGCGATCGTCTCGTAGCTGACCGAGTAGAACGCCGAAAGCCGTTCGACGTCGTAGCGGAATTTCTCGGCCACCTCGTGGAACTGGCCGTAGGGCAGCACCGTCGCGGCGGCGAAGTAGTTGGCGAGCCCGAGCCGGGCCAGCCTCGTCGACTCCTCGCTGGTGAACTTGCCCTCCTCGACGAGCTTGTCGATGAGCCCGCCGAACTCGAGGTAGGCCAACTCGGCCGCCATCTTGAACACCTGCTGGCCCGAGGAGAGGTGGCGGGCCATCTCGAGCCTGCGCGTCGCGGGGTCGTAGCGGTGCAGCACCGTGTCACCGAGGTCGCTGCGGGCCACGATGTGCACGCCGTGCACGGCCTTGAGCCGGTCGGCGAGATCGCGAGCCAAGTCGCCGCGGTGCATGCGCAGGTCGATCGTGAGGTCCTCGGCGGCACTGTCGAGTTCGTGCAGATAGTTCTGCCGCTGATAGAAGTAGTCGCGCACTTCCTCGTGCGGCATCGTGATCGATCCGCTGCCGCTGCCGTCGGAGAACCGGTCCTCGGTCGCAGCGGCCAGCTGGGTGGTCGCGAGCTGGTAGCGCCGGTGCAGGTTGACCATCGCCCGGGCGAGGCTGGGATGCGCGTGCACGACTTCGGCGATCTCCGCCGGGTCGACGTCGATGCCGAGGTCGCGGTCCATCGTCACCTCGCGCAGTTCGGCGACGAGCCGGGTGTCGTCCTGGGAGGCGAAGAAGGTCGCGTCGACGCCGAACACCTCGGTGATCCGCAACAGCACCGCGACCGTCAGCGGCCGGACGTCGTGCTCGATCTGGTTCAGGTAGCTCGGCGAGATGTCGAGCATCTGAGCCAGCGCAGCCTGGCTGAAACCGCGCTCGCTGCGCAGCTGCCTCACCCGTGAGCCGACGTAGGTTTTGGCCACGTCAGACAGCATAACGACGATGTAAATCGTGCCTTCGCAGTCTTGGCATTCGCGCAAGCTGTGGCAGTATCTGCAACCGTGAGTACCAAGGAGGGCGCCGCCAGCGGTTTGGCGAAGGTTCTGATGCCGGTGCCCGACCCGCACCCCGATGTCTTCGACAAGGAGTGGCCGCTGCGGGTAGCCGACATCGACCGCGAAGGCAGGCTGCGCTTCGACTCGGCCTGCAGGCACATCCAGGACATCGGCCAGGACCATCTGCGTGAGCTGGGCTTCGAGGAGACCCACCCGCTGTGGATCGTCCGGCGCACCATGATCGACCTGATCAAACCCATCGAGTTCCAAGACATGCTGCGGTTGCGCCGCTGGTGCTCGGGCACCTCGAACCGGTGGTGTGAGATGCGGGTGCGCATCGACGGCCGCAAGGGCGGGCTGATGGAGTCCGAGGCGTTCTGGATCAACATCAACCGCGAGACGCAGGGCCCGGCGCGCATCTCCGACGACTTCATCGAGGGACTCCAGCGCACCACGAGCGAGGGCAGGCTGCGGTGGAAGCCGTATCTCAAGCCCGGCGCCCGCGAGGACGCCACCCAGATCCGCGAGTATCCGGTCCGCGTAACCGACATCGACCTCTTCGACCACATGAACAACTCCGTGTACTGGACGGTGATCGAGGACTACCTGCTGTCCCGTCCGGAGATGTTCGTCGACCCGTTGCGGGTGACCATCGAGCACGACGCGCCCGTCGCGCTCGGCGACAAGCTGGAGATCATCGCGCACGTGCATCCGCCGGGTTCGACCGACCGATTCGGCGAAGAACTGACGGACCGCACTGTTACAACGCTCACATACGCGGTCGGCGACGAGACAAAAGCCGTCGCATCCATCTTCGCGCTTTGATCTTGTTGCCTTAGCAGTACGAGCGTACTGACCTGCAATAATTCGCTACTGAGCGGTAACAACTGAACCGTTTAAGCACTCTGACTTCTTCGCAAAATTCGCAAGACAAGCGTACTGCTTAGCGAAAATTGGCAGCCGAAACGGGTGGACCTGCGGATACGTCTTGATGCATCCTCGTCATAGCACAGCAGCGGATGTGCTGCGCGATTAACAAGAATTCAAAGGAGCAGCCCCATGTCGACCGTTGGAGCACCGAAGTCGCCCGAAGAAATCCAGAAGGACTGGGACACCAACCCGCGGTGGAAGGGAGTCGAACGCACCTACACCCCCGCCGACGTGGTGGCGCTGCAGGGCTCCGTCGTCGAGGAGGCCACGCTGGCCCGCCGCGGCGCCGAGGTGCTCTGGAACCAGCTGCACGACATGGAGTTCGTCAACGCGCTCGGTGCACTGACCGGCAACATGGCCGTCCAGCAGGTGCGCGCCGGCCTCAAGGCCATCTACCTCTCGGGTTGGCAGGTCGCCGGTGACGCGAACTTGTCCGGCCACACCTACCCCGACCAGAGCCTGTACCCGGCCAACTCGGTTCCGCAGGTCGTGCGTCGCATCAACAACGCGCTGCTGCGCGCCGACCAGATCGCCAAGGTCGAGGGCGACACCTCGGTGGAGAACTGGCTCGCCCCGATCGTCGCCGACGGTGAGGCCGGCTTCGGCGGCGCGCTGAACGTCTACGAGCTGCAGAAGGCGATGATCGCCGCCGGTGTGGCCGGTTCGCACTGGGAGGACCAGCTGGCGTCGGAGAAGAAGTGCGGCCACCTCGGTGGCAAGGTGCTCATCCCGACCCAGCAGCACATCCGCACCCTGACCTCGGCGCGTCTGGCTGCTGACGTCGCTGACGTGCCCACCGTCGTCATCGCGCGCACCGATGCCGAGGCCGCGACGCTGATCACCTCCGATGTCGACGAGCGCGACCAGCCGTTCATCACCGGCGAGCGCACCGCCGAGGGCTTCTACCGAGTGAAGAACGGCCTCGAGCCGTGCATCGCGCGCGCCAAGGCGTACGCGCCGTACTCCGACCTGATCTGGATGGAGACCGGCACGCCGGATCTCGAGCTGGCGGCGAAGTTCGCCGAGGGCGTCAAGAGCGAGTTCCCCGACCAGATGCTTGCCTACAACTGCTCGCCGTCGTTCAACTGGAAGAAGCACCTGGACGACTCGACGATCGCGAAGTTCCAGAAGGAGCTCGGCGCGATGGGCTTCAAGTTCCAGTTCATCACGCTGGCCGGCTTCCACGCCCTGAACTACTCGATGTTCGATCTGGCCTACGGCTACGCCCGCAACCAGATGAGCGCATACGTCGAGTTGCAGGAGCGGGAGTTCGACGCCGAGGAGCGCGGCTACACCGCGACCAAGCATCAGCGCGAGGTCGGCGCCGGCTACTTCGACCGGATCGCCACGACCGTGGATCCGACGTCGTCGACCACGGCGCTGGCCGGTTCGACCGAAGAGGGCCAGTTCCACTGAGTTTGAGCCGACGCCACAAGCATTCGGCTTGACAGCGCAGGCCCCGCCCCGAAACCCTGGGCGGGGCCTGACGCATGGACGAGGAGAAGTAGTGAGCATTGAACGGGTAGGCGTGGTCGGCGGCGGCCAGATGGGCTCGGGCATCGCCGAGGTCAGCGCGAAGGCGGGCGCCGACGTGATCGTCTTCGAGCCGACCGAGGAGCTCGCCGAGGCGGGCCGCAAGCGCGTCACAAGCTCACTGGAACGGGCCGCGAGCAAGGGCAAGCTCAGCGAGAGCGACCGCGATGCCGCGCTGGGCAGGCTGACGTTCACCACCAACCTCGCCGACCTGGCCGACCGTCAGCTGGTGATCGAGGCCGTGGTGGAGGACGAGGCCGTCAAGGGCAAGATCTTCGCCCAGCTCGACGAGCTGATCACCGATCCCGATGCGGTGCTCGCGTCTAACACCTCCAGCATCCCGATTATGAAAATCGCTGCGGCAACGAAGAATCCGAGCCGGGTGCTCGGCCTGCACTTCTTCAACCCGGTGCCGGTGCTGCCGCTGGTCGAGTTGATCAGCACGCTGGTCACTTCCGACGATGCCGTCGCGCGCACCGAGGAGTTCGCGAGCGGCGTGCTGGGCAAGAAGGTGGTGCGTTGCGGCGACCGGTCCGGCTTCATCGTCAACGCGCTGCTGGTGCCGTATCTGCTCGCAGCCATCCGGATGGCCGAGGCGGGCGTGGCCACCGTCGAGGACATCGACACCGCGGTGGTGGCGGGGCTGTCGCATCCGATGGGCCCGCTGCGGCTGTCGGACCTCATCGGGCTGGACACGATGAAGCTCATCGCGGACTCGATGTACGACGAGTACAAGGACCCGAGCTATGCGCCGCCGCCGCTGCTGCTGCGCATGGTCGAGGCGGGTCAGCTCGGAAAAAAGTCCGGCAAAGGCTTTTACTCCTACTGAGCTGCGGACTTGGGTTCGCCTATCATGTTGGCTAGGTTAACTACGGAAACTGATCAACCGGTTCAGTCGGGGGCCGGTCTGCGACGAAGTGTTACGTGCGCTGAACCACCATCGCCCCGTCTGGTCAGCCGAAAATAGAGCGGAGTAATTCCTACATGGCGGACACGGTGGCAGGTCTCGAGCCCTACTACGAGGAATCCCAGTCGATATACGACCTGTCCAACGACTTCTTCGCTTTGTTCCTCGGCCCGACGATGGGCTACACGTGTTCGTATTTCGAACGCGACGACATGTCGTTGGACGAGGCGCAGATCGCCAAATTCGACCTGGCGCTGGGCAAGCTCAACCTCGAGCCCGGTATGACGCTGCTCGACGTCGGCTGCGGATGGGGCGGAGCACTGCGGCGCGCGGTCGAGGTGTACGACGTCAACGTCATCGGTATCACTTTGAGCCGTAACCAGTATGAGTACAGCAAGGCGCTGATGGCGTCGATCCCGACCGAGCGCTCCGCCGAGGTGAGGCTGCAGGGCTGGGAGGAGTTCGACGAGCCCGTCGACCGGATCGTGTCGATCGGTGCGTTCGAGGCGTTCAAGGCGGACCGGTATCCGGTGTTCTTCGAGCGCGCATACAAGGTCCTGCCGTCGGACGGTCGGATGCTGCTGCACACCATCCTCGCGCACACGCAGAAGTTCTTCCGCGACAACGGAATCAAGCTCACGATCTCCGACCTGAAGTTCATGCGCTTCATCGGCACCGAGATCTTCCCGGGCGGGCAGTTGCCTGCGGTCGAGGACATCGAAGAGCTGGCGGCGAATTCGGGCTTCACGCTCGAGCGCACGCATCTGCTGCAGCCGCACTACGCCAAGACGCTCGACATCTGGGCGGCCAACCTCGAGGCCAAGAAGGCCGACGCGATCGCGCTGACCTCGGAAGAGGTCTACGACCGCTACATGAAGTACCTGACGGGATGCGCGGACTTCTTCCGTCGCGGCATCACCAACGTCGGGCAGTTCACCCTCGTCAAGTAGCGAAGGCTCCTCTCCGCGCGAGCGCCGTGCGGACGCGGTCGAGGATGTGTGCCCGCTCCAACCGCAACTGCCGCGCGCTGACCCGCACGATGTGCCAACCCGCATTGGCCAGGAACTCGAGCCGTGCAATGTCTTTGGCGTAGTCATCGGTTTCGTGAAGTGTTGTTCGCCGTCGTACATTGCGCACCTCTGCGGGGATTCGGCGCGGCCGTCGACCAGGGCGAGCGTCGACCTCTTCGTCCGCGGACAAGCCCGTCGCATTCATCAGAGCATCGATACGGATGACCGCGGTCTCCCCTCTGAGGCGACGGCCCATGTCGTAGGCCGTCCTCGCCGGTGTCGTGCACTTCATGCCCTGCGAAACCCGCTGCTCGTCTTCGGCGATCGCGTCGGCGCGGATGACGATTGCAGCAGGCGCATGATGTCGCATGCGACCCAACTCAGCAGGTGCATCGCTCGGCAGCCAGCGGGTCCCGAGGACGGTCGCGGCAGAGGGACCTACGAGTACCGCATTACCCCTCGACCACAGCCAAGCCGCGACGGCACGGTCGAGAGCGGTCAGTTCCAGGTCCGTCGGCGCGTAGACGTTTTGGTGGACTTTGACGTACCGCGTTCGCAGGTCGTGCCGCGTCAGCCTGCAGTAGCGGCAGATATGGTTCCCGAACTGCGCTTTCTGATGAAAATCAGGCGAAATCCGTCATGAACCGCAGTCTCGCGCGAGTCAACGGCGGTCTCGCGGCGGCAGCGGGCAGGACTCTTCGAGCCGCTTGCGTTCGGCGGCGACATCGAAATCGGCTGGCGGCCAAGACAACTGCATGGCCTCCAGCGCGTCGATCAGCAGTTCGGTGACCGCGAGCCTGCTGTACCACCTGCGGTCGGACGGCAGCACATACCAGGGCGCATAGTCGGTGGACGTGCGGTCCAGCACCGCCTGATAGGCCTCCTGGTACTTCGGCCAGAGCAGCCGCTCGTCGACGTCGCCCGGGTTGTACTTCCAGTGCTTCCTCGGGTCGTCGAGGCGCTCGAGCAGCTGCTCCTTCTGCTCGTCCGGCGAGATGAACATCGCCACCTTGATCACCGTGGTGCCGCCGTCGACCAATTCCCGTTCGAACGCGTTGATCTCGTCGTAGCGCGCACCCCACACCTCGGGCGGAACCAGGTTGTGCACCCGCACGATCAGCACGTCCTCGTAGTGCGAGCGGTCGAAGACCCCGATGTGACCCGCTGGCGGCAGCGCCTTACGGATCCGCCACAGGTAGTGGTGGGCCAGCTCCTCCTCGGTGGGCTTGCCGAAGGCGGTATAGCGCACGCCCATCGGATTGACCGCGCCCACAACGTGTTTGACGATGCCGCCCTTACCCGCCGCGTCCATGCCCTGCAGCACCAGCAGCACCGACCGCTTGTCGTCGACGGCTTTGTGGTTGGCGTACAACATCTCCTGCAGTTCGGCGAGGTGCGCACTGCGCTCGGCCTGAACCGGCGCGGCGTCTTGCTTCTTGCCGTCGAAGCCCGGCGTGGCCCGTGTGTCGATGTCGGCGACCTTGTCGCCGCTGCGGAAGCGCAGCTCCTCTGCGAAGCTCATTGCTTGAGCAACTGTGGCGGCAGGATCGGCGACGGGTGCGACATCTCGCGGAACTTCTCCAGCGAACCGCCCACCTCGACGATGCCGCACAGCGCATTCCACGACAGCATCGTCAGGTAGTCGATCAGCTCATCGGAGCTCATCCTCGGGTGCGACATCCACGAGTGCGTGGCCAGCTGCACGCCGCCGACCGTGTGATACGCCCACGGCTCGACGCCGCCGGTGTCCATACCGGCCTCCACCATCCGCCTGCGCAGCATCACCGCCAGCATGCGCGCGATGATCTCCTCGCTGTTGGCGATGACCTTGTTCTTGCTCGCCGAGTTGTTGGCCATCACGAACCGATACGGCTCGGGCTCGGCGGCGACCGTCTCGACGTAGACCTTGATGATCTCGCGGGTCAGGTCGAAGCCCTGCAGGTTCGACGACAGAGCGGCGGCCATGTTCGGGATCAGCGTGGTCTGCGCGAACCGCATCATCACCGCGGTGGTGAGGTCGTTCTTGTCGACGAAATAGCGGTAGAGGACGGTCTTCGACACGCCGATCTCGGCGGCGATCTCGTCCATGCTGACATCGCTGCCGCGCCGCCGAATCGCCACCAGGGTGCCGTCTACCAGCTCATTGCGGCGCTCCACCTTGTGTTGGTGCCAGCGCCGCTTACGTCCATCGGTTTTGACCGCCCCCGGCGGAGTCTGCTGAGCCACTATCGCGCAAGTCCGTTCCGTAGATCTACTCGATACTACGGCGAATGACGCCGCTGACGCCTGTGGGCACGGGTGACACTCCAACGTGTGGATGATGGGGGGGTGGCACACAGACCCCAGGCGGGAGCCAGGCCCAGCTTTGCCGAGTCGCTGGCGGGCGCCGACAGTGCCGCCGACGCCGAACGCAGGCGTGGTCTGCGGCGGATGAAGCTGGTTGCGCTGAGCTTCCTGGTCGGCGCCACCATCCTGTTCCTGTTCTGCCGCTGGGCCGAGGCCCACGGCGCGGGTGCCTGGGCCGGCTACGTCGCGGCCGCCTCAGAGGCGGGCATGGTCGGCGCGCTCGCCGACTGGTTCGCCGTCACGGCCCTGTTCAAGCATCCGCTGCGCATTCCGATCCCACACACGGCCATCATCAAGCGCAAGAAGGACCAGCTCGGCGAGGGCCTGGGCGCCTTCGTGCGGGAGAACTTCATGTCGCCCGAGGTCGTCGAGACCAAGCTGCGCGACGCCGAGGTGGCGGGGCGGTTGGGCAAGTGGCTGTCGGAGCCCCAACACGCCCAGCGGGTGGCCGCCGAGGCGGCCACGGTGCTGCGGGTGCTGGTCGAGATGCTGCGCGACGAGGACGTCCAGGCGGTGATCGACCGGATGATCGTCAAGCGGATCGCCGAACCGCAGTGGGGGCCGCCGATCGGTCGCGTGCTGGCCACGCTGCTTCACGAGGGCAGGCAGGAGGCGCTACTGCAACTGCTCGCCGACCGCGCATTCCAATGGTCGCTCAACGCAGGCGAAGTCATCGAACGCGTGGTGGAGCGTGATTCGCCCAGTTGGTCGCCGCGCTGGGTGGACCATCTCGTCGGCGACCGCATCCACCGCGAGCTGATGGACTTCACCGACAAGGTGCGCCGCAATCCCGACCATGAGCTGCGCCGGTCGGCCACCCGCTTCCTGTTCGAATTCGCCGACGACCTTCAGAACGACGAGGCGACGATCGGCAAGGCCGAGAACGTCAAGAACCAGATCATGGCCCGCGACGAGGTCGCCCGCGCCGCCGAAACGGCGTGGAACGCCACCAAGCGCATCGTCATGGAGTCCGTCGACGACCCGTCGTCGGCCCTGCGCACCCGTATCGCCGACTCCGTGGTGCACATCGGCGAATCGCTGCGCGACGACGTCGACCTGCGCGACAAGGTGGACAACTGGATCATCAGGGCGGCCCAGCACGTGGTCTCGGAGTATGGGGCGGAGATCACAACGATCATCACCGACACCATCGAGCGCTGGGACGCCGACGAGGCCAGCCGACGCATCGAACTGCACGTCGGCCGTGACCTGCAATTCATCCGGATCAATGGCACCGTGGTGGGTGCACTCGCGGGCCTGATCATCTATTCGATAGCCCAGCTACTCTTCTGACCTGCGCTAACTAGTGCTTGCAAAAGTTAGCACCCCGTCGTACGGTGGTGTCGCCACACCGAATACCGGACGCATCAAAGGGGTAATCCATGTCGCAGGACGACAAGCTCGTCGATGTGGTGTCCAACGCTGCGCAGGACATCGGGAGCTTCATCCGGGCGCAGCGTGAAGCGGCTCAGGTATCGGTGCGGCAGTTGGCCGAGAAGGCCGGCGTCAGCAATCCCTATCTCAGCCAGATCGAGCGGGGATTGCGGAAACCCTCAGCCGATGTGCTGAGCCAGATCGCCAAGGCGTTGCGGGTCTCCGCGGAAGTGCTCTACATCAGGGCCGGAATCCTGGAGCCCAGCGAGGCCAACGAGGTTCGCGACGCCATCATCACCGACACGGCGATCACCGAGCGGCAGAAGCAGGTGCTGCTCGACATCTACACATCGTTTTGTGAGCAGAACGAAGCCGCCCTTGTCACCGACGACGGGCCATCGGGTGAGGAGCCGACGACTGACTGACGCAAAACGTGCCGTTGTTTGACAGATGACCGAACGAACGAAATTCAGTGAAGTGAAAGGAAAACCGACATGGCGAAAAAGACTGCCAAGTCCACCACCCAGCCCACCGTTGACGATCTGAAGGCCCCGCTGCTCGCCGCGGTCGGCGCCGCCGATCTGGCCCTCGAGCGGGTCAACGAGATCGTCGCCACCCTGCGCGAGCGTGCAGGCGAGGCCCGCACCGACGCCGAGTCGCGCGTCGAGGAGAGCCGCGCCCGGCTGACCAAGCTGCAGGAGGACCTGCCGACGCAGTTCGGTGACATCCGCGACCGGCTGAGCTCCGAGGAGCTGCGCAAGTTCGCCGAGAGCTACGCCGAGGCCGCGCAGACCACCTACAACAAGCTGATCGAGCGCGGCGAGGTCGCCCTCGAGCGGCTGCGCAACCAGCCTGCCCTCGAAGAGGCCGCGGGACGGGTCGAGAGCTACACCGACCAGGCCGTCGAGCTGACCCAGGAAGCGCTGGGCAACGTTGCTTCGCAGACCCGCGCGGTCGGCGAGCGCGCCGCCAAGCTGGTCGGCGTCGAGCTGCCCAAGAAGGCGCAGAAGGGCGCTGCCCCGGTCAAGGAGGCCGCCAAGAAGGCTCCCGCCAAGAAGGCGCCGGCCAAGAAGGCTCCCGCCAAGAAGGCGCCGGCCAAGAAGGTCACCCAGAAGTAAATTCGACGCCAACGGTGGCGCCCGCTTAGGCTGGTGAGGTGATCCTTGCCGACCTAGCGGGCGTCATTGTTTTGGTCCTCGTCGTTGCTGCCTTCGCCGTGGCCGTCTACGCCTTCGTCCATGCAGCCATGCAGCGCCCCGACGCGTACACCGCGGCAGGCAAGCTCACCAAGCCGGTCTGGCTGCTGATCATCGGTGGCAGCGTCCTGCTCCTGCTGGTGTTCCGCGATCCCTTCGGAGCCGCGATCGCCGCCGTCGCATCGGGTATCTACATCGTCGACGTGCGGCCCAAGCTCCTCGATATCCAGGGAAAGTCGCGATAGCGCCATGCGCCGAATCCTTGCCGCGTTCGCGGCGGCCATGACCGCTGCCCTGATTTGTGCAGGCGCCGCGACGGCCGACACCGTGCCTGCGCCGCCCTATGTCGCGTCGACCGAGTGGGCCAAGTGGGGCGATCTGTCCAGCCTTCGCGTGTATCCGACCGATGCCGCCCGCATCGCGTCGGCTCAGGTCGGCACCATCGCACAGGCCGACCAAGCGTGGGCCGAGGTGCTGACGCTCGCGCCCGACGCCGACTTCCCCGGTATGCGCGAACAGTTCATGTGCCATTGGCAGTACGCAGAACTGGCCTATCCCGGTAAGACCAGCTGGAACCTGGAGCCGTGGCGGCCAGAGGTCTCCGCCGACGAGATGCTCGCGGCGCACTGCAACCCCGGCGGCACAGAAGAACCGTTCTGATGGCGTACCGCCGCAGCGACGTCGCCGCGGTTGTCGACCACACACTGCTCAAACCCGAAGCGACACAAGCGGATGTGACCGCACTGGTGGCCGAGGCCGCCGAGTTGGGCGTCTATGCGGTCTGCGTGTCGCCGTCGATGGTGGCGGTCGCCAAGTCGACACTGCCCGCGGGTCTGCATCTGGCGTCGGTTGTCGGATTCCCTTCGGGCAAGCACCTTTCGACGATCAAGGCAGCCGAGGCCGCCGAGGCGATCGCCGCAGGCGCCGACGAGATCGACATGGTCATCGACGTCGGAGCCGCTGTCGCCGGCGACCTCGATGCCGTGCGCGCCGACGTCGCCGCGGTCCGCGCCGCCGCCGAGGGTGCGGTCCTCAAGGTGATCGTCGAATCGGCCGCGTTGCTGAGCCTCGCCGGCGACGACGCGTTGACGGCGGTGTGCCGCTGCGCCGTCGACGCAGGCGCCGATTTCGTCAAGACCTCCACCGGCTTTCATCCCAGCGGCGGCGCATCCGTGCACGCCGTCGAGTTGATGGCCGCCGTCGTCGGCGCGGGTATCGGGGTCAAGGCCAGCGGCGGCATCCGCACCGCCGAGGACGCCGTCGCGATGCTGACCGCAGGCGCTACCCGGCTTGGCCTGTCCGGCACCCGCGCGGTGCTCGACGGGCTTGGTTAGCGCCCCGAGATGGACGAAATGGTGCGAGTTACTCGCACTTTTGCGCCCAAATGTTGGTTTGGGCGTCCTAGAGGTTCGCGAAGCAGGGGTCCGTCTCGCCAGCCGGGATCGACGCGTTCTTCGTCGAAAAGAGCGCTGCCACACCGGAATCGGTGACGGTGACGCTGTCGGCCTTGATGCCGAGCGGATAGTTCTGAGTCAGCTGGGCGGAGAACGCGTCCAACGCGGGCTGCACCGTCTCGCGCGGCAGCGTGAAGCCGAGCCCGCTGAGGTTGATGACCTGCAGCGCGAGCCCGCCGTCCTCGATCGTCGGCTTGGTGGTGATGCTGCTGCCCAGCGCCGCCTCGAGTTCGATGGTGCCGTCGGACGGGTTGGTCTTGACGCCGGTGACGAAGCCGCCGACGACGGGGATCGAGTCCTGCACGGTTTGCAGGATGCCCTCGGCCGTCCACGTGATGTTCGCGGTCAGCTCGCCGATGGTGCCCTTCGAGTTGCCGGTGCTCTGCAACCGCACATCGTCGATCTCCACCTGAGCCTTCATGCCCTTGGCCTCGCGGATCTGGTTGCCCGCGGTCTCGATCGAGATGTTGCCGTAGTGCCCGGTCATGTGCTGGATCAAGAACGGCGACGCCCCGAACGAGACGGTCGCGTCGTCCTGCACCACACACTCGGTGGCCGCGGCCACGATGTCGTTGGCACGGCTGCGCGCGTAGAGCTCCGCGGCGAGCAAGCCCGCCGCCACCAGCGCCACCACGATGACGACCACCAATACGACGGTGAGCGGGTCGCTGAACAGCTTCTTGATCTTCGAGGGCTGCGCTCCGCCGTTGGGTGCTGCTCCGCCTGGCGGCGGAGGGGTAGGCGCGTTCGGTGCGCTCGGCGGGTACTGCGGCTGGGGCTGGTCGGGCGGGCGAGCCCAGGGATCAGTCACGCCCGCGATTCTGCCCTATCGACACAAGCGAAGTCTGAGCGGTTGCGGAGCACCGCGATTGTGTCCCGCACCGATGCCACGGCGGCGGTGTCGATATCGGTGACGAGCAGGGCCGGACCGGCGCCCGCGGCCTCGACGATTTCGCCGAGCGGGGACGCCACCACGCTGCCGCCGACGCCGGTCGGTCCGATCGCGGCGACCTCGTCACCCGGGTAGGCCTGACCCACGGCGGCGACGAAGCTGCCTGTGTCCAACGCCCTGGCGCGGGCCAGCAGCGTCCACTGCTCGAGTTTGCCCGGCCCGGTACCCCACGAGGCGTGCACCGTGATGACCTCCGCGCCGCGCCGTGCCAACTCCACGTACAACTCGGGGAAGCGGATGTCATAGCACAGCGTCAGCCCGACATTGACGCCGTCGACGGTGATCACGACCGGTTCCCGGCCCGGCGCGACGGTGCGCGACTCGACGAAGCCGAACGCGTCGTAGAGGTGGATCTTGTCGTAGTGCGCGTCCACACCGGGACCCGCGGCCACCAGCGTGTTGGTGACCCGGCCGTCGTCGGCGGGCACGAACATCCCCGCGACGACCGTGATGCCGGCCTGCGCGGCGATCGCGCGCACTCCCTCGGCCCACGGCCCGTCGAGCGGTTCGGCGGCCTCGGCCAGCGGCAGCCCGAACCGGCACATCGTGGCCTCGGGGAACAGCACGAGGCTCGCGCCCGCGTCAGCGGCGCGGCTCGTGTAGGACTCGACGAGCTTCAGGTTGGCCGCGGGTTCGGTGCCCGCCTGGATCTGGGCCAGTGCGATGCGCATAGGCACCAGAGTAGAGAGCTACGGCCCCCACGCATGCCGGTCGAGCGATGCCTTCTTGTTGCCCAGCTTTCCGGACCGGACCTGGCTGGCCAGGCTGTCGAGGATCACCCGCGAACTCAGCAGCGCCGTCTGCTCGGCCCAGTCGTACGGCGGCGAGCACTCGACCACCTCGATGCCGGCCAGCCCCGGCTCGGACACCATGCGCACCAGGTTCAGCGCCTCGCGCGGCAGCAGACCGCCCGGCTCCGGCCATCCGGTTCCAGGCACGAAGCCCGCATCGATCACGTCGATGTCGAAGGACAGGTAGACGGCCTTGGCGTCCTTCCACGCGATCTCAAGGGCCATTTCGGCGATCTTCTCGACACCGACGCGTTCGACGTCACCGACGGTGATCACGGTGGACTTGCGTTCGCGGCCCACCTTGACACCCGCCCGGGGCGCCTGCCAGCCGCCGATGCCGATCTGCACCAGGTTCGTCGCGGGCGCGTTCTTGATGTTCGTGGCGTGGAACCACGGAGTGGTGTGCATCCGCTCGTCGAGGTCGGATTCCTGGGTGTCGACGTGCCGGTCGAAGTGGATGATGCCGATGTTGCCGTCCAGATACGGCGCCATCCCGCGGATGGTCGGGAAGCCGATCGAGTGGTCGCCGCCGAGCACGACGGGCACCACGCCCTTACCCACGACATGCGCCATCGCCTGGCTGATCTGGTCGAAGGACTTCTCGAGATTGCCGGGAATCGTGAACACATCGCCGATGTCGACCATGTTCAACTGCTCGCGAAGGTCGACGCCCATCTCGTAGTTGTAGGTCCCAAAAAGGTTGGTGGAGCGCCTGATTCCCTGCGGGCCGAACCGCGTGCCCGGACGGTAGGTGGCACCTGCGTCCAGCGGCACACCGAAGAACGCCACCTCGGCGTCGTCGACCTGGTTGACGTCCTCGATGAACGGACACTTCAGGAAGGTGCCGCGTTCGCCCGCGAAGTGCGGCAGTTCGCCGCGCACGAACGTCGAGATTCGGCGGTCGTTGATCGTGGGTGCCGCCTCGAGGCCGAACGTCAGGCAGCGTTCGATCTCTTCGCGCTCGCGGCGATCAGGTAGTTCGGCCTCGGCCTGCTGGGCCCATGCGCCCTCGCGGTTTAGTGGTTCGGAAGACATGTCGGCCACGGTGACTCCTCGAGCGTCGTCTTGTCGCAGGCCGGGTACGACGCACCTCGTCCGGGGAGCCCTGTGCAGAAAGGGGACTCCTGCCCTTCATCTTGGCAGCGATCGCCGAACCCGCCACTCGAATCGCAACGAGGCGTTAACACGACCTGTAACCCCTCGTAACGGGACGGGGTTTTTCTGGCTGACGACTCATATGCAGATATGAGGCGCGTCTAGGGTTCCGCCGTTCGCCGGGTCTGGTCCGAGAGACGCAGGCGGACGGCGACGCAGCTTTTCGCTCCACGGCGGGACAAAAGCCCGGGAGGCCCCCCAGCTCGCAAGGAGGCTCCCATGATTCTTCTCGGTGTAGGCGTCAGCGTCGCGATAATCGTCGTCGTCGGCTTCTTGGTTTCCAAGAGGATCGAAGGCGACAGTGCGAACTTTCTTGTCGGCGGGCGCAGCCTGCCGCTGATCCTCGTGGGCGGCGCCCTGATGGGTTCGGCCGTCGACACCAATGCCACCCTCGGCAACACGGACCTGACCTCCGAGTTCGGGTTCTGGGCGGGCGCGTCGCTGCCGCTGGGTCTGGCCCTGTGTCTTCTGCTCACCGGCATCTTCTTCGCGAAACCGATGAACCGCATGGGGCTGACGTCTTTCCCCGACTACTACCACCTGCGGTTCGGCCGCCCTGTCGAGTTCGCAGCGGCGCTCTTGCTGATCGTCGGCTTCATCCTTCTGGTGGCAGGCAATCTCGTGGCGGGCGGTTTCCTGTTCCAGCACTTCACCGGGATGCCCTACTGGATGGGTGCGGTGATCATCGCCGTTCTCGCAGTGTCGTACACCGGTGCGGGCGGACTCATCGCGGATGCGTACACCGCGATCATCCAGATGGTGTTGATCCTGGTCGGCGGATGGGCGCTGTTCTTCTGGATGAGTTCCACCCATGGCATCAACATCCCGGACGGAATGGGCCCGTTCGCATTCGGGCAACTCACCGACCCCGCGATGGGCGCCACCATCAACTGGGCGACTCTGATCGCTCTCGGTGTCGGCGACATCGTCGCGATCGACTTCATGCAACGGGTCTTCTCGGCCAAATCACCTGAGACGGCCCGCCGTTCGTGCTTCGCGGCCGCCGGTGGTACCGCGCTGATCGGCATCCCTTTTGCGCTTGTCGCGCTGGCGGCCACGGGGTTCCTGGGCGAGGGCGACGACCCCGTCCTACTTCGTCTGCTCGACCAGGTGCCGCTGGCGATCACGATCGTCGTGCTCTGCGGCCTCGTGGGTGCGTCCATGAGTACGGCCAACGGCGCGATACTGGCCATCTCCAACGTGGCGGTTCGCAACGTGGGTGGTGTTCGGCGCGTGCACCTCTCGGGTCAGCGCGATCCGCTGCTGTGGTCGACGCGCATCGCCATGGTTCCGGTGACGGTGCTGGCGATCCTCGTGGCGGTCTACGTCAAGCAGACCGGAATCCTGTTGACGCTGGCCTTCGATCTGTTGTTGGCGTGCCTCGTGGTGCCGTTCATCCTCGGGCTGGTGTGGCGCAAGGGCACCGCGCTGGCGGCGCTGGTGTCGATCGTCGTCGGCCTCACGGTGCGGCTGGTGCTGTTCGCGATGACGCCGACGATCTACGGCCTCGACAACACGATCCTCTACGTTCCCAACGGGATCATCGACGCATCGTTCGACGGCTGGCCGACGTTCATCGCCTTCGCCACATCGATAATCACCTATGTGGCAATCGCTCTCGTCACGCCGGCGTCGCCGATTCGCGGGCTGGACATCCAGGTCGCCGACGACGTCGACGATGCACTCGACGCGGTGGCCGAGGTCGAGCCGGAGGAACTGCTCAAGGTCGAGGCGGGGCAACAGTAGCCCACGGCACGGTGAGCACCCCGTCGCGCATGCGGCGGCGGGGCGGCTCCACCGGCCAGCCGTCGCGGCGCAGCATGGTCAGCATCGCGCGCCACCGCTCCCGCGGACCGAACACGCCGTGACCGGCGACGCTGGCCCACGCCTGATCGGCTGCGGTCAGCAGTGTGTTGATCGGCTGACCCGAGACATTGTGGTGGATAAGGACTTTCGGCAGGCGTTCGGCGAGGTCTGACGGGCGCTCGATGGCAAAGGGGTCGCACGCCAGCGTCAGGCTGACTGGCCCGTGGCTGTCCAACAGCACCCAAGCGCACCGCCTGCCGATCTCGTCGCAGGTGCCGTCGATGATCAGGCCGCCGGGTGCCAGCCGTGACCGCATCAACGACCACGCCTCGTCGACCGCGTCCTCCGGGTACTGCCGCAGCACATTGAACGCCCGCACCAGGACGGGGCGATTGCCTGCCAATTCGAAGCCGCCGAGGTCGAATTCGACGGTGCCGTTCGGCGCTGCCGCGCGTGCGGCGCTGACCCGCTCGGGGTCGATCTCCAGGCCGATCACCCGGACGTCCATGCGGACGGTGCGCAGCCGGCTCGCCAGTTCCAGAGTGGTGACGGGCAGCGCGCCGTAGCCGAGATCGATGACCAACGGGTCGACCGCCGACTGCAGTGCGGTGCGCACCCGCGGCGCGTGCACGAGCCAGCGGTCGCAGCGGCGAAGGCGGTTGTGACCGGTGGTGCCCCGCGTCAGCTGTCCGACAGGGGCGCCCATGTACTCGATTTTAGGTGGTCGGGCCGTATTGACCCTGATCCACGCCGTGCCGCCACGCCGACTCGCTAGTGGCGCTTGGCGATCCAGTCGGCGGTGAAGGCCTCCTCGGCATCGAAGAGCTGCCGGATGTGATGCAGGATCAGGTCTTCCAGCGCGCCACCGATGAGCGGGATGTGTACCTTGCAGACGCTGGCCAGCCGAAGCTGGCTGCCGGTTTCGGTCTCGGTGAGGAGGTACGTGCCGCCGAAATGGCCGGGCCCATGCGGCACGCTGGCGCGGTAGGTGCCGCGGCCGCGTTTACCGGCATGGTCGTACGGGTCGAAGTGCTGCTCGCGGGTGATGATCATGTCGACCGGCATGACGGCGCGCGCGATGGGCGGCAGGTACATCCGCGGCAGGTTCTGTTTGAAGACGATGTCGGTGCCCGATTCGTCGGACCGGAACTTCGTGATCTCCGACTGCGGGGTCAAAAACCGGTAGGCGTTCATCAGGGTCTGCCAGTAGTCGCGGCCGGTGAAGTCCTGATAGACCTTCTCCGCGGGCGCGTCGAATGAGATCTTGTAGTCCATTCGGCGCGACATAACACCAGGTTAGGAGACGTATTACGGGTTGTCCTTCAACCACGCCGTGGTGAACCGCTGCTCGGCGATGAGCAGGTCGACGAGCTGGTTTCCGATGAAGTTCTCGATCTTTCCGCCGACGAGCGGGATGCGCACTTCCACCGCGGCGGTGAACTGAAGCCGCGATCCGCCGCCCGACGGCGCCAGCACCGCGGTGCCCGTCAGCGATACGGGCGCACCGGGAATCACGCCCGTCACGGTGGCCGTCGCCTTGCCGTCGTCGATGCGGGTCCATGCCTCCTCGCGGACGATCGACAGGTCGCCGGGATGGAACTGCGTCACCACCCCCGGCAGCCGGTCGCGGCGCAGCACCTGGGTGGTCTTGACGCGGATGCCGCCGTCGCCGTCGGTGGTCATCGCGTCCAGCGTCGCCCTGTCGGCGCCGGAGTCGGCCAGCCGTTCGAGCCAGTACTCCTGATCGCGCAACGCCGTGTGCACCTGTTCGACGCTGCCCTCGTACTCGGCGGCCATGTCGAATGAGCGCGGCATAGCTGGCCAGGCTACCGTTACGGCCCGTGGTCAGTTCGCGCCTACGGGGTCTACCCGTCGCCGAGGACGTGCCGCTGGCACCCCTGACCACCCTGCGCGTCGGCCCGGTCGCACGCCGGATGATCACCTGCGACACCACTGACGCGATCATCACCGCCGTGGCGGCGCTGAACGACGAATCGGGTTCGCCGAACCGGGCGCTGGTGCTGGCGGGCGGATCCAACCTCGTGCTGGCCGACGAGATCGCCGACCTGACGGTGCTGCGGCTGGCCAACACCGGCATCCACGTCGAGGGCGACATCGTGCGCGCGGAGGCGGGGGCGGTATGGGACGACGTGGTCGTCGCCGCGCTGCAGCACGGCCTCGGCGGCCTCGAGTGCCTGTCCGGGATCCCCGGCTCGGCGGGCGCGACACCGGTGCAGAACGTCGGCGCGTACGGCGCCGAGGTGTCCGACACGATCTGCCGGGTGCGACTGCTCGACCGGGCCACCGGGCAGGACCGCTGGGCAGCCGGGGACGAGCTGGGATTCGGTTACCGGACAAGCATTCTCAAACACTCCGACGCATTCATCGTGCTCGAGGTCGAGTTCGCCCTGGATGAGTCCGGCCGCAGCGCGCCGCTGCGCTACGGCGAACTGGCGGCGACGCTGCGCGCCGAACCGGGTACCCGCGCCGACCCGGCGGTGGTGCGCGACGCCGTGCTGACCCTGCGCCGCCGCAAGGGCATGGTGCTCGACGAGGCCGACCACGACACCTGGAGCGTCGGCTCGTTCTTCACCAACCCGATCGTCACGGCCGCCGAGTTCGACCGGATCCAGGCACGCTCGAGGGCGCCCGTGCCCAACTACCCCGCACCCGACGGCGTCAAGCTGGCCGCGGGCTGGCTGGTCGAGAACGCGGGCTTCGGGAAGGGCTACCCCGGTGAGGACGCGCCCGCGCGGCTGTCCACCAAGCACGCGCTGGCGCTGACGAACCGCGGCGCCGCCACATCAGCCGACCTGATTTCCCTGGCCAGACGGGTGCGCGAGGGGGTGAAGTCGGCATTTGGGATCGAACTCACCCCCGAGCCGAGCCTGGTTGGCACCCGGCTCTAGGTATCTTTGGAACACGTGACCTCACGCCCCGACCCGCAACCGGCGTCGCCGCAGCTGAACAGACGGCGCGCCATGACCGCTCTCGCGGTCGGAATGGTCGCCCCAGGGGTGCTGGCCGCCTGCTCGGGCAAGTCGAACGCGCCGTCGGAGGCCGGCGAGGCGCCGTCGGCGCCGTCGTTGACGTTCAGCCCCGAAAACGCCGCCTCGGACGTGCTGCCCACCGAACGGGTCCGGGTCGAGGTCCGCGACGGCTGGATCCAGCGCGTCACGCTGACCAACGCCGACGGCAAGGTGGTGGCCGGCGCAGTCAACCGTGAGCGCACCGCATTCACCGTCACCGAACCCCTCGGCTACGGCGCCGAATACACGTGGGCCGGCTCGGTGGTCGGCCGCGACGGGAAAGCCGTTCCGCTCGAGGGCACATTCAGCACGGTCAATCCCTCGACCCAGGTCAACGGGCAGTTCCAGCTCGCCGACGGCCAGGTCGTCGGCGTCGCGGCGCCGGTGATCATCCAGTTCGACGCGGCCATCGCCGACGAGGACAGGGCCACGGTCGAGAAGGCTCTCAAGGTCACGACGCAGCCGCCGGTCGAGGGCAGCTGGGCGTGGCTGCCCGATGAGGTGGGCGGATCGCGGGTGCACTACCGCACCAAGGAGTACTACCCGGCGGGCACGACGGTGAACGTCGACGCGAAGTTCTACGGGCTGAAGTTCGGCGACGACGCCTACGGTGCGCAGGACATCTCGCTGAACTTCTCCATCGGACGCCGCCAGGTCGTCAAGGCGCCGGCCCCGTCGCACCGCATCCAGGTCGAGACCGACGAGGGCGTCATCATGGACTTCCCGTGCAGCTACGGGGAGGGCGACCAGCCGCGCAACATCACCCGCAGCGGGATTCACGTCGTCACCGAGAAGTACGAAGACTTCTACATGACAAACCCGGCCGCCGGCTACAGCAACGTCCACGAGCGCTTCGCGGTGCGCATCTCGAACAACGGCGAGTTCATCCACTGCAACCCGAACAGCATTGCCTCGCAGGGAAATACGAATGTCACCAACGGCTGCATCAACCTCAACCTGGAGAACGCACAGCAGTACTTCAACAGCGCGATCTACGGTGACCCGGTCGAGGTGACGGGCACGTCGATCGAACTGTCCTATGCCGACGGCGATATCTGGGACTGGGCCGTGTCGTGGGAGGAGTGGACGGCGATGTCGGCGCTGTCGTCGCAGGCTCCGCCGTCCGGGATACCGAGCACGGCTCCTGCCACTCCGACGGGTGCGCCGCAACCGGTCGACGGCCGCCCGCCTGGCGGATAGCTCAGTCGCGCGGTGCCGCCGCGCTCTTGATCTTGTCGACGGTGTCGTTGACCGCCTTCTTCACCTGAGTTCTGACGTTCTTGACGGCGTCGCGCAGCGGTCGGTTCGTCCGCTCGGTGGTGCTGGTGGCGGTCGAACCGGGTTCGGCAACGGGGTTGCCGTCCTCGTCGCGGTAATGCTTCGTGAGGGTGCCGGCGTGGCGGGTGCTGCCAGGCTGACCGCCTTCGTAGCCGGCGTCGACGACGGGGCGCAGCAGGTTGTCGAGTTGGTCCACCGCGCGGTTGACGACCACGTCGCCGCGATCGTCGGCGATCGACGTGCCGAATTCCCGCAGCGGACGGGTCAGCGGCAGGTTCTTCTGCTTGATCAGGTTGTGCTGGTAGTAGGCGTCCGCCTGGTCAGCGACCTCGCCGTTGTCGGAGACCCGGTACCACTCCTGGGCGTTGCTCACGATCCTGTCCTCGGCGGCCGCTTCTTGGATGAGGTCGTAGGAATAGCTGGAATGGTCGTATATGCCGCCCATGGCTGCGTTCGCCCACGACACCGGGTTGGGGTAGTCGGGGGCGTCGGCCATGAAGTCGTACTCGATGGCGAATGTCACGTAACCGCCCTCGCCAGGCGTGTGGGTCAACGGCGTGAAGCCCGGGATGTTGACGTTCCACCGGTCGAGTTTGGCCAGGAAGCCGCCGTCGGGGTTGACGGGGTCGCCGAACGTCCCGACGGTGATCTCTTCCGGATCGATCCCGTGATCGGGGTCGGCGATCAACGCCTGCTTGGTCCTGGCCATCACCAGCGCGCCCTGACTGACGCCGATCAGATAGACCCGCCCTCCGTCGTCGTGCAGGCTGATCAGCCTCAGCGCTTTCGCCACCCCTTCGTCGACCGAGTCGTCCAGCGTCGTGGCGCCGATCAAGGGCGCGAGGTCGCGGGGGTACTGGACCGTGTAGGCCTCGGGCGTGTGGTCCTGGCCGAGGAAGCCGCGCCACTCGTTCGGCGAGGTCTGCGACGGCCGATCTGCCTGCCGGGTGCCCGCCGCGTAGCAGTACGTGTCGGCGATTGCAGGCACAGCGAACGCCGTAACCGCGGTTGCAGTCGTCGTGACGGCCGCCGTAGCAAAGAATCTCTTCACTCGGCAATAATGACGGGCGCGTCAACGCGACGCCATGCGAATCGCGCTACTTCGTGTGAAAAAGGGGTTACGTGCGGTTGTACCGCGACGCGCTGGCCTGATCGCGCGGCTTGATGACGATCTGGTCGATGTTGACGTGCGAGGGCCGCGACGCGACGAAACCGATCACCTCGGCGATGTCCTCGGCCACCAGTGGCTTGACGCCCTTGTAGACGGCGTCGGCGCGCTCGCGGTCACCCTTGAAGCGGTTGAGCGAGAACTCCGTCTCGACCATCCCCGGCGCAATCTCGGTGAGCCGCACCGGCTTTCCCAGCAGTTCGCCGCGAAGTGTGCGGTGCAGGGCGCCCTGGGCGTGCTTGGCCGACGTGTATCCGGAGCCGTTGTCGTAGGTCTCGATCGCGGCGATCGACGTGACGGTGACGATCAGGCCGTCGCCGGAGTCGATGAGCTTGGGCAGCAGCGCGCGGGTCACCCGCAGGGTGCCGAGCACGTTGACCTCCCACATCCACCGCCAGTTGTCGAAGTCGGCCTCGAGCACCGGCTCGAGACCGCGGGCCCCGCCTGCGTTGTTCACCAGCACATCCACCCGGTCGAGTGAGTCGGTCAGCGCGGCAACGGCGTCGGCGTCGGTGACGTCGGCGACGAATGCGGTGCCGCCGATCTCGCCCGCGAGAGCCTCGATGGGCTCCTTGCGGCGTGCCACACAGACAACGTGAAACCCTTGTGCGGCAAGGATTCTCGCGGTCGCTGCACCTATTCCGGCACTGGCGCCGGTGACCACGGCAACCCGGCGGTCGGCATCGGGGGTCGTCATGCGCCCAACTGTAGTGGCCGAGCTCACCGGGCAGAGAGCTAGTTGGCTGTGCTAAGTTCTCGGCGTGACCCGGATCAGTCAGGCGAATGGCGCACGGCGCGCGTGTTGTTGTTGTCGCCGCGCCTGACCGAAGTCCGGACTTCCCCGCTGTCCTACTGAGTCGCAGGTGTGGCACAGACCCACCAGCCGATCGATCAGAGGACAACCCCCGTGCGCACCACCGCTCTTCGCCCCACCCCCACCGCCGCTCACACCAAGCGTGCACTGCTGTCTCGCCATCACATCGTGGCGCCGTCGCTGTGCGTCGCTGACGCGGCCGCGGCTTCGGTGTTCAACGCCGCGCGGTCCCGCGGCCCCATTGCGCGTGACGTGATCGCCAAGGTCACCCACCTGTCCATCGCGACGGTCAACCGGCAAGTGACCGCCCTGCTCGACGCGGGCGTGCTGCGTGAACGCGCCGACCTGGCGGTGTCCGGCGCGATCGGGCGGCCGCGGGTGCCCGTCGAGGTCAATCACGAGCCGTTCCTGACGCTGGGCATCCACATCGGCGCGCGCACCACGAGCATCGTGGCCACCGACCTGTTCGGCCGCACGCTCGACGTCGTCGAGACCCCGACGCCGCGCGGTGCGCAGGAGGCGGCATTGGCGTCGCTGGCAGGCAGCGC
Source organism: Mycolicibacterium sp. 120270 (assembly GCA_033741175.1). Classification (GTDB taxonomy): domain Bacteria; phylum Actinomycetota; class Actinomycetes; order Mycobacteriales; family Mycobacteriaceae; genus Mycobacterium. The sequence goes on along the minus strand of JAWQNE010000004.1, from coordinate 265,429 downwards.
CAGGCGCTACCTGAGCCGCTGGCACCGCCGTCGCCCGCTGTGGGTCGGGGTCGCGGCAGGCGGGGTCGTCGACAGCACCACCGGCTACCTCGACCACCCGCGGCTGGGCTGGTCCGACGCACCGGTCGGGCCGGTCATCGCCGAGACGCTCGGCCTGCCGGTTTCGGTCGCCTCGCACGTCGACGCGATGGCGGGCGCCGAGCTGCTGCTCGGCACGCGGCGGTCGTCGCAGCCGGCGACCAGCCTGTACGTGTACGCCCGCGAAACCGTCGGCTATGCACTGTCCATCGGCGGCAAGGTCCATTCGCCGGCAAGCGGCCCGGGCACCATCGCCGGTCTGCCCGCCCACTCGGAGCTGCTCGGGGGCACCGGGCAGCTGGAGTCGACGGTCAGCGACGAGGCGGTGCTGATCGCCGCACGCAAGCAGCGGATCATTCCGGCGGAGGGCCCGGCGTCGACCATGGCGACCGTGCTGAAGGTGGCGAGGCAGGGCAACGAGAAGGCCCGCGCGCTGCTGGCCGAACGGGCCCGGGTGCTCGGCGAGGCCGTCGCGCTGTTGCGCGACATGCTCAACCCGGACGATCTCGTGGTCGGCGGCCAGGCGTTCACCGAGTATCCGGAGGGCATGAGCCTCGTCGAGGCGGCCTACCGCGAGCGCTCGGTGCTGCCCGCCCGCGACATCAGGGTGACGTCGTTCGGCAACCGCGTGCAGGAAGCCGGTGCCGGGGTGGTATCGCTCGGCGGCATCTACGCCGACCCGATCGGAGCCATGCGCCGGGCGATCGCCCGCAGGCCGGAAGCCACCGCTTAAATCCCCGCGAAATTGCATTCCAGCAGCCAGTTACTCGACATTTCGCTGCGCGGATGCAGCCTCGCGATGGAGGCCGGGCGGCCTGGCAGTGAGCACGGTGTAGACATGACTGTGTGCGCCCAGCAACGGATTCGCCCAGAAGAGTGGCCGTGCTGTCGGTGCACACCTCCCCGCTGGCCCAGCCGGGCACCGGCGACGCCGGCGGCATGAACGTCTACGTCCTGCAGAGCGCCCTGCAGATGGCCCGCCGCGGCGTCGAGGTCGAGATCTTCACCAGGGCGACGTCGTCGGCCGACGAGCCGACCGTGCGGGTCGCCCCGGGCGTGCTGGTGCGCAACGTCGTCGCCGGGCCGTTCGAGGGCCTGGACAAGTACGACCTGCCGACCCAGCTGTGCGCCTTCACCGCGGGCGTGCTGCGGGCCGAGGCGACCCACGAGCCCGGCTACTACGACATCGTGCATTCGCACTACTGGCTCTCGGGTCAGGTGGGCTGGCTGGCGCGCGACCGCTGGGCGGTGCCGCTCGTGCACACCGCGCACACGCTCGCCGCGGTCAAGAACGCCGCGCTCGCCGACGGCGACGCGCCCGAACCGCCGCTGCGCGCCGTCGGCGAACAGCAGGTCGTCGACGAGGCCGACCGGTTGATCGTCAACACCGAACACGAAGCGCAGCAACTGGTTTCGCTGCACCACGCCGACCCCGACCGCATCGACGTCGTGCATCCCGGCGTCGACCTGGACACCTTCACACCGGGCGACATGCGCGCCGCGCGACAGGTGCTCGGCGTGCCCGACACCGAACGGGTCGTGGCGTTCGTCGGTCGCATCCAGCCGCTCAAGGCGCCCGATGTGCTGCTGCGGGCCGCCGCCAAACTGCCCGACCTGCGTGTGCTCGTCGCGGGCGGCCCGTCGGGCAGCGGGCTGGCCGCACCCGACGGCCTTGTTCGTCTGGCCGACGAACTCGGTATCGCCGATCGGGTGACGTTCCTGCCTCCGCAGTCGCGCGAACAACTCGTCGACGTCTATCGCGCCGCCGACCTCGTCGCCGTGCCCAGCTACTCCGAATCGTTCGGCCTCGTCGCCGTCGAGGCGCAGGCCTGCGGCACCCCGGTGGTGGCCGCCGCCGTCGGCGGGCTGCCCGTCGCGGTCCGCGACGGCGTCAGCGGCGCACTGGTCGACGGCCATGATCCCGACGACTGGGCACAGGCCATCGCGGCGGTGTTCCAGCGAGGGCCGGAGACGATGCAGCGCGCGGCCATCGAGCACGCCGCCACGTTCTCCTGGGCACACACCGTCGACGGCCTGCTGGCCAGCTACACCCACGCGATCAGCGACTACCGCGCCCGCCAGCAGCGTCGCGCCGGGCGCCGCGCAGGCCGCCGGTTCTCCATGCGACGGGGTGTGCGCGCATGACGAACACGACCGACGCCGCCCAGGTCATCATCGACGCGTGCAAGGAGAACGGCCTGACGTGCACCCGTCACGAGGGTGCCCGCGGCGGCCTGCCCGGCATCATCGTCGAACTGCCCGGCGAGCGGCGCCTGAAGACCAACACGATCCTGTCCATCGGCGAGCATTCGGTGCGCGTCGAGGCGTTCGTCTGCCGCAAGCCCGATGAGAACCACGAGGGCGTCTACCGGTTCCTGCTCAAGCGCAACCGCAGGCTCTACGGGGTGGCCTACACCCTCGACAATGTCGGCGACATCTACCTCGTCGGCCGGATGGCGCTGCACGCCGTCACCCCCGACGAGGTCGATCGGGTTCTGGGCCAGGTACTCGAGGCCGTCGACAACGACTTCAACACCTTGTTGGAGTTGGGTTTTCGCTCCTCCATCCAGAAAGAATGGGAATGGCGGGTGCGACGGGGCGAGTCGCTGAAGAACCTCCGGGCGTTCGAGCACCTGATCGACGAAGACGACTGAACCCCATCGAGATAGTCTCTTCGCCATGGGAGATTCCACGCTGATCCTGCTGCGCCACGGCGAAAGCGAATGGAACGCGCTGAACCTGTTCACCGGCTGGGTCGACGTCGACCTCACCGAGAAGGGCCGGGCAGAGGCCGTGCGGGCGGGCGAGCTGATCAAGGAACTCGATCGCCAGCCCGACATTCAGTACACGTCGCTGCTGCGCCGGGCCATCACCACCGCCAACATCGCGCTGGACAAGGCCGATCGGCACTGGATCCCGGTATGCCGCAGCTGGCGGCTCAACGAGCGCCACTACGGGGCGCTGCAGGGCCTGAACAAGGCCGAAGTCAAGGAGCGCTACGGCGAAGAGCAGTTCATGGCCTGGCGGCGCAGTTACGACATCCCTCCGCCGCCGATCGAGCGGGGCAGCAAGTACAGCCAGGACACCGACCCGCGCTACGCCGATATCGGCGGCGGCCCGCTGACCGAATGCCTGGCCGACGTGGTCGCCCGGTTCGTGCCCTATTTCACCGAGACCATCGCGCCCGACCTGAAGGCGGGCAAGACGGTGCTGATCGCCGCGCACGGGAACTCGCTGAGGGCGCTGGTCAAATACCTCGACGGCATGTCCGACGAGGAGGTCGTCGGCCTGAACATCCCGACCGGCATCCCGCTGCGCTATGACCTCGACAGTGACCTGCGGCCCAAGGTCATCGGCGGTACCTACCTGGACCCCGAGGCAGCCGCGGCAGGCGCCGCCGCCGTGGCCAGCCAGGGCGCCACCAAGTAGCCGCCGAATGGGCGGTTGGTGGGCAAACGCCGGGTGAACGGCCGTGGAATAGATGGTCTTGCGCGTGTGACTTGTCCCGATTTGGCCGCACGCTGCTGGGATGACGTTCACCAGTTTCGTACGATTTGCTCGTGAGTGTGGTTTCCGCACTGCTGCTGGCGGCGGTCGTGGCACTGCTCGCACTGCTTGCCGGTGCGGTGGTCGGGGCGGCGTTGGCTCCGAGACTGACCGAGCGCAAGCAGCGGCGGGCGGTCGAGCAGTCGGGGATCACCGTCTCCGAGATGCTCGCCCACATCGTGTCCCTCTCCCCGGTGGGCATCGTCGTGGTCGACACCTACCGTGACGTCGTCTACACCAACGACCGGGCCCGTGAACTGGGCCTGGTGCGCGACCGGCTGCTGGATGACCGGGCCTGGCTCGCGGCGCAGCGCGTGCTGAGCACCGGCGCGGACGTCGAGGTCGATCTCTCTCCGCGCAGGCGCGCACTCCCCGGGCGGTCCGGGCTCTCGGTCCGCGGACACGTCCGACTGCTGACCGAGGACGACCGCCGATTCGCCGTCGTCTACGTCGACGACCAGTCCGAGCACGCCCGGATGGAGGCCACCCGCCGCGACTTCGTCGCCAACGTCAGCCACGAACTGAAAACCCCGGTCGGCGCGATGGGCGTGCTCGCCGAAGCGCTGCTGGCCTCCGCCGACGACCCCGACACCGTGCGCAGGTTCGCCGAGAAGATGGTCGCCGAGTCCAACCGGCTGGGCAACATGGTCGGCGAGCTCATCGAGCTGTCCAGGCTGCAGGGCGCGGAGCCGCTGCCCGACCTCGAGGCTGTCGACGTCGATACCGTTGTCGCCGAAGCGCTTTCGCGATACAAGGTGGCTGCGGACAACGCCGACATCGCGATCACCACCGACGCCCCGACCGGGTACAAAGTGCTCGGCGACCAACCGCTTCTCGTGACCGCGTTGGCCAACCTGGTGTCCAACGCGATCGCCTATTCACCCAAGGGATCCCCGGTGTCGATCAGCCGTCGCCGCCGGGGCGACAACATCGAGATCGCCGTGACGGATCGGGGTATCGGCATCGCCGCCGCCGATCAGGAGCGGGTGTTCGAGCGGTTCTTCCGCGTGGACAAGGCCAGATCGCGGGCGACCGGAGGCACCGGCCTCGGCCTCGCGATCGTCAAACATGTCGCAGCCAACCACAACGGATCCATCCGGCTGTGGAGTCAACCCGGCACGGGTTCGACGTTCACCCTGTCGATCCCGGCCTACCCGGACCACACCAAGGGGTCCGACGACGAGTCGGACCAATGAAAGAGAAGAGCTACTGCCCATGACCAACGTGTTGATCGTCGAGGACGAGGAGTCCCTGGCCGATCCCCTGGCGTTCCTGCTGCGCAAGGAGGGCTTCGAGGCCACCGTTGTGGCCGACGGCCCATCGGCGCTCGCCGAATTCGAGCGCGCGGGAGCCGACATCGTGCTGCTCGACTTGATGCTGCCCGGGATGAGCGGCACCGACGTCTGCAAGCAGCTGCGGTCGCGCTCCAGCGTGCCGGTCATCATGGTGACCGCGCGCGACAGCGAGATCGACAAGGTCGTCGGGCTGGAACTCGGCGCCGACGACTACGTCACCAAGCCGTACTCGGCGCGCGAGCTGATCGCCAGGATCAGGGCGGTACTCCGCCGCGGCGCCGACAACGACGACACCGCCATCGACGACGGAGTACTGGAGGCGGGCCCGGTGCGGATGGACGTCGAACGCCACGTCGTATCGGTCAACGGTGAGCCGATCACGTTGCCGCTCAAGGAGTTCGACCTACTGGAATACCTGATGCGCAACAGCGGCCGGGTGCTCACCCGCGGCCAGCTCATCGACCGGGTGTGGGGCGCCGACTACGTCGGCGACACCAAGACGCTCGATGTGCACGTCAAGCGGCTGCGCAGCAAGATCGAGGCCGACCCGGCCAACCCGGTGCACCTGGTGACGGTGCGCGGGCTGGGCTACAAGCTCGAAGGCTAATCGCTGGATTCGGCCGCGCGGGTGGCGGGGTGCACGGCGATCAGCCCTAAAGCGCTGCGCCGCTTGCACATTGCCGCGAGCTCGGCATAGGCCTTCTCACCGAGCAGTTCGGTCAGCTCCGGCGCATACGACTCCCAGACCTGCTTGGCTCCGACGTGCGCGTTCGGGTCGCCGGTGCAGTACCAGTGCAGCTCGGCGCCGCCCTCGCCCCAGCCGCGTCGGTCGTATTCGGTGATCCAGGTCTTGAGGATCTCGGTGCCGTCGGGCAGCGTCACCCACTCCTGGGTGCGCCGGATCGGTAACTGCCAGCACACGTCGGGCTTCATGGTCAGCGGTTCGACACCCATCTTGAGCGCCTTGCTGTGCAGCGCGCAGCCGATGCCGCCCTCGAACCCGGGCCGGTTCAGAAAAATGCAGGCGCCCTTGTACTTTCGGGTGCGCAGGCTGGGTTTGTCCTCGTACTCGTCCATCTCGAGGTAACCCTTGCGTCCCAGGCCCTTGTCCCGGAACTGCCAGTCCTCGTCGGTCAACAACTCCACCGCGCGGTCGAGGCGCTTGCGGTCGGCCTTGTCGGAGAGGAACGCGCCATGGCTGCAGCACCCGTCGTCGGGTCTGCCCGCAACGGTGCCCTGACAGGCGGGCGTTCCGAACACACACGTCCAGTGCGACAACAGCCACGTCATGTCGGCGGCGATCAAGTGCTCGGGGTTGTCGGGGTCGTAGAACTCAACCCATTCGCGCGCGAAATCCAGTTCGACCTCGCCGGGATGTTCTGATGTCACAGGATTCAACGCTAGCCCCGAATGCCGCCGAACGCTAAGTAGCCACGGCCGACGCAATGTGAACATTTCGTTGATCATGATTCGTGCGACGAGCTGTGAAATCGGCGTCGCCTGCGCCACACCGGGATGCGCTCACAAAGTTCACTCCTGCAGCGGATAGGTTGGGTGCGTGCGACTGGGTGTCCTCGACGTGGGCAGCAACACCGTGCACCTCTTGGTGGTGGACGCGCGCCGCGGTGGCCATCCGACCCCGATGAGTTCGACCAAGGCGTCGCTTCGGCTCGCCGAGGCCATCGACTCGTCGGGCAAGCTGACCCGCAAGGGCGCCGATAAGCTGATCAGCACCATCGACGAGTTCTCCACGATCGCGGCCAGCTCGGGATGCGCCGAGCTGATGGCGTTCGCCACCTCCGCGGTGCGCGACGCGAAGAACTCCGAGGACGTGCTGGCCCGCGTGCTCGCCGAGACCGGGGTGGCGCTGCAGGTGCTCAGCGGCGTCGACGAATCCCGCCTGACCTTCCTGGCGGTGCGCCGGTGGTACGGCTGGAGCGCGGGCCGGATCATCAACATCGACATCGGCGGCGGTTCGCTGGAACTGTCCAACGGCGTCGACGAGGAACCCGAGGTGGCGCTGTCGCTGCCGCTCGGCGCGGGCCGGCTCACCCGCGAGTGGCTGCCTGATGACCCGCCAGGCCGCAGGCGGGTGGCGATGCTGCGGGACTGGCTGGCCACCGAGCTTGCCGACGCGGGCGCCGAGATGCTCAAGGCGGGCAGCCCGGACCTCGCGGTGGCCACCTCGAAGACGTTCCGCTCACTGGCGCGACTCACCGGGGCCGCCCCCTCCGGCGCTGGACCGCGCGTGAAGAGGACACTGACAGCTACCGGCCTTAGGCAGCTCATAGCTTTCATCTCTAGGATGACCGCGGCTGACCGAGCAGAGTTGGAAGGGGTGAGTGCCGACCGGGCGCCACAGATCGTGGCCGGAGCTTTAGTTGCGGAGGCGAGTATGCGAGCGCTGGCGATAGACACGGTAGACATCTGCCCGTGGGCGTTGCGAGAAGGCCTCATTCTGCGGAAACTCGACAGCGAAGCCGACGGAACCGCATTGGTTGAGACATCGGTACGCGATGCCGACCCACAGCCCGCCAAGCCCAGAGGCAACACACGATGACAGGACCAGACGAGAGCTACAGCAGCACGAGGCCGATTTCGGTCGCGGAGTTGCTGGCAAAGAACGGAACGATCGGCGCACCGCCCGTCGGCGGCAGGCGTCGTCGTCGCCGCGGCAACGCCGATGCGGTCAGCGTCGCCGAACTGACCGGTGAGATCCCGATCGTCACCGGCGACACACCGGACGACACCGCAGATCCGGCCACTGACCAGCTCCAAGAGGTTCCCGAGGACTACACCGGCCCGGTGCCGACCAACGGCACCAGGTCCTACGCCGAAGATGCCCGCGTCGTCGAGGACTACCACGACGAGCCCGCAGACGAAGCTTCGCTGACCGACGAGGAAGCCGACTACGCCGCGCACCTCGAGGAGCGCGAAGCCGAGCCGATGTTCTTCGAGCCGCCTGCCCGCAGGCCGCAGTACGGCGGGCTGGGTCCCAAGCGCTATCCCGGCGGTGTCGGCGCCGAGGAGATGAGCCCGGACCCGCTGGACGTCGACGACGATGACGACGACGCGGGGGCCGGCCTGACCCGGCCGTCGATGGCCGCCGCCACCGCACCCGACACCGACGCCGACGAGCTGCCGTCGTACCTGCGCTCATCGGGTGGGTCGCTGTTCGACGATGCGGACAGCGACAGCTCGACGCGACGGGGCCGCCCGACCCTCGACGACTTGGAATTCGGCGACGACCACGACGACGACGTGGGCGTCGACGAACTCGAGGACGAGGACGACACGGCGATGTCGCCGCTCGCCCACGGCGCACTCGTGGTCGGGCAGTGCATCCTCGCGGTGCTCTTCGGGGCGGGCCTGTTCATCGGGTTCGACCAGCTGTGGAAGTGGAACAACATCGTCGCGCTCGTGCTCTCCGTGCTTGTCATCCTCGGTCTGGTGGTCGGCGTGCGCGTCGTGCGCAAGACCGAGGACATCGGCAGCACGCTGATAGCGGTGGCGGTCGGCGCGCTGGTCACTCTGGGCCCGCTCGCGCTGCTGCAATCGGGCTAGCCCGCTAACCGGCACTGTGCGCCCAGCCATCAAGGTCGGTCTCTCGACGGCCTCGGTCTACCCGTTGAGGACCGAGGCCGCTTTCGAGTACGCGGCCAGGCTCGGCTACGACGGCGTCGAGCTGATGGTGTGGGCCGAAGGCGCCAGCCAGGACATCGACGCCATCGAGAAGATGTCGGCCAAGTACGCGATGCCGGTGTTGTCGGTGCATGCGCCGTGCCTGCTGATCTCCCAGCGGGTGTGGGGCGCCAACCCGATTTCGAAGCTGGAGCGCAGCGTGCGCGCGGCCGAACAGCTCGGCGCGCAGACGGTCGTCGTGCATCCGCCGTTTCGGTGGCAGCGCCGCTACGCCGAGGGGTTCTCCGATCAGGTCGCCGAACTGGAGTCGGACAGCGACGTGATGGTCGCGGTGGAGAACATGTTCCCGTTCCGCGCCGACCGCTTCTTCGGGGCAGGCCAGACGTCAATCGAGCGGATGCGCAAGCGCGGGGGTAAGCCGGGACCCGGCATCTCGGCGTTCGCGCCGTCCTACGACCCGCTGGACGGTAACCACGCCCACTACACGCTCGACCTGTCGCACACCGCGACGGCGGGCACCGACGCCATCGACATGGCCCGCAGGATGGGTGACGGCCTCGTGCATTTGCACCTGTGCGACGGCAGCGGCGCGTCGACCGACGAACACCTGGTGCCTGGCCGCGGCACGCAGCCGACCGTAGAAGTCTGCGAAATGCTTGCGGCAAGCGACTTTTCGGGCCATGTGATCCTGGAAGTGACCACCTCGGGTGCGCGCACGTCCGCCGAACGCGAGACACTGCTCACCGAATCGCTTCAATTCGCCCGTCAGCACCTGCTGCGCTGACCGAACCGCTTCACCGACCAAGAGGACGACGTGTCTGGATCCACTCTGTTCACCGATGCCATGAGGCTGACGCCCGCCGGCGAGGGCCGTTACGACGGAGAACTCAACGAGCACTGGACGATCGGGCCGAGGGGAGCGGGGCCGAAGGTGCACGGTGGCGCGATGTTGGCGTTGTGTGCGAATGCGGCCCGGATGGAGCACGCCGGGGACGTCTGGCCGATCGCGATATCCGGAAACTTTTTGTGGGCGCCTGATCCCGGCCCGATGCGGGTGACGACGACAGTGCGCAAGCGCGGCCGCCGCGTCAGCCTGGTCGACGTCGAGCTGAGCCAGGGCGAACGCGTAGCCGTGCGGGCCGCGGTCACCATGGGCGAGCCGGAACATCACGTGCCGCCGCTGCTGTCGGTCAACCCCGTCGTGCCGCTGATGCCGCCAGAGCCGCCGCCCGGTCTGGCGCCGATCGGGCCGGGCCACCCGATGGCCGACGTCGTCAACCTGGCCCACGGCTGCGACATCAGGCCATCGCTGACGACGATGGAACCGCGCGCCGACGGCGGGCCGCCGGTCATCGAGTACTGGGTCAGGCCGAAGGGGGTGGCGCCCGACCCGCTGTTCGCGCTGCTGTGCGGCGACGTCTCGGCGCCGGTCACATTCGGCGTCAACCGCTTCGGTTGGGCGCCCACGGTGCAGCTGACGGCATTTCTGCGGGCGCTGCCCGCCGATGGGTGGCTGCGCATCATGTGCACGACGGTGCAGATCGGCCAGGACTGGTTCGACGAGGACCACATCGTCGTCGACTGCGAAGGCCACATCGTGGTGCAGAGTCGCCAGCTCGCGATGGTGCCGCCCGCGCAGTAATCGCAGGGCGTCTGCAATGCTTTGACCGTGGCAAGGATCGCGATCATCGGCGGCGGCAGCATCGGCGAGGCGCTGCTGGCCGGGCTCATCCGGGCGGGTAGGCAGGTCAAGGACCTGGTGGTGGCCGAAAAGGACCCCGAGCGCGCGAAGTACCTGTCGGAGACGTACTCAGTGCTGGTCACCGGCGTGGCCGATGCCGCGGAGAATGCGTCGTTCGTCATCGTCGCCGTCAAGCCGAGCGATGTCAGCTTGGTCATCGACGAGATCGCCGACGCCGCCGCGCACGCCGAAAGGGACAGTGCCGAACAGGTTTTCGTGACGGTCGCGGCGGGCGTCACGACCGAGTTCTACGAGTCGAAGCTGCCGGCAGGCGCGCCGGTGATCCGGGTGATGCCCAACGCCCCCGTCGTCGTCGGCGGCGGTGTGAGCGCGTTGGCGCCCGGCCGGTTCGCGACCGCGGAACAGCTCAAGGAGGTCTCGGGCATCTTCGACGCCGTCGGCGGGGTGCTGACCGTCGCGGAGTCGCAGATGGACGCTGTCACGGCGCTGTCGGGATCCGGTCCGGCGTATTTCTTCCTGGTCGTCGAGGCCCTGGTGGATGCGGGCGTCGCAGCGGGCCTGACCCGGCCGGTGGCCACCGACCTGGTGGTGCAGACCATGGCCGGGTCGGCGGCCATGCTGCTGGAGCGCCTCGATGTCGCCCAGTCGCAGAGCGACTCCGCCCTGGGCGCCGGGATGGACACCACCGCGGCCCAGTTGCGGGCCGCGGTGACCTCCCCTGGCGGGACAACCGCCGCTGGTCTGCGAGAACTCGAAAAGGGCGGTCTGAGGCACGCGATGGCCGAGGCTGTGGAGGCCGCGAAAGTCCGATCTTCGCAGCTCGGAATCACATCCGGGTAATTCAACGAATTTCAATCGATTAGCCCACACCCGTCGCAACAACCCCAATAACCACGCTATTCTCCTCGGGTAAGCGCGGGGTCGTACCCAGCGGTGGGGAAGCCGCTGGAACAGCCCGTGCCTGAAGGATTGGGTTGCGATGACGTCTATGAACGGGCCATCGGGGCGGGATGCGGCAAACGGGAAGCACGCACGAAACGACGCGGCTCCCGACCAGCCGCCGCGGGCTCAATTTCTCACCGTCGCCGAAGTGGCCAGCCTCATGCGGGTCAGCAAGATGACGGTGTACCGCCTGGTGCACAACGGCGAATTACCCGCGGTGCGGGTCGGCCGGTCGTTCCGGGTACACGCGAAGGCAGTGCACGACCTGCTGGAGACGTCGTATTTCGACGCGGGCTGATCTTCGCGACCGCTCACCGTTGTACGGCTTGCGGCTGCAAAACCGTACAAGGATGAGCGCTCGGCTGGGCGGCGACGGTCGCTGTCGTTTTCGCTCTACGAGCGCGGCCCGGTAAAGTGGCCGGTCGAGTCGAAACACGTCTTCACACGTCTAGGTAGCGGAGTTCATGGGTTCAGTCATCAAGAAGCGGCGTAAGCGCATGTCGAAGAAGAAGCACCGCAAGCTGCTTCGTCGCACCCGGGTGCAGCGCAGAAAACTCGGCAAGTAGTTTCTTCCGCTCCGTCGATAGGCTGACCCGGATGGATTCGCAAGATCGCTCCGGGGGCCGTAACCCGGGGCAAGACAAGGGCGCATCGGACCCCCTGCCGCACCCCAAGGTCGTGCTGGTCACCGGCGCATGCCGGTTTCTCGGCGGGTACTTGACCGTGCGGCTCGCGCAGAACCCCGAGATCGACCACGTCATCGCCGTCGACGCCATCGCACCGAGCAAGGACCTGCTGCGGCGGATGGGCCGCGCGGAGTTCGTCCGCGCCGACATCCGCAATCCGTTCATCGCGAAGGTCATCCGCAACAACGACGTCGACACCGTCGTGCACGCGGCTGCGGCGTCCTACACGCCGCGCTCCGGCGGCAAGGCGGCGCTCAAGGAACTCAACGTGATGGGCGCGATCCAACTGTTCGCCGCCTGCCAGAAGGCGCCGTCGGTGCGCCGGGTGATCGTCAAGTCGACGTCGGAGGTCTACGGCTCCAGCGCATGGGATCCGGTCCTCTTCACCGAGGACTCCAGCAGCAGGCGCCCGCCGGGCGAGGGCTTCGCCCGCGACAGCATCGACATCGAGGGCTATGCGCGCGGCCTGGCCCGCAGACGACCCGACATCACGCTGACGATCCTGCGGCTGGCCAACATGATCGGCCCGGCGATGGACACCGCGCTGTCGCGGTATCTGGCGAACCCGGTGGTGCCGACGGTGATCGGCCACGACGCGCGGCTGCAGCTGCTGCACGAGCAGGACGCGCTCGGGGCGCTGGAGCGGGCCACCATGGCAGGCAAAGCGGGGACGTTCAACATCGGCGCTTCGGGCATCATCATGATGTCGCAGGCAATCCGCCGCGCCGGCCGCATCCCGCTACCCCTGCCTCGCTTCGCGTTGTCCGCTGCAGATTCGCTGAGGCGCGCAACTCGCTACACTGAGTTGGATCGCGAACAGCTGGACTACTTGAGCTACGGCCGAGTCATGGACACCACGCGCATGCGCAATGAATTAGGCTATAGCCCAAAGTGGACCACTGCGGAGGCTTTCGACGATTACGTGCGTGGTCGTGGATTGACTCCGATCGTTGACCCGCGATGGGTACGCTCAATGGAGAGTCGCGCCGTGGCGGCGGCGCAACGTTGGGGACGTTAATCAAGACTCGAAATCGGGTGGGGAGAAGGTTTAGGCGTGGCGGGCGAATCCAAAGCGAAAGTGATTCCGCTGCACTCGAATACGGGTCGGCAGGCGGCACAGCGTCGGGCAGCGGCCCGTGGCGAGTCCGCGCGTAGACATCCGTCGCTGCTCACCGAGCCCAATGGCAGGGCGTCGGCCGAGCAGATCGCCGCCGTGGTTCGCGAGATCGACGAGCGGCGAGCAGGCGCGGCGGGCACCGCGTCGGTCGACGAGTCGCCGAACGAACTCGCCAAGCGAATCGCCGCGGTTGCTGAATTCGTTCGCAAGCGAATGATGGGCGATTACACCGTCGACGAATTCGGGTTCGATCCGCACCTCAACAATTCGGTCTTTCTGCCTTTGCTGAGAGTCCTTTTCAGCTCGTGGTTCCGCGTCGAGGTGAGCGGTATCGAGAACCTTCCGGAATCCGGCGCCGCACTGATCGTGGCCAACCACGCGGGTGTGCTGCCGTTCGACGGGTTGATGGCCTCGGTGGCCGTGCACGACCACCACCCGGCGCACCGGGATCTGCGGCTGCTGGCCGCCGACATGGTGTTCAACATGCCGGTGATGGGTCAGGCCGCGCGCAAGGCGGGCCACACCATGGCCTGCACCTCCGACGCGCACCGACTGCTCGCCGCCGGCGAGCTCACCGCGGTGTTCCCGGAGGGCTACAAGGGGCTCGGCAAGCACTTCAAGGACCGCTACAAGCTGCAGCGTTTCGGTCGAGGCGGCTTCGTCGCGGCCGCGCTGCGGGCCAAGGCGCCCATCGTGCCGTGCTCGATCGTCGGCTCCGAGGAGATCTACCCGATGATCGCCGACGTGAAGCTGTTGGCCCGGCTGTTCGGGCTGCCGTACTTCCCGATCACCCCGCTGTTCCCGCTTGCCGGTCCCGTGGGTCTGGTGCCGTTGCCGTCGAAGTGGCACATCCAGTTCGGCGAGGCCATCGAAACGGCCGACTACGACGATTCCGCGGCCGACGATCCGATGGTCACATTCGAATTGACCGACCAGGTTCGCGAGACCATCCAGCAGACGCTTTATCAGTTGCTGACCAACCGCAGGAATATGTTCCTGGGCTGATTTCTGCCAGCGTTTGGATCTTTATGCCCGCTAGCTCTTAGAGCTTTGCCCGGCAATCATTTTCGCGATGGCGGCGTCGCGGCGCTCTTTGATCGCGGCGCTCACCTCGTCGGCCTCGTCGTCATGGGCGGCCTCACCGATGACGGTGACGACGCTCGTGATCACCGGGTTGCCGTCGACGTCGGAGGCCTCACCGCGGATCTCGGCGACCACGGTGCCGTGCGCCTCGATCACCGAATCCAGGTAGGAGTCGAAGTACAGCCGGTCGCCGGCGAGGATCGGCCGATGAAACTTGATCTTCTGGTCGCGGTGCAGGACCCGCTCCATGTTGATCGGGATCGCGAACTGCTTGAAGATCTCCAGCTGCACCTTGCGGCCCGCGACCGCCAGGAACGTCAGCGACGCCACCAGCGAGTCGTAGCCGATCGCCTTGGCCCCCTCCTCGGTGTGATGAGCGGGATGCTCGTCCTTGACCGCGCGGGCGAACTCGCGGATCTTCTCCCGGCTGACCTCGAAATAGTCCGGGTAGCGGTAGTGGGTTCCGATGATGTCTTCAGCAATGGCCATGGCGGCGCGAGCCTATCAGCGCTCGTGGCGGCGGTTCACCTGTCGTGACGCCGGGAGGCGATCGCGGCAAGCGCGCCGCCCGCCGCGCCGAGCGCCAGCGCCGAGGGCACCCCGATCCTGGCGGCCTTGCGGGCGGTGCGGAAGTCGCGGATCTCCCAGCCGCGCTCACGGGCCAGGTCGCGCAGGTCGGCGTCGGGGTTGATGGCCACCGCCGTGCCGACCAGCGACAGCATCGGGACGTCGTTGAAGCTGTCCGAGTAGGCCGCGCAGCGGCGCAGGTTCAGGCCCTCGCGGATGGCCAGCGAGCGCACCGCGTGGGCCTTACCGGTGCCGTGCAGGATGTCGCCGACGAGCCGGCCGGTGAACACCCCGTCGATCGATTCGGCGACCGTGCCCAGCGCACCGGTCAGCCCGAGCTTGCGGGCGATGGTGTCGGCCAGCTCGTACGGCGTCGCGGTGACCAGCCACACCTGCTGGCCCGCGTCGAGATGCATCTGCGCCAGCGCGCGGGTGCCCGGCCAGATCTTGTCGGCGATGATCTCGTCGTAGATCTCCTCGCCCAACTCGACCAGTTCGGCGGTCGACCGGCCCTCGATGAACGCCAGCGCCTTGCGCCTGCCCGCGGCGACGTCGTCGCTGTTCTCCCGGCCGGTGAGCTGAAACTTGGCCTGCGCGTAGACGAATCGAGCCAAGTCGCCGTAGGTGAAGTACTTGCGCGCCGCCAGCCCGCGGGCGAAATGCACCAGCGACGACCCTTGGACGAGCGTGTTGTCGACGTCGAAGAACGCGGCCGCGGTCAGATCGGGCGGCGGCTTCGCGGGTGCGGCGTCCTCTTCCTCGACGAGATGCGCAACAGCGGTCTCCGCACTGGCGTCGCCTGCCAACGCCTGCACGGCGGCTTCGTCACTATCGCGAACGGGCACATATCAACCCTAGGACACCCGGCGGTGTCGATACTGGTTGCCGTGACCCGCGCCAAGGTGATGTTGCTGACCCGAGCCGGCTGCTCGCTGTGCGAGAAGGCCGCGGCCCGACTGTCCGAGCTGGCCGACGAGCTGGGTTTCGACTTCGCGACCACCGATGTCGACGCCGCCGCGGCCGACGGCGACTCCTCGCTGCGCGCCGAGTACGGCGACCGGTTACCGGTCGTACTCCTCGACGGGGCGGAGCACAGCTATTGGGAACTCGACGAGCCCAGGTTGAGGGCGGATCTCGGCAGCCGAGGCGAGGGTTAACCGTGTCACCGAATTTGGTTACCTAACCAAGTAACGATTAACCTGGTCAACGTGGTGACGAGGCCATGAGCGTGCTGCTATTCGGGGTTTCGCACCGCAGCGCGCCCGTGTCCGTTCTCGAGCAGCTGAGCACCGACGAATCCGATCAGGCCAAGATCGTCGAGCAGGTGCTGCAGTCCTCGCTGGTTACCGAGGCCATGGTGCTGTCCACCTGCAACCGGGTGGAGATCTACGCGGTGGTCGACGCCTTCCACGGCGGTCTCTCCGTCATCGGCCAGGTGCTGAGTGAACACTCCGGCATGGGGCTCGGCGATCTCACCAAGTACGCCTATGTCCGCTACGCTGAGGCGGCCGTCGAGCACCTGTTTTCCGTTGCCAGCGGGCTGGATTCGGCCGTCGTCGGCGAACAGCAGGTGCTCGGGCAGGTGCGCCGCGCCTATGCGCAGGCCGAGGCCAACCACACCGTCGGACGCACCCTGCACGAGCTGGCGCAGCGCGCGCTGTCGGTCGGCAAGCGGGTGCACAGCGAAACCGGTATCGACGCCGCCGGCGCGTCGGTGGTGTCCGTCGCGCTCGGCATGGCCGACAGCAAGCTCGACGGGCTGGCCGGCCGCAGCGCGGTCGTCATCGGCGCCGGTGCGATGGGCGCCCTTGCCGCCAAGCACCTCGTTCGCGCGGGTGTCGGGCGCGTGCACATCGTCAACCGCACGCTGCCGAGGGCCAAGAAGCTCGCCGGGAAGATGCGCGAGCTCGGCGTGTCCGCGGACGCGTTCCCGTTCGATCACCTGACGCCGGTGCTCACCGACGCCGACGTGGTGGTCAGCTGCACGGGCGCGGTGCGGCCCGTGGTGTCGCTGGCCGACGTGCACCGCGGACTTGCCCACGGCTTGGAGCCCAAACAGCTGGTGGTCTGCGACCTCGGCATGCCGCGCAACGTCGATCCCGCCGTCGCGGGCCTGCCCGGCGTCTTCGTCGTCGACATGGACCGGATCCAGCGCGACCCGTCGGCCCGCGCGGCCTCGTCGGACACCGAGGCGGCTCGCTCGATCGTCGCCGCCGAAGTGGCCAACTACCTGGCCGGACAGCGGATGGCGGAGGTGACGCCCACGGTGACCGCGCTGCGGCAGCGGGCCGCCGACGTGGTCGAGGCCGAATTGTTGCGGCTGGACAACCGGCTGCCGGGTCTCGACGCCGCGCATCGCGACGAGGTGGCCCGCACCGTGCGCCGCGTCGTCGACAAGCTGCTGCACGCGCCGACGGTGCGCGTCAAACAGCTGGCCAGTTCGCCGGGCGGCGACAGCTACGCCGAGGCGCTTCGCGAACTGTTCGAACTGGACCCGCACGCCGTCGAAGCGGTCGCGGCGTCCGAGTTGCCCATCGTGACCAACGGCGAATCGCCCTTGGTCACAACCGATCTCGATAAGCCCGAGTAAGACTTGGCAGATCTCATCCGGATAGGCACCCGCGGCAGCCTGTTGGCGACGACCCAAGCGAGTGTCATCAAAGACGCACTCGTCGCCAAGGGGCACCCCGCCGAGTTGGTCATCGTCAGCACCGAGGGCGACAGGTCCAGCGAGCCGATCGCCTCCATCGGTGTTGGGGTGTTCACCGCCGCCCTGCGGGAGGCCATCCACGACGGCCGGGTCGATATGGCCGTGCATTCCTACAAGGATTTGCCGACGGCCGCCGATCCGCGGTTCACGATCGCCGCGATACCCCCTCGGGAGGACGCCAGGGACGCGCTCGTGGCCCGCGACGGAATGGTGCTGGGAGAGTTGCCTGTGGGCTCTGTGATCGGTACCTCGAGCCCGCGGCGGGCCGCACAGCTTAGAGCATTGGGTCTCGGTTTGGAAATCCGCCCCCTAAGAGGCAACCTTGACACCAGGTTGAACAGGGTAAGCAACGGTGATCTCGACGGCGTCGTCGTCGCCCGGGCGGGACTGGCCCGCATCGGGCGTTTGGACGATGTCACCGAGACTCTGGAGCCGGTGCAGATGTTGCCGGCGCCGGCTCAAGGTGCGCTCGCGGTGGAGTGCCGCGCGGGCGACACCGAGCTCGCCGCGCTGCTGGCGGAGTTGGACGACGCCGACACGCGCGCCGCAGTCACCGCTGAACGGGTCCTGCTCGCCGAACTGGAGGCGGGTTGTTCCGCACCGGTGGGGGCGATCGCGGAAGTGGTCGAGTCCATCGATGAGGACGGCCGCGTCTTCGAGGAGCTGTCGCTGCGCGGCTGCGTGGCGACGCTGGACGGATCCGACGTGATCCGTGCGTCCGGGATCGGGACTCCGGAGCGCGCACGAGAGCTTGGGCTCTCGGTGGCCGCGGAGTTGTTCGAACTGGGTGCACGCGATCTGCTGGTCGATTCCGGGAAAGGCATGGGAGAGGAACATGACGACCCGAGGACGTAAGCAGAGGCCCGGCCGCATCACGTTCGTCGGCTCTGGGCCCGGCGATCCGGGCCTGCTGACCACGCGGGCGCGGAACGTGCTCGCCAACGCAGCGCTGATCTTCACCGATCCTGACGTAGGAGAGGCGGTGCTGGCCCTGTGCGGGTCCGAGCTGCCGCCGCCGTCGGGGCCCGAGCCCGCTGCCGAGGCCGCGCCCGATTCCGAGGCTGATGCCGACGCGACGCAGAGCGCGTCCGCCATCCCAGGCGGACCTGACATCCGGCCGGCGCTCGGCGACCCGACGGAGGTGGCCAAGACGCTTGCGACGGAGTCCCGCACCGGAGTCGACGTGGTTCGGCTGGTCGCGGGCGATCCGCTGTCGGTGGATTCGGTGATCACCGAAGTGACTGCGCTGACCCGCTCGCACTTGCCGTTCGAGATCGTGCCGGGCCTGCCTGCCACGACGGCCGTGCCGACGTATGCGGGGCTTCCGCTCGGCTCGTCGCACACCGAGGCCGACGTACGCGGTGACGTGGACTGGGCGGCGCTGGCCGCCGCGCCTGGGCCGCTGATCCTGCAGGCGACGGCATCGCATCTGGCCGACGCCGCCAGCACCTTGATCGAGTACGGCCTCGCCGACACCACACCGTGTGTCGTCACCGCGCAGGGCACCACGTGCCAGCAGCGGTCGGTGGAGACCACGCTGGGCGGGTTGAACGACAAGGCGGCCATCGGCGCGAACGAGCCTGCGGGACCGTTGACCGGGCCGCTGATCGTGACGATCGGCAAGACCGTCGCCAACCGCGCGAAGCTGAACTGGTGGGAGAGCCGCGCACTGTACGGGTGGACCGTGCTGGTGCCGCGGACGAAGGACCAGGCAGGCGAGATGAGTGAAAAGCTGGTGTCGCACGGCGCATTGCCGATCGAGGTGCCGACCATCGCCGTCGAGCCGCCGCGCAGCCCGGCGCAGATGGAGCGCGCCGTCAAGGGCCTGGTCGACGGCCGCTACCAGTGGGTGGTGTTCACCTCCACCAACGCCGTGCGCGCGGTGTGGGACAAGTTCAACGAGTTCGGTCTGGATGCCCGCGCGTTCTCCGGTGTGAAGATCGCGTGCGTGGGCCAGTCGACCGCCGACCGGGTGCGCTCGTTCGGTATCGAGCCGGAGCTGGTGCCCTCGGGTGAGCAGTCCTCGCTCGGATTGCTCGACGAATTCCCGCCGTACGACGACGTTTTCGACCCGGTGAACCGGGTGCTGCTGCCGCGCGCCGACATCGCCACCGAGACGCTGGCCGAGGGTCTGCGCGATCGCGGCTGGGAGATCGAGGACGTCACCGCGTACCGGACCGTGCGTGCGGCACCGCCGCCGGCGCACACCCGCGAGATGATCAAGACGGGCGGATTCGACGCGGTGTGCTTCACGTCGAGTTCGACGGTGCGCAACCTCGTCGGCATCGCGGGCAAGCCGCACGCGCGCACCATCGTCGCGTGCATCGGGCCGAAAACCGCTGAGACGGCAGCCGAATTCGGCCTGCGGGTCGATGTGCAGCCGGAGGTCGCCGCGGTGGGTCCGCTGGTCGAGGCGCTGGCCGAGCACGCCGCCCGGTTGCGGGCCGAGGGTGCGCTGCCGCCGCCGCGTAAGAAGAGCCGCCGCCGCTAGGAGCCACGATGGCTTTCCCCCGCCACCGTCCGCGTCGCCTCCGGTCGACACCTGCGCTTCGTCGGCTGGTTGCGCAGACCTCCTTGGAGCCAAGGCATCTGGTGCTGCCGATGTTCGTCGCCGACGGCATCGACGAGCCGAAGCCGATCACGTCGATGCCCGGCGTCGTGCAGCACACCCGCGACTCGTTGCGTAAGGCCGCCGCCGATGCGGTGGACGCCGGTGTCGGCGGGCTGATGCTGTTCGGGGTGCCGCGCGCCGAGGACAAGGACGCCATCGGGACGGCGGGAGTGTCCGAGGGCGGCATCCTCAACGTCGCACTGCGCGACCTCGCCAAGGACCTCGGCGACGCGACGGTGCTGATGGCCGACACCTGTCTCGACGAGTTCACCGACCACGGGCACTGCGGGGTGCTGGACGCCGCGGGGCGCGTCGACAATGACCTGACCAATGCCCGCTACGTGGAACTGGCCGTTGCACAGGCTGATTCCGGCGCACACGTCGTCGGCCCGAGCGGCATGATGGACGGTCAGGTCGCCGCGATCCGCGACGGGCTCGATGCGGCAGGACACACCGACGTGGTGATCCTGGCGTATGCGGCGAAGTTCGCGTCCGCCTTCTACGGGCCGTTCCGCGAGGCGGTGGCGTCCAGCCTGAGCGGGGATCGTCGTACCTACCAACAGGATCCGGCCAACGCCCGCGAGGCGGTGCGCGAGATCGAACTCGACATCGCCGAGGGCGCCGACATCGTGATGGTGAAACCCGCGATGGCCTACCTCGATGTGGTGGCCGCTGCGGCCGAGATCTCGCCGGTGCCGGTGGCCGCCTACCAGATCTCGGGTGAGTACTCGATGATCAGCGCCGCGGCCGCCAACGGCTGGATCGACGGTCGGGCCGCCGCGCTGGAGTCGCTGACCAGCATCCGGCGCGCGGGTGCCGACATCGTGCTGACGTACTGGGCGGCCGAGGCCGCGGGTTGGCTGGCATGAGCGCGGCTTGCGAGCGAATCATCGGCACGGCATGCGGGAGCCGAGCCGGCGAGGCAACCGCATGAGCGACGACGCGGGCGACAGCCGGGTCGGCGAGGAGGGCCGGCCGGTCGACGTCGACACCGGCTTCTGGCTGTGGCTGGTGGCGGTCCCGCTGATGGTGGTCGGATACCTGGTGGATGTGGTCAGCACCGAGCGCCCGCATCCTCCTGCCGTTGTCATCGTGTTCTCGTGCCTGTTCGTGTTCGTGGTCGCCGGGGTGGTGGTCACGTTCCTGTTCCTGATGCGGCAGGGCTACCGGTGGGCCCGCACGGTGCTCACCGGCGGCGGCGTGGCCGCCGTGGTGTACGTCGGCACCAGCCTGTTCTCGATCGACCGGCCGACGACTCTTGCGGTGACCTACGCGGTGTGCGCCATCGTCGGGTCGGTGCTGATCCTGGGGGGAGTGTTCCTGCTTCACCGCAAGGACGCCCACGCATTCTTCGTTCGTTAGGCTTGCCGACGATGTCAGCACCTGTGCCCGCACGGCCGCGCGTCGTCTCCGCCGCATTCTGGTGTTGGGAGGCCGCTGCGCTGCTGTTGCTCGTCGGTGGCTTGATCGCGGCGACGGTGAACCTTCCCGCGATCTATCGCGGCGCGGGCGCGCTGACCGCGCTCGCCGGGGCGGGGATGGCCTACCTGGCGGGCCGCATGCGCACCGGCGACAGTCGGTTCAAGCGCGCCGGCCTGGCGCTGGCACTGGCCATCGTCGTTCTCGTGGCGCTGGCGTCGGTGATCGGCGTGATCCATATCCTGACGCTGATCGCGGTGGTCCCACTGATCGCGGGGATCATCCTGCTGACAAGGCCCGCCGCGACAGCTTTCTACGAGGAGACGGCGTGACGGAGTCGACCGAGCCCAACGTCCTGTTCTACGAACAGGGCGCCAGCTGGTGGTGGGTGTTGACCGGACCGGCGTCGGCGGTCGCGATGCTTCTCATTCAGATGTCGGCGGGCCTGGGCTTTCAATGGCTGGTGCCGCTCGTGTTCTTCGTGCTGGTGTCGACGTTCGTCGCAATCCAGGTCAAGGCGGCCCGAATCCACACCTCGGTGGAGCTGACGCCGACCACGCTGCGTGAGGGCACCGAGCGCATCAGCATCGACGACATCGTGCGCATCTATCCGGCGCCGGAGGGCAACGAGGAACCGAAGTGGATGTCCGCCAGGGCGCTCGGCGAGCTCACCGGTGTGCCGAAGGGCCGCACCGGGATCGGGGTGAAGCTGACCAACGACCGCACCGCGCAGGCGTGGGCGCGTAAGCACCAGCAGCTGCGGGCTCAGCTGGTCCACCTCGTCGACGAGCGGATTCCGCCGGAAACCAAGTCGTGAAGCAGAAGCAGAAGCGACGGGCAACCGTCGAACTCGTGCTGGCCGCCGTCGCGGTGCTCGGCGCGGTGTGGAGCTATTTCGGGGCGCAGACGACCGTCACCGTCGCCCCGATCCTCGACGGCGAGCCGCAGACGACGTCGGTCGCGTTCAGCGCCCCGATGCTCGTGTTGATGCTCATCCTCGCGACGGTCGCAGGCGTGCTGGCCGTCGACGGTGTCGCGCGGCTGCGCCGCCGCTGACCTGCACCGTTCCGCGAAATAGCATTCCCGGTCGCGTTTCGGCCTGAATCGCAGCCCTGGCTTCTCACTGGTGACTTTGGTGACCTCGCTCACAAGGCACTTGGTACAAAGTGCGGAATTTGTAACACTGTGTCACATGACCGAGTTGGCGCATCACCCGCAGCAGCACGAGGACGCCCTTCCGCTCGGACCGCAGTCGCTGGTCTGGCGGTATTTCGGGGACAACAGGATGTACCTGATCGGCCCGCGGCCCGCGGTGCTGCAGAACATGCTGGCCGAGCTCGGCCAGGGCGTGCTGGATCATTCGGTGTTCTTCGCCGACACCGCGGCCCGGGTGAAGCGCTCACTGCCGCCGATCTTCATGACCGTCTACGGCAGCGACGACGACAACCCCGGCCGGCAGGTCCGCGACTTCCACACCGACATCAAGGGCACGATGCCCAGCCAGGACGGAAAGTCGGCGCGCTATCACGCGCTGGACCCGGAGACGTACTTCTGGGCGCACGCCACGTTCGTCGAGCAGGTGCTCTACTTCGCCGACACCTTCGTCAAGCGGCTCAGCCGCGAGGAGAAGGAGCAGATCTACCTCGAGTCCAAGACCTGGTACCGCCGCTACGGCGTCAGCGATCGCGTGATGCCCGCCGACTACGACGGGTTCGAGCAGTACTGGAACAAGATGATCGACGAGATCGTCGTGGCCCATCCCACCGCCAAGTACGGCGTCGGCTACGTCACCAAGGGCTACCCGTGCCCCAAGGGGGTGCCCGCCCCGGTGTGGCGGGTCGCCTCGCTGGTGTTCAACCCGGTCGCGGCGTTCCTGACCACCGGCGGCATGCCGCCGCGCACCCGTGAGCTGCTGGGCCTGCCGTGGAGCGAGCGGCAGGAAAAGCGGTATCAGCGCTTCGCTGCGCTGTGGCGGTCGCGTCCGGTCAACTGGCTATGGGATCATCTGCCGATGCGGCTGCGCTACAACAAGTTCGCCCAAGCCGGGTATGCCCGAGCCCAAGCGGCTGGCTGACCCCAGCGCCGAAGCCATCCTCGACGCCGCCGTCGTCGAGTTCGAACGCCATGGCCTGCGCAGGGTCGCGCTCGAAGACGTGGCCCGCCGCGCAGGCGTCAGCCGCACCACCATCTACCGGCGGTTCGCCAACAAGGACGAACTGGTCGCGGCCGTCATCGAACGCGAGAACGTCGCACTGTTCACCGATATCGCCGCCGAACTGAAACACGCTGCGCCGCAGTCGAACTACTACGTCGAGGCGTTCACGCTGTCGATCCTGCGGTTCCGTAAGCACCGGGTGCTGAACCGGATGCTCAGCGACGAACCGGCGCTGGTGCTCGAGCTGGCGCGCACGCACTACGGCGCCGCGATCGAACGGATGGCCGACGCACTGCGCGAGATCTTCCCCGACGGGTTCGCCGACCGGATCGGCGAGCAGGCCGTCAACGAACTGGCCGACACGATCCTGCGCTATGCGGTGATGGCGCTGCTGCTGCCCGGCCCGCAACCGCTGGAGACCGCCGACGACATCAGGGCGTTCGCGACCGCCCACTTCCTGCCCAGCCTGCCGGCCGCACTGCGGGCGGTGCCGGCCTAACCGCGAACAGACACAAAGTCATAGTTTTCATCGGCGTGTCGCGCGACTTTGCGTCTGCTCGCGGTTAGGTCCAGCCCGCGTGACGGGCTTCAGCCGAAGAAGATGCCAGTGGGATCCCGGCTGATTTCGGCGAGGAGTTCCGAGACGTCGTCGGTGGGGTCAACCAAGTCATAAGCATGGAAGTCCGAGTTCCGGTCGGCGTAGTAGAGCTCCCACCCGCGAGAACGCGTGAACCGAAGCCGCGCCACACACACCTCGAACCAGTCGCCTGACAGATCATTCAAGTCGACCAGTCGACACTCGAGCACTGTGACCGCGTTTCGGTGAGACTCGGCCCGATAGCGCAGTTGGGTAGCCGCATGCGGGGGCATGTCCGCGTTGAGGGCGGCCACCCATCGATGAATGACCTCGACGTCGTCATCGGGTAACGGCACATTGCCTAAGCTAGTCGGCGATGACGCCCTTGGACCGCATCGCGCCCGCCTTCGTCGAGATGGCGCACTCGATCGTGTGGGGGTCGGCGGCCACCGTCGACGCCGACAGCAAGCCGCGGACGCGGATCCTGCACCCGTTCTGGGAGTGGGACGGCACCGACCTGTTCGGTTGGATCGCCACGGTGCCCAGCCCGATCAAGCGTGCACACCTCGCCGCGCATCCGCAGATGTCGGTCAGCTACTGGGCACCCAGCCACAACACCTGCAGCGCCGAATGCCTTGTCGAGTGGTACACCGACGACGAGACGCGAAAAGCGGTGTGGGACAAGTTCGCCAACGGCCCTGAGCCGGTGGGGTACGACCCGCGGATCATCCCGATGTGGCAGGACGGCCCGACGTCGAAGGAGTTCGCCGCGCTGCGGCTGAGCCCCTACCGGCTGCGGGTCATGCCGGGCACCGTGATGACCCAGGGCAAGGGGGAGGTTCTGCTCTGGCACTCGTGAGCGATGTCAGCACGCTGCCGTTGGCCCCGAAGAACCCGCTGTCGATTCGGCAATTGCTCGCTGCGGTGCGCAATCTCGATGCGGGCCAAGAGATTCTGCGCGACGCGGGCGGCAACGTCACCCGTATCCAGTTTGGTCCGAAGCGGCTGTTTCCGCCCGTCGTCGCGGTGTTCTCGCCGAGCGGGATCCGCGATGTGCTCGGCCGTAACGACTCCGCCGCCGAGCGATGCGTCGTCCACGAAGAAGTGCAACACCTCGCCGGCGACAGCCTGTTCGTGCTGCCCAACGAGCCGTGGCTGCCGCGCAAGCGCGCGCTGCAACCGGTGTTCACCAAGCAGAACGTCCGCAACTTCGGTGGCCACATGTCGCGGGCTGCGCAGGTGTTGTGCGAAAGCTGGCCGGACAGTGGGGAAGTCGACCTCGACATCGACTGCCGTCGGGTGACGATGCGCTCACTGGGACGGTCCGTTCTCGGACTTGATCTGACCGACCGCGAGGACGTGATCGCCAACCACATGCACGTCGCGTCGTCCTACACCGCCGACCGCGCGCTGCGCCCGGTGCGGGCACCCCGGTGGCTGCCGACGCCTGCGCGCGCCCGCGCCCGCGCGGCGGTGGCCGCCCTGCGCAAGGTCACCGACGACATGCTGCAGGCCTGCCGGGCCGACCCGACGCTGGATGCGCCGCTGGTGCACGCGTTGATCGCGGCCACCGATCCCGAGACCGGAGCGCCCATCGCCGACGCCGACATCGTCAACGACCTGCTGATCTTCATGCTCGCAGGCCACGACACGACCGCGACCGCGCTCACTCACGCGCTGTGGCTGCTCGGACACCACCCCGATGTGCAGGACCGCGTGGCGGCCGAGATCCGCGAACTCGGCGACGGCGAGATCACCCCGGCCGACGTGCCCCGGCTCGAATACACCACTGCGGTGTTGCACGAGGCGCTGCGGCTGTGTCCGCCCGCCGCGGGCGTCGGCCGGATGGCGGTGCGCGATATGGCCGTCGACGGCCATCGGGTGGAGGCGGGCACGCTGGTGTTGGTGGGAATCTATGCGGTGCACCGCGATCCGGACGTCTGGCCGAACCCGCTCGAGGTCGATCCCGACCGGTTCAGCCCGGAGAAGGCCAAGACCATCGACCGGTGGCAGTTCATCCCGTTCGCGGGCGGTTCGCGATCGTGCATCGGCGAGCACTTCGCGCGGCTGGAGACGACGCTCGCGTTGGCGACGATCATCCGGGCGAAGGAGATCCGGTCGCTGGCGGACGACTTTCCCGTCGACGTGCCGTTCACCACGGTCGCCAGCGGGCCGATCCGCGCGCATGTGAGCGCGCGCACGTGACCGAGCGGTCGGTGATCGAAGTGGCGGCCGCGGTGATCCTCGACGCGGGCGGCCGGATGCTCGTCGTGCGCAAGCGCGGCACCGAGGCGTTCATGCAGCCCGGCGGCAAGATCATGGCGGGCGAGTCCGCCGACGAGGCGCTGCGCCGCGAGGTCGTCGAAGAGCTTGGTGTGGCGGCATCGAGCGTGCAGCCGCTGGGACGGCACGCCGCGGATGCGGCGCACGAGCCCGGCCAGACCGTCGAGGCCGATGTGTTCCTCGTGAACCTGGCGGGGGAACCGCGCGCGGCCGCCGAGATCGAGGAGATCGCATGGGTGGACCCGGCCGACCCGGGCGATATGCCGCTGGCCCCGCTGACGGAGCACGCGATCCTGGGCCTGCTGGGACACTGAGGCCATGGCCTATCTCAAGCCTCCGTGGTTCGTCCGCAAGATCTTCAATCGCATCGCGATGGCGACGGGCGTCGGCAACAGCCAGACGTTGACCGTCATCAAGCGGGTCAGCAAGGAGCCGCAGAAGATCCCCGTCGTCGTACCCGAGGTCGGCGGGGTCAAGTACCTGGTGTCCACCCGCGGTGAGTCCGAATGGGTGCGCAATGTCCGCGCCAACCCGAACGTCAAGCTGGGCAACACCAAGTACGTGGCCACCGAGGTGCCCGTCGAGGAGCGTGCGCCTGTGATCGCCGCCTACCGGCCGCTGGCGGGCAAGGTCGTCGACGGTTACTGGAAAGAGCTGCCTGACGACGCCGACCACCCGACCTTCGCGCTGACGCCCGCCTGAGCGCTACCGGAGACCCTCGACCGGAGGCGGTTGTTGCTGCGCGGTAGCGCAGCCGAGCGGTGTTTCGGAGAACCACGTCGAGTCGCCGGGGCCGCCTCGCCCCTCGTCGCCCGAGGCGTTGCCGCCGTCGTTGACACGGCCCCAGAAATTCCAAATGTTGTTCGGGTTGTTCTCCCACTTGATCGAGAAATCAATGGTGTTGCCGATGACGCGGCCGGATTGGACGACCCCTTGAACCCGACCGCCGTCGTCGAATCTGACCTGAGCAGGGCCGGATGCGTATTCTCCGTTCGAATTGAACGACACGGTCCAGCCGTTGCTACCTCTGGCTCGGAATTCCCCGTTGAACACATATTTGTCGCAGGCGCGCGGCGGAAGAAGTGGCTCCCCGTGCGCGGCTGGTACGACGGGAAAGAACCCGACGGCACCGATCGCCGTCGCAACGGCGAGCAATTTGGAGCGGCTGACAATTGCTTGGCACATCAGAACCTCCTTCGACGGTTTACCGAAATGGCATCGCCAAGGTGTTCACAAGCTAACTCCGGCGAGGACAGGTGTTGCCGAGTTCGTCAATTAACTGCGCGCCGATATTGCACACAGGGTCGTTGATCGGCAGGCGACCACGACCGTGACTGCAAAATCCAGCCCGAAAACCGTGCCACTACACCCTGTAGTTGACGGTTTCCGGCCAGCTGGGACACTGGTGGCCATGTCCAGCACTGACGTCTCCGCGAAGCTTTTCGCGGACGCGTGCGCCCTCATCCCCGGCGGGGTGAACTCGCCGGTGCGCGCCTTCTCCGCGGTGGGCGGCACGCCGCGCTTCATCACCTCGGCCAAGGGCTACTGGCTGACCGACGCCGACGACAACAAATACGTCGACCTGGTGTGCTCATGGGGCCCGATGATCCTGGGGCACGCCCACCCCGCCGTCGTCGACGCCGTGCAGAGGGCAGCCGCGAGCGGCCTGTCCTTCGGTGCCCCCACCCCCAGCGAGAGCGAGCTGGCCGCCGAGATCATCGGCCGGGTCGACGCCGTCGAGCGGCTGCGGCTGGTCAACTCCGGCACCGAGGCCACCATGAGCGCGATCCGGCTGGCCCGGGGCTACACCGGCCGCGCCAAGATCATCAAGTTCTCGGGCTGCTATCACGGGCACAGCGACGCGCTGCTGGCCGACGCGGGCTCGGGTGTGGCCACGCTCGGCCTGCCGTCGTCGCCGGGTGTCACCGGCGCCGCGACCGCCGACACCATCGTGCTGCCCTACAACAACATCCCCGCGGTCGAGGAGGTGTTCTCCCGGTTCGGCGACGAGATCGCCTGCGTGATCAGCGAGGCCAGCCCCGGCAACATGGGCACCGTCCCACCGCTGCCCGGATTCAACGCCGCGCTGCGCCGCATCACCGCCGAGCACGGTGCGCTGCTGATCCTCGACGAGGTGATGACCGGCTTCCGCGTCAGCCGATCCGGTTGGTACGGAATCGATCCCGTCGAAGCCGACCTGTTCACCTACGGCAAGGTGATGAGCGGCGGGCTGCCCGCTGCGGCGTTCGGCGGGCGCGCCGAGGTGATGGAGCGGCTGGCGCCGCTGGGACCCGTCTACCAGGCGGGCACGCTTTCGGGTAATCCCGTCGCGATGGCGGCCGGCCTCGCAACGCTGCGCGCCGCCGACGACGACGTCTACGCCAGGCTGGACGCCAACGCCGACCGGTTGACCGACATGCTGTCGCGCGCTTTGACCGATGCCGGTGTCGCACATGGCATCTCGCGGGCGGGCAACATGTTCAGCGTGTTCTTCACCGATGCACCGGTCAACGACTTCGCGTCGGCGAAGGCAACCGAGACGTGGCGCTATCCGGCGTTCTTCCATGCCCTGCTCGACGCGGGCGTGTATCCGCCGTGCAGCGCGTTCGAGACGTGGTTCGTCTCGGCCGCTCTCGACGACGAGGCGTTCGACCGGATCGCCGCCGCGCTTCCTGGTGCCGCCAAAGCCGCTGCGGAGGCCCGGCAGCCGTGACCGACACGACGATCGTGCACGTGATGCGCCACGGCGAGGTGCACAACCCGGACAAGATCCTCTACGGCAGGCTGCCCGACTACCACCTGTCGGAGAAGGGCCGCGCGCAGGCGCAACGGGTCGCCGACTGGCTTGCCGAGCGTGACGTCGTCTACGTCGTCGCCTCTCCGCTGGAGCGCGCACAGGAGACCGCCGCGCCGATCGCGGAGAAGCGCGGGCTGTCGATCGCCACCGACGACGACCTGATCGAGTCGATGAACATCTTCCAGGGTCAGAAGGTCTCGCCCGGCGACGGCGCCCTGCGCGATCCCCGCAACTGGTGGCACCTGCGCAATCCGCGCACCCCGTCATGGGGTGAGCCCTACTCCGAGATCGCCGAGCGGATGAAGGCCGCGCTGCACCGCGCCAGGAGCAAGGCGACGGGCCACGAGGCGGTGTGCGTCAGCCATCAGCTTCCGGTGGAGACGCTGCGCCGCGCGATGACGGGAAAGCCATTGCACCACTTCCCAACCCGACGGCTGTGCAACCTCGCATCGCTGACCTCCTTCTACTTCCACGGCGACACCTGTGTCGGCTGGGGCTATTCGGAGCTGGCCGGGAAGTGAAGTGGTGGATCGTCCTCGCGAGTGCGGTGCTGGTCGCACTTGCCGGATGCTCGACCGGTGACGACGCCGTCGCCCAGGGCGGCACGTTCGAGTTCGTCGCGCCCGGCGGCAAGACCGACATCTTCTACGGCCCGCCCGAAAGCCGGGGCAAGCCAGGGCGACTGGCCGGACCCAGCCTGATGGACCCCGCCAAGACCCTCTCGCTCGACGACTTCGCAGGCAAGGTCGTCGTCGTCAACGTGTGGGGCCAGTGGTGCGGGCCGTGCCGCTCGGAGATCGGTCAGCTGCAGAAGGTGTACGACGCCACCAAGGCCGACGGGGTCGCGTTCCTCGGTATCGACGTCCGTGACAACAACCGCGACGCCGCAAGTGATTTCGTGACCGACCGCAAGGTGACCTTCCCGTCCATCTACGACCCGTCGATGCGCACGATGATCGCCTTCGGCGGCAAGTACCCCACCACCGTCATCCCGTCGACGATCGTGCTGGACCGCGAGCACCGGGTCGCGGCGGTGTTCCTGCGGGAACTGCTGGCCGAGGATCTGCAACCGGTCGTGGCCCGGCTCGCGGCCGAACCGGCGCCGAAGACATGACAGGCTTCGGCGAAATCGCCGCCGCCGGACCGGTTCTGGCGGCGCTCGGCGTCTCCGTCCTGGCCGGGCTGGTGTCGTTCGCGTCGCCGTGCGTGGTGCCACTGGTGCCGGGGTATCTGTCGTACCTCGCCGCGGTCGTCGGCGTCGAAGAGGCCCCTCACCTGTCCCGCCCAAACTCACGTTCGGGCGAGAAAGTGCGAGAAGAATCCGCCGAAACGTCGATCTCGACGAGGACCGCGCGCCTTCGCGTCGCGGGTGCGGCCGCCCTGTTCGTGGCCGGCTTCACGGTCGTGTTCGTGCTCGGCACCGTCGCGGTGCTCGGGATGACGGGCGCGTTGATCACCAATCAGCTTTTGCTGCAACGCATCGGTGGGGTCGTCACGATCCTGATGGGGCTGGTGTTCGTCGGCTTCATCCCGGTGTTGCAGCGCGACACCCGGTTCGCGCCGCGGCAGCTGTCCACGATCGGCGGCGCGCCGCTGCTCGGTGCGGTGTTCGCGCTCGGCTGGACGCCGTGCCTGGGCCCGACGCTCACCGGCGTTATAGCGGTGGCGTCGGCGACCGAGGGGCCCAACGTCGCCCGCGGCGTGCTGCTCGTCATCGCCTACTGCCTGGGACTGGGAATTCCGTTCGTGCTGTTGGCCTTTGGCTCTGCGCACGCCGTGCAGGGCCTGGGCTGGCTGCGAAGCCACACCCGGCAGATCCAGATCTTCGGCGGCATTCTGCTGATCCTCGTCGGCTCCGCGCTGGTCACCGGTGTGTGGAACGACTTCGTCTCGTGGGTGCGCGACGCCTTCGTCAGCGACGTGAGGCTGCCGATATGAGGCGGGTCTGGGCGCTGATCCGCAACACCTGGCGGACGCTGACGTCGATGGGCACCGCGCTGGTGCTGCTGTTCCTGCTCGCCCTCGCAGCCGTGCCGGGCGCCCTGCTGCCACAGCGCAGCCTCAACGAGTCCAAGGTCGAGCAGTACATCGCCGAGCATCCGACCATCGGGCCGTGGCTGGACCGGCTGCAGGCCTTCGAGGTGTTCTCCAGCTTCTGGTTCACCGCCATCTACGCGCTGCTGTTCGTCTCCCTCGTCGGCTGTCTGACCCCGCGGTTGCTCGAACACATCCGCAGCCTGCGCGCCACGCCCGTCGCGGCACCGCGCAACCTCACCCGACTGCCCAAACACCACGCTCCCGTCGAGGTGGCCGGCGAACCCGAGGCCGTCGCCGCGACCGTCAGCGAGCGCCTCAGCGGTTGGCGCCGCGTCACACGCACACAGGACGACGGCGTCGTGGAGATATCGGCCGAGAAGGGCTATCTGCGCGAGTTCGGCAACATCGTCTTCCACTTCTCGCTGCTCGGGCTGCTCGTGGCGGTAGCCGTCGGCAAGCTGTTCGGCTACGAGGGCAACGTCATCGTGATCGCCGACGGCGGGCCGGGCTTCTGCTCGGCCTCTCCCGCCGCATTCGACTCGTTTCGGGCAGGCAACACCGTCGACGGCACCTCGCTGAACCCGATCTGCTTGCGCGTCAACGACTTCGATGCGCAGTACCTGCCGACCGGGCAGGCGCTGTCGTTCGCCGCCAACATCGAATACCAGGAAGGCGCGGACCTCGACACGGGCACGTGGCGGCCCTATCACCTGAAGGTCAACGAACCGCTGCGCATCGGCGGCGACCGTGTCTACCTCCAGGGCCACGGTTACGCCCCGACGTTCACGGTGACCTTCCCCGACGGCCAGACCCGCACCCAGACCGTGCAGTGGCGGCCCGACGACCCGGTCACGCTGTTGTCGTCGGGCGTGATGCGCTTCGACCCGCCCGGCGGCACCTATCCCGACGCCGACGAACGGCGCAAACACCAGATCGCGATCCAGGGGCTGTTCGCGCCGACCGAGCAGCTGCACGGCACCCTGCTGTCGTCGAGCTTCCCCGCCCTCAACGACCCTGCGGTGGCCGTCGACATCTACCGCGGCGACACCGGGCTGGACACCGGTCGGCCGCAGTCGCTGTTCTCCCTCGATCCGCGGTTGATCGAGCAGAAGCGGCTGACCAAGGTGGCGCGCGTGAACCTGCCCGCCGGCGAGGAGGCCAGGCTGAACGACGGCACGGTGGTGCGATTCGACGGCGCCGTGCCGTTCATCAACGTGCAGGTCTCCCACGATCCCGCGCAGGTGTGGGTGCTGGTGTCCGCACTGACGATGATGGCCGGCCTGCTGGTGTCGCTGATCGTGCGTCGGCGCAGGGTCTGGGTGCGGATCACGCCCGCGCACGCGAGGAGCATGGACGGCGGAGGTGCAGCGGGTACGGTAAGCGTCGAGCTGGGTGGACTCGCGCGCACGGACAACTCCGGATGGGGCGACGAGTTCGAGCGGTTGACGCACCGGCTGTTCGACGGGCTCGACACCGCGGAGCCGTCAAAGGAGAAGGTCTAAAAGGACATGAACACCGAGCACATCGACATCGGGCTCGCCCGCTATTCGGACTGGGCCTTCACCTCGGCGGTCGTCGTGCTGGTGGTCGCGTTGATCTTCCTGGCCGTCGAACTCGCCTACAACCGCAGCAAGAAGGTCGCCGACCGCGAACTCGTAGCGGCGGGCACAGCCGCAGGCACCATCAGCACCGACAGCGCCACCCCGGGGCTGGTCGCCGACACCCCGCGGCGCTCCTTCGACGACCGCATCGGGCGGGCCGGCCTGATCCTCGTCTACGCCGGCATCGCCATGCTGTTCGCGTGCATCGTGCTCCGCGGCCTGGCGACCTCGCGGGTGCCGTGGGGCAACATGTACGAGTTCATCAACCTCACGTGCTTCTCGGGTCTGGTCGCCGCCGCGATCGTGCTGCGCCGCCGGCAGTACCGCGCGCTGTGGGTGTTCGTGCTCGTGCCGGTGCTGATCCTGCTCACGGTTTCGGGCCGGTGGCTCTACACCAACGCCGCGCCGGTGATGCCCGCACTGCAGTCGTACTGGCTACCGATTCACGTGTCGGTCGTCAGCCTCGGTTCCGGGGTGTTCCTGGTCGCGGGCGTGGCCAGCATCCTGTTCCTGGTGAAGATGTCCCCGCTTGGCGCACCGGATGCCTCCGGCGGTCTCGCTCGCATCATCGCGCGGCTGCCCGATGCGCAGACGCTTGACCGCATCGCCTACCGCACAACGATCTTCGCGTTCCCGGTGTTCGGCTTCGGGGTCATCTTCGGGGCGATCTGGGCCGAGGAGGCGTGGGGCCGCTACTGGGGCTGGGACCCCAAGGAGACGGTGTCGTTCATCGCCTGGGTGATCTACGCGGCGTACCTGCACGCCCGCTCGACGGCGGGCTGGCGCGACAAGAAGGCGGCGTGGATCAACGTCGCAGGCTTCGTCGCGATGGTGTTCAATCTTTTCTTCATCAACCTCGTCACCGTCGGCCTGCACTCCTACGCAGGCGTGGGCTGAGACGTCCGTCCATCGAGAAGGGGCTAACCGTTGTCTGAGGATCCGTCGCGAGGCTTCCGGTCACAACAGCGGTTCACCGATCCGGCGAACAACGATGCGCCGCCGCCCGAGTGGACTGATCCCACTCCGCCGACCGGCATCCCGGTCACCAAGCCCGTCAGCAAGCCCGAGGTCGTGCCGCAGCCGTATCCGGAGCTGTCGACTTCTTCGCTGCTGCGTCAGATCAAGCGACCGCCGTCGTCGGGCTGGCGCCGACTGCTGTATTTGGCGTCGGGCAAGCTGATCAACCTCGGTGAGAGCCCCAAAGAGGTCCACCACAACGCGCTGCTGGCGCAGGTGAACCGGCCGCTGCAGGGCTGCTACCGGATCGCGCTGCTGTCGCTGAAGGGCGGTGTCGGCAAGACGACCATCACCGCGACGCTCGGCGCGACGTTCGCGTCCATCCGCGGCGACCGGGTGGTCGCCGTCGACGCCAACCCCGACCGCGGCACGTTGAGCCAGAAGGTGCCGCTCGAGACACCGGCCACGGTGCGCCACCTGCTGCGCGACGCCGAGGGGATCGAGCGCTACAGCGATGTGCGCAGCTACACCTCGCAGGGCCCGAGCCGGCTGGAGGTGCTGGCGTCGGAGAGCGATCCCGCGGTATCCGAGGCGTTCAGCGCCGCCGACTACGCCAAGACGCTTGACGTGCTGGAACGCTTCTACAGCCTGGTGCTCACCGACTGCGGCACCGGGCTGATGCACTCGGCGATGTCGGCCGTGCTGGCCAAGGCCGATGTGCTGATCGTCATCAGCTCGGGTTCGGTGGACGGGGCCCGCAGCGCGTCGGCGACGCTGGACTGGCTCGACGCGCACGGCCACGAGGACATGGTGCGCAACTCGATCGCGGTGATCAACGCGGTGCGGCCGCGGTCAGGCAAGGTCGACATGCAGAAGGTCGTCGACCACTTCAACCGGCGTTGCCGGGCGGTTCGGCTGGTGCCGTTCGACCCGCATCTGGAAGAGGGGGCCGAGATCAGCCTGGAGCGGCTGCGGCGCGAGACGCGCGAGGCGCTGATCGAGCTTGCCGCGGTGGTGGCCGACGGATTCCCGGGCGCGCAGCGGCCCAACGACCTGTTCTAGTGGGCGACGCGGAATCAGTTCGGGCGGGGTTTGTCCCCGCCGATCCGACGCAGGAATTCCGGATCGTCGTCTGGGCCGATCGTGCGCGTCCTGGGCCGATCTGTGGCGCGGGTCAAGCGCCAGCCGATGTAGATCAGGCCGCTCAAGACGAGAACGAGGAGCAGATAAGCCACGCAAAAACCTCCTTGCAGTAAATATACGCGCCGTCGGTAGGCTCAGCCCGTGCCTGAGTCTCGTCCCGGATCCCGCCTCGTCGTCGACGTGCTGGTGTACACGCTGGCCCGCCTCCTGCTCGTCGTCGTGCTGGCCGCGGCGATCTTCGGGGGTGCGCATCTGCTCGGAGTCCGCGATTTCCCGCTCGTCATCGCGCTGCTGTTCGCGATCGTGATCGCCCTGCCGCTGGGCATGTGGATCTTCGCCCCCCTGCGCAGGCGGGCCAACGCGAGCATCGCGGCGATCGACGAGCGCCGGCGCCGGGACCGCGAGCAGCTGCAGGCCAGGCTGCGCGGCGACGAGCCGCCCAAGAAGTGAGGCGCGAGGCGTTCGGCGCCGAATTCTCCTGCGCCGAGGGTTTCTTGAACTCGCCGACGTACGGGTTGCCGCCGCAGTTCATGTTCGACGCGTTGCAGGAGTGCCTTCGCGCGTGGCAGACCGGCACGATGCAGGTGCCGTCGTTCGACGAGTCGGTCAGCGCGGGCCGCGCCGGCTATGCGGCATTGGTCAGCGTGCCCGTCGAGTCGGTGACGATGGCAGGCACCGTGTCCGCGGCGCTCGGGCTGGTCGCCGCCGCGATTCCCGACGGCAGCAGGGTGGCGACACTTCGCAATGAATTCACCAGCACGAGTTTTCCGTTCGCCGCGCAGGCGCCGCGCGGCGTCACCATCACCGAACTGAGTCCTGACGAATTGGTGACGACGGCCCGCGACTACGACCTGGTGACCGTGAGCCTGGTGCAGTCGGCCAACGGCGCGGTGCTGGATGTCGACGCGCTTCGGGCGAACCTGGCCGGCACCGAAACGATCAGCGTGATCGACGTCACCCAGGCGGTGGGCTGGAAGAACATCGACCTGCCCTGGGCCGACGTCACCGTCGCGGCGGTGTACAAGTGGCTGCTGGCGCCGCGGGGAACGGCATGGATGTCGTTGAGCGAGCGCGTGTCCGGATCGATGATCCCGCACGCCGCCAACTGGTATGCCGGAGAGGAGCCGTGGTCGACGATTTACGGGCTGCCCTTGCGCCTGGCCGCGGATGCCCGCCGCTTCGACGTGTCGCCGACGTGGTTCAGCGTCCTCGGGGCCGGCCTGACGCTGCCGTGGCTGGCGTCGCTCGACCGCTCGGCGGTCGAGGCGCACACGCTGGACCTGGCGTCGCGGCTGCGCACGGAACTGCAACTGCCGCAGGAACCTTCGGCGATCGTCTCGGTTCCGACCACCTCTACCGACAAGCTAGCCGAAGCAGGAATCCGGGCGTCGATCCGGGCGGGCGCAGTCCGCGTCGGGTTCCACCTCTACAACACCGAGGACGACCTCGACCGCCTTCTCGACGTGTTGCGTTAGCCCGGCTGGCGCACTTTTCTCTCGCGAGCAGACGCAAAATCATGCGACACGCCGACAAAAGTTATGACTTTGCGTCTGCTCGCGGTGTGGGCCCAGCTCGCGGGAAGAAATCAGCCCGCTCAACCGGCGGCGTCTTGCAGAATTTGCCGAAGCTTGTCGGTGGGATCCCCGTTACCCGGGTCGAGGCGCAGCTCACCCGGCCGTCCCTCGGGGTCGGTCGCACCTGCCGCGGGCGGCGGCGCCGAGGGCGGAGGCGCCGCGGCGGGCGGCGGGGCGGGCGGCGGTGGCGGGGGCGCGTTGTCGAGCCCGTCGAGTTTGGCCCGCAGGCGCGGGACGGTGTCGTGGCGGACTGCGCGACGTTCGGTGTCGGGATCGGTGTTGTCCTCGAAGCATCCGCTCGGCGCGTCGGCGACGACGCCCAGCGCGCTGTTGTAGCGCTCGCGGGCCTGATCGGTGCGGCCTTCCCAGCCGTCGATGTCGCCCCGGCGTTCGCGGACGAGTTCGAGGTTCACCAGCACGGGGCAGGTCTCGTCGGGGGCGGTCAGCGTCAGCGCTTCGGAGAACCGCGCGTCGGCCTCGTCGAGGCGGCCCTGCAGCACTGCCGCCGTGCCTGCTGTGAACGGCGCCTTGGCCCGTTCGATCAGGTTCAGCGTATTGAGCGTCGCGCTGTCCGAACTCAGCGCATCTGCGTTGCCCTCACGGAAGTCCGTGACGGCCGAATTACCGGCCACCACAACGGAAATCATCTTCACCGCCGCGATCAGCACGATCAGTGCCACTGGTAACGAGACAAGTATGAGCCGCCTGCGCAGCGACAGCCGCGATGGTCTGCGGGTCTCGGTCACAGCGACACCTCCCGTCTGGCGAGCCGCGTGCGGCGGACGTCACGGATGCTGGCGAACAGTTCGAACAGCAGCAGCACCGAGGCCAGCAGGGTGAACAGCCAGTACAACTCCGCGCGGTCGGCCTCTCGGGCAGACGCGCCGACGGTGGGTTCCGGTGTCTCGCCGGGCGCGACCTCCGCGATCGGCCTGCCGTCGTTCCTGTCGACGTAGGGCACCCCCAGCTGTTCGGCGGTGGCCCGCAGGCCTGGTTCGTTTTTGCCTGCGCCGTAACCGAATACGGCACCGCCGTCGACCGAGCCCGCTGTCGGTTCGAACTCTCCCTGCGGGGCGCGCGAGCCTGCCGCGCCGGATCCGAAGTAGAACACCAGGCTCTCGGAGTCCGGATACTGCTGGCCCGCGCCGATGAGCTGGTAGCGCAGCACGTTGGCGGCCGCGGCCGCGTTGACGTCCTCATCGGTGGCGCTCGGGGGATACGGCGCGAGGCGTGCGACCTCGGGGCGCAGGCTCCATGAGTCCTCCGACAGCGGCCAGTCCAGCGACGGCCTCGACGCGAAGGCGATCAGCGCGAACCGTGCCCCCGGGTACTGGTCGATCAGGGCCTCGATGTCGTTGCGGATGCCGGACATTCGCGATCGGCCGTCGAGGTCGTCCACCGCCGAATCCGGTGACCGGTCCACGATGAGGAAGACGTTGGTGTTGTCGGCGGCGCGGGTCGCGGCGGCGTCGCGCTCGCCGTGCTCGATACCCGGCCTGGCCGCGGCGATGAGGATCAGAAGGACCGCCAGCGTCAGCCCCGACCACCGCCACACCGTCTTCCAGCGTCCGCCCGCGGTGGCGTAGAGCCGCCGCATGGTCAACAGCCGCATCGCGATGATCACGACGGCGACCACCGCGAGGACGACGGCCGGAAGGACGGGCTGGAAGGTCATCGTCGCAACACCATCAATGACAGGCACAGCAGCATGGACGCCACTACGGCGACCGCCAGCGGTACGGCGGGCGCGTCGCCGAACCACGAGGTGGCAGTCTCTTCTATGGGTTCGGTGGCCGCAGGCGGATTGCTGCGGATCGCATCGAGGTCACCGGTGAGCTGGTCCTGCCGATTCTCCAGCGAGAAGTATTGCCCGCCGGACGATTTCGCGATGGTCGGAAGCACGCCAGCGTTACGGCTCGACGTGCTGAGCGCGTTGATCTGGATGCCCGCCTTGCTGGCCATGGCGCTGACCTGCTCCGCGGTGAGCAGCGACGGCCTGGTCTCTTCAGGGGCGCGCAGCTGACCCGAGCCGAGGTAGATCAGTGACCGGCGGTGAGAGCTGGTGGATTCGAACGTCGGAAATCCCGTCATGCACAACGCCAGAACGTCCTCCACGCTCGACGCGTAGTCGACGTAGGACACCTCGGGGGAGAACGACGCCGGGCTGACGCCGCCGTCGTCGCCGCGGTCCCGGGACAGTCGGGAGAGGTCACCGAGCCGGCCCGCGACGTACTGGTAGTCGCGGGTCATCGGGATGACGCGGCGGTTGGCCGACGTGAGGCCGATGCGCTCGGTGCCGTACGTGCGCGCCTCGTTCGCGAAGTACGTCAGGAACTCGCCGGTTACCGGTTCGTCAGCGGGTTCGCCGACGCACAGCATGATGTCCTCCGGCGGGTCGGGGACGGCGCTCGACCACCACCACCCGTTCGGCCGGGCGCTGGCCACCACCGCCGTGCCGAGGAGCACGGCGATCAACGCCACCGCGATGAGCATCGAGAAGAGACGGGCCCTGGCCAGCCGGGCGTACTCGGGCAGCCGGGTCAACCGCGACGTGTTCGCCATCCGACGCAGTTGCCTGCGCACCTGCTCCATCGGCAGCACAAGCGCCAGCACGATCGCGGCCGCCGCACAAGCGAATCCAGCGATCGCGACCGGCCACCAGGTCAGGGCCACGACCGGATCAACTCCTTGGCCGTCGAACCGACTTCGCCGACGTCGACCGGCGACGCCGTATTGAACTGCGCGTCATTCAGCGCGGCGAGCACCGGTGCGGCGTCGGCGAGGTCGCCGGAGCGGATCGCCTCGACGTGCATGTACTGGGCGCGCGTTCCCGTCGCGTGGTGAAGGAAGCTGCGCAGTGTCCGGCTCATCGCGTGGCCCGCCTCTGCCGCCGACAGCTCACCGGCGCGGTACCGCCCGTCGATCGATTGGATCGCCCGAACGAACTTGCGCCGCAATAGCTTCGAGTGAAGGTCACGGATCCACGGGATGGACCGCAGCCGGTCGGCGGGAAGCGTCCACACGATCACGCCGACGTACCACGAGACCACGACCAGCAGCAGAGCCAGACCGAGCCACAGCCATGCCGCCGAATACGGCGACGGACCGAACACGAAATTCAGTACGTCATCCGGCACGGCTGCGCACCCCCGCACGCGAGGAGGAGAACACCTGAGCCATCTCGACCACGCGGGAGCGGATCTGCCTGCTGCCGCCGATGATGGCGTGCGGCACCGCGCGGGTGGTCATGAACTCCACGAGTGCATGTCGCCGGATCTGCTCGGCGCGTCGGTAGGCGGCGACCACCCTGGGGCCGAGATCGGCGTCGCCGATGACGAAGTCGCCGGTGGCCACGTCGTAGCCGTCCTGGCCGGCGTCGGGGGTGCCGACGGCGGGAGCATCGGCGACCATCGTCCACAGGATGTCGTGTTTACCGGTCAACCGGCGCATCACGTCGTCGAGTCGGGCATCGGTCTCGGGTTCGTCGGAGACCACCACGATGAGCATCGAGTGGCGGTAATGCGTTGCGACATAGTCCAACTGGCAGGCGATGTCGCTGGGCCCCGGCTTGGCCAGGGCGTGCTCGTAGAACCGGTGCAGCATGTTCTCGACGTGGGTTTCGCCGCGGCCCTGGCGGATGTTCACGCAGCCGCGGCTGTCCCCGTATACCATGCCGATCTGATCGGCCCGGCCGAGGCTGATCAACCCGAAGGCACCCAGAATGTTCGCGGCGACATCGAGTTTCGCCTCCCCGCTGGGCGCCGCGGCGGTCATGTTGCGGCCGGCGTCGGCGACGAGCAGGATCTTGTGGTGCTTCTCGTCGACGAAGCGTTTGATCAGCACACTGCCTGAGCGGGCGGAGGCCTTCCAGTCGATGTCGCGGACGTCGTCGCCGCGCACATAGGGTCGCAGATCGTCGAATTCCAGGCTGCGGGTGTGCAACAGGGCGTACCGGCCACCCTCCAGCAGACCGCGGGTGTCGGTGCCGAAATATGTCCTCGCCCGGTTGAGATGCTTGCTCACGGGAGACCTAGGGCACTCGAACCGCTTGCAGCACAGCGTCGATGACGACTTCGGGGGTGACGCCATTGCTCGCGGCTTCGAAGCCGAGGATCAGGCGGTGCCGCAGGACGCGGTGGGCAAGGGCGGCGATGTCGTCGGGGATCACGTGCGCCCGCCCGGACAGCAGCGCGAGCGCACGTGCGGACTTGACGAACGCGATCGTCGCGCGTGGGCTGGCGCCGTACTCGATGAGGCGGGCGAGTTGCGCGGGCAGGTATTCGTCGGGCGCGCGTGTCACCGCCACCAGCTCGCTGGCGTAGCGCGTGAGGGCCCTGTCCATGTAGATGTGGCGCACCACGTCCTGCAGGCGCCGGATGTCATCAAGCCCGACGACGGGCCTGCTGCGGTTGCCCTTGTCGTAGAGCCCGGCGTCCATCCGGTCCATCACCTCGACCTCTTCGTCGGGGGAGGGATAGGACAGGACGTCCTTGAGCATGAAGCGGTCGGTCTGCGCCTCCGAGAGCGGGTAGGTGCCCTCCTGGTCCACCGGGTTCTGGGTGGCGATCACCAGAAACGGCTCGGGGATGGGATGGACAGCGCCCGCGATGGTCGTCTGCCGTTCCTCCATCACCTCGAGCATGGCGCTCTGGGTCTTGGCGCTGGAGCGGTTGATCTCGTCGAGCAGCACGATGTTGGTGTGCACCGGCCCGAGCTGTGTGACGAACGAGTTCGTCGCCGACTCGTAGATCTGGGTGCCGATGATGTCGCTGGGCAGCAGGTCGGGTGTGCACTGGATGCGCTGGAAACCGCCGTGGATGGAGCCGGCGATGACGCGCGCTGCCGTCGTCTTCGCCAGGCCAGGCACGCTCTCGATGAGGATGTGGCCGCCCGCGAGCAGGCCGATGAGCAGCGATTCGCGCAGGTTCTGCTGGCCCACGACCTTCTCGGAAAAGGCGTCCCCAACTGTGCCGACGATGCGCTGGGCATCGGCGATGGCGCGTTGGTCCAGACGTACAGGTGCTGCGGTCATCGTGCCTTTCTAGCTGCGGCGGGGCCAGGGTGCTAATACCCGTGGTAGCGGATCGGCACACCCGGATGCGATCAGTTGCCTGGTGAGGCGGGTAATCGACGGGTCAAAGCCGCCGCGAATGCGCTCTACCGGCGCTGGTCAACGGATCAACGACCTGTGGCCCGGAAAAGTTGCAGTTGGCTAGGTCA
Organism: Mycolicibacterium sp. 120270; assembly: GCA_033741175.1. Lineage (GTDB taxonomy): Bacteria > Actinomycetota > Actinomycetes > Mycobacteriales > Mycobacteriaceae > Mycobacterium. Next base: position 223,687 of record JAWQNE010000004.1, on the reverse strand, counting down.
CCTTTTCCCGCTCGGCGAGGAAAATCAGCCCAGGAATCGGGTGACGTAGGCAGCGAAGGGGTCGCGCAGGTCACGCTCGTCGAGGCCGAACATCTCCGGCGATGTCGCCACCGTGCCGAGGCGGCCGCGCTGATGGCCGTCCAGGTAGCCGCGGATCGCTGAGCGCGCATCGTCGTCGAGAGCCTCGCCAGCCTTCTCGTACACCTGCGCGGCGACGGCCGTCTCGTCGGCCATGAACTCGTCGAACCGCACGTCGATCGAGCGCTCCGGCGGAATGGTCTCGCGGTCGCGGACCAGCGCGTTGAGCATGCGTGCCAGCCGTTGGACCCAGGCCGACGAGATCTCCTCGACGGGCACCGGCGAGCAGTACATGCGCGCCGAGTAGTTGATCATCGCGAGCATCGACAGCGTCACGGGGGCGGGGTCGCGGTGGGTGAACACGACGAACACGTCTCCGAAGACGGCGTCCAGCACCGGCAACTGCTCGAGGTGCTGCGGCGACTTGAGCAGCCAGCGTCGTCCGCCGCGGAGGAACTGCATTGCCTTGAGCTGCGTGCGCAGGTACTCGTAGTGCGACGTCTGATCGTGGGCCATGTAGTAGTCGCGCCACCGCGGGACGTGCGCCAGCGTCTCGAACAGCATCGTGGAGAAGTCATTGGCCAGCAGCTGAATCTCTTCGTGCACATGGTCTGTCGTCATCTCGTGCATCAGCGGAAAGTGCGGCATCACGACATTCATCACCTGCACCGCGACGTCCATCCGGGTTCGGCGCGGATCGGGTTCGACACCTGCTTCGGCGGGCAGGGGGAACGGCTCGTTGCTCTCCCAGTACGGCATCGTGCGGAAGGTCGTCGGCGTGGCGAGCAGGTTGTGCAGATGTGTGGTGCCGGTGCGCGGCAGGCCCGCGATGACGACCGGGGGCAGCAGTTCGATGTCAGCGATCTCGGGATGGCGGGCCAGCAGGTCGGTGAGCAACAACCGGTTCTTCAGCCACTGCAGTATCTGCGCGTGGTGGTTGACGACACCCGCGGCATGCATCGTCGGAATCTCCTGCAGCGCAGCCAGATACACGTCGAGGCGCTCGCGGTAGTCGTCGGGGCCGAAGTCGTCGAGCCCGGTGTCGGCGGCTGCCTTGGCGTGCAGGACGTCGGCGTCGAGCGGACACTCGGGCGCCATCGACGCCATCATGTCGCGCATCTGCTGCGCCTCGGTGCTGAAGCGCGGCTCTCTGAGGTCCTCGAGGTGGACGACGGCGGCTTTGACATCGGTCCCTGACATGGCGGCCCTCCCTGGATGCGGTCGACTTATGTTACTCTGAGTTACGTAATGACGACAGACCTCGGTCGCCCCCGCGATCCGCGCATCGACGACTCGGTGCTGGGCGCGACGGTCGAACTGCTCGGCACGTCGGGCTACGCCGACCTGTCCGTCGACGCGATCGCCAAGCGGGCGGGCACCAGCAAGCCGGCGATCTACCGGCGCTGGCCGAGCAAGGCGCACCTGGTGCACGAGGCCGTCTTCCCGATCTCCGAGGCCACCGAACTGCCCGACACCGGATCGCTGGCGGGCGACGTCCGCGAGATGGTGCGGCGGTCGACGGCCGTGTTGACCACTCCCGCCGCGCGGGCGGCGATGCCGGGCCTGCTGGCGGAGATGGCCACCGACCCGACGCTGCACGCCAAGTTGCTGGAGCGGTTCGGCGACGTCACCGGCCGTGGGATCACCGACCGACTGGACAACGCAGTCAGCCGCGGCGAAGTACGACCGGACGTCACCGCCGCCGAGCTTGTCGAGGCCATCGCAGGCATGGCGCTGATGGCGATCATCACGCGCAACCACGCACTCGACGACGACTGGGTGCACCGCACCGCCACACTCATCACGAGAGGAATCAGCGCATGACGCAGACCCACCAGTCGACGGCCGCGTGGCGTGAGCTGCTGGAAACCCTTGGCGGACTTGACGTCTCGTTCCTCGAAGGCGATCGCGCGGTGACCGACGACCGGCACATCGCCGACGGCTACCGCATGCTCGCGACGACGCTGGGCGTGGCCTTCGACACCTACCTGTTCGCCGATCCGAGCAGGCCGCGCTGGATCGAGGTCAACTCGCCACACCGGCCGGACCGCCGTTGGGGCGGCGACAACACCGACGCCTACTACTTCATGTGCCCGGTCGACCCGAAGCGCCGCTACCGCATCAGCGGCAACAAGGGCGACAGCGTCTACTTCTCGGTGACCGCCTACAACGAGTCGTCGCCGGGCGCCTGGTCGGACCGGATCGTCGCGATCCTGCGCGACGACGATCTCGACATCGACGCCGATGGCAACTTCTCGTTCGAACTCGGGCCGACGCCCGATGCGGCCGTGCTGATGACCCGCGACTATCAGGCGGACCCGCGGACCGGACGGCCCGTCAGCTGGCAGATCGAGGCGCTCGACGAACCGGAGCCGTTCCGGCACGGCGACGAGGAAACCGCGGCCGCGCTACGGGCCAGCGCGGCGTGGATGCGCACCATGTTCGCGATCCTGCCGCTGGCCGTCGGCGCCCGCGTTGACGACGCGCACACGCTGGGTCACGAGATCTCGCAGGCGGCAAACGAATTCGCCGACCCCTACCAGGTGCCCGACTCCAACTTCGGCTGGTCGGCGCGCGATGCCTGTTACGCCTACGGCAGCTTCGTGCTCGAGGAAGACGAAGCGTTGGTCATCACCCACCGGCCGCCGAAGTGCCGGTTCTGGAACCTGGTGGTGTGGAACCAGTTCATGGCCACCCCGGGCGTCGAGGACGCGCGAAGCTCGGTCAACGGCCACAGCGCGGTGCCGAACGCCGACGGGTCGGTGACGGTGGTTCTGTCGCCCGGCATGACGAAGCACCCCAATTCGCTTACCACGCTTGGGTATCCGCTGGGCAACCTCGCGTTCCGGTGGTTCCTCGCCGATGAGGTGCCCGCCCGTCCCAAGGTCGAGTTGGTCAAAGCGGCGGACGCGCCGACGGCGGTCAGCTGAATCTCGCTAGGCGCCCAGCCACAAGGCCAGCGCCAGCGCGGTCGACCACACCAGCATCGTCAGCCCGGTGTCGCGCAGCACGGGGATGAGGTCTTTGCCCGTGGCTCCGGTTCGCACCGGCCGGGCGGCGCGCAACGCCAGCGGCAGCGCGACGAGCCCGACCACGCACCACGGCGTCGCCAGCATCAGCACCACCGTCATGAGCAGGGCCACCGCCAGCAGGCCCTGATACAGCAGCCGGGTGCGGGCGTCGCCGAGGCGCACCGCCAGCGTGATCTTGTTCGATTCCTTGTCAGTGGGGATGTCGCGCAGGTTGTTGGCCACGAGCACCGCCGACGACAGCGCGCCGATGCCGACGGCGAGGGCCAGCCCGACCCAGTCGACGACGCCGGCCTGCGTGTACTGCGTCCCGAGGACCGCGACAAGACCGAAGAAGACGAAGACCGCGACCTCGCCGAGGCCGAGGTACCCGTACGGCTTGGAGCCGCCGGTGTAGAGCCACGCGCCCGCGATGCACACAGCGCCGACGGCGATCAGCCACGGCTGGCTCGCGAGGGCCAACGCCAGACCGGCCGCAGCGGCGATGCCGAAACACACCAGCGCGGCGGTGAGCACCGAACGCGGTGTCGCCAAACGTGATCCGACCAAGCGAAGCGGCCCGGCGCGCACGTCGTCGGTCCCGCGGATGCCGTCGGAGTAGTCGTTGGCGTAGTTGACGCCGATGATCATGGCGACCGCGACGACCATCGCCAGCAACGCCCGCCACCAGACCGCCCCGTCCAGCCAGGCGGCGGCACCGGTGCCCGCGATCACCGGGGCGATCGCGTTCGGCAGGGTACGCGGGCGGGCCCCCTCCACCCATTGCGCAACACTGGCCACGGACGCCATCGTTTCATGGCCGCCTCACCGCCGTGCGGAGTGACGACGGACACATTGTGGGGTGCTGGATACCGCCGAAGACTGAACCCATGAATGACCGACTCAGCATTGGCGAGATCCGCAAGGATGCCCTTCAGGAGACCGCCCAGTCTGTGGCCGCGACGGTGGGTGAGGTGGCCACGATCATCAGCACGGCGGTCAAGGACGTGATCGGGGCGGTCGGCAGCCTCGCCACCGACGTGTTCGAGATTCGGGAAGGGGTCCGCCGCGCACAGGAGCGCGCCGACGACACAATGGACTGATGCTCGGAGTCATCGGCGGCAGCGGTTTCTACTCGTTTTTCGGCGCTGATGCGCGAACCATCAACCTCGACACGCCCTACGGCGAGCCGAGCGCGCCGATCACCGTCGGCACCGTCGGTCACCATGAGGTCGCGTTCCTGCCCCGGCACGGGGTGAACCACGAGTTCTCCCCGCACACGGTGCCGTACCGGGCCAACATGTGGGCGATGCGCGCGCTCGGGGTGCGGCGGATCTTCGCGCCCTGCGCGGTGGGCAGCCTGACCCCCGACCTCGGGCCCGGCGCGATGGTGGTGCCTGACCAGTTGGTCGACCGCACGCGCGGCCGCGCGGACACCTATTTCGATTCCGGCGGCGTCCACGTCGGGTTCGCCGACCCCTACTGTCACTCGCTTCGGGCCGCGGTGACCGACCTGCCAGGGGTGGTCGACTGCGGCACCATGGTGGTGGTGCAGGGGCCGCGGTTCTCGACGCGGGCCGAGAGCCAGTGGTTCGCCCGAGAGGGCTTCACGCTGGTGAACATGACCGGCTATCCAGAGTCGGTGCTCGCGCGGGAACTGGAGATGTGTTATGCCGCAATCGCTTTGGTGACCGACGTCGACGCGGGAGTAGCCGTCGGCAGCGGGGTGCGCGCGGTGGATGTGTTCGCCGAGTTCGAGCGCAACCTGGTGCCCTTCAAGAAGCTTGTGCACGAGGCGATCGACCAGGTCCCCCAGGAGCGGCTGTGCACCGACTGCCTGGCGCACGACGGCGTCAAACTGCCGTTCGAACTGCCGTGAGGGTCCTGCTGACCGGCGCCGCCGGTTTCATCGGCTCCCGCGTCGGGTCCGCGTTGACGGACGCCGGACACGAGGTCATCGGAATCGACGCGATGCTTCCCGCCGCGCACGGCGAGAACGCCGAGCCGCCGGAAGGTGTGCAGCGGGTCGACGTCCGCGACGCCGATGCGGTCGCGTCACTGCTCGACGGTGTCGATGTGGTTTGCCACCAGGCCGCGGTCGTCGGCGCCGGGGTGGACGCCGCGGACGCGCCTGCCTATGGCAGCCACAACGATTTCGCCACGTCGGTGCTGCTGGCCGAGATGTTTGCTGCGGGCTGCCAGAAGCTGGTGCTGGCTTCGTCGATGGTGGTCTACGGGCAGGGCCGGTACCGCTGTGCCGAGCATGGCGTCGTCGACCCGCTGCCGCGCACGCGCGCTGATCTGGACGCCGGCGTGTTCGAGCACCGCTGCCCGCTCGGCGGCGAAGAACTGGAGTGGCAACTGGTCGACGAGGATGCGCCGCTGCGGCCGCGCAGCCTGTATGCGGCGAGCAAGCTCGCGCAGGAGCACTATGCGCTGGCGTGGGCCGAGTCGACCGGCGGATCGGTGGTCGCGCTGCGCTATCACAACGTCTACGGGCCGAACATGCCGCGCGACACCCCGTACTCCGGCGTCGCGGCGATCTTCCGGTCGCAGCTGGAAGCCGGTGACGTGCCGAGGGTGTTCGAGGACGGCGGACAGATGCGCGACTTCGTTCACGTCGACGACGTCGCCGCGGCCAACGTCGCGGCCGTCGAAGCGGACTTGGGCGGGTTTCACGCGGCCAATGTGTGCTCAGGCAAGCCCATTTCGATCCTCGAGGTCGCGACGGAATTGTGCGAGGCCCGGGGAGATGCGATGCCCGTGGTGACGGGGCAGTACCGCAGCGGCGACGTGCGGCACATCGTGGCCAGCCCGGCGGGTGCCGCGCAGTTGCTGGGCTTCCGTGCCGTCGTCGATCCCCACGACGGTCTTCGCGAGTTCGCGTACGCACCGTTGCGCGGTTAACCAGCGCACTTGACAATCTTTGCGCCAGATGGATGGCCACCCACCTTCGGCCGTGCTAGTTTTTGCCAGTCTGGGCCACTCGTTGACCAGCGTTTCGATTGGGTTGGGTTGAGGAGGGGTGCCCGTGTCGGGTAAGCATCGCAAGCGTTCGCACGTTCAGACCGAGGTTGCCAAGCGCGGAGGCACCGGCCTCGCCGCGGCAGCGCTGAGCATCACCGGTCTCTCGACCGCGGTGGTGACCGGCACGACCACAGCCGTTGCGCCCAACGTGCAGTTGATGGCACTGGTCTCTGCGGCCAACTCGACCTCGCAGTTCTTCGCCGGTTCGTCGTACTACGGGACCGACTGGACAACTCGATACGGCGAACAGGAAGTCGTGCCGTTCTTCCGGGGACCGCAAGGCCTCGCCGAAGTGATCAACGGCGTGCAGAACGGCGACAGCCAAACAGGCGTCACGGCTTCCGGGTGGGGGGCTGGCCAGACGGGCACAGCGTTGGGTCTTCTCGACCAAGCTGGGAACCAGCAGGCGCTCGACAGCATCGGATTGGTCATCCTCGACAACAACTCGAACCGTGCGGGCGGCGGTTTCTGGACGACCTATTACCCGTTCGCGCCGCTCCTGTTCACCAGCGCGGAACCTACGCCAACCGACCTGGAACTCGGCGGCCCCATGCTAGACGTCGCCTACGAGTACAACATCAACTCGAGCGCTCCCGTCGACCCGTTCAACCCATTCGCGCTCGGTAATAGTTTGGCCGCGTACGCATTTGGCTACGGTGCCGAAAATCGGACGATCGAAGTCACACAGGAGAATCCGGGCGATCCGGTCTTCTACACCCCGCCGAACGGGGGTGAACCGATCGAGCTGAAGCCGGGGACCCATTATGTCGTCGACGAGGATGGCGACTTGTTGGTCGTTGACCCCGTAACCGGCACGGCGTCTGCGACCAACACCCCGGGCACTCTCAAAGACGCCAACGGTGATCCCGTCACCACGACCTACATCACCGTCGACAGCGGAAACCTGCCGCTGACCCGGGTGCTGCGACTGATCCCTGGCGGCGACATCGTCGCCGACACCGTGGATCCGGTTCTGACCGACCTCGTCAACGCCGGGTACAACGACGGGCTGGGTATCGAAGGCAACGAGGCGATTCCCGTGAACCCGGCGATCCCGAGGCCGTGGAAGCCGTTCTCGTCGCTGTCGGCCCTCGACGCCGACGATCTGGGTGACTCCGTAGAAAAAGGCCTCGAGAAAGGCACGGATACTGCGAAAGCCGACTTCGCCGATCCGTCGAAATTCATCACCAAGCCCATCGGCGAGATCGCCAAGCTGCCCGTGATCTCCACGCTGACGAACTCGTCGGTGTCGCAGACCAACCTGACAGCCAAGAGCAATGCGTCGGAGCAGAAGACCGCCGCCGAAACGGGCTCGTCGAAACCGGACCGGCCGCGGCCGCTCAAGAAGATCAGCGACGACTTCAACTCGTCGCTGAAGAAGTTCGCCGATTCGCTCAAGCCCAAGCAGTCGACTCCATCGAAGACCAACGAAGACCCGGAGTAGAGCGCGGCGCGTCTTGGCCGCGGCGCTTATCGTGGCGGTCGTGGCTTCGGCACTGATCGTCGCGATCCGCACACAGCAGCGACGGCTGATCTACTTCCCGTCGCCGGGTCCGGTGCCGTCCGCGGAGGCGTTCCTTCCCGGCGGGCGCGACGTCGTGCTCGACACCGAGGACGGCAAGCGGCTGGGGGCTTGGTATCTCCCCATATCCGCCGACGAAGCGGGTCCGGCGGTCGCGGTGTTCAACGGCAACGGCGGCGACCGGTCGGGCCGGGCCATGCTCGCATCAGGACTGTCCCGCCTCGGCATGTCGGTGCTGCTGTTCGACTACCGCGGCTACGGCGGCAACCCCGGCACCCCGTCGGAGAACGGCCTCGCGATGGACGCGCGCGCCGCGCAGGCGTGGCTGACCGCGCAGCCCGAGGTGGACCCCGACCGCATCGTCTACTTCGGCGAATCCCTCGGCGCCGCAGTCGCTATCGGCCTGTCGCTGGAACGCCCACCCGCCGCGCTGGTGCTCCGGTCGCCGTTCACGTCGCTGGCCGAGGTCGGCAAGGTGCACTACCCGTGGCTGCCGGTCGGCTGGCTGCTGATCGACCGCTTCCCCTCGATCGACCGGATCGGCTCGGTCACCGCGCCCGTCATGGTCATCGCAGGCGAGCGCGACGACGTCGTCCCCGAGTCCCTGAGCAGGAAGCTGTACGACGCGGCGCCCGAGCCCAAGCGCTACCTGCTGGTGCCCGGCACCGGCCACAACGACCCCGAACTGGCCGACGGTGCAGGCATGCTCGCCGAGGTCGGGAGGTTCCTGTCGGAGTCGGGAGTGCTGTAGCGATACTGAACGGGTGAAACCCGCGATTTGTGAACAGTTCGGCATCGACTTCCCGCTCTTCGCCTTCAGCCACTGCCGCGACGTCGTCGCCGCAGTGACCAACGCCGGGGGGTTCGGTGTGCTGGGCGGGACGGCCTTCACGCCCGAGCAGCTCGACCAGGAGCTGTCGTGGATCGACGAGCAGGTCGGCGACAAGCCCTACGGGCTCGACCTGATCGTGCCCGCCACCTTCGAGGGTAAGGGCGAGAAGATCAGCTCGTCGGACCTCGCTGCGCGGATACCCGAGGAAGTGCGCTCGTATGTCACCGAGATCCTCGCCGCCCACGACATCGAGGCCGACCCGAAACCGTTCGTCGGCGGCTCGTCGCTGGCGGGCACCACGGGCAAGGAACTCCTCGAGGCCGCGATGAGCCACCCGATCAAGCTCATCGCCAACGCCCTCGGTGTGCCGCCGGACTACATGATCGACGCTGGTAAGGAGCGCGGCATCCCCGTCGCAGCCCTCGTCGGCGCCAAGGAGCATGCCGCAAAGCAGGTCGCGGCGGGCGTGGATCTGATTGTCGCGCAAGGCACCGAGGCGGGTGGTCACTGCGGTGAGGTCAGCACGCTGGTGTTGGTGCCCGAGGTCATCGAGGCCATCGACGGCGCGGTGCCCGTGCTCGCCGCCGGCGGCATCGTGACGGGCAGGCAGATGGCCGCGGCCGTGGCGATGGGCGCCGACGGCGCGTGGACCGGGTCGGTGTGGCTCACCACGGAGGAAGCAGAGACGGCGCCGCACACCAAGGAGAAGTTCCTCGCAGCGACGTCGCGCGACACCATTCGCTCCACCGGCCGCACGGGAAAGCCTGCGCGGCAACTGAAGTCCGACTGGACCGACGCGTGGACGCCGACCCCGGGCGGCCACGCGACGCTGCCGCTTCCGCTGCAGTCGATGCTGTGCGAGCCGGTCATCCGCCGCGTCGATGTGCTTGCCGCACAGGGTCATCCGGGCGCGCAGGCGCTGGCGACCTACTTCGTCGGACAGGGCGTCGGGCTCATGAACAAGGTCAAGCCGGCGCGCGAGGTCGTGCGCGAGTTCATCGAGGACTACCTGGCCGCCACCGAGCGACTGAGCAACTCGCTACCCGACTGACCTCTAGCGATTTCGGCGTGAAAACCATCGTTCAGCGAAGGAAATCACGCCGAAATCGCTAATCGGTGAAGGTGATGCGCACCGAGATCGGGTCGCTCTGCAGCGCACGCATGCCCAGCGCGGTGGCGGACTGACTCAACTTCGACTTGCCGCCGAAGCTGCGGGCCCTGGCGGCGACGTCGTCGTCGGGCATGAATTCCGCTGTGCCGCTGCGCCATACGTTGTCGACGCGGACGCGCACCTTCGGGTCGGCGGTGATGTTGTGCGCCCAGCCGGCGCGCTTGCCGTGCTGGCAGATCACCCAGACGCCGGTGTCGTCGGCGCGACCGGTCAGCGGCACCCGACGCGGCCGGCCGGTCTTGGCGCCGGTGGTCTCGAGTTCGACGGTCGACGACGCGCGGACGCCGATCCGGTCCAGCGCGGTGACCAGTGGGTTGACGATCGTGCGACCGACCTGTCGCTCGAACTTGAACTTGCGAAGCGCCTTGCGGGCATCCGTGGTGGGCATGTCGACCGACAATAGTAGAACGATCACTCAAATACAACGGTCACCGTGAAAGGGCAGGTCAGAGCATCCGCCACAGCTGGCCGTCGCGCCGAACCACGGTGTGGCTCAGCACCAAGCCCACATGTACGGCGATGACGGCGAGAAGCACGACCTGCGCACTGATGTGCACGGGCAGCCAGTCGACTCCCACCGCGATCATCAGCAGCCCGGACGCGGGTACGACGAACAGCAGCGTCAGCAGCACCTTCTCCAGCACCGCTTCGAGCCGCCGTTCGCCCGGCCGCAGAAAGGGAGCCCAGGGCGGTAGCGGCGTCAGAAGCCGCCACACCACCCGCAGCAGCCCGAGGGCGAGTATCGAAAGACCAAGCAGCACATGCACTTCCGGCAGCGATAGGCCGTCGTTGAACACGCTGCCGGAGAACACGTCGGAGAACGCCGACGACATGTACTCGTCCTTGTACGCCTTCAGGTCTTCTTTCATCCGGTCGATATCGGCTTTGAACGCATCTTCGGCGAAGTCGCCACGCTCCTTGGCCAGCTCCTTGCCCGCATCCTCCAACGCGTCGATACGGGCCTTCTCCAGCCGGACGATCTCGTCGTCGGCCTCCATCGTCCAGCCGACGAGGAACTGCCCGCTGATCGCGAACACCGTCAACCAATGCAGAAGCTTCGTGACCACGCCGTAGCCGTGCTCACCATTGCGCAGGGCCATATCGCCGAAGCTAGCCCAAATCAGTCGCCTGCCAGCGGCAACCGCACCTCGAATCGCGCACCGGTGTCCAGATTGCGCGCCGACAACGTGCCGCGGTGCGCCTGCACCAGTCCCGCCGCGATCGCCAAACCCAGGCCCGAGCCGCTGGGCAGCGACGCATCCGTTCGCGGCACCCGGCCGTTGGAACCCCGGTATGCGACGTCGAACACCCGCGGCAGATCGGCCTCGTCGATGCCGACGCCGGTGTCGTCGACGCGCGCCCACGCGCCGTTCTCGTCGCAGCCCAGCGCCAACTCGACCTTGCCGCCGGCCGGCGTGTGCGCGATCGCGTTGGCCACCAGGTTCGACAGCACCCGCACCAGCGCGCGATCGCTGCCGACCACCCGGACCGGCTCGGCGGGCAGGTCGGCGATCAGCGACACCCCGGCGCGTTCGGCGGCGATTCGGTGGGCGGACATCACGTCGTCGACGACCTCGTCGAGCGCCACCTTGTCGAAGGCGGGCTGCACCGCACCCGCGTTGATCTTCGACATCTCGAACAAGTCGTCGACCATCTCCGAGAGCCGAATCGATTCCTGCTCAATGTGTTTGGCGTGCACCCTGACCTCGTCGTCGGGAACGACACCGTCGGCGATCGCCTCGGAGACCGCGCGGATTCCGGCCAGCGGCGTGCGCAGGTCGTGGCTGACGAACGCGACAAGGCGGCGTCGTGACGTCTCGGCCGAGCGTTCCGACTCGCGGATCTCCTGCTCCCACACCGTTCGCCGGGCCTGGTAGCGGGCCAGCATGACGGCGGCGGGAATCGTCACGACCGACACGATCACCAGCACGACGGCGATCCGCTCGAACATCTCGGTGATCATGAACCCGCTGGCGCCCAGCACACCGGTGAACGTGGCGATCGTCGGGATCAACACCAGCGCCACCATGCTGACCGCCAGCGACCAGGACCTGGCCAGCTTGATGATCAGCGCGCCCGCGAGTACCACCGGAACCGAGCAGGCCAGCGCCCAGCCCGCGATCTCCCAGAGCTCATGCGGCGGCATCTAGCGCTCTCCGGGTGGCCGCTGATCGCCGCTCCACAGATACCCGCGGCCCCATACCGTTTGAACCCGGTGCTGGTCGCCGAGCTTCGACCGGAGCCGTTTCACGTGCACGGTCACGGTGGACAGATCGCCGAAGTCCCACCGCCACACCTGCTTCAGCAACTCTTCGCGGGAGAACACCGTGTCGGTGTGGGTCATGAAGAACAGCAGCAGTTCGAACTCGCGGTTGGTCAGGCTCACTGGTGCGCCCCGCACCGTCGCCGACCGAGCCGCCGTGGAGACCGTCAGGTCGCCGACCGTCAACTCCACCGGCGACACGCCTATCGGTGCGGGTGCGCGGCGCAGCACCGAACGCACCCGCAGCGCCAGCTCGCGCGGGCTGAAGGGCTTCGTCAGATAGTCGTCCGCGCCCGCCTCCAGCCCGGCGATCCGGTCGTCCTCCTCGCCGAGGGCGGTCAGCAGAATCACCGGAATCGCATAGTCGCCGCGTTGGCGCAGGCTGCGGCACAGCGCCAGGCCGTCCGGCCCGGGCATCATCACGTCGAGCACCGCCACGTCGATGCGCTGGGTGCCCAGCAGGCGCAGCGCTTCGTTGCCGTCGCGTGCGATCGCGACCTCGAGGCCGTCGCGTTCGAGATAGCGGCGCACGACATCGCGAACGACGGTGTCGTCGTCGGCGATCATCACGCGCGTCACAACTTCTCAGGTTAGCTGTGCAGACGCCACTACCTGCGCCGATGTCATGGTTTTGTCATCGTTGCCCTTGGTGACTGCCAGGTGGAGGGCCTAGCGTCGGTAGACATGGCCGACGGTTCCGTGACGGTGGTACTGCCCTGCCTCGACGAGGCCGCCTCGCTGCCAGGCGTGCTCGCCGCCCTTCCCGCCGGGTACATGCCCTTGGTGGTCGACAACAACAGCACCGACGACACCGCCGATGTGGCCCGTCGTCACGGCGCACGAGTGGTGACCGAACGACGGCCCGGCTACGGATCGGCGGTGCACGCCGGGGTCTCGGCGGCGACGACGCCGATCGTCGCGGTCGTCGACGCCGATGGTTCGCTGGATCCCGCGGAGTTGCCCGCGTTGGTCGACGAGCTGGACCGCGGCGCCGATATGGCGATCGGTCGCAGGCGGCCGGTGCCCGGCCTGCGCTGGCCGTGGCACGCCCGGTTGGGGACGGCGGCGGTGTGCTGGCGACTGCGTACCCGCTACGGGTTGCCGGTGCACGACATCGCGCCCATGCGTGTCGCGCGCCGGGAACCGCTGCTGGCCCTCGGCATCACCGACCGCCGCACCGGCTACCCCGTCGAGTTGATGGTGCGTGCGGCCAAGGCGGGTTGGACGGTCATCGAACGCGATGTGCCGTACGGGCCGCGCACCGGCGGCAAGTCGAAGGTCAGCGGATCGCTTCGCGGCAGTATCCATGCGGGCCTTGACTTCTGGCGGGCGATCTCGTGATCCCCGTGACGCTGGTGGTCATCGCCAAGGCGCCGGTGGCCGGGCAGGCGAAGACGCGTCTGGCCGTCAGCGTCGGCGACAGGGCCGCCGCCGACATCGCCGCCGCAACCCTGCTCGACACGCTCGACGCCGTCGACGCGACACCCGTCCGGGATCGAGTCGTCGCGCTGACCGGCGATCTCGACCAAGCCAGTCACGGGGCTGAAATCCGTTCGCGGCTGGGGACTTTGCATGTCGTGAAGCAGCGGGGCGACGACTTCTCCGCACGGTTGGCCAACGCGATCGCCGATGCGGCTGATGTGGCGGGGCCGTGGCCTGTTCTTCTGATTGCCTCCGACACACCCCAGGTGACCGCCGAGCTACTGACCGGCTGCGCAGAGGCGCTGACGCAGACCGATGTCGTGTTCGGGTTGGCGCGCGACGGCGGGTGGTGGGTGCTCGGCGTGACCGAGCCGACGATGGCGGACTGTCTGCACACCATCCCGACATCGCGGTCGGACACCGGACCGGCCACGTTGGAAGCGTTGCGCGACAGGGGGTTGGCGGTGGAGTTGGTAGCGGAGTTGTCGGATGTCGACACCGTCGACGATGTGGAGATCGTCCGGGCGGAGTGCAGACCCGGCAGCCGGTTCGTGCGCGCGATCAAGGGTGCGGGGCTCTGACATGCTGGGCAACCTCTACGACAGGGCATTGGACGGCGAGCGGTGCTGGGTGCGCCACGACGACGGACGCCTGCGCCTGCTGCCGGTGCGCAGTTGGCTCGGTGGCCAGCATGCCGACCGCACCTTCGACAATGCCATACTCGGCCTGTGCAAGGGTCCGACGATCGACCTGGGTTGCGGCCCAGGGCGGTTGGTGGCCCGGCTGGTCGAACGCGGAGTTCCCGCGCTGGGTGTCGACCAGTCGGCCACCGCGATCGGGCTGGCGCGGCGCAGCGGAGCGCCCGCGCTGCTGCGTGACGTGTTCGAGCCGCTGCCGGGCATGGGGCGCTGGCAGACCGTGCTGCTGGTCGACGGCAACGTCGGACTCGGCGGGGACCCGTGGCGGGTGCTGGACCGGGCAGCTGAGTTGCTCAAGCGCGGCGGCCGGTGCATCGCCGAATTCGACAGCACCAGTACGGGTGTGGACAGCGGCTGGGTGCGGTTGGAGTCACGGCGGACGATCGGTCCGTGGTTCCGGTGGGCGTCGGTCGGCATCGACTGTGCGGCGACGCTGGCGGAAGACGTCGGCATGGCGCTGACGGACATTCACCCGATCGGCAAGCGGGTGGTGGCTAGCCTGGCGGCCGCTTAGCCCGCCGCGCCAGCACCAACCGGACGGCGTAGAGCACCGCGCTGACGGCGAACATGGCGGCGGTCAGCAACAACCAGCGGCCCAGGAACGGCTCCTGGGTCTGACCGGTGGCCGCGGCGTAGGTACGGGCGCCCTGCTGGATGATCCCCGGCAGGAAGACCAACAGCGTCAGCGCCGCGCTCAACGCGGGTACCCGAACGTAGTTCAGCGGTGAAACCGATGCGGTGCTTCGCGGCCGAATCCGGCTCGCGGCGACGAGGATTCGGTCGGCCAACGCATACAGCGGAAAGAGTACGAGATCGTGGGCGATGATGGCGGCGGCGAACCACACCAGCATCGACTGCCACCACGCGTTCGGATTCCACAGTGTCACCGGCCTGATGATGGCCACGACGTAGCCGAACAACGCGAAGCCCGCGATCAACGTCAGCAGATGCAGCGGGTGAGACCCGTAGACCGCGCGAAAACGCTCCACCGCCGCACGCACGTCAGCCCGCCCCGAAGTCGATGGAGGCGACCCACTTGGTGCTGTGCACACCGGGCAGGCCGGGCACGATGATCCGCGCCGGATAGCCGTGATCCGGTGACAACTGCGCGCCGTTGACGGTAAGCGCGAGAAGGGAATCGGGGTGTGCGACCTGATTGGCCTGCAGCGTCGCGCGGTTGAACCCGCCTCGCTCGACAGACCGCACGAACGCGGATGCGGGTTCGGGGACCCCTGCCAGCGCCGCCAGGTCGCGCAGTCGCACACCGGTCCACGTCTCGGTGGTC
Organism: Mycolicibacterium sp. 120270; assembly: GCA_033741175.1. GTDB lineage: Bacteria > Actinomycetota > Actinomycetes > Mycobacteriales > Mycobacteriaceae > Mycobacterium. The sequence continues at coordinate 208,381 of JAWQNE010000004.1, read as the reverse complement.
GACCAGCCCTCGACGCACGCGATCGGCAGGCGGGCGGTGTGCTGCGGCATGGCGTTCAGGGTTGCCAAGTCGAACACCTTCTTCGCCGGGCCGCCGGTCAGGGTGAGCCGCCACCGGGCGCCGGTCGACTCGGGCCGGATTCCCGCCGCCCAGGCCGTCTTGTTCACCGGGAAGTCGTTGGGCCCGTCGCCGCGGGTGCGCCCGCGCGGCAGCAGCAGCGCGGCTTTCCTGGTGGCCCCGCCGACGGTCTGACCCGCGGTGATGACCGCCATGAACAGCGCGCCACCGCCGACGAGTGCGAGCGCGCCCCGGCGGCTGATCGTCGCGGGGGCCGGGTCCTCGGACGCCAGCCCGTCCACCTCGTACGGTTCGGCGGCGGTGTCGGCGCGGTTCGTGCGCAACACCGTTCGCATCGGCATGGATCGCAGGCCGATCCACATCCGTGGGATCTTGATCGCGATGTGGATGAGGAAGCCGGCGATGAACACCCAGGCGCCGTAGTAGTGGGCGGTGTAGAAGCTGAACCCGAAGATGTAGTCGTACTGGATGTTCAGCACCCCGGTGACGATCTCGAACAGGATTCCGCCGACCAGCATCAGCAGCGAGATCCGTTCCAGCGCCTGCGCTGCCGAGCGGGCGGGTGGCCAGGCGAACAGCCGGGGGATGACCGACCACAGCTTGGCGAGCACCACCGGGATCAGGACGAGCCCCAACCCGACATGAAGGCCCTGGTTGAGCCGGTAGATCCAGGAGGGCTCGGTGGGCCAGTCGAAGGTCGGCAGCTTCAGCCATCCGACGTCGGCGGGGATGGCCTGACCGAACTGCGGGCCGTACGCGATGTACGACAGCAGGCCGGTGACGATCACGATCGGCAGCGTGACCAACAGCACCGATCCCAGCACCGACGTCAGCCAGAGCCCGCGCAGTGGGCTCCGCCAGCGCGGGATGCGCCGATGCGGACCGTGATCCTCGGCGGTCTGTTCGTCCACCGTCATCTCTTCATTTCACTCGCCATATGGCGGCAGTGTCCGAATTCGGCGCAAGCGTTACCAATTGGTCAGGATGAGGCTGTTCAACGCGATCGCGCCGACGACGTTGAGGCTCAGCCAGAAGCGGTGCGTTGACGGCGGCAACAGAGCGGGCGCGGCGGTGAGCCACATGGTGTAGGGCAGCCAGATGCGTTCGGTCTCGGCCTTGCTCAGCATGGAAAGGTCCGCGACGAGGATTGCCAGCAACGCGCCGAGCACCAGCACGCGCAGGCCCGGTGCCCTGCGGATGGCGGCGATGTCGAATGCCCGCCCGATTCCGGCGACGCTGCCGAGACCGATCGCGCACACCACCGCCGCGAAGTTCGCCCACGACCAGTACTGGAACGGCCGGTCCAGCGCGATGCCCTGCCAATAGCGTTCCTGCACAAGCTGATACCCGTCGAACCACCAGAATCCGAACGCGAAGAAGATGCCGACGACGAAGCCGGCCATCAGCGCGGCGGGTATCAGGGTGCGCAGCGCGGTATGCCAGTCGACCGCGGTGATCAGCACCGCCAGCGCCAAGAACGCGATCAGCGCCAGTCCGTAGTTGAGGAACAGCGCCCACCCCAGCAGTACGCCGGATCCACCCGCGACGAACAGCGGCACGCGGACCTTCTGCCGCGCCGCGAGGGCGAACAGCGCGATGCCCCACGCGGCCACCCCGGCGAAGTAGCCGTCGGCGGATACGGCCACCCAGATCGCGGTCGGCGCGACGGCGACGAACGGTGCGGCCAACCGGGCCGTCTCCTCGTCGGCGACGGCGCGCACGGTGACGATGATCGCGGCCGCCGCACTGGACCCCACCAGCAGGCACAGCAGTCCCGCCCACGCGCCGCCGCCGAGGCCTATGCGGTCGAGCCAGACGAAGGTCAACAACGCCCCGGGCGGGTGCGCGGATACGTGGGTGATCCAGGAATCCGGCTGGAAGTCCAGGATTCGGCGGGAGAAGCTGCTGAGCGCCTTGGGGATGTCGTCGATGGTGGGCACCTGACGCAGGTACTCATGACGGGCGACCAGCCGTCCCGCGAACCCACGTTGCCAGCCGTCGATCATGGCCAGCGAGAACGCCCACAAGCACGCCGTCGCCCAGGCGGTGACGGTCAGCGTCCGCCACCTGAGGCGCTGTGCGACGGTCGGCCCCCACACGACCGCCGCGAATCCGATCAGGATCGCTGCGGGTGTGCCCCACCCGACGTGGACGTTCCACCAGCCGAAGATCGGCGCCACCCCGGCGAAGGAGCGGAACCGCTCTGGTGTGGCGTTGATCAGCGGCGTGACGATGCCCAGGTTCAGGTGTGGCACCACGAAGGCGGCGACGAGCAGAACGACGGCGACGCCGACCGCTACGACGTCTCTCCTGGCGACTCGCATTCTGGCCAGCGTAAGGGCAGTTCCTTGTGAATGGCCCAAGCGGCCGTCGCTGATGTCTGATAGGACCCGTGACCGAACCCCTCTTCTGCAGCGTCGAACTCGCTGCACGCATCGAGCGCGCCGAAGAGCAGTTCATCGCCGCGGGCACCGAGGCCGCCATCCAGCGTGACCCCGGACGTGCCTTCGTGTCACCCATCGCGGGTGGCTTCGCCTGCTTCGCCGAGGACGGCGCGCCGTTCAACAAGGTCGTCGGCCTCGGCTTCGGCGGCGTGCCCGACGAGACGGCGCTCGACGAGATCGAATCGGCTTACGCGGCAAGGGGATCCGCTGTCCAGGTGGAGCTGGCGCACATGGCCGACCCGGAAGTCGGGGTGCTGCTGACCGGCCGCGGCTACCGCCTTGTCGCATTCGAGAACGTGCTGGGGATGCAGTTGTCCAGTGTCAGGGCGACGCCGCCGCCGGACGGCATCGATGTGAGGCAGTGCGGCGAAGACGAACTCGAGGCCTGGCTCGACGTCGTCGTCACCGGATTCGCGTATCCCGACGATCAGGGCACGCCGACGCACGAGGACTTCCCACGTGAGATCGTCGAGCGCGCCGAACGCGATCTCGTCGCCGCGGGTGCGCGCACGTATCTGGCCCGCAGAGATGGGGTGGTGGCCGGCGGGGGCGGCATGCGTATCACCGACGGCGTCGCGCAACTGGTCGGCGCGGCCACCGTGCCGGAGCACCGCCGACGGGGTGTGCAGACCGCTCTGCTGGCGACGAGGCTGGCCGACGCCGCGGCGGCGGGATGCGATATCGCGGTCGTGACGACGGCGCCGGGATCGAAATCCCAGCAGAACGTGCAACGGCAGGGCTTTCACTTTCCCTACACGCGCGCGGTCCTGGTCAAGGTTCCGGAATAAACGGTCCATAAAGTGCGTAATGTGGGGCTATGGCGCGTCCCCGCAAGTTCGACGAAGACGACGTGGTCGCCGCTGCGCGTGACGAGTTCTGGAAACGCGGATATGCAGCGACGTCGGTCGACGACCTCACGGCCGCAACGGGTCTGGGGAAGGGCAGCCTCTACGGCGCGTTCGGCGACAAGCACAGCCTCTACCTGCGGACGCTCGACGACTACATCGCGTCGTCGTTGGCCGAGGTCCGTGCCGTCCTGCGCGACCCCGACTTCACCGCCTACCAGCGGCTTGGCCGCCACATCCGCGGACAGGTCAGAGCACTGGTCGCAGACAAGGCCAGGCGTGGCTGCCTGATGGCCAAGGGCGCAGCCGAACTGGCCGCCACCGACGAGGCCGTCGAGGCCAAGGTCGCGAACGCGTATGCGGCGTGGCGCGACGAACTCGCAGCCTGCATCGCCGAAGCCCAACGCGACGGTGATGTCGATGCTGCGCAGAATCCGCAGGTGTTGGCCGGCACGCTTCTCGCTTTCATGCGTGGCCAGGAGGCGCTGCACAAGGGCGGCGCCAAGCCGGCGCAACTGAAGGCTGCCGCAGACGAGATGGTGTCGCTGATCCCCACTGCAGCAGACGGCGGCATCAACCAAATCTGAATCGGCGGGCCAGATAGCTTGCCTCGTCCAGCGAAATGGGCCCGAGGTATTCGCCGATACGCTCGCGCCGCCACCAAACGCGTTCCTTCCAGAGTTCCCGCGGCGAGCTGAAGTGGTACCGGTACAGCGTCGCCCGCACATACGCCGGCGGTTCGTCGGGGAACGGGTTGGTGTGCAGCAGCCTGACGACCTGCCGGTCGTTGGTCAGCAATCCCCGGCAGAACGGCATTAGCCACGGCTGGCCGTGGCCCGGCGAGAGCGGCAGGAACCACATCAGCCAGTCGAGGCGCAGATGGTAGGGACTCCACTGGCGCGGCATGCGCTTCACGTCGCCCGGCTTGCCCTTGAATTCGTACTCCCTCCATACGGTTTCGTCCGACAGGGTGGAGTCCGACGTCCCCTCGATCACCACTTCGTCCCGGTTTCGGCTGATGCTCCCGAAGGCGCCGTAGGTGTTCACCATGTGCAGCGGGTCGAACGAGAAGTTCATGCGTTGGCGCCTCGACACCAGGTTGCGGGCCGGATACCAACTGCGCACGATGATCACCGCGGTGAACACGATGACGAGCACCGCATACCAATACGGTTGGGTCGCGGGAACATCGGCGGCCGTTGCGACCCCGAAGACCGACGGGTCGACGACGCTGAGCGCCAGCACGATCGTCAGCCAGTTCAGCCAGGAGAAGTTGCCCGACAGCACGAGCCAGAACTGGGTGACAGCGATGATCGTCGCGGCGACGGTCGCGATGGGCTGCGGGGTGAACAACCCGAACGGCACGACGAGTTGCGCGAAGTGGTTGCCCGCCACCTCAGCCCGATGCAGCGGGCGCGGCAGGTTGTGGAAGAACCAGCTGAGCGGACCGGGCATCGGCTGCGTCTCGTGGTGGTAGTGGAGACACGTCAGGTCGCGCCAGCACCGGTCGCCGCGCAGCTTGATCAACCCGGCGCCGAACTCGACGCGGAACAGCAGCCACCGGGTCAGCCACATGATGAGCACCGGCGGGGCGACATCGTCGTTGCCGACGAAGACCACCAGAAGACCGGCCTCCAGCAGCAGTGATTCCCAGCCGAACGAGTACCAGATCTGCCCGACGTTGACGATCGACAGGTACAGGGCCCACAGCAGCAGCCAGAGCAGCATCGCGGCCCACAGGGGAACCGCGTCGGCGAGGCCGAACACCATCGCCGCCGCCACTGCAGCGCCGCCCCAGCTCACGGCGGCGAAGAACCGGTCGGAGTAGTGCAGATGGAACAGGCTCGGTGTGCTGCGGAAGGACCGGTGGGCCAGATAGTCCGGTACCGGCAGCATGCCGCGGGCACCGATCAGGCCGCGGAACTGTCGCGCCGCGCACACGAACGCGATGAAGTACACCGCGGCGATCCCGCGTTCGAGGACGAGCCTGCCCCACCACCATTCGGGTGCTGCCAGCCAGTCCATCTGTCACACCTCCGTCGGCCCGCCTACCCGCAGGCCCCGCGGCGAAACTCCGGTGGGCGAGGCGCTGCGCTAGTAGAGGATCTTGCGCATGTTCTCTTCGCTGTAATACCTCTCCAGTTCCTCTATGCTCCAGTCCTTCTTGATGGCCTTGGCGATCTGCGCGGAGCTCGGCAGCGCGGTTGGGTTCCACGTCTGCGGATCCCACGCATCAGAGCGCAGAAATGCCTTGGCGCAGTGGAAGAACACCTCTTCGACGTCGATCTCGAGCGCCAGGATGGGCCGCTTGCCCGACACCGCCATCTCGTCGAAGTAATCGGCGTCGGCGAGGATGCGCGCCGAGCCGTTGATCCGCAGGGTGTCCCCGCGGCCGGGGATGAGGAACACGGTGCCCACATAGGGCCGCTGTAGCACGTTGAGATGGCCGTCCACCCGCTTGTTGCCCGGCCGCTCCGGGATCGCGATCGTGGTGTCGTCGATGACGTGCACGAAGCCGGGCGGATCGCCCTTCGGGGACACATCCAGCCGGCCCCGTTCGTCGGTGGTCGCGACGAACCCCAGCGGCGAATGCGCCAACCAGTCCTTCTGCACGGGCGAGAGGCGGTCGCCGACCTTGTTGGCGACCGCGGAGTTGGGATGGCCGACGATCTCCCGCAGGGCTTCGACGGTGGTGACCTCACGACGCATGGCTTCATCATGCTCGCCTGAAGTGATTTTGTGCGACGTCCTTTTCTGCGACACTGCGCCGATGGCCGACGTCATCCGCGCTACCGAAGCACCTGATCGCAGCCGCAGCGGGTTGTCCCCGGATTCCATCCGCCGGGGCATCGTCGACCACCTGCGCTATTCGATCGGCCGCCCGGCCGACGTGCTGACGCCGGAGCACTTCTTCCGGGCGACGGCGCTGGCCGTCCGCGACCGCATGCAGGACAACTGGTCGGCATCTGCGCGCACATCGCTGGACCTGGGCCGCAAGGTGGTCTGCTACCTGTCCGCGGAGTTCCTGATGGGTCCGCAGCTCGGCTGCAATCTGCTCAACCTCGGCATCGAGAAGGCGACGCGCACCGCCCTCGAGGTCATCGGCCTCGACCTCGACGAGGTGCTGGCCTGCGAGGAGGAGCCGGGGCTGGGCAACGGCGGCCTCGGGCGCCTCGCCGCCTGCTATCTGGACTCGCTGGCCACCCTGCAGCGGCCGGCGATCGGTTTCGGCATCCGCTACGAGTTCGGCATCTTCGACCAGGAGATCCACGACGGGTGGCAGGTCGAGAAGACCGACAACTGGCTGGTGAACGGCAACCCCTGGGAGATCCCCAAACCGGACATCAACTATCTGGTGAACTGGGGCGGCCACACCGAGTTCTACGTCGACGACGCGGGAATCGAACGCGTGCGGTGGATCCCCGGCCGGGTCATCAAAGGCGTCGCCTACGACACCCCGATCCAGGGGTACGGCGTCGACGCCTGCAACATGCTGACGCTGTGGAGCGCGCGGGCCGTCGAGTCGTTCGCGCTGGACGCCTTCAATGTCGGCGACTACTACAAAGCGGTCGAGGAGGAGGTGAGCTCCGAGACCGTCACCAAGGTGCTGTACCCGAACGACGAGCCCGACGTGGGCAAGCGGCTGCGTCTGCTGCAGCAGTACTTCTTCGTATCATGCTCGCTGCAGCACATTCTGCACATCCTCGATGATCTGACCGACGCTCGGGTCACTGAACTGCCCGACCGATTCGCGTTGCAGCTCAACGACACCCATCCGTCGATCGGTGTCGCAGAGTTGATGCGGCTACTGGTCGACGAGCGTCGACTCGACTGGGACGAGGCGTGGGACATCACGGTGGCGACGTTCGGATACACCAACCACACGCTGCTGCCGGAGGCCCTGGAGACGTGGCCGCTGCCGTTGTTCGCCGAATCGCTGCCCCGTCATCTGGAGATCATCTACGAGATCAACCGTCGCTTCCTCGACGACGTCCGCGCGAAGTACCCCGGCGACGACGAGCGACTGCGACGCATGTCGCTCATCGGCGAGGACGGCGCAAAGAGCGTCAGGATGGCCCATCTCGCGACGGTCGGCAGCCACGCGATCAACGGTGTCGCCGCATTGCACTCCGAACTGCTCAAACAAAGCGTCCTCAAGGACTTCTACGAGATGTGGCCGGACCGGTTCAGCAACAAGACCAACGGCGTCACGCCGCGCAGGTTCCTTGCGCTGGCCAACCCGGGACTGCGCGCCCTGCTCGACGAGATCATCGGCGACGGCTGGCTGGTGGACCTGTACCGCCTTCGGGGGCTCGAACCGTTTGCCGACGATGCCGCCTTCCACCGCAGGTGGCGCGAGATCAAGCGGGCGAACAAGGCGCGGCTCGCCGAATACGTCCGCACCACAACCGGTGTCGAGCTCAACCCGGACTGGCTGTTCGACATCCAGGTCAAGCGCATCCACGAGTACAAGCGCCAACACCTCAACGTCCTGCACATCGCGACGCTCTACCACCGGCTGAAGAACACCCCCGGTTACGAGATCCCGCCACGGGCCTTCATATTCGGCGGCAAGGCGGCGCCGGGCTACGTCATGGCCAAGCGCATGATCAAGCTGATCAACTCCGTCGCCGAGACCGTCAACAGCGATCCCGACGTGAACCGGTTTCTTCGGGTGGCGTTCATCCCGAACTTCAACGTGCAGAACGCCGAACTGATCTACCCAGCGGCCGATCTGTCCGAGCAGATCTCCACGGCGGGCAAGGAGGCCTCGGGCACCGGCAACATGAAGTTCATGATCAACGGCGCCCTGACGATCGGCACACTCGACGGCGCCAACGTCGAGATCCGCGAGGAGGTCGGCGAGGAGAACTTCTTCCTGTTCGGCCTGACCGTCGACGAGGTTGCGCAGGTGAAGCGCGATGGATACCGGCCGATGGACTACGTCGATCACAACGAGGAACTCAAGGCGGTACTGGAACTCATTGTGGGCGGCGCTTTTTCCAACGGGGACACCGATGTGTTCCGAGCGCTGGTGGATGACCTGCGCTATGACGATCCGTTCCTGGTGCTTGCCGATTACGCGGCCTACGTCGAATGCCAGGAACGGGTCAGCGCCGCGTGGCAGGACGTCGACGCGTGGACGCGGATGTCGATTCTGAACACCGCACGCAGCGGGAAGTTCTCCTCCGATCGGGCGATCGTCGAGTATTCCGACGAGATCTGGAAGGTCCACCCGGTGACCGTCAAGGTCGAGCGTTAGCGGGGTCCGCAGGTCGGCGTCAGCTCGGAGTAGTGCACCGCGGGCATCCCGTCCACGGTGACGAAATCCGTTCCGGGAGACCATGTTGTGCCTGGCTCAATCCACGGCGGCGCGTCCTTCGGGTATGCGATCGTCATGTCGGCGTAGAACTGGACACCCTGCGGACATTCGGGGCTCGGCGAGGTCACCGGGTTCCACGCGTGCACCACGATCGGGTTGACCAGAGTGGTGCCCTGCGCGCAGTTGGGTTGGCACTCCACCGACCTGTCGGTACCGGTGCCGGTGGCGCCGTCGGGACCCCACGCGGTCCACGTCATGTCCTGCATGACGCCGGTGTTGTCGCAGTTGTACTCGAACGACACCGGACGCTCAACGGGCGGCTGGCTCGGGTCGTAGCACTTGCCGATGGCGAACGTCGAGTCTTGCGGGTCCGCGGCGGCAGGGGGTGACACCACGACCATGGCGACCGCGCCTGCGGCGATCGCAAATAAGCGGATCATCGGAGGATGTTAGCTCAGCCGCCGAAGCGGGCGACCAGCTTCCTTCTGTCCACCTTGCCGATTCCGCGCCTCGGCAGTTCGTCGACGACGTGCAGTTCACGTGGTGCGGCCGTGGCGTCGAGCAGCGTCTTGACGTGCGTGCGCAGTTCGGACAACGTCGGCGGCGGATACCCCGCGGTGGACACGATTGCCGCGACCACACGTTGGCCGAGCCGATCGTCGGGCACGCCGAAGACCGCGCAGTCGGCAACGCGCGGATGGGATGCCAGCGCGTTCTCGACGAGTTGCGGAAAGACGGTCAGCCCGCCGGTGCTGATCGCATCGTCGGTCCTGCCGATGACCCGCAATACCCCCGAATTGTCCAGGGTGCCAATGTCATCGGTCATGAACCAGCCCGACTTGGCGAACGGGTCCGGATCGGGCGGATTGCGATAACCCTTCGCGATCGTGGTACCGCCGAGGGCGATCCGGCCGTCGGCGCCGACGCGGATTTCCACCCCGTCCAGTGCGACGCCGTCGTAGACGCACCCGCCGGCCGTTTCGCTCATGCCGTACGTGCGCACCACCGAAATGTTTGCCGCTGCGGCGCTTTCCGCGATGCGCGCCGGTATCGGTCCGCCGCCGATCAGAACCGCGTCGAGTTCCGCGAGCGCCGCGGTGGCGGCTCGGTCAGCCAATGCCTTGTCGAGTTGCGCGGCCACCAGCGAGGCGTAGCGCCGCCCCGGCCCCATCGCCGAAACCGCTGCGGGCAATTCGGCAACGTCGAACCGTGCCGAAACGGCCACCGGGGTAGTGCCTGCGACGATGCTGCGCACCAGCACCTGAAGTCCCGCAATGTGATTGGCGGGCAGCGCGAGCAGCCACCGTCCCGGTCCGCCGAGGCGGCGATGTGTCGCATTCGCGCTGGCGGTCAGTGCGGCCGCGGTGAGCATCGCCCCCTTCGGGGTGCCGGTCGTACCCGACGTCGCCACCACCACCGCGACGTCGTCGTCGATCTCCTCGTCGGCGCGCAATGACGTTGTCAACAAATGGATTTGGCGGTCATCGTCGGCCGGGACGGGAAGCATCGCGCCAGCGCCACCGATCAGCGCTCGCTCGACTGCGGGCAGCACCGAAAGCGCCGACGGTCCAGCCGGCACGGGGACGGGGCGCAGAACGACTATTCTTCAGTCCTCGGGGTCTCGCGGATCGTCAAGGGGCCAGCCTTTGGCGGCCAGCCGCGTACGCACCCGTTCGACGTCGTCGGGCGCGGGCAGTTCGTCGGTGAGTTGGGTGATCAGCACGCCGATGTCGACGTGGTCGAACTCGCTGCGGCTGATCAGTTCCCGCACGACGGTCTTGACCTCGTCGTCGCTCAGACGCGGTTTCAGCAGTGCGAACAGCGGAACACGGTCAGGCCCCGGTACCCCCTCGGGGTAGCCGGCTGTAATCCACGCCACGATTTTGGCGAGGAACTTGTTCACCGTTTAACTCCCTACGGCGTGGCTAACCGTCCACAATTCCACGGAAGAACGATAGTGGAACTGCCGCCTGGACGGCCCGGATGGGCGCCGCAGGCAAACGTGCTCGAGACGGCAGGTGAACAGTGGATGAACACCTTTGGGGTTTCGGCAAAGTGCCTGGTCGAAAGGGGCCATTAGGGTGACTAGCGGCTGGCAGAAATCGCTTAGGTTCCCTCAGAATTGGCAATCATGAGCGCAGAGACGATCATCCTGGTGCTGCTGATAGTCACAGCACTGGCTTTCGACTTCACCAACGGGTTCCACGACACGGGGAACGCGATGGCGACGTCGATCGCGACGGGCGCTCTCAAGCCCAAGACCGCCGTACTGATCGCAGGCGTTCTCAACCTCGTCGGCGCGTTTCTCTCCGTCGAAGTCGCAGTGACCGTCACCACGTCGGTGCTCAAGGTGCAGGACAGCGGCACGGGTGCGCTCATCCCGGACATCACCGCGTCGATGGGGCTGACGATCATCTTCGCCGGGTTGATCGGCGGCATCCTGTGGAACCTGCTCACTTGGTTGTTCGGGATTCCGTCGAGTTCGTCGCATGCGCTCTTCGGCGGTCTGATCGGCGCCGGGCTGGCCGCGCTGGGGACTGCGGGCGTCAACTGGAGCGGTATCACCTCCAAGGTGTTGATCCCCGCGGTGGCGGCGCCGTTGATCGCCTGCCTCGTCGCCTGCTGCGGCACCTGGCTGGTGTACCGGATCACCAGAAATGTGGTGGCCGAGCGTCGCGAACAAGGCTTCCGTTGGGGCCAGATCGCGACCGCGTCGCTGGTTGCGTTGTCGCACGGCACCAACGACGCGCAGAAGACGATGGGCGTCATCGCGCTCGCGCTCATCACCACCGGACATCTCAGCGGCGACGTGAAGGCACAGGGTCTGCCGTTCTGGATCATCTTCAGCTGTGCGGTGGCGATCGGCCTTGGCACGTACCTCGGCGGGTGGCGGGTGATCCGCACTCTCGGCAAGGGCCTCGTCGAGATCGAGTCGCCGCAGGGGCTGGCGGCCGAGGCTTCGTCGGCGGCGATCATCCTCAGCTCGAGCGCGGCAGGCATGGCGCTGTCGACCACCCACGTCGCCACCGGCTCGATCCTCGGCAGCGGCGTGGGCAAGCCGGGCGCCGAGGTGCGCTGGGCGGTCGCGGGTCGCATGGCGGTTGCGTGGCTGATCACCCTGCCCGCCGCGGGTCTGATGGGTGCGCTGGCGTTCTGGTTGTCGCAGGGCGTCGAGTCGCTCACCGGCTCGGACCTCGCCGGTGACGGGCTGATCTTCCTGATCCTGGTCGCGCTGTCGTTCTACATGTGGTGGCGCGCCCAGCAGCAGAAGGTGGACAGCGCCAACGTCAACGCCGCTTGGGACGAGTCCACCAACTCCGTCGTGCCCGCCGATGTGCGCGAAGCCGCCATCCTCGCCAAGGACGTCGAGCCCCCGGTCGAGGACGCCAAGCCCGGCGACGACGCCAAGTCCGGCGACGATGCCAAGCAGACCAACGACGGCGCCGCGATCTGGTCCGCGCAGCCGTAAGCGAAGGAAACGTCGATGACCTATCTGGAATCAATCATCAAGGTCCTGATCGTGGGCATGATCCTCGGCGCGGGACTGCCCGCGGTGTTCGCCGCGGGGATCGTCGCCTACTCACGTGGGGTCGGCGGGGAAGCGCCCGATGGTTCGGTGCAGGCGCCCAACCCGGCGCTGAAATACCTCGGCATCCTCCTGTTCGTGTTCGTCGGCTGGGTCATCCTCACCGCGGTGCTGTGGATCACCAGGGCGACGATCGTCCACCATTTCGGGTTCGATCCGTTCCCGATGCTGCCCGAGAAGTGAGGCCTGTCATGACCGACACCACAAGTCAGGGCGTATTGGACAATGTGCTCGGGTGGCTGCATCGGGGTTATCCCGATGGCGTGCCACCGAAGGACTACTTCCCGCTGCTGGCGCTGCTGAAGCGAAGCCTCACCGAGGAGCAGGTCGTCAGGGCCGCCCAAACCGTGTTGCGCCGCAACGACTCTGACACCGTGACCGAGGACGAGATCCGCGACGCGGTCCATCAGGTCATCGAGAAGGAGCCGAATCCCGAAGAGCTGCACCAGGTTGCGTCGCGGCTGGCGTCGGTGGGCTGGCCGCTGGCCTCGGGGACTGACTGAAAGAGGTTCTAGTTGCGGGTATCTCGGCGCAGCGGATGGTCCTCGGGCACCTGGACGAAGATCAGGTCGACGCCGTCGGGGTCGCTGACGTGCATCTCGTGCAGCCCCCACGGTTCCTGCCGCGCCTCGCGCGCGATCGGCACACCGCGCTCCGTCAGCTCCTTCTCGGTGGCGTAGACGTCGCGGACCTGAAGCCAGATGATGCCCGAGGCGTTCGGTCCGCCGTGGCCGGCGAGCTCGATCAGCGACTGGCCCGCGTAGAAGACGGTGCCCGCGCCGTAGTCACGGGCGATCGCGAGGCCGAGCTCGTCGCGATAGAAGCGAAGCGAGCGTTCGTAGTCCGACGGCCGCAGGAGCATCCGGCTGGCCAGGATCTCCATAGCTGTGTGTCTATCACGTGCGGCGGCGGATGCGGCCGCGACACGGTCAGGAGCCGGGTTGCAGGCGCTGACGCTTCATCAGCGCGTTGAGTAAGCCGGGTGCGAGGGTGTCGACGGCCTTCGCCGTCACCGCCATCCGCGGTGCGATGCGCACCGGGCGGGTTCGCGCGGCGGTGACCATCCAGTCGGCGGCTTCCTCCGAGGTCAGCGCGGGCAGGCCTTCGTAGGCCTTCGTCGGCGCGATCATCGGGGTGGCCACCAGCGGGTAGTACAGCGTGGTCGAGTGGACACCCTTTCGCGCCCATTCGGTCTCGATGACGCGGCTGACCGCGGACAGGGCGGCCTTGGATGCGTTGTACACCGCGAACAGGGGCGAGGATTCGCTGAACACGCCCCAGGTGGCCACGTTGATGATGTGGCCGTCGCCGCGTTCGAGCATGCCCGGCGCGAGCCCGCGGATCAGCCGAAGCGGCGAGTAGTAGTTGAGGCCCATCGTCCGTTCGACGTCGTGCCACCGCTCGAGCGATTCGGCCAGCGGGCGCCTGATCGATCGGCCCGCGTTGTTGATCAGGATGTCGACGCCGCCAATCTCCTTCTCGACGCGGGCGGCGAGCGCATCGACGGCGTCGAGGTCGGACAGGTCGCAGTCGATGGCCAGCGCGTCGCCGCCGTCAGCGAGGATCCGTCCGGCGACGTCGTCGAGTAGGTCTTTACGGCGGGCCACGACGACGACCGTGGCGCCCGCGTGGCCGAACTTGTATGCGGCGGCCTCCCCGATGCCCGACGAGGCGCCGGTGATCAGAATCCGCTTCCCGTCGAGGTCGATGTCGCTTTGACCGGGCTTATACGACAGCAGCTGAGGAGCGATCGGCGGACGCATACTGGCCAGCACCAGCTCGTCGGCCAGCCGCCGCAGGGGGCTCTTGCTCACGGCTGGAGTCTATTTGCCGCGAAATTGCATTCCAGCAGGCGCCTACTCGCACTTTGCCTGCGCGGATGCAGTCTCACGATGACTGCGGCAGGCACATCGCCCACGTCCGGGTGCGGCCTGCCAAGGTGCTGGCGTTCGCGAAGGCGCCGCACGGCCAGACGACGTTCCGCTTCTAGGTCCCGTTTCACCGCGAGCAGACGCAAAATCGCGCTATTGCCGCCCGAACTGTGCGACTTTGCGTCTGCTCGCGGGGCCCAACGCACCCTCTGACGCGGCAAGTTCTGCATAGTGGACTATAGTTCTGCAAGACAGTGAAGGGGAGTATTCCTTCGCGGCACGCGTCGTCATCACGGAAGGCCCCTTGGCCGACCCGGCGGTGCCGGTCTCGTTGACGTGAGACGGAAGAGACCTTCGGATCGTTGCGTCGTGCCGTCCGGAGGTCGAATGTGATTTCTGTTGTCTCCCCGCTGGTTTGGGCCATCACGGTGGTCGCACTGGTGTCCATCATGGTCATCGACCTCGCGGTGATCGGCCGTCGACAGCGCACCGTCACCACAAAGGACGCCGTGCGTTGGGTGCTGGTCTACGTGGCACTCGCGGTGGCGTTCGCCGTCGGGCTGTTCATCTTCGCGCCGGGGTCGAGCGGCCAGGAGTTCGTCGCGGGCTACATCACCGAATACAGCCTCAGCGTGGACAACCTTTTCGTGTTCATGATCATCATGGCGAGGTTCGCGGTGCCCGAATTGGCGCAGGACAAGGTGCTCTACATCGGCATCGTGCTGTCGCTGGTGTTCCGCGCGGTGTTCATCTTCGCCGGCGCCGCCGCCATCGCGGCCTGGAGCTGGGTCTTCTACGTCCTCGGCGGCTTCCTCGTCTACACCGCGATCCAGTTGGCGCTCGAGGACTCCGACGACGAACCGGACTTCCACAAGAGCCCGGTGCTGCGCTTCCTGCGGCGGATCCTGCCGATCAGCGAGAACTACGACGGCCGCCGCCTGGTCACCCGCGCCGACAGGCCGACGTTCACACCGTTGGTGATCGTCATCGCCGCGATCGGCATGGCCAACGTGGTGTTCGCGCTCGACTCGATCCCGGCGATCTTCGGGCTCACCAACGACGCGTACATCATTTTCACCGCCAACGCGCTGGCGCTGATGGGTCTGCGGCAGCTCTACTTCCTGATCGGGGGGCTGCTGGAGAAGGTCGTCTACCTCAGCAAGGGCCTCGCGGTCATCCTCGGCTTCATCGGCGTGAAGCTCATCGTCGAGGCGCTGCACCACAGCCACCTCGACCACGTCGGCGACTTCCACCTGCCCGAGATCGGCATCGTGACGTCGCTGCTGTTCATCGTCGTCACGCTGACGGTCACGACGGTGCTCAGCCTGATCAAGACCAGCCGCGACCTCAAACGGGCCGGCGCCGCAGCCGACTAGAAGTAGCGGGGGAACGAGCTCCAGTCGGGGTCGCGCTTCTCCAGAAACGCGTCGCGACCCTCCACGGCCTCGTCGGTCATGTACGCCAACCGCGTCGCCTCGCCGGCGAACAACTGCTGGCCCACCAGCCCGTCGTCGGTCAGGTTGAACGCGTACTTGAGCATCCGCACGGCCTGCGGTGACTTGCCGTTGATCGCCGCGGCCCACTCGAGCGCGACGGTCTCCAGGTTCGCATGGTCGACGACCTCGTTGACCGCGCCCATCGCGTGCATCTGCTCAGCGGTGTAGGGCCTGCCGAGGAAGAAGATCTCGCGGGCGAACTTCTGGCCCACCTGCTTGGCGAGATACGCACTGCCGTAACCGCCGTCGAAGCTGCCGACGTCGGCGTCGGTCTGCTTGAATCGCGCGTGCTCGCGGCTGGCCAGCGTCAGATCGCACACCACGTGCAGGCTGTGCCCGCCGCCCGCGGCCCACCCGTTGACGACGCAGATGACGACCTTCGGCATGAACCGGATCAGCCGCTGCACCTCGAGGATGTGCAGCCGTCCTGCGCGCGCCACATCGACGGTGTCGGCAGTTTCGCCCGACGCGTACTGGTAACCGGTCCTGCCCCGAATGCGTTGGTCGCCACCGGAACAGAACGCCCAGCCGCCGTCCTTCGGGGACGGCCCGTTACCGGTCAGCAGCACGACTCCGACGTCCGGTGACATCCTGGCGTGGTCGAGAACCCGGTACAGCTCGTCGACGGTGTGCGGACGAAACGCGTTGCGCACCTCGGGCCGGTCGAACGCCACCCGCACCGTCGGCTGCGGGACACCGTCGACGACGTGCCGGTGATACGTGATGTCGGTCAGCGCGAAGCCGTCGACGGGCTGCCACAGTGCAGCGTCAAAAGGGTTGTCGCTCATGCGTTTACCGGATCGATTCGGAATACGGGGCAGCGCCCGGCGAGTGCCTCGTACTCGTCGGGGTTGGGGCCCGTCACCAGGCCCGCGTTCTTCATGAAGCTGACGCCGGTCGGCACCTCGACCGGGAACAACCGCAGCAGCGGCTTCGCCTCTTCGGGCGGCAATTCCATCATGCGTACGCGTTCGGTGTGTCTGCCCTGCCGCAACTCGGCTTCGCCTGCGGCGCGCACGTTGGCGGCCCAGTCGCCACCGGGCAGGCCGCCGAGAACATACCGCTTGCCGTCGACGGTCATCGGCGTGATGGGCGTGCAGCGCAGCTTGCCGGATTTACGGCCGCGCACCGTCAGGATCACCGGGCCCTTGCCGCCGAACCCGAAGCCGAGCCGTTGCACACCGATCATCGCCTTGTTGACGTACTTCAGCCACCACGGCGGCCGAAGGCGCTCGCTGTTGGACATGGCTCTCGACGCTACGTGATCGGTTCGATGCGGAACACAGGGCAGCGCCCCGCCAGGGTTTCGAACTCGTCAGGCGTGCCCTCGGTCAGCAGGCCGACGCGCTTCATCAGCTCCGCGCCCGTCGGCACGAGGGCGGGGAACACCCGCAGGACGGGCCGCGCATCCTCGGGCGACAACTCGACCATCCGGACGCGTTCGAGGTGTCTGCCCCGAGTCAGCGTGACCTCGCGCGCTGCCCGAACATTGGCCACCCAGTCAGCACCCGGGTAGCCGTTGACGACGTAGCGCGCGCCATCAATGTTGATCGGCGTGACGGGCGTCGACCGCGGCTTGCCGGTGTTGCGGCCGGGCACGGTCAGCACCACAGGGGACTCGTCGCGCGAAATCGGTATCCCGAGCCTCAGCAGCGCCACGAAAACCTTGTTCAGCGGTTTGACGATCCGAGGGGGGTGGACGCGATCCGGCATGCCCGAACGCTACTGCGCGTCCACCTCGATGCCACAGCCCGACAGCGCCCTGCGCAGACCGTCGGGACGCTGCGACGTCGGCAGCGGGTCGACGAGCAGGAAATGGCAACCGATCGCACGCGCGCCGCCGTCGGCCTCCTCGCTGTCGCCGACCATCACCGTGTACTCCGGCATCACATCGAGCCGCGTCAACGCGGTCTCGAAGATCGCTGCGCTCGGCTTGATGGCGCCGACCTCAAACGACAGCACGAACTCGTCGACGGCGTCGGCCGCGCCGATCGCCTCGAACGCGGGCCGCACGTCGAAGGCGATGTTGGAGACCACCGCGGTCTTGATGCCCTGTCTGCGAAGGCCCTTCAGCACGTCGGCGGTGTCGGGGTAGGCCGTCCAGGACATCGGATCGATCACCCGCTGATACAGCGCTTCGGCGTGATGATCCGGCAGCCCCGACTCGCGCAGCACATGCAGATACGCCTCACGGTGCAGATGTGGTTCGAGGTCGCGGTTGACCCACGCCTCGTACGCCTGCGGCGTCATCTCCACCGAACGGCCCGTCGGCGCGGTGAGCCTGCGCATCAGCTCCGCCTTCACGTGCCCGTCTACTTTGCGTTCGTCGACGTGCATGTCCGCAAACCAGCTGTCGTCCTCCTCGAGACGAAACAACGTGCCCGAAAAGTCAAACAGCACAGCGCGCACAGCCACACATGAAATCCTTTCATGGACTGCAGGTGTCATATGCCGGCCAGGGGTTATCCAGAGATCGTGACCGAATTTCCAAGCAATTGCACACGCCTCGCGGCGCAACCGCTGGCGGAGGACGGCACCCCCGTCGTGCTGTGGACCCGGTGGGGCAGGGAGTTCGCTCCGCTGAGCATCGACCACTGCCCGGCGCTGCTATTGGTCGCCGCGCATCCGCACGACGAGACGCTCGGCATGGGTGCCGCCGCGGCGATGCTCGCCGAGCGCGGCGTGCCGGTCCAGGTGGTGGCGGTGACCGACGGTGAGGCGGCCTATCCCGACCCCCCCGGCGGGCCGTACGCGGCTTGCCGCCCGGCGGCGCGACGAGCTCGTCGCCGCGGCGGCGCGGCTACGGCTCGCGAGGCCGATCTTTCTCGGCATACCCGACGGCGAGGTGGCGGCCAACGAAGACCGGCTCGAGGTCGAGCTGGAGGCGATCCTGGCCGAGTCCGTACCTGGCGCCTGGTGCGCGGCGCCGTGGCGGGGTGACGGCCATCCCGACCACGAGGCGGCAGGGCGGGCCGCAGCGGCGGCCTCGCATGACACGCCCGCGGTGTTGGTCGAATACCCGACCTGGATGTGGCACTGGGCGTTGCCTGACGATCCCGACGTGCCATGGGGGAGGGTTCGGCGGATCCCGCTGGCAGTTCACGATTCTTTGGCGAAGGAAGCTGCACTGCAGTACTTCTCGAGCCAGCCGGCGGCGGGTCGGCGGCCGCTGCTGGCGCCCGAGGTTGTCGCGCGGCAGTTGGCGGTCGGTGAGGTGGTGTTCGTCTAGCGGGCCTGCCTCTCAGCCCGTTGTCGCCCGAATAGCCTTGTCGGTCAGCACATCTCGTTCGCGTTCGTTGTCGGTGAGGTCGGCCGCCCTGCGGAACTCCGCGGCGGCCTCGTCGCCGCGGCCCAGGCGGGCGAGCAACTCGCCGCGAACGCTCGGCAGCAGATAGGACCCGTCCAGGCCGGTCAGTCCGTCGACGATGTCCAGCGCCGCCTGCGGCCCGGCGGTCATCGCCACCGCGACCGCGCGGTTCAGCGCGATGACCGGCGACGGCGAGATCTGCAGCAGCCCGTCGTACAAGGCGACGATGCGCGCCCAGTCGGTGTCGGCTGCCGTCGGCGCGGTGGCGTGGCATTCGGCGAGCGCGGCCTGCAGTGCGTACAGACCCCAACCGGTGCCCTTCTTCTCGACGGCGTCGGCGGCGCGTTGCAGTGCGGCGACCCCGCGGCCGATCTGCGCGCGATCCCACTTCGTCCGGTTCTGGTCCTCGAGCAGAATCGGTGTGCCGTCGGCGCCGGTGCGCGCGGCGAACCGCGACGACTGGAACTCCATCAACGAAACCAGACCGTGCACCTCGGGTTCGTCGGGCACCAGCGCGGCCAATACCCGGCCCAATCGCAATGCCTCCGTGCACAACTCATCGCGAATCCAGCGCTGCCCATGCGACGCCGAGTACCCCTCGTTGTAGATCAGGTAGATCACCGCCAGCACGGCGGAAAGACGCCGCGGATACTCCGAGCGGTCCGGCACCTCGAACGGCACGTTGGCTGCCGCCAGCGTCTTCTTGGCCCTGGTGATCCGCGCCGCGACCGTCGCCGTGGAGGTCAGGAACGCCTTGGCGATCTCGTCGGTCGTCAGGCCACCGACCACCCGCAGGGTCAGCGCGATCTGGCCCTCGCGGGACAGCACCGGATGCGACGAGATGAAGATCAGCCGCAGGACGTCGTCGTCGATGCGGTCGGGGTCCCACGCAGGCTCGTCGATCCCGGTCTCCAGTTCGCGGGCCAGCGTCGCGTACTTGGCGTCGAGGTTGTCCTGACGGCGCCAGTGATCGATCGCCTTGCGCTTGGCGACGGTGGTCAGCCACGCCCCTGCGTTGCGTGGGACGCCGGTGTGGGGCCACTGCGTCAGCGCGTCGACCAGCGCGTCGGCCGCCAGATCCTCGGCCAGCCCGACGTCGCCGACGACGCGGGTGAGCGTCGCGACGATCTTGGCGGCTTCCATCCGCCACACCGCATCGACGGTCTGGCGTAGATCGGCTGCGGCCACGTGCCTATTGTGCCGAGATGGACATCGCGCGCGTCGAGGCGTTGCTTGCCCGGGAACCCCGGGTGATCCTGGGCATCACCGGCCCGCCCGGCGCAGGCAAGACGAGGTGCGCCCGCGACATCGCGTCGTCATTCGACGACGCCGTCCACGTGCCGATGGACGGGTTCCACCTCGCCGACGCCGAACTGCGGCGGCTCGGGTGCCTGAACCGCAAGGGCTCGATCGACACGTTCGACTGCTTCGGCTATATGGCGCTGATCGAGCGCATCCGGCGTCGCCCGAAGCAGGTGATCTACGCGCCCGCGTTCGACCGCGACATCGAGCAGCCGATCGCGGGCAGCATCCCGGTACCGCCGTCCACGAGACTTGTTGTGACGGAGGGCAATTACCTGCTCGACCAGGATGCGCCGTGGCCCGCGATCGCTGCCCGGCTGGATGAGGTGTGGTACATCGACGTCCCCCGTGAGGAGCGTCGCCGCCGCCTCGTCGCGCGGCACGTCGAGTTCGGCAAGACGCCCGATGAGGCGGACGCGTGGGTGCGCACCGTCGACGAGGCCAACGCCGACCGCATCGAAAAGTGCCGCCCCCACGCCGATTTCGTGGTCACCTTTTAGCGCTCGCCGGGAGAAATCAGCCGACGGCGCGACCGGCGCCCTCCCAGAACTGCGCGCGGACGGCCTTTTTGTCCGGCTTGCCGAGCGCGGTCACCGGCACGGAGTCGACGACGATCACCTGCTTGGGCGACTGCACCGAACCCTTGCGCTCCTTCACCGCGGCCTGGATCTCGGCGGTGATCTTCGCGACGGCCTCCTCGTCGCTCGGCGCGTCGGGCCGCAGCACGATGACGGCGGTCACCGCCTCGCCCCACTTCTCGTCGGGCGTGCCGATGACGCAGACCTGTGCGACCGACGGGTGTTCGGCGACAACGTCTTCCACCTCACGCGGGAAGACGTTGAACCCACCCGTGACGATCATGTCCTTGGTGCGGTCGACGATGTACCAGAAGCCGTCGGAGTCCTCGCGGGCCAGGTCGCCGGTGTGCATCCAGCCGTCGCGGAACGTCTCGGCCGTGGCCTCGGGCTTGTTCCAGTAGCCGCCGGACACCAGCGGACCGGATACGCAGATCTCGCCGACCTCGCCTTGCGGCACGGGGTTGCCGTCGGCGTCGAGAAGCGCGGTCCGGCAGAACACCGTCGGGCGCCCGCATGACGTCAGCCGTTTCTCGTCGTGATCGCCCTTCGGCAGATAGGTGATCACCATCGGCGCCTCGGACTGGCCGTAGTACTGCGCGAAGATCGGGCCGAACCGGTCGATCGCCTCCCGCAGCCGCACCGGGTTCATCGCCGAGGCGCCGTAGTACACGGTCTCCAGCGACGACAGGTCGCGCGTGTGCGAATCCGGGTGATCCATCAGCGCGTAGATCATCGACGGCACCAGCATCGTCGCGGTGATCTTCTGCTCCTCGATCACCCGCAGCACCTCGGCGGGGTCGAACTTGGTGAGGACCACCAGCTCGCCGCCCTTGATGATCGTCGGCACGAAGAACGCCGCGCCCGCATGCGACAGCGGCGTGCACATCAAGAACTTGGGCCGCTCCGGCCATTCCCATTCGGCGAGCTGAATCGTGGTCATCGTGGTGATCGACTGCACCGTGCCGATCACGCCCTTGGGCTTACCGGTGGTGCCGCCGGTGTAGGCCATCCCGCCGATGTGGTCGGGCGGCAGGTCGGCGGCCACCAACGGCGCAGGCGCGTACTTGGCCGCCTCGGCGGTCAGGTCGACGGCGACGTCGGCCAACTCGTCGGGAACCGGCCCGATCGTCAGCACCTGCTTCAGCCCGGGCACCTTCTCCAGCAGGCCCTTGGCCCGTTCGACGAACATCGGGTTCGGGTCGATGATCAGCGAGGTGACGCCGGCGTCGTTCAACACGTAGGCGTGGTCGTCCAGCGACCCGAGAGGGTGTAGTGCCGTGCGGCGGTACCCCTGCGTCTGACCCGCGCCGAGGATCATCAGCACCTCGGGCCGGTTCAGAGACAGCAGGCCGGTGGCGGTGCCGCTGCCCGCGCCGAGCGCCTCGAAGGCCTGAATGTACTGGCTGATGCGGTCGGCGAGCTCGCCGCCGGTCAACGTGGTTTCGCCGAGGAACAGGACGGGCTTGTCCTTGTTGCGTTTCAAGGCGCCGACGGTCAGGTGGCCGGAGTGCAGGGGATAGCGCAACAAGTCGTCACTCATGCCCATCAGATTAGAACGTGTTCCAATTCTAGTCACCGAGTCCCCGTGAATTGCTCCGGCGCTAGAAGCGGGCGGGCAGTCGTCCCCGTTCGCGAAGCCAGCCTTTCCGCGCGGCCGGATACCACTTGAACGACGCGGGCACGAACGGCCAAGCGGTACGGATCGCGCGCCGGATGCCGCGGTAGCTGACCTCGTCGGCCGGCGTCCAGCGGATGCCGAACCGTCTGCGCACGACGGGCGGCAGGCCGCCGAAGATGACCAGCCGCATCGGCGGGGCCAGCGCCATGCGGACGGGCAGCGTGGGCAACAGGGCGTCGGCGAGCGGACGCAGCCGCGGGTGGCTCGGATAGTCAGGCGATGCGCTCATGTCCGGGATCGCGCGCCGCCCGATGAACTCGATCAGGTAATCCGACGCGGGATTGGGCTGCAGCACCTCGCGGCAGTACCGGTCGAACTCGCGCTCGAACTCGGCCCGGTTCGCCGGCACCACACTGGCCGTCATGCCGTAGCGGCGGTACCACTCGCAGCCCTCCGCGTAGAGCTGTTCGCTTTCGGCGGCCGTCAACCCGTGCCGATCCCAGTGCAGCGCGATCCGGTCGACCATCTTTTGGAAGGTGGCGTGCGCCCACCAGAACGTCTCGGGATTCAGTGCGTGGTAACGGGAACCGTCGGCGAGGGTGCCTTTGATGTCATGGTGGAAGTCCCGTACCCGCAGACCCGTCGACTCGGCTTGCAGACCGTCATACACGGTGCCCAAAATCCCCGGAAGAGAACGGAATACCCGGTCGACGGGGTCGTCGAAGAAGTCGGAATGGTCGATCAGGCCCTGGCCGATCGCAGGGTGCATGGTCTGCAGCAGTCCCGCGGTGCCGCCCTCGAATGCGATGCGCATGTCGCCCGCCCACCGCCACAGCAGTGAGGACGGCCCGAGCGCGGTGCGCGCGTCAGCACGAGTGTCCACAAAATCATGCTGCGGTTCTGCGACGCCTTTGTCCAACATGCGCGCGTGTTTCGAAACGGCCGCATCGGGCAGGCAAGGTCCGTGAGCACCGACACGCATCGCCGGTTGCGCGAAACGATCCTCGAGCTGTCGCGCGAGCGCGCGCCGGCCAAGAGCATCTGCCCGTCGGATGCCGCGCGGGCCGTCGGCGGCGACAAGTGGCGCGACCTGATGGAGGACGCCCGGGACACCGCACGCGAACTCGCCCGTGAGGGAAAGGTCGTCATCACCCAGAAAGGCGAGCCCGTCGATCCGGACGCCGACTGGCGCGGACCCATCCGGATCTGCGCCGGCTAGCGACTCGGGCGCGCCCGGTCACCGTCAGGGTGACCCAGCGCGCCGAAATCACAGGTATTTGTCGGCGTCGGCGCGCGCCTGCGCCGCGATCTTCTCGGCCAACTCCGCCTTCCACTGGATCTCCTTCTTGATCCAGGGGTTGTCCAGCGGAAACTCATCGGTCTCCGAGACCCGCCGCACCTCGAGCTTGACGCCCTTGCCCAGCGGCACCTTCTGCGCCCACTGCTTGGCCTCTTCCTTGGACGACACGTCGAGGATCCAGAACCCGTTGAACAGCTCCTTGGCCTCGGTGTACGGGCCGTCGGTGACCACCGGCGGGTCGGAGTTGAAGTCGACGACGAAGCCCTCCTCGGGTCCGGTCAGGCCCTCACCGGCCAGCAGCACGCCGGCCTTGATCAGCTCTTCGTTGAACCGGCCCATGGACTCGATGATCTCGTTGAAGTCGATGTTCATCTCCTCCATCGCGGCCTCGGCCTCGGGGGTGGACCGCATGATCAGCATGTAGCGCGACATTGATGTCTCCTTCGATCTGTGTGGAAGGGGCCCGTCCATCGTGCCCTCGTACACACGTCGAACGGCACCCCGGCGGAATCGACACGGGCCCGAAAAAAACTTTCAAGAAATTTTTCAAAAAATGTGTGCGACTGCCGTAGGCCCAGCGCTCCTACCCGTGAAAGCAGCCCGAACCGGGCAGCCACTACCCACCGGGAGAGATCATGAACAACTACTACGGCCCCCAGCACAGCCAGTACGCCCAGCCGCAGGTCTACTACGCGCCGCAGCCGATGTACGCCCCGGCGCCGGTCGCCCCGCAGAACTCCGGTTCGGGCATGAAGCTGGCGGCAGGCGCGCTGGCGCTGCTGGCGATCGGCATCGCCGCCTTCGCGATCGTGGCGGGCATGAAGAAGTCGGAGACCACGACCACCGCACAGAGCACACCGTCGACGGTCTTCAACATCCCGTCGGAGATCAACATCCCCTCGCTCACCGACGACTCGCCTTCGACCTCGCCGGTCGTGGTGAACAACCCGGCCCCGCGCGTCATCACCATCCCCGGCCAGGCTCCGGTACAGCAGGCTCCTGCCCCCCAACAGCAGGCCCCCGCCCCGCAGCAGGCTCCCGTCCCGCAGCAGCAGGCCCCGGCCCAGCAGGGCAACAACAACGAGCAGGCCGCCGAGGAGCAAGCCGCAAAGGACGCCGCCGCCCAGAAGGCCGCCGAGGAGCAAGCCGCAAAGGACGCCGCCGCCGAGAAAGCTGCCAAGGAGAAGGCCGCAACGAAGCAGGCACTGCTCGACCAGGCCGCGGCACTCGAGGCCCAGGCGGCTCAGTTTCAGAACAGCGGCAACCCCGCACTACAAGCACAGGCGGGACCGTTGCTTGCCCAGGCGGCTCAACTGAAGGCGCAAGCTGCAGCACTCTGACAACCGAAGATCTCTCCCAACCCCAGCCCAGGCCGTTCGCGGTCTGGGCTGGGCGCGTCTGGGCCCAGATGAGTTTGCTATCGAGAAGAATGGCCCCGTGCCCAACGCCGAGCTGGTCATCCGCGGAACCGTTCTCACCGTCGACGACGCCCGACCCACCGCCGAGGCGATGGCAGTGACCGGTGGCCGAATCACGGCGGTCGGCAGCAGGGCCGACATCGACTCGCTCATCGGGCCCGACACCGAAGTCGTCGACATCGGCGACGGCTGTGTGTTGCCGGGCTTCGTCGAGGCGCACGGGCATCCGCTGATGGAGGCGATCGCGTTGTCCGACCGGCTCGTCGACATCCGGCCGGTCACGATTTCCGACGCCGGCGACGTCGTCGCCGCCGTCCGCGCCGAGGTGGCCAAGCGGGGCGCCGACGGCGCATACCTCAACGGCTGGGATCCGCTGCTGCAGAACGGCCTGCCCGAGCCGACGCTCGACTGGCTCAACGGCATCGCCCCGGACAGCCCGTTGGTCATCATCCACAACTCCGGCCACAAGGCGTTCTTCAACTCCGTCGCGGCCGCCAAGGCGGGAGTCACCCGCGACACGCCAAATCCCAAGGGCGCCAGGTACGGCCACGACGCCGCAGGCGATCTCGACGGCACCGCCGAGGAGACCGCCGCGGTGTTCCCCCTGCTGGCAGGCGCCATCCAGCCCAGCGACTATCCGGCGATGCTGCTGGCCGAAACCGCGCGGCTGAACCGCGCAGGCCTGACGACGTGCTCGGAGATGGCGTTCGACCCCATGTTCCGTCCGATGCTCGACCAGTTGCGGGACAAGCTGACCGTCCGCCTGCGCACCTACGAGATGTCGACCGAGAAGCTGGCCACCGACGAGGTGCTCGACAACGGCGACGACATCGTGCGTCAAATCGGCATCAAGATCTGGGTTGACGGGTCGCCGTGGATCGGCAATATCGACCTGACCTTCCCGTATCTGGACACCGACGCCACCCGCACCATCGGCGTGGTGCCCGGGTCCTGCGGCCACGCGAACTACACCCGCGAGCAGCTGACCGAGATCGTCGAGGCCTATTTTCCGCTGGGCTGGCAGATGGCCTGCCACGTTCAAGGCGACAAAGGCGTCGACACCATCCTCGATGTCTATGAGGCGGCGCTCGAGAAACATCCGCGCGACGACCACCGGCTGCGCCTCGAGCACGTCGGCGCCATCACCGACGAACAGCTCAGTCGCGCCGCCGAACTCGGCGTCACCTGCAGTATCTTCGTCGACCAGATCCACTACTGGGGCGACATCATCGTCGACGGACTGTTCGGCCAAGAGCGCGGATCCCGTTGGATGCCATGCGGTTCAGCCGTCGCCACAGGTATGCGTATCTCGCTGCACAACGATCCGCCGGTCACCCCGGAGGAGCCGCTGCGCAACATCAGCGTCGCCGCCACCAGGACCGCGCCGAGCGGTCGCGTACTCGGCGCCGAGCAGAAGCTGTCGGTCGAGCAGGCCATCTGGGCGCAGACCATCGATGCGGCGTGGCAGCTCTTCAGCGACGACGCCGTCGGCTCCCTGGAGGCCGGCAAGTACGCCGATTTCGTTGTGCTGTCTGCCGATCCGCGCTCGGTGCCGCCCGAACGGATCGCCGGCCTCCAGGTGCGTGCGACGTACCTGGCCGGACGCAAGGTCTACGAGTCGGCCTGAGAACCCCGAACCGGCACCGCAATTTCGTTGCGCCGCAGGAACGGAAGCGTCCACGGCGGATCGTAGAACCACGCGACCGGATCGCCGATGACGTCGATGCGTTTGTCGCGCAACAGCTCGAGCAGCTCGTCGGTTCTGTGTGAGACCGCTGCAGGGCTGCGGTCTCCGCTGAACCTCAGCACCGCAACGGTCTCCCCAGGAACGGTTTCCAGCGTGACACTGTCGTCGTCGGGTTTCGGCAGGGTCTCCAGCGTCCACTTCGACGGCATGAAGAACCGGATGGCCCACGCGTCGCCCTCGGCACGGGACTGCGCGACGGGTGCGGTCATCGCGATCGCATCATCGCGGTGATTCGCACCGAAGATGTAGCCCGCCAGCCGCCTAAAACCGATGTTGCGGGCGCGATCTTCGTTCGCGGTGACGGTCGTTTCGGCAGCGATGCGCGGCCCGTACTGCCGCAGTTCGACGCCGTCGCCGATCGGAATGCAGGTGTAGTGCGGTTCCTCGGTCCCCACCCGGATGCCGAACGTCGACAACGCCGACTCGGCAATCTGGGCGGGGATCCGCAGGACCTTCATCACGTCAGCCAACGTCACTGGTCGCTGACCTAGAGCCGAGGGGGTTGCGAACGCCGATGCCGCCGACGCCGATCGTGTTGCCCGAGTTGAAGGCGCCGATGTTGTTGTCGCCGCTGTTGAAGAAGCCGACGTTGCCGTTGCCGGTGTTGCCGATCCCGGCGTTGAAGCTGCCGGTGTTGTTGGCGCCGAGGTTGGCGACACCGCGGTTTCCGGAGCCGAGGTTGAGCGCGCCGACGTTGTCGGCGCCGATGTTGCGAGATCCGGTGTTGTCCAGTCCGACATTGAAGTCGCCGTTGTTGCCGATGCCGATGTTCGCGACGGCGACGTTGTCCAGGTCGGTGGCGCCTGGAACCGGGTTGCCGCTGTCGACATTGTCGAAGCCGATGTTGAAGTCGCCCTCGTTGTCGGCGCCGATGTTGAAGTCACCGTCGTTGGTGGCGCCGATGTTGAAGTCACCGTCGTTGGCCGCGCCGATGTTGAAATTCCCTTCGTTTCGGGCACCCAGGTTCGGCGTGCCGGTCAGCAGGCTGAGTTGCACGCCCGGCGGCACGAACGGCGCGGCCGGAAGCGCCGAACGCGCGGACACGATCGGAGCGTCCGCGAGGCCCGCGCCCGCAGAGACGGCATCGCCGATGGCGGGCAGGGCTTGCGAACCGATGCTCGGCGATGGCAGGGGCAGTATCGCGGCCCCGAGCGAGACGTCCTGGGGTGCGGCGACGGGTGCGGGCGGAGCGGACGGCACCGCGGCGATCACGCCTGCACCGACGGCAGCGACTCCGGCCACCAGAGACGAACGAAGGGTTATGTGCATAGGACACCTCGCAATTCGGAGTTAGTTAAGTAACTGAGACATTTCCCCCGCGTCGCGGAATCGAACCGCCGGATTTCTTACCGAAGAATGACCGAGGTGTGACGTGATGGATCATGGACGACGTGCCGAAACCAGCCGAGGTCCTCGAGCGCTTGCACGTCGTCGCCCTGCCGATGCGGGTGACGTTCCGCGGCATCACGGTTCGCGAGCTGGCGCTGATCGAAGGGCCCGCGGGCTGGGGCGAGTTCGGCGCCTTCCTCGAATACGAGCCACCGGAGGCGGCGGCCTGGCTCGCCGCGGCGATCGAGGCTGCCTACGCGCCACCGCCGACCACCCACCGCGACCGCATCGCGATCAACGCGACCGTGCCCGCCGTCGATGCGGCGCAGGTGCCCGACGTGCTGGCCCGCTTCCCCGGCGCGCGCACCGCCAAGGTGAAGGTCGCCGAGCCGGGCCAGAGCCTCGCCGACGATGTGGCCCGCGTCAACGCCGTCCGGCAGCAGGTGTCGACGGTCCGCGTCGACGCCAACGGCGGCTGGAGCGTCGCCGAGGCCGTCGAGGCGGCCAAGGCGCTGACCGCCGACGGGCCGTTGGAGTACGTGGAACAGCCCTGCGCGACGGTGCCCGAACTGGCGGAGTTGCGCAGGCTCGTCGACGTGCCGATCGCCGCCGACGAGAGTATTCGCAAGGCCGACGACCCGCTGCACGTCGTGCGGTCGGGCGCCGCCGATGTGGCGGTGCTGAAGGTAGCGCCGCTGGGTGGGGTCGGCGCGCTGCTCGAGATCGCCGGGCAGATCGATGTACCGATCGTCGTGTCCAGCGCGCTGGACTCGGCGGTCGGTATCGGACGCGGCCTGCTGGCCGCCGCCGCGCTGCCCGACCTGCGCCACGCGTGTGGGCTGGGCACGGGAGGATTCTTCGTCGACGACGTCGCCGCCCCGTTGGAGCCCGTCGACGGGTATCTGCCAGTCACCACGGTCAGGCCGGACCCTGATCGGCTTGTCGCGTTGGCCGCGCCGGCAGATCGCAGGCAGTGGTGGATCGACCGGGTCAAGGCCTGCTTCGAATCAGGGCGCGCAGACCTCGTGGCCGAATATTAGAAACGGCCACAGCGCGGTCGTCGCGCCGAACGCGCCCAGATCGGAACCCGCGGGAATCTTTGTCTCCAAACGCGTTTCGATGCGTGCGACGTCGTCAGCATTGAAGAAGGTCCACACGATGCCGACTACGAGGTAGGGGATCGCTAGCCACATCGCGAACTCGAGCATCGCTTCGATGCTCACCTTGCGGCTCAGCAGCCGACGCAGACCAGACATCGTCACACCAGCGCGTTGTTAGCGCGGACGCGTCGACGCACATCGGCCAGGACGATGAAGCTGCCGCCCTGCCGGAGAAACACCGGCATGAACCGGTTGACGAACGCCACGAGAAGGAACAGCCATTCGAAGCGGCGCTGCTTACCTCTGCTCCACTTCACGCCGAGGGCGTCCCTGAACACCGGCGCCAGAAACCCGATGGTGAGGAACTTCAGCAGCGGCCGGAACGGAAGCCCGAGAAGGGGATTGATCATGCGCAGGTTGATCAGTTCCATGAGGTAGTCGCGCACCGGCGGGTCGATGGCGACCTGTTTGCACGCGGTGTCCCAATACTGGTCGAAGTCCGCACGAGTCGGCGGCCATTGGTCCTCGGTGACCTGAAGCGTGGTGCCCAACGTCCACGCCGAACGGTAGAACTGCTCGGCCTGCTCGGCGGTCATCTCGCCGCGAAGCAGTTTGTAGGTGTCCTCGAGACCGACGAAAAGACATGCCGCAACCCACATCTGGAGATCGCGGTCGAACGCGTTGTACTTCACCGGGCTCTCGTCGGTGGAGATGACCTGGCGGTGCGCCCCGTCGACAGCGGCGCGGAACGCCGCACGGTCCTGCTCGGATCCGAATACGGCGACGGCGAGGTACTGCGACGTGGTCCGCAGCCGCTTCCACGGATGTTTGAGGATGCTGCCGGAGTCGACCTTGCTCTCGACGACCCCGTAGCCGACGCCGGGCAGCGACAACTGCATGACGACGTTGGCCGCCGCCGCGGCGAACGACCAGAAGTCCATCGCGTCTTTCACCGACACTTCGGCGTCGGGATCCCAGCGCGCGGTCTGGCGCTTGACCGAGATGCGGGTGCCTTCGCTCATGTCATGCACACATCCGAGAACAGCAATACGGGCCAACTCACTATCGAACCGAGAAACGACACCGCGCGGTCGATGTCACTCATTCCCTCCAGATGGGAGGTGTGCGTCAGGGACCAGATCACGCCGATCACCAGGTAGGGGATAGCGGCGAGAACGGCCGTGCCGATCCATTCCGCGATCGTCATCTCGAAGGCGAAGAACTTCCGCAGAGTGGCGAGCACGCCTCTATGTTAATGGCCATTCCGAGCCTGGCGGCCGTTTCCGGGACACCGGGAGCCATGTCCTAATTTGTGGGCTACAGGGCGTAGACGACACGGTGCTCGATGGCGAACACTGAGAACGTGACGCGATCGGTGGTGATCCTCGGCTACCCCGGCGTTCAGGCGCTGGACATCGTCGGGCCCTTCGACGTGTTCACCGGCGCGACGATGAACCTGGCCGCACGGAAGCGCTCCGACGACGGCTACACCGTCACGATCGCATCCGAGGACGGACAGCAGGTCACCACCGGCACCGGTCTCACGCTCGTCGCCCAACCGCTGCCCAACCCGCACGCGCCGGTCGACACCGTCGTGCTGCCCGGCGGTTGGGGACTCGCCGCCGCCCGCGACAACCCGAACATCGTCGACTGGGTGAAGGCGGTTTCCGGCACCGCGCGTCGGGTCGTCAGTGTCTGCACAGGCGCGTTCCTGGCCGCGCAGGCCGGACTGCTCGACGGCTGCCGCGCGACGACGCACTGGGCGTTCGCCGATGAGCTCGCCCGGGAATTTCCCTCCGTGACAGTGGATCCCGACCCGATCTTCGTGCAGAGCTCGACATCGGTGTGGACGGCTGCCGGCGTCACCGCGGGCATCGACCTCGCGCTGTCGCTCGTCGAGGAGGACCACGGCACCGAGGTCGCCCAGACCGTGGCGCGGTACCTGGTGCTGTACCTGCGCCGGCCCGGCGGGCAGAGCCAGTTCGCCGCACCGGTGTGGATGCCACGCGCGAAGCGGGCCCCGATCCGCGAGGTGCAGGAGGCGATCGAGGCCGAACCCGGTGCGTCGCACAGCATTTCCGAGCTTGCCCGGCGTGCTGCGATGAGCACCCGCCACTTCACCCGCGTCTTCACCGAGGAGGTCGGCGAGGCGCCGGGAGCCTACGTCGAGCGCATCCGTACCGAGGCGGCCCGCAGGCAACTCGAGGAAACCGACGACACCGTCACCGTCATCGCCGCCCGCTGCGGCTTCGGCACCGCGGAAACCATGCGCCGCAACTTCGTCCGACGAGTGGGCGTCTCGCCCGACCAATACCGCAAGGCATTCGCCTAGAGGAGGAATCATGCAGATCGCCATCGTGCTCTACCCCGGCTTCACCGCGCTCGACTTCATCGGACCCTACGAGAGCCTGCGCTGGCTGCCCGACGCCGAGGTGCGCCTGGTCTGGCACGAGCCGGGGCCGATCACCGCAGACTCCGGTGTGCTCGTCATCGGCGCGACGCACTCGTTCGACGAAACCCCTTCGCCGGACATCATTCTGGTGCCCGGCGGCATGACGTCGCTGGAGCACGCCCGCGACGAGAAGGTGCTCGACTGGCTGCGCCGGGCGCACGAGAGGGCAACGTGGACGACGTCAGTGTGCTCGGGTTCGGTGCTGCTCGCGGCGGCGGGCTTGCTGAAAGGCAGGCGGGCGACGTCGCACTGGGCCGCGCTGTCGGCGTTGAAGACCATGGGCGTGACGGCCGTCGGCGACGAGCGCATCGTGCACGAGGGTGACATCGTCACCTGCGCGGGCGTGTCAGCCGGTATCGACCTCGGCCTGTGGCTGGTGGGCCAGATCAGCGGGGAGGGCCGGGCCAAGGCCATTCAGCTGTCGATCGAATACGACCCGCAGCCGCCGTTCGACTCCGGCCACATGTCGAAGGCCTCGGCCTCGACGAAGGCCACAGCCGTCGCATTCATGTCGAAAGACCTCCTCAAGCCGACGCAGCTGAAGGCCGCGACGGGTCTGCTGTGGGACAGCGCGATCGAGCGCGCGCGGGGCAAGCGACGCAAGAGCCGCGCTCGCCGAAATCAATCAGCGGCCACGACGCGAGACGCATCGGTGAACGCCTGAGCGCCTCGAATCAGGGCGGCGCGGTCGGATTCGGACATCCGCTCGACGACTGCGCCGAAAGCCTGGATCCGCACGTCGATCAGCTCCGCCAGAATCGCGCGGCCGGTGTCGGTCAGTTCCAACACCGTGGCGCGTCGATTCGTCGGGGAGACCCGCCGGGTGATGTAGCCCGCTTCGGCGAGGCGGTCACTGAGCCGGCTGGCGGTCGAGGGCAGGAGGTCCAGATCGGCTCCGAGTTCGGTGACCAAGCTCGGTCCCAGTCGCTCCAGTGACTGCAGGGCGCGCAGCGGCGCCAGGCCGATCTTCTTCTCCATGTGCTCGAGCACCGAGACATTCAGCGCCAGCAGACCACGCGTGGCCCGCTCGAGTTGGACGACGAAATCGTCGGGGCCGGAGGCCGTACCACGCTTCTTGGTCGACGTCACAATCCACTCGTTCCTGTGGGCGGCTGCCGTCGGCGGGACGCTTCTCACAGCCGGTAGTCCGGGACATCAACATCGTCGCGTAGCGCGCGCTTCATCGCGACGTCTCCGACAAAGGGGAGGTTCATCGCGTGCAGAAGGGCATTGCGCACAGCGATGCCCAGCCGGGTTTCCGCGCTGAAGAACGAGATGAACTTCGTCGCGCCGTTCTGTTTCTGTTCGATGAAATCGCGTAGCCGGGCCTCGTATGCGTCGAACGCGCGGGTGATGTCGTTGCCTGCTCGCGCGAGTTCGCCGGCCAGGACGTATGACTCGACCAGCGCCAGGCCGGTGCCCTCGCCCGCGAGTAGCGATACGCACGCCGCGGCGTCGCCGATGAGCGCCACTCGACCGACGGACCACTCGGGCATCCTGATCTGGCTCACCACGTCGACGTACAGGTCGTCGACGTCGTCAAGTGCGGCGAGTATTCCAGGGGTTTCCCACCCGGCATCGGCGAAGTGGTTCCGCACCAGGGCTTTACACGAATGAAGGTCGTGGGGGATATACGGGTTCTCGGATCGAAAGATGAACAGCACGAGCGTGCGGTCCCCGTTCATGGCGAACCTTCCGACCTGTCTTCCTGGCAGGTTGTAGGTGACATACACGTCGTCGTCGCGTGGTCGGTAGCCGGTGAGCACGCAGGCCGCGACCTGGCAGCCGAGGTAATACGCGTACCAGGATTCAGGTCCAAACGCCAGGGATCGAACCGTCGAGTGCAGGCCGTCGGCGCCGATGACCATGTCGAAGTCGCGTGGTTGCGCATTCCTGAAGGTGAGACGGACGCCGTCAGGCTGATTGTCCAAAGACGTGATCGTGTCGGAATACAGTGTCTCCACGTCGTTTTCGATTGTCCGGTAGATGACCTCGGCGAGGTCGCCGCGCGCCACCGTGGTGTAGCGGTCGTGGGTCGCCCGTCGGATCGGGTCCACGCCCAACCGCGCCCGGACGCGACCGTCGGCGCCCACCGCCCTGACCTCGCGAACCTGATAGCCGACCTTGCGGATGTCGGCCTCGATCCCCATTCGTTCGGCGATGGTGTAGCCCAGGCCCCAGAAGTCGATGACGTACCCGCCGGTGCGGAAGTGCGGCGCGGCCTCGATGAGCGTCACTTCGTGGCCCGCCCGGTGCATCCAATGCGCGAATGCGGGCCCGGCGACACCTGCGCCGCTGATGGCTACCTTCATGTCGACCTCCCTGTCGACCCTGCCTCGACGGTACCGCTATTTCGTGCGCAACGCACGATATGCAGAATGGATCATCGCTTCGGAGGTTCGCGCGCTCGCGTAGCCTCTGCGGGGTGAATCTGGCCTACGACGAAAGAGGTGCCGGCGATCCGGTGCTGTTCATCGCCGGCAGGGGCGGCGCGGGCCGCACCTGGCATCTGCACCAGGTCCCGGAATTCGTCCGGGCCGGCTACCGGGCGATCACCTTCGACAACCGGGGCGTCGGCGCAACCGAGCAGGCGTCGGGGTTCGGCATCGAGCAGATGGTCGCCGACACCGCCGCGCTGATCGAGAAGCTCGACGCGGCGCCGGTCCGCATCGTCGCGGTGTCGATGGGCTCGTTCATCGCCCAGGAGCTGATGCTGGCCCGCCCCGAACTGGTGCGCTCGGCGGTGCTGATGGCAACGCGCGGCCGCCACGACCGCACCCGCGAGTTCGTCCGCGTCGCCGAACGCGAGCTTGCCGACTCCGGCATCGAACTGCCCGCCACCTACGACGCGAAGCTGCGACTGCTCGAGAGCTTCTCGCCGAAGACGCTCAACGACGACAACGCGGTGCGCGACTGGATCGACATGTTCACCATGTGGCCGAACAAATCGACACCCGGTATGCGGGCCCAGCTCGAGGTCGGCCCGCACGACAACCGCCTGCCGGCTTACCGAAGTATTACTGCTCCGGTCCTCGTCATCGGTTTCGGCGACGACATCGTGCTGCCGCCGCACCTCGGCCGCGAGGTCGCCGAGGCCATCCCGAACGGCCGCTACCTGGAGATTCCTGGCGCCGGGCATCTCGGTTTCATCGAAAAACCGCAGGTGGTGAACGTCGCGGCGCTCGACTTCTTCGCCGAATAGGCTGTAGTGGTGAACCCATCGACGGCACAGGCCCGTGTCGTCGTCGACGAACTCATTCGCGGCGGCGTGCGCGACATCGTGCTGTGCCCCGGATCGCGGAACGCGCCGCTGGCGTTCGCCCTGCACGACGCCGACCGCGAAGGCCGGATCCGGCTGCACGTCCGCATCGACGAGCGCACCGCCGGATACCTGGCGATCGGCCTCGCGGTGGCCGAGGGTGCGCCGGTGTGCGTGGCGATGACGTCGGGCACCGCGGTGGCCAACCTCGGCCCCGCGGTGGTGGAGGCCAACTACGCCCGCGTGCCGCTGATCGTGCTGTCGGCCAACCGGCCGTACGAACTGCTCGGCACCGGCGCGAACCAGACGATGGAGCAGCTGGGCTATTTCGGCACGCAGGTGCGCGCCAACATCAGCCTCGGCCTCGCCCCCGAATTGAGGGGAGCTGCGCCCGGCGATATAGATAAGTTCAATGCGCAGTGGCGCTCGGCGACATGCCGAGTCCTGGTGGCCGCCAAGGGTTCTCGCAGTGCGAATGCGGGCCCGGTGCAGTTCGACATCCCGCTGCGCGAACCGCTGGTGCCCGACCACGACCTCGAGCCAGGGACGCCGTACGCCCCGCCGGGCCGCCCTGGCGGGCAGCCGTGGACCTACACCCCGCCGGTGACGTTCGACCAGCCTCTCGACATCGATCTCACGCCGGACACCGTCGTCATCGCCGGGCACGGCGCGGGTGTGCACCCCAACCTGGCCGCGATCCCGACGGTCGCCGAGCCGACGGCGCCGCCCGCGGAGAACCCGCTGCACCCGATGGCGCTGCCGCTGCTGCACCCGAAGCAGGTCATCATGCTGGGCCGCCCGACACTGCACCGGCCGGTCTCGACCCTGCTCGCCGACCCGTCGGTGCCGGTGTTCGCGCTGACCACCGGCCCGCGCTGGCCCGACGTCTCAGGAAACTCGCAGGCCACCGGCACCCGCGCGGTGACATCCGGTGAGCCGAATCCGGCCTGGCTGCGCCGTTGCGCCGCGATCAACGCCCATACCGTCGACGCCGTTCGCAGCCAGCTCAAGGCGCATCCGTTGACCACCGGCCTGCACGTGGCGGCGGCCGTGGCCGAGGCACTGCGCCCAGGCGACCAGCTGGTGCTCGGTGCGTCCAACCCGGTGCGCGACGCCGCGCTGGTGGGTCTGAACACCCACGGCATCAAGGTGCGGTCGAACCGCGGTGTCGCGGGCATCGACGGCACGGTGTCGACGGCGATCGGCGCCGCGCTGGCCCACGACCCCACCGGCGGCCGCACCGTCGCGCTCATCGGCGACCTGACATTCGTGCACGACAGCTCGGGGTTGTTGATCGGGCCGACGGAGCCGACCCCTCGGCACCTGACGATCGTGGTGTCCAACGACAACGGCGGCGGCATCTTCGAATTGCTCGAGCAGGGCGATCCGCGGTTCTCCGACGTGTCGTCGCGCATCTTCGGCACCCCGCACGACGTCGACGTCGGCGCGCTGTGCCGGGCCTACCACGTGGAGAGCAGGCAGATCGAGGTCGGCGAGCTGGCCGCCGCGCTGGACGAACCGTTCGAAGGCATGCGGGTGCTGGAGGTGAAGGCCGACCGGTCGTCGCTGCGCGCACTGCACGCGTCGATCAAGGCGGCGCTGTGATCGACCGGGTCAAGCGATTGGTGCATCGTGTTGTCCCGCATGTGATTCCGCACCTGTACGGCAAGCCGGGGGAGACCCGGACCGCACGGATTTTTCGCCGCATCCGCATCGGCGTCGTCATCGTCGCATTGCTGGTGACGTTGCAGTCGCTCCTGCTGGTACTCGGGGCGTGGCGCAACGACCGGCAGATCGAACGCAACATGGGGGTGGCGGCCGCCGAGGTGCTCAGCGCCGGGCCCCGCCGCTCCACGATCGAGTTCGTCACCCCCGACCGCGTCACCTACCGGCCGGAGCTGGGCGTGCTCTATCCGTCCGAATTGGACACGGGCATGCGGATTTACGTCGAGTACGACAAGGGCAATCCCGATCTGGTGCGGGTGCAGGACCGCCATGCGGTGCTGGCCATCATCCCCGCGGGCTCCATCGCGGTGGTCGGCTGGCTGGTGGCAGGCGCGGCGCTGCTGGCGTTGGCGTTCTTCGAACGCAGGCTGACGCGTCAGACCGCCGACAGCAGGTTGTCCAGCCAGTCGTCTTCGTGAATGTTGACCTTCTCGCCGGTGCTGAGATCGTAAACCGTTGGTGTGCCGGTGGTTATCGGGTCGATGCCGATCAGCGCGCCGTAGTTGTAGGCGGCCATCTCCTCGATCTCGATCTGGTCGGCGATCTCGCCGTTGCCGATGCGGGTCGCCACTTCCTCGGGTAGGCCCGACTCCTGCGCCATCTTCGCCATCTGCTGGTCACTCGGGCCTGGCCCGCCGGGGTTCTGGTTGGCCCACAGCTCCTCGACGAAGCTCTGGAACTCGGGTCCCGACGCCATGTTGCTCTCGTCGCTTGCTTCCGGGGCTCCGACGGCGAGGAACAACGCGTTGGCGACCCGGGCCGAATGCTCGTCGGTGCTCGGGTCGTCCAGGAAGGTCAGCGGCCGGTAGGTCACCGCGAGATCGCCGAGGTTGATGTGGCGCCTCATGTCCTCGCCGAAGGCGGCCTGCAGATCGGCGCAGTGCGTGCACTGCGGTTCGGTGTACAACTCGATCTGCACCGGTGCATCGGGGTAGCCCGCGACGATGCCGTACCCGTCGTCGCTCAACCCGAGCGGCGGCTGCGTCGGATCCACCGTCGCGGTGCCGGTGACCTGGTTGGTGCAGCCGACCACGCCGAGCAGCAGGGCCGCGGTCACCGCGACCGCACCAAGAATCCGCATGTCAACCGCCCTTCCTTGTGCGCAGAATACCCGCATGTCGACACTGCGGTTTGCGGCCGTCAGCACGAGAACTTCGCGTGTCGTATCCCCGCTGGCAACCTTGCCGACAGCCACCGATGCCACCATCGTCGTGTGCGCGTTGCGATCGTCGCCGAGTCCTTCCTCCCGAACGTCAACGGCGTCACCAACTCCGTGCTTCGGGTGATGGAGCAGCTGCGCCGTCACGGTCACGAGGTCCTCGTCATCGCCCCTGACTCCCCCTGCGGGCAGGCGCCTGCCGACCGCGTGCACGACGGCGTCCGCATTCACCGGGTGCCGTCGCGCATGTTCCCGAAGATCACCTCGTTGCCGCTGGGCATACCGCGGCCGCGGATGGTCGGCGTGCTGAAGGGTTTCGACCCCGACATCGTGCACCTGGCGTCGCCCGCACTGCTCGGCTGGGGCGGCATGCACGCCGCCCGCCACCTCGGCGTGCCGACGGTGGCGATCTTCCAGACAGACGTGGCGGGATTTGCGCAGAGCTACGGCATCGGCTTCACCGCACGGGCCGCCTGGGCGTGGACCCGGATGGTGCACAGCCGGGCGGACCGCACGCTCGCACCGTCGACTGCTGCCATCGAAAGCCTTGTCGCGCAGCGCATCCCTCGGGTGCACAAGTGGGCACGCGGTGTCGACATCTCCGGCTTCGCGCCGTCGGCCCGCGACGAACGGCTGCGCAGGCAGTGGTCACCGGAGGGCAAGCCCATCGTCGGGTTCGTCGGTAGGTTGGCGCCCGAGAAGCACGTCGAGCGCCTCGCCGCCCTTGCCGGACGTGACGATCTGCAGCTCGTGGTGGTCGGCGACGGCGTCGATAGGGCCAAGCTCGAATCCTGCCTGCCGTCAGCTGTTTTCACCGGCGCCCTGTACGGCGATCAGCTCGCGGCGGCCTACGCGAGCATGGATGTCTTCGTCCATCCCGGTGAGCACGAGACGTTCGGTCAGGCCGTGCAGGAGGCGATGGCCTCGGGCCTGCCGGTCATCGCACCCGATGCGGGCGGTCCACGAGATCTGGTGGCGCCCATGCACACCGGGTTGCTGTTGCCGGTCGACGAATTCACCGGCCGCCTGTCCTCGTCGGTCGACCACCTGCTGGCCGAGCGTCAGCGCTACTCGCTGGCAACCCGCCGCAGCGTGCTCGGCCGCACCTGGCCCGCCATCTGCGACGAGTTGATCGGCCACTACGAGGCGGTGCTCGCGGAGGCTCAAGCGCCCGTCGCTACTCCGTCCCCTGGGCCAGCACCGAAACGGGCTGCCACTCTTCCCAGGTCTTGATGCGGTTTTCGTAGTCGGTCTTGGCCAGCGAAAGCGGGCCCTCGCCGAAGAACACCCGCAGCGGCGGCTTCGGGGCGTCGACGATCTTCAGGATCGCGGCCGCCGATGCCTGCGGATCACCCGGCTTGGCGTTGCGGCTGGCCCGCCATTCGTCCGACTTCCTGTGCACCTCTTCGTAATCGGGCAGCTGCTCCGACCGCTTGGCCGACGGTCCGGCCCAGTCGGTGGAGAACCCGCCCGGCTCGACGAGCGTCACGTGAACGCCGAACGACTCGACCTCCTGCGCCAGCGTTTGGGAGAACCCCTCGAGCGCCCACTTTGACGCGTGGTAGATGCCGACGTTCGGGAACGCGACGATGCCGCCGATCGACGACACCTGGATGATGTGCCCGCTGCGCTGCGCTCGCAGATACGGCAACGCGGCCTGCGTCACCCACAGCGCGCCGAACAGATTCGTCTCGAATTGGTCGCGGGCCTCCTGCTCGGTGAGCTCCTCGATGAAGCCGAAGTGCCCGTAGCCCGCGTTGTTGACGATGATGTCGAGCCGGCCGAAGTGGTCGTGGGCCTGCTTGACGGCGGCGAAGTCGGCGTCTCGGTCGGTGACGTCCAGTTGGATCGGCAGCAGCGCGTCGCCGTACTTCTCGACGAGGTCGGCCAGTGTCGCGGTGTCGCGGGCGGTGCCGGCCACCTTGTCGCCACGTTCAAGGGCCGCGATCGCCCACTCCCTGCCGAACCCGCGTGATGTCCCGGTGATGAACCAAACTTTTGCAGTCACGATTTAGAAGAAGGCGCATTACAGGGTGGGCATTCCCGCTCCAAGGAAGTTCGCAGGTACCGTCACGGACGTGAACAGGGCGTCGCTGGACAAGGACCCGCATGAGGTCGCGTCGATGTTCGACGGGGTCGCGCGGCGCTACGACCTGACCAACACCGTGATGTCGCTGGGCCAGGATCGGTTCTGGCGGCGCGCCACCAGGTCGGCGCTGCGCATCGGGCCAGGCGACACCGTGCTCGACCTGGCGGCGGGCACGGCGGTGTCGACGGTCGAGCTGGCGCGCTCGGGCGCGTGGTGTGCGGCCGCCGATTTCTCGGTCGGAATGCTCGCCGCCGGCCGGGGCCGCGACGTACCGAAGGTCGCGGGCGATGCGA
The DNA here is from genome assembly GCA_033741175.1 of Mycolicibacterium sp. 120270. Lineage (GTDB taxonomy): Bacteria > Actinomycetota > Actinomycetes > Mycobacteriales > Mycobacteriaceae > Mycobacterium. The sequence goes on along the minus strand of JAWQNE010000004.1, from coordinate 168,062 downwards.
CGCGGCTGCCGTTCGCCGACGGCGTGTTCGATGCGGTCACCATCAGCTTCGGGCTGCGCAACGTCGTCGACCACGCCGCGGGGCTGCGCGAGATGGCGCGCGTGACGCGGCCGGGCGGACGGCTGGTGGTGTGCGAGTTCTCGACGCCGACGAACAGGCTGTTCGCCACCGCGTACAAGGAGTACCTGATGCAGGCGCTGCCGCGGATCGCGCGGAAGGTGTCGTCGAATCCCGACGCCTACGTGTATCTGGCGGAATCCATCCGGGCCTGGCCCGACCAGGCGCAGCTGGCGCGTCAGATCGCGGACGCCGGCTGGTCGACGGTGCGCTGGCGCAATCTCAGCGGCGGGATCGTTGCCCTCCACGCCGCCGTGAAGCCGTCGCGCTAGGGTCGCGGGATGCACGGTCGCCTGGCGGATCCCAACTGCACCATCGGCACGGATCCGCGATCCGATCCGCGGATGGTCAAGGCGCTCGCCCCGTTCGGTCTCGACGGCAACCTGCCCGCACCGCGCGCGACGCCAGATTCGCCGATCGAGGAGCGGCTCAAGGCCGTCGCCGCCACCGAGAAGCACATGGGCGCGGCGCTCGAGGCGCTGGCGCAGAACCTGCCGAGCCCCAGGGGCATCGCGACCATGACGACGACGATCACCGGCGTCGACGGCAACGAGATCGCGCTGTACATCACCCACCCGATCCCCGCAGGCGGCGATCTGCCCGGCGTCGTGCACTTCCACGGCGGCGGCATGGCGATCAACAGCGCCACCGACGCCAGCTACACGCGGATACGCGAAAACCTCGCCGCGGCAGGGCTTGTCGTCATCGGCGTGGAGTTCCGCAACGCGGGCGGTCGGCTCGGGCCGCACCCGTATCCCGCCGGGCTCAACGACTGCGCATCCGCTATCCGCTGGGCCTACGGCAACCGCGCGGACCTCGGTATCAGCCACCTGATCACCTGCGGCGAGTCCGGCGGCGGCAACCTCGCGTTGACCACATTGCACAAGGCCAAGCGCGAAGGCTGGTTGGCCGAGATCGCCGGCGCCTACGCGCAATGCCCGTTTCTGTCGGGCCGTTGGTGGGAGCAGCCCGACGAATTGCCGTCGCTGAAGGAGTGCGATGGCTACTTCCTGTCCCGCCCCGTGATGGGACTGGCCGGTTCGGTGTACGACCCGACCGGCGAGCACTCGAAAGACAGCGCCTGCTACGCCGGGTGGGTGACCGACGAGGAGCTCAACGGCCTTCCGCCGCATGTCATTTCGGTAAATGAGGTGGACCCGCTGCGCGATGAGGGGTTGCTGTACTACCGCCGGCTGGTGCGCGCGGGCGTGCCCGCGGTGGGCCGGATCGTCGCGGGCACCGGACACGGCTGCGACCTACTGCTCGGCGGGTATCTGCCGGACGTGTTCGCCGCCACCATCCGCGACGTCAAGGGCTTCGCCGACTCCCTCGCTTAGATCTACGGGTTACCTCATACCGCGAGCGTGCGTGTCTGCCGCGCGCCACGCCGCAAATCAGCAGCGCATTGCGCACACTCGCAGCTACGTGAATGTGCGCCAGATGCGCGCGCTCTCCTCGCCGACGTTCGGGTCGTGGGTCTGCTGGAAATTCCGGCCGCCGCGACGAAACGTGGCGACGACGGCGGCGGGCACCTTCGGTTCGAGCAAAGGCGTTGACAGCCAATCGCATTCCCGAACGTGCACGAGGTCGACGGCCGCCGCCTCATCGTCGGCGTCGTAGAAGTAGGGGCCGCTGATGCGGCCAAGCCAGTACAGCCCGTCCGGGTCCCGGGTCCAGACGAACGAGCCCTCATCGACGTCGCGGAACCGCTCGATGCGGCGGGCCAGCCGTTCGTCGGACGGGTTGTTTGGGCCGCCGAAGCCGCAGAGCCCGCGAGTGCGCGCCCGCTCGATCGTCGCCGCCACGTCCACGTCGTCGCGACGCGAGCGCATCGGCGCTCGGTAAACCGCCACTGTCACGTCACGCATCCTCGGCTCAGCTGAACGGTGGGCGGCGGTCCAGGCGTCGCGAACCCGCGCCCGCGCGTCGCCACACGCGCGCGATCCAGTCCGCGTCCTCGTCAGTGACGAGGTTGGCCATCACCCGCACCGCGATGTTCATCAGATACGTCGACCGCATTGCGATCGGCCCGGCGGCGGGCAGGAACCGGGGATACGTCAGCAGTAACGCCAGCCGGCGCGCGACCGAGAACCCGCGCGCGTAGTGCTGCTGCAGCACCGCCGGCCACGCCGACGTCAGGTCGCCCGAACCCAGCATCTCCGCCGCCAGCCTGCCGGTTTCCAGCCCGTAGTCGATGCCCTCACCGTTGAGCGGGTTCACGCACGCCGCCGCATCGCCGATCAGCATCCAGTTCGGCCCGGCCACCCCGGACACCGCACCGCCCATCGGCAGCAGCGCCGACAACCCGAGCCGGGGCTCACCCTCGAAACCCCACTCCTTACGTCTCAGTGACGCGTAATACGACATCAGCGGCCGCAGCGCCGTGTCGGCGGGCCGCTTGGACGTCGCCAGCGCGCCGACGCCGATGTTCACCTCGCCGTTGCCCAACGGGAAGATCCACCCGTAGCCCGGCAACACATCGCCCTCTGGTGACCGCAGTTCCAGGTGCGACGTGATCCACGGTTCGCGGTCGCGCGGGGTCGATATGTAGCCGCGGATCGCGGTGGCGTACACCGTCTCCTTGTGCCACTCGCGGCCGAGCACCCGACCGAGCGTCGACCGTGCGCCGTCGGCGACGATCAGATGCTCGCAGCCGATCTCGGCGCCGGAGTCCAGCAGCACCGACGAGACGCGTCCGGTCGAATCATGGCGAACCTCAACGGCTTTGACGCCCAGCATCATCTTCGCGCCCTCGTCGACGGCCACCATCCGGATGCGGTCGTCGAGCTCGGTGCGCGGCACGGCGCTGCTGGTGGCCGGAAACGACGGTCCCGGCCACGCGATCTCGACGTCGGCGCCGAAGCCCGACATCCGCAGCCCGTGGTGTGCGATCCGGCCGTCGAGCCACGACCCGAGGCCCAGCAACTGCATTTCGGCAACGGCCCGCGGGGTCAGCCCGTCGCCGCACGCCTTGTCGCGCGGGAATTGCGCGGAGTCGATCACCAGCACGTCGCGCCCGCTTCTGGCGGCCCACGCAGCCGCGGCCGATCCGGCGGGTCCGGCCCCGACCACGACCACGTCCGCCCTGGTGTTCATGTCTCCCAGTATGTTGGCAGGGTGAGGACACCGGCGAGTGTGGTGGCGGGAGTGGACTTCGGGGACCCCGCTTTCGCGCAGGATGTCCGCGACGGCGTCGCCCGCATCGAGGACTTGATGTCCACTGAGCTGGGCAAAGCCGATGAGCTGATGGCCGAGGCGGTCCAGCATCTGTTCCAGGCCGGCGGCAAGCGGTTCCGGCCGCTGTTCACCGTGCTGTCGGCGCAGTTGGGTCCCGATCCGGACAACTGGCAGGTCACCGTCGCCGGTGCGGTCATCGAGCTCGTGCACCTGGCCACGCTGTACCACGACGACGTGATGGACGAGGCGCAGGTGCGCCGCGGCGCGCCCAGCGCGAACGCCAGGTGGAGCAACAACATCGCAATCCTGGCCGGTGACTACCTTTTCGCCACGGCCTCGCGGTTGGTGTCGCGGCTGGGCCCCGACGCCGTGCGGGTCATCGCCGAAACGTTCGCCCAGCTGGTCACCGGTCAGATGCGCGAGACCCGCGGGGCCGCCGACCACGTCGACGATGTCGAGCACTACCTGAAGGTCGTCTACGAGAAGACGGCCTGCCTGATCGCGGCCTCCGGCAGGTTCGGCGGCACCTTCTCCGGCGCCGACGAGGAGCAGGTCGAGCGGCTGAGCAGGCTCGGCGGCATCGTCGGCACGGTGTTTCAGATCTCTGACGACATCATCGACATCGACAGCGACCCCGACGAGTCCGGCAAGGTGCCCGGCACGGACCTGCGCGAGGGCGTGCACACCCTGCCGGTGCTGTACGCGTTGCGCGAAACGGGCCCGGACGCCGACCGGCTGCGCGAACTGCTCGCCGGTCCGGTCGAAGACGACGACGAACTGGCCGAGGCGCTGACCCTGCTGCGCAGGTCACCGGGCATGGCGGCAGCCAAGAAGACCGTCGCTCGGTACGCCGAGGAGGCCCGCGACGAGCTGGCCCATCTGCCCGACGGGCCCGGCAGGCAGGCGTTGGCCTCGCTGGTGGACTACACGGTCAACCGCCACGGCTGAGGAACCCGCGACCCCGGTCGAAGCGTTGAGCAAGCGAAGACTTACCGCGCCACGCGCGGAGCGGAGAAAGACCGGAGGACGACGCTCATGAGATGGCACCCACATGCCAACACCGCCAAGACCTTCTTGCTGCTGGCGTTGTTCTCGGCGCTGATCGTCGCCATCGGTGCCATGTTCGGCAGGAACATCATGTTCCTGGCGGTGCTGTTCGCGATCGGCATGAACGTCTACGTCTACTTCAACAGCGACAAGCTGGCGCTGCGGGCCATGCATGCCCAGCCGGTCACCGAGGTTCAGGCGCCGTTCATGTACAAGGTTGTCCGCGAGCTGGCCACCACCGCACACCAGCCGATGCCGCGGCTCTACATCAGCGACACCGCCAACCCGAACGCGTTCGCCACCGGCCGCAACCCCCGCAACGCCGCCGTGTGCTGCACGACGGGCATCCTGCAGATCCTCAACGAGCGCGAACTGCGCGCGGTGCTGGGCCACGAACTGTCGCACGTCTACAACCGCGACATCCTGATCTCGTGTGTGGCAGGCGCGATGGCGTCGGTGATCACCGCGCTGGCCAACCTCGCGTTCTTCGCGAGCATGTTCGGCGGCAACCGCGAGGGCGGTACGAATCCCTTTGCGATCCTTCTGGTTTCGATGCTCGGTCCGATCGCTGCGATGGTCATTCGGCTGGCCGTCTCCCGCTCGCGGGAGTACCAGGCCGATCAGTCCGGCGCCGAGCTGACCGGTGACCCGCTGGCGCTGGCGTCGGCGCTGCGCAAGATCGCCGCCGGCGTGCAGCAGGCGCCGCTGCCGCCCGACCCGAAGCTCGCCGACCAGGCGCACCTGATGATCGCCAGCCCGTTCCGCCCGGGCGAGAAGGTGGCCAAGCTGTTCTCCACCCATCCGCCGATCGAGGACCGCATCCGCAGGCTCGAGGCGATGGCCGGCCGCGGGCCCGGTCACTACTGATCTGGGCGCACTTGGTCACCGTCGGCGTGACCGCGCGCGCCGAATCCGGAACATTTAAGCTGGGCCGATGCTGAGCAGAACGATCCTGTCGGGCGCCGTGGCAGCGGCCGCGCTTGCCGCTCCGGGCATCGCCGCCGCAGACCCGGCCGAACCGCCCCCTCCGCCGCCGCCGCCCAGCGTCAACGCCTGGGCGCCGGTAAAGCCGTCGGAGTACTCGGTCCTCGGCGACCAGGCGTACGCATTCACCACCCCCGACGGCGTGACATGCATGATCCAGCGCAACGGCGGCTACGGCTGCTTCGGCGCGCTGCCCGGCGCGCCGGAAGGCGCGAACCTGGTCAGCGGACGGATCGGTCAGCCGACGGGGTTCGCCAACGCGGGCGGGAACCCGTTCGCGGTGGCGGGCGAGATCAAGCCGCTTCCCGCAGGTTCGCGGTTGAGCTACCAGACGCTGAGCTGCGGCACCGACGGCACGGTCACCTCATGTGTGGACAGCCAGAACCAAGCCGGCTTCGTGATCAGCCCAGGCGCCAGTTGGCTTGTCGGCCAGATCAATCCGCTCGTCGACCGCCCCGAGGGGACAAACCCCTACTTCAATTGACGCTAGAAGCCCGAGCCGTGCACCTCGTGCCCGGGCTTCTCGGCGGCCAGCCCCCGGTAGGCCTGTTCGACGGTTGAGCCGTGGTTGACCACACCGTCCACCTCGCGGGCGATCGGCATCGAAAGCCCGTACTTCTCAGCGAATTCCATGACGACGCTGGCGGCCTTGACACCCTCGGCGACCTGGTTCATCGACGCGATGATCTCCTCGATCTTCTTGCCCGCGCCGAGCTGCTCGCCGACGTGACGGTTGCGGCTGCGTTGCGACGTGCACGTGACGATGAGATCGCCCATGCCGGCCAGGCCCGCGAACGTGTCGCGGTGTCCACCCATCGCCTCGCCGAGCTTCGACATCTCCCGCAGCGCGCGGGCGATCACCATCGCACGCGTGTTCTCGCCGATCCCCAGCGAATAGCCCATGCCGACGGCGATCGCGTAGACGTTCTTCAGCGCGCCTGCCATCTCGACGCCGACGACGTCGTCGGTGGTGTACGTCCGGAAGCGTTTGGTGCGGAACAGGTTCGCGAGGTTGGCCGCGAGGTGCTGGTCGGGCATCGCCAGCACCGCGGCCGCGGCATAGCCCTCGGCCACCTCGCGGGCGATGTTCGGGCCGGCCAGGATGCCCGCCGGATGTCCCGGCAGCACCTCGTCGACGATCTGGCTCATCCGGTAGTTGGTGCCCTGTTCGAGCCCCTTCACCAGCGACACCACCGGCACCCACGGCCGCAGCTCCTTGGCCAGCTGCTCGAGCACGCCGCGGAAGCCGTGCGACGGCACACCCATCACGATGACGTCGGCGCATTCGGCGGCCTCGGAGAAGTCGGTGGTGGCCCTCAGCGTCAGCGCCAACTCGACCTCGTCGCCGAGGTACGTGCTGTTGCGGTGGTTCTCGTTGATGTCCCTGGCGGTGTCCTCCGAACGCACCCACTGCAGCGTCGGTCCCCGCCTGGCGCAGATGGAGGCCACGGTGGTGCCCCAGGAGCCACCACCGAGCACGACGACTTTGGGTTCACGTAGAGCAGGTGCCATGACACCAGCGTATTGCCGACACATGTCGTTTCACTGGCAGTTCGGAAACTGCGTGAACTGTGTTCGCGAAGTTAGCTGATGGGTGCAAATTGGTGCGGGTGACCCCCCTGCACCGCTGGTAGCGTCGATTGCCAGCTGGCAGAAAGGCTCCCCCTTGCCTCAACCCATCAAGGTCGATCCGCAGGACCTCGCCTATCTCGCGGCGCGCTTTCGCGATGACGCCGATGCGCTGCAGACCGCGCACACGTCGTCGGTGGCCGCTGTCGACGACGCCCAGCACGGACTGGTCGGCCGCTCGGCGCAGTCCATCGACGCCAGGACGCGGCGTTGGCAGGCGACCACGGCCGAGTTGCATCGCGTTCTGACCTCTCAGGCCGACGCGCTGTCGAGTGCGGCGGCGGCCTACGCGATGGAGGAGGAGAAGAACCGGCGCAGGGTCGAATCGCTCGATCCCAGGAACCTGTAGCGCCATGTCGTTGACCGTCGAAGATGTCCAGCGGTGGGATCCGGGCGCGGTTCGCGCGGTGGGGGAGGCCGCCCGCAACCGCGCGGAGATCTCCACCGACACGGCCAACAGGCTGCCGAGGTTTCCCGACTGGACCGGCCCCGGGTCCGAGGAGGCCAAGGCCGCGCTCGAGCAGAGCAGGCAGGCGCTGCTGCGTGACGCCGCTGCGGCGTCGGCCGCGGCGCGCGCCGCCGATGCGGCCGCCGTCAACGTTCAGATCGTCAAGGACAACCTCAAGCGGGTGCTGGACATGGCGCGTGAGTGCGGCATGCTGGTCGACCCGGTGTCGGGATCAGTCATGCCCGGCAGGATCCCCGCGCTGCCGAACGACTGGAACAACGCCAAGGTGCTACAGGAGGCGCTGAACCAGGTTCTGCGGCAGGCGGATTCCGTCGACGATCAACTGGCGGCGGCGATGGACAGCGCCGACGACGTGGTCGACGTACCGCCGGAGGCGCGGCCGATACCGCTGCCGCCGCCCGGCGCAAGCGCCGAGGAAGTGGACCAGTGGTGGCGGTCGCTGAGCCAGAAGGACCGCGAGCGGCTGATCGAAGAGCATCCCCCAGAGGTGGGGAACCTCAACGGAATTCCCGCCGCGGCCCGCGACGCGATCAACCAGCAGGTGCTCAACGACGACCTCAACCGCATCACCGACGTCGCGACGCAGCACGGCGTATCGACCGACCAGGTGCTCGCCAACCCCGGCTTCTACGGACTGTCCGCCGCCGATGTCGCGCGCTACCAGAACGCGGTCAAGGTCCGCGAGGGCCTGAACCACCAGCGCGGCAGTGACCCGAACCCGGCACGTCAACGGCCCGTCATGCTGTGGAAGTACGAACCGCTGGCCGACGGCGGCCAGGGCCGCGCCGCGATCGCGATCGGCAACCCGGACTACGCCGACAACACCTCGGTGATCGTGCCGGGCACCGGCAGCAGTGTGAAGGGCGGCTGGCTCAGCGACGGCCACAACGACGCCATGAACCTGTGGGACGAGGCCAATGCCGCCGACCCGAACAGCACCCACGCGGTGATCTCGTGGATGGGTTATGACGCACCCGACGGCTTCACCGACACCCGCGTCGCGAATCCGGATCTGGCTCGCCAGGGCGGCGACCTGTTGGCCGCCGACGTGAACGGGTTGTGGGTGACCCACCATGATCCGCAGCAGCACGTCACCGTCATCGGGCACTCGTACGGGTCGACGACGGTGGCCGACGCGTTCGCCGGCTCCGGCATGCACGCCAACGACGCCGTGTTGTTGGGTTGCCCGGGAACGGATTTGGCGCGCAGCGCCGCAGACTTCCACCTCGACGGTGGCAAGGTGTACGTCGGCTCCGCGTCGACCGACCCGGTCAGTTACATCGGCACGGCGCCGGAATACGCACACGACTACCTCAATCAGAAACTGGGCTATCCGGTGGGGCTCAATGCGGGCCTGGGGCTCGATCCGGCCGGCGACCAGTTCGGGTCGGTCCGGTTCGACGCCGAGGTGGTGGGCCGCGACGGTCTCGACACGAACGATCACTCGCACTACTACGACAAGGGCGGCGAGGCGCTGCGCGCGATGACCTACATCGCGACCGGCGAGAGCGGCCAACTCGCCGAGGAGGGCCTGTTGGCCGAGGGCCGTCGGCAGCCCCACGTCGACCTGCCTCGCGAGATCGACCTGCCGTTCGGCCCAACGATCCCGTTGCCGCCCGTAGGCTTCGACATACCCGGTTCGCCCGCCTACATCGACCCTGAAGCCGACCGTCCCGCGGAGTCAGTGACCAAAGATCATGCGTTCTAATCGAATTCAGCAATGCGCGGCGACCTTCGCGTTCGCCGTCCTACTAGGAGGATGCTCGATGCTGCCTCACGACGAGGAGACGTCGTCGACACGGCCGCCGCCGGGCCCGGTGGAGACGCTGTCGGATGAGGACACCATGAAGCAGGTGGTCGAACCCGCCAAGGCCATCGCGACTGTCGCTGCGCTGCAGGACGTCAGCGCCGGCTTCGACTACGAGGCGTGCAACGACCAGGGCGAGCCGCCGTACCGGGGCAGGGTCGAGATGGGCTTCCGCATCCCCGACGACATCGAGCCCAAGACGTACTTCAAGCAGCTCGCCCGGACGGTGGTGGACCACGGCGTCGGCTGGTACGACGGGCCGCCGCCGGGCAAGAACCCGTTCGGGACCGTCATCCACACCGACACCGTGTTCGCCGTCATCGGCCAGAACCCCGTCGCGAAGGAGGACGGATACGTTCATATCTTCGGGGAGTGCCGAAACATGAACGACCACCGCGACGCCGCCAGCGTCAACGTCACAGACCAGGTGGTTGCGCGATAGCCGCCAAAGCTCACTGGGCCAGGTCGGCGTGCATGCTTGTCGGCGTCGCCGCGGTGGCGGCGGGGTGTTTCCGGGTGCCGGTCGAGGCGCCGAAGGCGGAATCCTCCAAGCCGTCGATCGTGCCGATGCCAGACGCCGCGTCGATGCAGCAAGTGATCCAGCCGGCCAGGGAGTTCGTCGTGCTCAACCAATTGCAGGACGCCACGGGGATGTTCGGTTGGGTGGCGTGCGGCGGCCAGAATGAAGCGCTGTACTACGGCGAGGTGCGGTTGACGTTCCTGCTGCCGAAGGACGTCGACGAGGACCGCTACATCAAGCAGATCGTGAAGATGATGGTGTCGCACGGCTGGATGGACGGACCGGCGGCAGGGGACCGGTCGTTCGGGGCGCAGGTGCACACGAACGAGGTGCGCGCGGCGATCAACGGCGGCAACGTCTACGCCCGCGAGCGCGGCACGATCCGGCTGTCAGGCGAGTGCCGCAACACCAGCGATCACCGCGACGACAGCCGCGAGATCGACATCACCGATCAGCTGACTCAGCGGTAGTTGACGAACTGCAGCGCGACGTCGAGGTCGGCCTTCTTGAGCATCGCGATGACGGCCTGAAGGTCGTCGCGCTTCTTGGAGCTGACGCGGATCTCGTCGCCCTGGATCTGCGTCTTGACGCCCTTGGGTCCCTCGTCGCGGATCAGCTTGGTGATCTTCTTGGCGTTCTCGCTGTCGATGCCCTGCTTGATGCTGCCGGTGACTTTGTAGGTCTTGCCGGAGGCCTGGGGTTCGCCCGCGTCGAAGGCCTTCATCGAGATGTCGCGACGGATGAGCTTTTCCTTGAACACGTCGACGGCGGCCTTGACCCGCTCCTCGGTGGACGAGGTGATCGTGATGGCCTCCTCGCCCTGCCAGGCGATCGAGGTGTCGGTGCCGCGGAAGTCGAAGCGGGTGGACAGTTCCTTGGCGGCCTGGTTGAGGGCGTTGTCGACCTCTTGGCGGTCGACCTTGCTGACGACGTCGAAGCTTGAATCCGCCATTGGATTCGATCTCCTCTCGTGGTGGCTTGATAAGTACTATCCCACGCCGCCCAAACCGACACTTGGGCGCCAAAGTGCGAGTAGATCCCACCAAAACGTCCATCTCGACGTGGGCGGGCGCGTGGTCAGGGGGCTGAGCGCAGGACGCGGCTCTCCACCAGCGCGCTCGCCAGTACGACCTTCTCCTCGTCATCCAACCCGCCGGGCAGCTCCCTGACGTAGAACGCGCCCGTGTTTGCGATGAACTCCAGCGCGGGGCGGGCCACGTCGTTGACGGCGAACAACACGTCGCCGGCGGAGTTCAGCAGTTCGACGGTGTCGCCGTCGACACGCGTGGTCAGCGGGCCCGCCCAGCGGGTGAACAACCTGCGGTCGAGGGTGACGTAGCGCTCGTCGAACCAGATGTCGGGCAGCGGTTCGGAGAACAGCTCCTCGTAGCGGGCGCAGAACTGTTTGAACGATGTCTTCTCGATGGGCCTGGGCGACTCCACCTTCGGAGCGTTGCTCGGGTTGTGCGGGACGTACCTGCCGAAGTAGCGCTCGCAGAAGTCGATGTACTGCCGGGTGAACAGGATGAACTGGTGCCACGCCTCGTCCACCCGCAGGGAGTACATGTTCCAGACCCTGTTGTCGTCGCCATCGCAGAGCACCAGGTAGCGCTTGACCTCGCGGAAAAGCGCTTCGGCTTCTTCGGCCGTGTCGACGATGCTGTTCTTCATCAGCTTTTCGATGAGATAGGGCGCCTCGAACGCGAGCACGTCGTCGACGCCTGAATCAGCCTGCGGGGCAGGTACTTCGGTGATCGTCATCAAGCCACCTTGGTGAATAGTCCTGAGTCCTCGAGCGCCTCGCCGATCAAGGTGCGCTCCTCGTCGGTGATCGGGCCTGGCAGCTCCCTTACGTCGAACACCTGCTCGTGGGTTGCGAAGGCAATGGCCTCCGCGGCGACGACGTCCATCGCGAGTTCGTCGACGGGCGCCTCGGGCGCTTCGGCCGTCAGCGTCACGCTGTCGCCGACGACGCGATGGGTCAGCACCAGATCGGGATGCGTGCGCCGGAGTAGGTACCTGCCACTGCGGTCGGACGCGGCGAGCTTGCGGGTGGCGTGCGACCCAAGGGCCGCGCACCGCTCGAGGAGCGCCGGCGCGTCCGCAACGCGCATCTCGGCGAGCGCGCGGGCAAGCACGTGCACACGCTCGGTGCGCAGGCGCGCCGCGATGGCGGTGGCGTACGGATGCGACGGCGGGGTGCGCCGCCGCTCGCGCGACCTCAGCCCGGCGACCGGTGCGCAGTCGTCCATCGGTTCACCGTCGCGTGGGCTCGTAACGTGAAGCGACAGCGACCAATTGGTCGACGTGTTCATCGGTGCGTGGATGCTGGGCTCGTAGATGTAGCCGACCCGCCCCGCCTCGGCGGGGAAGTGGTTCTTCGCGACGAGCTCGCCGCGCCGATACGATTCCGCGCGGTCGTAGGTGTGCACTTCGAGTTCGTTGCGGCACACCGCCGTTATGGTCCATGCGGTGTGTTCGTGCGGTCCGGGTGTCCCGCCCGGCGGCCAGTACCCGAACGCGAATCGGATGCCCAACCCCGGGATCGTGAAGAACGGGACAAGCCCGCGCCGGAAGTCGGTCTGCGTGATCAGCGCCAGTTCCTTGGCGATGCAGTCGGCCAGGAACCGGTCGTCCACCACGGCTGCCTGGATCGTGGACCGGGCGGCGACGACGGTCTCCCGTTCCGGGTGGGCGACCTCGTCCACGCCGGGGAACTCGATGGTCTCGAGCTCCGCGACGACGTCGTCGAGCTTCATCACACGGGATGGGACTGGCAGATGCTGCAGTCGCACCAGGACAGACAGTCCATGCAGACGGAGAAGCAGACCTCTTCTGTCGACGCGACGGGCCGCATGCGCATCCGCAGCCTGCCCTTCGCCACCTCGCGGAGGCTGCCGGGTCCTGCGGTGGGACGGCGGTCTTCCGCGTGGGTCTTTCGGACGGACAGCTGGGCGTCGTCCTTGACCCACAGGATGACTGCGCCAAGGCCTGACCGCGGCGACCGGACGCTGTGCAGCACGTCTTCGCGGCGGATCTCGACGGTGTCGCCGAGTCGTTCGAGGCTCTGGTAGAGCGTGATGTGGTCGGCGTCGCGGGACGGTCCGATGAAGCCCTGCAACACTTTGGCGTTCTCGGCGCCGCGCGCGAGCAGTTCGGCGATCAATGGGTTTTCTTCGAATTCCGGATACTTGTCAGCTGCTTTGGCCACGAGATCCTCCAAGGAATCGCAATTGAAACCGAGCGAATTGAAGCATCGACCCGGCGCGCGGCGCGAAAGGCGCGCCGCCGTCGTTGCCTGTTTCAGGGCGGTGGCGCCGTTATCGTTTTTTCGTAGCGAAGGGAGAGCGACCGTGTTCGATCTCGGGCTCTGCGAATCGAGGAGTGTCGAACCGCTTTTCGCCACTGCGGAGCAAGCAGCCGACATGCCGTGGGGGACGGCCGCTTCGACGTTCGACATCTCCGGGCGGTTTCGCGACGCGTTGACCGTCGACGATGTGGAGGGGTGGCTGGACTGCAGCCTGCTCCAGCACCCCTTCTTCAAGATGTTCCTCGACGGGCAGCAGGTGCCCGCGCGGCTGGTGGCATCACCGAGATCGGTTGCAGGTCAAGTCGTTACGGGAATGATCGACGGCGCCAAGGCGCGCTCGGTCTTCGCTCAGGGTGCCACGTTGATGTTGTGCAACATGCACGAATGGCATGCGCCGTCGCGAGAGTTGTGCCGAGCGTTGACCGATGCGCTGGTCGCTGAGGTCAAGGCGACGGCGTTCTACAGCCGCGCGGGGTGCCAGGGGCTGGCTACGCATCGCGACGACGCCCACGTGTTCGTGGCACAGCTCAGCGGCGCGAAGCGCTGGTCGGTGTTCGATGTGCCCGCGGATCCGCGACTGCGCCGGATCGGGCGCGTCGAACCGGGGGAGTGCGGGCAGGCGACAGAGGTGATGTTGTCGCCGGGCGACGGCCTGTACCTGCCGCCGTACGCGCCGCACCGCGCGTGCGCCGTGCCCACATCGGACTCGCTGCACCTGTCGATCCACATCCGCGAGCCGCGCGCTCGCGATGTGGTGGACGACGCCGTCGACCGGGTGATGACGTCGTCGATGCAGCAGGCCGAGATCACGGGGAGCGCCGCAGACCGCGCCGAGCAGATCAGGGCCATCCTGGCCGACGTCGGCGCGCGGTTGACCGAACTGGACCCGTTTGACCTGGTGGAGACGGTCGAGCGGCGGATAACGGGCAGGTAGCCCGCCCGCCTCAGCAGCCGTTTTCGTGCCGAGCCCCTGCTCGTTGTACCCTTGCTACTCGCACCAGGCAGGTTGCCCGAGCGGCCAATGGGAGCGGACTGTAAATCCGTCGGCTTACGCCTACGCAGGTTCGAATCCTGCACCTGCCACCGAGGTCAGAGACGCTTTCAGTGGGAATGCTTGCGCATTCTGCCGACCGTGCGCAGGGCGCCCGCGGCGCTGTGAGTTCATCGGCCACGATGGCGAAATCATCTAGATCCAAGTGCCCTTAGCCATCAAGGGTGAGGACGCCGGTTATGTCCGAGAGGCGTGACGCCGCGCGGAGTACGCGCATTCCTTGGAAGACGCCTGCTGGGCGAATCCTATTTTGAATCCCGCGGTGAGCTGCCCGGCGCGCGGTAGCTGGAAGAACGACACGAAAGACCCAAGCGGCAGTACTGACAGGGTGTGAGCGCTTACCTGCGCCCGCGGGTTAGGACAAGACTGAAAAACTCAGTGTGCTCTCAACGGCGCAGTCGCGGTCATGTGGGCGCGCATCCGCGTCACCGCCTGCTCGGAGTCGCCGGCCAGAAGCGCATCGGCGATGCTCTGATGGGCCCGTATCACCGGCAATGACTGGCGCTGCGGCCGCGCACCTGCTGCGCACGGGTCGTCCGCGGCGACCTGGGATAAGAACCGCCACCAGAGGCGCAGCGTCACGCTGTGCACGAGATGCAGTGCGCGGTTGCCGGTGAGCCTGCCCAGTATCGAGTGGAACTCCTCGCCCTGTCCGAACGCCGGCGTCGGCCCCTGCTGCGACTCGGCATGCAGTGCCGCCTCGATCGCAGCCGCGTCGCTACCGCCCGATTTCAGCGTCTCGGCGGCGCGTGTGACGACCGCGAGTTCCAGCCCGGTGCGCAGCTCCGCGATGTGCTGGGCCTGCACCCGGTGCCTGCGCAGATAGATGGCGATGGTGTCGACCACGCCGGAGATATCGGGCTCGGTGACGAACAAGCCTCCGCCTGGTCCGCGCCGGGTCAGCGCGATCCGGTGATACTCCAGGATTCGGATGGCCTCGCGCACGACGGCGCGGCTGGCACGGTACTTCGTCATCAGGGCGGCTTCGGACCCCACGAAGGTGCCCTGGACCGCCCCGGTGTTGATCAGCTCGGCGAAGATCTGGCGCGCGAGCGCCTCGCCGCGTTTGTCGCCGAGCGTCCCGAGTGCGACGTCTGGGTCGAGGTGTTGCACGGTGGCGGACTGGCTGCGGATGAAGTCGGCCTCCGACCGCAGGTACCGTCGCATCCGCTCGCGCGCCACTCCCGGCTCGTTGGCCATCACCGCCTCGGCGATGCCCCGATGGGCCTCACGCACTTCGCGGTCGAAGCCGGCGGGCACACGGGCACCGTCGTCGAAGTGGAAACTGCTGACGCGGCTGAAGGTCTCGACGATCAGTTCCAATACCGGATTGTTCGACAAGGCGGCAAGTTGGGTGTGCAGCAGCCGGAAGTTCGACAACGTGCCTTCCGACTCCCGTTCGACAGTGGAGCGGATCGTGGTGATGTCGCTTTCGGTGACGCGCTGCGAGGCGAGTTCTGCGACCAGTTCCTCGAGAAGGATTCTCGTGTCGAAGATCTCGTCGAGGGTGGCGCCGACCCGAAGCAGGTAGATCACCGCTGGCCCGATGACGGCGTCGACGTCTGGCTCACAGATGACGAGGCCTCCCCCTGTGCCACGGCGCATCCGGGCCACGTGTTGATGTTCGATCAGCCGAATCGCCTCACGCAGAATCGCGCGGCTCACCCCGTACCGTTTGAGAAGGTCGGCCTCCGAAGCCAGCACGGCACCGACGGGCCAGCCGCGCTCGACGACGTCGTTGACGATCTGCTCGGCTGCGCGGCCCGCTAGTTTGGCCCGCCGCGAGTCGACGCGCGGTGTAATCAGTTCGGCTTCCAATGTGTCACCAGTAAACGGCCGCGTCACGACCGTCCACCGCCGAGTCGTGGGGAAAGCAATACAGATCAGTGTACTAAAAATTCGCGGACGAAGCCTCACATGCGGGAGAGTAAAGATGTGGAGTCCCAGTGGGCGGCGCAGCTATGCGGCATCCCTGACGAACCGATGATCGAGTCGGTGAAAGCCGTTGTCCAACTGGGTGATTCGGCCAGCACCGGCGACGAACGGGCTGGCGAACTCCTGGCATGGACGCGAGCACGTCAGACCGTGCGCAACCAGGGTTGCGAGGGTTCGATCCACGTCTGATCGACGGGCCCGATGCCGCTGACGGCGATGACGGCTGGTTGCGCCGCATCGGCAACCGCGCCGTCGTAGTGCGGCGTGCCCGCGACCCGCTTGCCGAACGAACCGGCGGGCGCAGGAACGGCCCGCGCCGGGTCGAAGTCGGGGCCGCTGTTGCACACCAGACACCGGAGAGCACCACGCACAACCGGTCCGTACGGTAGAAGTGCGGGGCGCTCATGTAGCCGGGGTACCACTTCATCAGCACCAGGTACTGGCCGTCTTCGTTCTCACTGCCTGTGAGCATGGCCTCTGCGACGGAGTTGGCGGGCGCTTCCGGCGGTGTCTGCCAGATGATCTCGTCGGGAAGCTTGATGATCGTCTGCGTCGGATCGAGTTGGCTCATGGTTTCCTTCCGTGGCTCTGCTCAGTCCAGCAGAAGTCGTGGGCGTACAAGCTGAATATTTGACGCGCCCGTCATGAAATTTTTGCCGCAGGTGGATTTCGAACTCTCGAATCTCTGACTTCCCAGTGCTTTTGCCGCAGTGGTGATATTTTGAATTCTTGCTGACTCCAGTGGACTCTCTGCGTGCGGAAGTAGGACATCGTGACTGATGCTGCCGAACGTGCCCAACAATTGGCGCTTGTTTCACGATTGAAAACCACTTTCCCCGAAGTCCCCGAATGGCCGACGCCGGACATGATCACCCACGATCACTATCTGGCGTACATGAAGACTTCTCACGACGTCGGCGGCGAGTTGGACTACCCGCATCTCTACGAGAACAAGGAAGAAGAGCAGTGGGAACTGATGACCTACGTGCTCTGCGAGGTCCTCGGATGGCGGGGCATCTGGGTGTCCGAGGAGCGCCGCAGGCTCGCCAACGTCGACGTCGGGCGCGCGATCTATCTGGGTCTGCCGTACTACAGTCGCTGGCTCTGGTCGGTCGGCCGGTTGTTGATGGAGAAGAAGCACATCTCATGGGGTGAGCTCACCGATCGGCTCGCCGAGGTGCGCGCGCGATACGCGGACGGGCTGAATGGCAGGTATCCAGAAGCGAAGCCGAAATTCGAAGGTGACGGCGCGAACGTCAGCCGCAACAAGCACCACATCGAGGCCGTCGGGATCGGCGATCCGCAGTGTTTCGCGGGCCAGGCCGGCACGGCGAAGTTCGAGGTCGGCGACAAGGTCAAGGTGCGCGAACTCCCCGCGATGTTCTACACCCGCACCCCGGAGTACTGCCGGGGCGCCCAGGGGACCATCGCCGAGGTCACCTACGAGAGCCCGGCCCCCGAAGACGAGGCCTGGGACCGCGAAGACGCCAAAGCGGAATGGTTCTACATCGTCCGGTTCAACCAGGCCGAGTTGTGGGACAACTACACCGGGCCTGAGAACGACACCCTGCAGACCGAGATCCCCGAGCGCTGGCTGGAATCCGTCGGCTGAACACCGCACAGCGCCAACCCCGCAGTCAGGCTTGATCGAAAGGAATATTGCGGCTATGTCCGAGCACGGTCACGATCACGATCATTCGCGAACCGTCAAGCCGATGGTGGACGAGATCACCGATTTCGAGGTGCTCGAGATCGCGCTGCGTGAATTGTGCATCGAGAAGGGGCTTTTCACGGCGGAGGAGCACCGTCGCTTCACCGAGTACGCCGAGCACATCGGGCCGACTCCCGGCGCGCGACTGGTGGCCAAGGCGTGGCTGGACGACGACTTCAAGAAGCTGGCGATCACGGATGCCGTGGCCGCGGCCAAGGAGGTCGGTATCGACTGGCTCGACCCGACGGGCTTCGGGACCCCCAGTGATTTCGTGGCGTTCAAGATCTTGCCCGACACCCCGACGGTGCACAACGTCATCGTGTGTGCGCTGTGCTCGTGCTACCCCCGCCCGATCCTGGGCAATTCACCGGAGTGGTACCGAACGCCGAACTACCGCCGCCGCATCGTGCGCTGGCCGCGCCAGGTGCTCTCCGAATTCGGCCTCCAGTTGCCCGAGGGCGTCGAGGTGCGCGTGGAGGACTCGAATCAGAAGCACCGCTTCATGGTGATGCCCATGCGTCCCGAGGGGACCGACGGGTGGACCGAAGACCAGCTCGCCGAAATCATCACCCGTGACTGCCTGATCGGCGTCGCGCTACCGAAGCCGGGTATCACGACGAACGTCACGCCACTGGTTCGTGCGGCGATCCGGCCGATCGAAGAATGACCGACGTGGTGAACGAAACAGCAGGCGAGGAATTCGCCGTTCTGAGGGAGATCTCAAGGCCCGAGCAGGCGTGGCCCGCGATGGCGGCGAAGTACGGCGTCGAGAATTCCCTGCCTCCGTGGAAAACCAGCCTCGACGGTCTGTGCGACGCGCTGGACCGCTCCTGCAGCGCGAATGACGATTTCGGCCTCACGTTCAAGCAGCGCCGCGACGAGGAAGACGAACTGTCGGCAGACCGGTATGCCGACTTGCCGTATCCCGAGAATCAACTTGTCTCACTTGCTCACTCGTTGTTGAAACGAGGGCTGATCGACGAATCCGACCTGCGCGCACGGCTCGCCGCGATCCGCGCGCGGCTCGAGGCGAATTAACGCTGCATAGCAAAGCCGACGGCAGCTCGGTACCCATCGAGTTCAGTCGCGGCGCAGCAATGCCGATATCGGGATCGCATTTCGCGAAAAACGGGGCCGCGGGACAGACTCGGAGTTCGTCGACAAAATCGGTTCTCTTGACCCCTTGACGCGGTTGCACGGGTCATAGACCAATATTGACGTCTACGGAAAATAAGCACTAGTACTCATGTGCCCCGAACGTTGCTGCGTGCAAGCTCAACCAGCGGGTGATTCCGGCAAAGCGTTGACCGCACGATGAGAACTCAATGAAGCCGAACCGGTTCCCGCCACCAGCGAAAGCGATAGGAGATCGGGGATCATGAGTCGACACAAGCAGCAACGACGTCGAGGCTTTGAATCGAGTAGGGCAACGGGCGCGCTGTTGATGGGCGCCCTAACGTCGGGCGCCTTGGCAATGGGCGCGTTGAGCTCGGCCGGCGAGGCACGAGCCACCTGCGTCGCCGCCGGAGGCTGGTTCAGCATTGGTTCGGGATGCACCGCCACGAATTTCGGCGACTTCGCGGTCGCGATCGGACCCGGCGCCACCGCGACCGCTACCGGTGGCTTCAACAACGCGTTTGCGATAGGCGCCGGGGCGCAGGCCATCGCCGAGGGCATCAGCAGCACGGCCCTCAGCAGCGGTCTCGGCGCGAGGGCGCAAGTCGCTGGCGGACGCAACAACACCGCGATCGCGATCGGCGACGCCGCGACGGGGGGCGGCGACCCCACCGCCCAGGCTAAGTTGCTCGAGACTCGAGGTGCCTACGCATATGCGGGAACCGGCGACAGGAAGAGGATCGTCGGCGAGGCCGTGGAGGTGACCAGTAACAACAACACGGCCATCGCGCTCGGGAGCGGCGCCAACGCGGGCGCAGGCGACGGAAACTACAACTTCGCAAGCGCCCTCGGATTCGGCAGCGGCGCAATTGCGGCCACCGGAGACCGCAACGTGGCGTCGGCGATCGGCACCGGAAGTCAAGCGGATGCCCGCGGCGCTCGCCTCGAAAGTCCCACGGAGAGAATGGCTTCAACCGTGACCGCCGCAACCCGCGGTTACAACCTGGCGATCGCCAACGGCGAACAGGCGCGGGCGACTGCCGAGGGACTGCGCAACGCCGCAATTGCCCTCGGCCGCAATGCGGTGGCGCAGGCGCTTGGCGGCCACGACAACACCGCGATCGCGGTCGGCAATCCCGCTGAGAGCGACGAGGTCAACAATCTCATGGCCGTACGAGGGACAACCGCTCTGGCAGGGCGCACCAGGACCGCCGAGGCTGCCGAGATAGCGGCTCGACAATCGGAGGAACCAAGCAACAACACCGCCATTGCGGTAGGCAGCAGTTCCCAGGCGGTAGCCGGCGACGGGAATTTCAATATCGCGCGCGTACTGGGCAATCTGAGTCGGGCAATCGCAAGCGGTAACAACAACATCGCGTCCGTGCTCGGTAACCAGAGCGAGGCGGGTGCCGTCAGGGGCGACTTCAATCGCGCCCGTGTGTTCGGCAACCGCAGCAGTGCCATTGCGACCGGTAACGGTCAGCGCGTGACGTCGGTGGGCAATGACGTGCACAACCCGCCGGAGACCCCCGAGAAGTGACAAAAACAGCTGTACCGCTCACCGGGGACGTGGTGCACCACGTCCCCGGTCTTCTTTGCTGATGTGTGCCGGTTCCCGTCGCTGACGGCGGGTGGCATGTGTTTGCGCCGGTCCGGCAGCATGGTGCTCTCGAGGCGCGCCTGAACCCGAAACCGAAGCGATCGAGCGCCTCGGTTCCGCTTTGATCTGCGTACACGTCAATTTTTGCCGCATCGGGCTATGCGTCGAAGAATTGCCTTGCCTTACCAATAATGCGACTTTCGGCACTTGGAACGCCGTCCATGTGCGCCCTAGAGTTTGCTGCTGCATTCAATGGCTAAGGAATCGGTCTTCTAACAGGAAAAAGAGGCAAAAAATTCATGAGCAAATATGCTTATAAGTGCACTTCCGTGGCGTTCGCGAGGTGTGAAAGCCGCATCTTCGCGAGGCAATCGGAAGGTGAGTAGCGCGCGAAGCAAGCGCAGGTAGTTTGCTCGTAAGCGCTGTCACGCCGGATGGCGCGAACTGGCGGAGAGGAGGGCCCGAAGGTGGCACCGGCTCTGCTCGAGCGTGAGGATGTGCTTGCGGAGATGGAATCGCTCGCTGATTCCACCGCATCGGGCTCGGGCCGCATCGTGTTGCTGCGCGGAGAGGCCGGTGTCGGCAGGACTGCGGTGCTTCGTCGCTTCCTCGACGCCGTGGCCGGCAAGGCTGAGGTGCTTCACGGTTGTTGTGATCCGCTTTCTGCGCCGCTGCCGCTCGGGCCGTTGATCGACATGTTCAATCGGTTACCTGCTGCCCAGGCCGCCGAACTCGGCGCCGCGATCGATGCCGGCGACAGCGAATCGCTCTACAAGCGCCTGCTGCAACTCCTCCGGGACGGGCGTCGGTGGGTGTGTGTGATCGACGATGCGCATTGGGCCGACGCCGCCACTCTGGATCTCCTGCGCTTTCTCGCACGGCGCATGACACGCTTCCCGCCCTTGTCGTCGTCTCTTACCGCGACTTCGAACTCGGCCAGGGCCATCCGCTGGCCGTCATGTTGGGTGATATGTCCAACCACGACTCACTGACGCGAATCAGTCTGTCGCCGTTGACAATCGATGCGGTTCGTGTATTGGCGAGGGGTAGCCGCATCGCCGCCGGTGAGTTGTACGAGCTCACTGGGGGAAACCCCTTCTACATCAATGAGGTGCTGGCCTCGGCGTCCGACGGAGATGTGGTCACAGTTCCCCGCAGCGTTGCCGAGTTCGCCTGGGGTCGGTTGGCTCGGCTGTCTGCGGCGGCCCGTGAAGCTGCTGAAGTGGCAGCCGTGTGTGGTCCGGATGTCGACCACCGCCTCGTCGCGACGCTGTGTGCGGGTGCGGCCGACGGCCTGAACGAATGCGTGCGGGCGGGGCTGTTGGTCGCACGCGATGATGTCGTACGATTTCGCCACGAGTTGGTACGCTTGGCGACACTCGAGCAGATCCCCGACTATGTGCGAAAAGGCATACGACAGAGCGCGTTCGCGGCCGGGGGCAGAAACGAGACCGATACCGATGCCATCGGAGTTCGTCAGCCGGGTCGACATGCGGATGTGCCCGCACATGTCGTCAAGTCACTCAATCACCGGGCGGACACCAGAGCCGACCCTGCGCACCTGACCCGGCGGGAACGCGAGATCCTCGAACTGCTGTCCGAGGGGCACAGCGATGCCGAGATCGCGAGCCGCCTGTTCATCAGCCAGCGGACCGTCAACAACCACGTTCATGCCATCCTGACCAAACTCGGCGCCCAGAACCGCACGCAGGCCGCGACGTTCGCACACCGGTGGCAGATGGACCGCACCGAATCCAAAGTCGCCGGAAGTTGACCGCCTCCAGCGACCGTCAGGACAGTGACTCGTCCAGCTCGCCGAGGGAGGCGATCAGCGCGCTGTTGGCGGAGTAGTCGACCGGGCAGGAGATGATGCTGACGGTGTCGTCGTGTAACGCCATCCGCAGCGTCGGCAGGAGTTCGGCGGCAGAGGTGACGCGGTATCCCTTCGCGCCGAAGCTCTCCGCGTAGGCGACGAAGTCCGGATTGGAGAACTTCGTCTCGACGTTGTGGCCGATCTCGAGGTCCATCTTCCAGCTGATCAACCCGAACGCGTTGTCGTCCCAGATCAGGATCACGAACGGGGTTTTCAGCCGCAGCGCGGTCTCGATCTCCTGCGAGTTCATCAGGAACGCACCGTCTCCGGTGGCCACGAGCACCTTCGAGTCGGGTCGGGCGATCTTGGCGGCGATGGCCCCGGGCACCGTCCATGCCATGGTCGAGAGCCCGTTGGAGATCAGGCAGGTGTTCGGCTCATACGTCGGGTACAGCCGGGCCATCCACATCTTCAGCGCCCCGGTGTCGACAAGGGCGATATCGCTGCGGCCCAGGGCTTCTCGGGTGTCGGCGACGATACGGGCCGGGGTCAACGGGAAGCTCTCGTCGGCGCGTCCGCGGTCCAGTTCACCCAGCACCAGTTCGCGGATGCGCACGTGAGATTCCGACTGCGGGTGGTCGCGGGTCACCCGCGCCGCCAGCGCATCCAGGGTTCGGCCGATGTCGGACTGCAACCCGACCGCGACGTCGTAGTGCGCGTCGACTTCGGCGGGGAAACGGTGAATGTGAATGATCTTGGTGTCGCCGCGTGGATTGATCCGGACCGGGTCGAACTCCTGCAACTCGTAGCCCGCGGCGATGATGACGTCGGCCTGGTCGAAGCCGAAGTTCACGTAGTCATGGCGCATGAAGCCGACCGCGCCGAGCGCGAGCGGGTGGTCGTCGGCCATCACGCCCTTGCCGTGAAACGTGGTCGCCACGGGAATGAGAAGCGCCTCGGCGAACCGGCGTACGGCGTCGGCCGCTCCGCCGCGCGCAGCCCCGTGACCGGCCAGCAGGATGGGATTGCGCGCCGACCGCAGGATCTCGGCGGCGCGCTCCAGTTGGGTGACCGAGGGATCCTCGGGCCGTGGCACGTTGATGCGCAGGGGAGCGGAGTCGGATGCGACCGGTGCTTCCTCGATGTCCTCGGGTACGGCCAGATACACCGCGCCCGGGCGTTCGGTCTGGGCCAGCTTGAACGCTTTTCGAACGATCTCCGGAACGGCCGACGGTGTCGGGACGAGCGCCGACCATTTCGTCGCAGGCGAGAACATCGGGACGAGGTCGATGGCCTGATGCGACTCCTTGTAGCTCCGGTTCAACCCGACCTGCGCCGAGATCGCCACCACCGGAGTGGAATTCGTGGTCGCGTCGGCGACGCCGAGGAGAAGGTTGATGGCGCCCGGTCCCAGCGTTGCCGAGCACACCCCGGCCTTTCCCGTGAGCCGTCCGTAGACCTCGGCCATGAACGACGCGCCCTGCTCGTGGCGGGTCAGCACATACTGGATCGACGACTTCGACACAGCATCGGTGAAGCGGATGTTCTCCTCGCCCGGAATGCCGAAGACGTGCGTGACGCCCTCGTTCTCCAGACATTCGACGATCAGCTCGGCGGTCGTGCGACTCGATGATGCCATGCTCGCGAGCCTAGCCGCGGCCGGCGCCCGCCCCTGCCGGTTCGGGCCTCTTGCGGATGGCGATGACCCCGCCGCCGATCACCAGCACCATGCCGAGGACGACGAGCAGTGTGGGCGCGTGGTTCCAGAGGAACCAGTCGATCAACGCCGTGAACACGATCACCGTGTAGACGAACGGCCCGACCTTGACCGCCGACGCGTAGCGGTACGCGAGAACAATGAGCACCTGGCTCACCATCAGCGTCAACGCTATGGCAACCAGATAGAGCGATCCCCGAATCCCGAACGGCCGCCAATCGGCGATGGCGAACGGTGTGCACAGCACGCTGGACAGCAGGAAGTAATAGAACAGGATGCGCGAGCTGGGCTCGGTGGCACCCAGCCAGCGCACCGACATGAACGCGATGGCGAGGCAGAATGCGCCGCCCAGCGCGATCGAGGCGCCGACGTTGAACTGTTAATGGTGAGGCTGGAGGACCAGAAGCACGCCGACGAATCCGACGGCAGCGCCGATCCACGTTGCCCGTGATGCCCTCTCGCGGAACAACACCCACGCGATCACCGGCATCCACAACGGAGCGCTGAACGTCAACAGGATGGCGTTGGTCAGCGGCATCATCGTGATCGCGACGAAGAGGGCGTACCACGCCGCAGTGCCGCTCACTGCGCGCAGCACATGCAGTCCGATCTTCTGCGTCTTCAGCGACGCCGCTCCGCCGCGTAGTGCAACAGGCAGGATGAGCACGAAGCAGATCAGGTTCTGGAACAGCAGAACGACCGCCGTCGACGTCAGCTCCTCCGTGGCCTTCACCAGCGCGCTCATCACCGCGGTGCAGAAGAACGACAGTGAGCTCAGCGCTGCACCCGCAACGAGGTTCTCCGGCATGTGGCCGGCACCGGTGGTCGTCATTACCGGCTCATCGCACTGGGTGCGCGCTCACGCCCAAAGTCGTTTGCTCACAGGCGCGAGCGTAGCTCCGGTCACCTGAAAAGGTTTGGATACTGCCCAAGCGTTATGTCACCGAGACGCCGAGTTCTGCGAGGAGGCGGCGCACGCGCTTTTCGATGTCGTCGCGTATCGGCCGGACGCCGTCGACCGATTGTCCGGCGGGATCGGGCAGCTCCCAGTTCGCGTATCGCTTTCCGGGAAGGACAGGACACGCGTCACCGCAGCCCATGGTCACGACGACGTCTGCGGCCTGCACGATCTCATCGGTCCACGGTTTGGGGAACTCCGCGGTGATGTCGATGCCGACCTCTGCCATGGCAGCGACGGCGGACGGGTTGATCTCGTGAGCCGGCTCCGACCCGCCAGAGAACCCGACCGCCCTGTCGCCGGCCAAGTGGTTGAAGAAGCCCAGCGCCATCTGCGAGCGGCCCGCGTTGTGAGTGCACAGAAACAAGACCGTGGGCCGGTGCGAGCCCTGGATGTCTGTCATGACGAGCTCCTGTGACCGGGGCGGTGGGGATGTGGCACCACGACGTCGTCGGCCGTTGCGGCAACTTCGGGATACAGGGCGCACACCAATGCGAGACCGACGAGCGCCCCGATGACCTGCGCTGCGACGAATCCCGGCACAGACGCGGGATCGATGCCTGCGAACGTGTCGGAGAACATCCGGCCCACCGTGACTGCCGGGTTCGCGAACGACGTTGAGCTCGTGAACCAGTAGGCGGCGCCTATGTAGGCGCCGACCGCCGCAGCCGACATGGCGGCTCGTCCGGTGCGAGCCAACGCGAAGATCAGGGCGATCAGGCCGCAGGTGGCGACGATCTCCCCGATGAGGTGCCCGGTGCTGAAGCGTCCCTTGCTCGACAGTTCGAAGACGTGGCGATCGAACATCACGTTGGCCAGCCACGCGCCCATCACGGCCCCGACAGTTTGAGCTGTTGCGTAGGCGGTGGCGTCGCGGCCGCTGATACCTGTGCCCTTGCGCCGCCCGAGGAGCCAGTCAGCCGCAGTGACAACGGGATTGAAATGCGCACCCGACACTGGGCCGAACATCAGGATCAACACTGCCAGGCCGAAAGCGGTTGCAGTGGAGTTCTCCAACAGCTGTAGTCCGACGTCGCCGGGTGACAACTGCGCTGCCGCGATTCCCGAACCGACGACCACGGTGACGAGCAACGCCGTACCGACGAACTCCGCGAGCAGCCGGCGCAGCAGGTCGATGTCGATCACTGGCGGGTCCCGACCAATGGCTGGACGTCCAGGGACTTCGAAGCTGAACGCACGGCACCGCGGGCATGGCGAACCACGCCCAATGGCCGGGGTCGGGGCGTCAGCAGCACGATGCCGAGGTCGACGCTTCCTGCGTCTCGGCGGCGTGACTACCGCAGCAGACGTTCCCGCCGTCGGGATCGGCATGCTTCGGGCTGGAACCGAAGGTCTCCGAATCGGCAAGAACCGTGTAGACCTCCCACTTCTCGCCCGCCGGACCGGTGACCCAGACCTTGTCCTGAGTGGCGAAGCAGCACGTGGTGCCGATCTCCTCGTCTGTGAAGAGACCCTCGCCGCTGAGGCGCGCGATCTCCGAGTGGACCTCGTCGCTCGTGCCGACTTCGACGCCGAGGTGGTTGATCGAGCCACCTTGACCCGGGTTTTCGATGAGCACCAGCTTCAGTGGCGGGTCGGCGACGGCGAAATTCGCGTAACCCTCCTTGACCTTGTTCGGTTCGGTGTTGAACAGCTTCGAGTAGAAGGTGACCGCCTCGTCGAGGTCATCGACGTTGAGGGCGAGTTGAACGCGGGACATGATGTGGACCTTTCAGGTGTGAGACATATATCGAATTGGCGCCGACTCCAGAATGACCACCTCTTTGATATATGTCAAGAGCCTCGGTATGGTTGGTTCATGCCCAAGACGCTTCCGGTGATCGACATGTCCGCCCCGGTCTGCTGCGCACCGGTGGCGGCCGGACCCATGTCGGACGATGCCGCGCTCGAAGTCGCCCTGCGACTGAAGGCGCTGGCCGACCCGGTGCGGGTCAAGATCATGTCGCTGCTGTTCGGTTCGGCCGACGGTGAAGAGAACAGCGGAGACCTTGCGGCGGTGTTGGGGCTGACGGAGTCGACCGTGAGCCACCATCTGGCCCAACTGCGGAAGGCGGGTCTGGTCGAGTCGGAGCGTCGCGGAATGAACGTCTACCACCGGGCGCAGCGCGACGCGCTCAGCGCACTCTGCGTCGTGCTCGATCCCAACTGCTGCACGTAGCGCTACGAGTTCGCCTCCAGCACGCGCACGACCTCGCGCAGCGGTTCCGGCGACGTCCCGATCTCGCCGTTGAACGGGTGGGACAGTTCCACGACGAGGAACAGTTGCGCACCGACGAGCACGCCCAGGATCGCCACCATCGTGTAGTGCGTAGTGGGCTTCTCCACGCCGTAGATGACCGCGCAGCCGAGAAGCAGCGCGCTGGTCAGAAAGATCACTGCCCACAGCGACCACGGCGGACCGATGTCGGTGCGCGCCTGCAGCACTCGCTGTGTGCGGGCCTGGCTGAGACTGTCGAGATTGGCGAACGATGTCGACAACACCGTTTCCTGCGCCGGATTGTGCGTCTTCACGTTCTCATACGCTGACCGAAGACGCGCCAACGCCTCGTCGGCAGGCGGATAGCGGCGGCCGCGGGCCGCCTCGTTCCACTCGGTGACGGCGGCGTGCTCGAAATCGGAGAGGCTCTTGCGTAGCCGGTCACGATCTGGCTGATCGAAGACGTTGATGCTTCTGGCCAATTCGACACCCGCGGCACCCTCGGTGCGTGCCCTGCCGTCCGCATCGTTGATCTGGCCCCACATCGCCGAAACGACGAAACCGATGAAGAAGGCGAAGACGAACCCGACGACGCCGAACGCGAACTTCGTGACGTCGTTGTGCTCTTCGCCTCGCAGTGACGGGAACCGCCGCCGGACGATGATCTGGACCGCGATGGCCGCGCTTGTCGTGACGACCACGAGCGCCAGCAGGAGAAGCCACGACGGCAGCGCGCTCACCAGCCATTGGCTCATCGAGCAAGATCCCACTGGCCGTAGTCGGCGGCGAGGATGTCGTCCTCGTCGACGTGTGTACCGCCCAGGCTGATGCCGGGATCTGACGGGGTGACGATGACGCGTTGATAGAGCACCGCGGCGGGTTCGCGCTTGCCGTTCGACCAGGCGCGGGTCTGCCAGGCCCACCGATATCCCGGGGTCGTCGAATGGCCGATGACGCCGTCGGCTATCGCCCATCCGCACACCCCGGCGTGACCGTAGACGCCGGTGCGTTCGACGCCGAGTACCGAGTTGATACCGCGGAGCCACTGCACCGCAACGGTTTCCCAAGTGTCGGCGTCGATGTCCTCGTCGATGCTGAAGAAGATCGGCGCCGACTCCGGGCCGCCCGCCGCGACGTGCAGGAGCAACGCCGTCTGCGCGTCGGAAACACCCCCGTCGTATCCGCGGGTGAAGTCCGACGGCGCGCCCGGCCAGTTCGGCTTGCCGTACTGGTAGCAGCTGACGACCTGAAGGCCCAGGGCGCGCAACGCATCTGCATACTCGCGGGTGACGGGTTTGAAGTCGAACGTGGCGCCGGGCCGTAGTTCGGAGACATACACCAGGGCGCCCGTATATCCCGCTGCGGCAACCTGGTCGGCAGGGACAAGGCGCTCGGCGAAGTCGATCAGCTTGCCGTTGGCCGCCGACGCCTTGGGGGTTTCCGCCGCAGACGCGATCGCACCCGCGAGAACCGGTGCGGCCAAGGCGTACCTGAAAATGTCGCGTCTGGTGACGGCATGGTTACTGGGGTCCAACGACACCGCACTCCGTCGCACACGAGTCGATGGTCTCCGGCGTGTGCTGCAAGTGAGGTTGCGGCGCGACCGGATTCGAGGACAACGTCAGGGCCGACGGTGCGGGCGTCTGCCGCGGTGCGGCGGGAAGGTGCGGCTGACCGGCTGGGGCGGGTGTCTTCGGGTTCTCCTCGCGCGGCAGGGCCGTCGCCACCTTGCCCGCGGCGAATATCGCGGCCTGGTCGACCATTCCGGTCTCGACGTACTGCGTGTGCGCGTTGAAGTCCTGACCGCTCGAGCAGACGAAATCCTCCTCGACGCACAGCTCGACGGTCTTGTCGAGGTACAGCGGGCCGACCTCGACCTCCGGCTGGTTGATCACCCGCATGAACCGCTCGTTGGGTTTCCCGAACAGGGTGACGGCGACGACGTGTTCGGCGACCGTGTCCGGCATCGGGTTCGGCACGCCCTGGGGTGCACCGTCGGGGATGACGTTCGCGGTGACGAAGCCGGCGACGGCGGCGCCTTGGGAGAAACCGCCGAGCACGATGTTGGTGTCGGGGCAGTTCGCGGCCATCGATTCGACACGCGCGCTGGCGTCGCGGACGCCGTCGAGCGCGCGGGGGAATTCGGTGGTGGCCGGGTAGTCGACGGGATACACGTTGAGCGACTTGTCCCCGATGCGGGAACGCAGCGCGTTGACGAACGCCTCCCCGGTGGGGCCAAGGCCAGGCGCCTCCGCGGTGCCGCGCGCGAACACCACCTCGACGTCCGGGCACGGCGCCGCGGATACGGACGGTATTGCGCTCAGCGCAGGAAAAATCGCCGCCCCCGCGACGAACAATGCGATTTTGCGTCCCCTCACGTGCGCAATGTTGACATATATATGGCGCTCGCGATTCAAAAATCCAACAGCTAAATGAACGTCTTACCGAATGGCCAGCGAGGGCTTATTGAATTCCGCACCGGACGAATCTGCGGCGGATTCATCGAGGTCAGAGCCAGAATACCGTGGGCAACTACGCACTGAGCGCGGCGCTAATTCGTAATTCGACGGCCGCTAGATCATGTCCTTGTCGGTGAGCCACCGCATCAGGAACCAGCCGACGAAAACCGGCAGCCAGCAGGTGAGCACCCGGTAGAGCAACACCGACGGCACCGCGATCCCGGCAGGCACGCCGAACGCCGCAAGGCCACCGATGAGTGCGGCCTCGACCGCGCCGACGCCGCCGGGAGTCGGCGCAGCCGAAGCCAGCGTGCCGCCGATCATCGTCACCACGGTGACCGTCACGAACGACGCGTTGCCGCCGAACGCCTCGATACACGCCCACAACGCCAAGGCGCCGCCGAGAGTCGTTGCGGCACAGCCCAGCACGATGAGGAAAAGCCGCCTGGGCTCGGTCGCCAGCTCCCGCAGGTCGTTGAGGACCTCCTTGACCCGTGGCCCGACCGTCGCCGTCAAGAACTTGCGCAGCCTCGGAACGATGACGAACGCGGCCAACACCACCAGGAGCGCGCCGACGACGGCGTAGACGACCGTCGCCGACGGGACGAACTTGGCGAGGTCGGCCGACGCCCCGGCGAAGGCGCTGAACACGATCAGCAGCGCGATGTGGGTGACCACCTGCACCGATTGCTGCAGGGCCACCGCGGTCGCGGCCCGCAGCGCGCCGAGCCCGCCCTTCTGCAGAAAGCGTGCGCTCAGCGCCAATCCGCCGACGCCGGCGGGTGTGGTCGTGGCGGCGAACGTGTTGGCCACCTGCATCAGCGTGAGGTTGCGGAAGCTCACCAGGCCGTCTGCGCAGGCCCACAACGCCGCCGCGGCACCGACATACTTCAGCGCCGACACCGCCAACCCCAGCAGGCCCCACCACCAGTTCGCCGATCGCAGTTCGGACAAGAACGTCGGCACGGTGCTGATGAACGGCAGCGCCACGTACACGAGCGCCACGATCAGCACCATCTGCAGGATCTGGTTGCGGTTGAACCGGGTGACCGTCGCGGTCTCGATCTCGTCGGCACCGGTCTGCAACATCACCTCGTCGCGTGCGGCGGAGATGATGCTCTTGGCGTTCGGAATCGGCTCCCGAATACGTTTGGGGACAGCGGCTTTCGTCAGACGCTGAGATGCCGTCAGGACGGTGCCCTTGCCGAAGACGCCCATCGCGGCCCGCACCGCCGTCGGCGCGTCGTACAGCGCGGTCGTCGTCACGAGAAGCTGTGCGATGTCCGACTGCAGCTGCGCGTCGGTTGCGCCGTACTCGGCGTGCTCGAACCCGCCGAACAGCACGGTGTCGCCGTCGACGGTGAGCTTTCTCGCCCGCAGATCACCGTGAGAGATGTACTTGTCGTGCAGGATTCGCAGCGCACCCCAGATCCTCGGCACCAGGGTTGACTCCGCGGCCTCCTCGAGCGGAGTTCCTCGCGCAGGCGTGTACGCATACAGCGTCCAGCCGCGGTCGAGCGGCGTCACGGCAAGGGGAGAGGTGTTGGCGACGCCGAGTTCGCCGATCGCGATCGCCATCAGCGCACGATGCTCGACGACGCGGCGCATCGACGCGTGGAACGGCGCCGTTTCGCCGCCGCGCAGCGTGAACTTCCGCCACAGCTGGCGCAGTGCGCCGCCGCTGCGCTGGTGCGGGCTGAACAGCTCGATCTCCTTGACCGAGCCGTCCTCGCAGACGGCCGACAGCAGCAGCGATCCGCGGCCGGCCAGCCGAACCACGGTCAGGTCGGTGATCCGGCACCCCCGTCGGTCCATCGCGCGCACGGCGCCCTCGAGCGGCACCTCGAGCGCAGGCGTGCCGACCACCAGCACCACCAGCGCGCCGACGAACCAGCCGACGGCGAGTCCGAGCAGCGAGCGGGCCGGCACCACGGCGCTGACGACCAGGTGGATGGGCACGAACGCAAGCAGCAGCGCCCACCACCAGCGCCGCCACCGCGCGGGCAGCCACGGCCCGGACACCGTCAGCATCGCGGCGAGCATCGCGATCCAGCGCGGGTCGTCGAGGAACTGCGACAGGAATGTCTTGGGCTGATCGGCGACGTCGAAATGCCAGCGCGGCGCGGCGATGCCGTCGGGTCGGACCGACAGCGCGAGCAGGGCGATCACGCCTGCGGCGGCGTATGCGCCGAGGAGTTTCCAGTGTCGGCCCGCGATCAGGCCGATGAGGATGGCGAACGGCAGGACCAGGATCGCGATGCCGTAGCCCAGATAGACCAGGTTGGACTGGGTGGGAGTGAGCACCCCGACGATGTCGGAGATCGACTTCTCCAGGGCAACCCAGTCATACCGCGTGATCAGCGAGCTGGTGATGACCACCGCGAGAAAGATGGTGGCCAGCAACAGGCGCAGGATGTCGCCGGTGCGGCGGGTGAGCGGCTGCAGCAAGCTGCCGGTAACGATGATTTCCCGCCCGTCGACACGCACGCCGACTAGTTAACACTGAAGTGGTCAGCCGCCCTACCCGACATTGCGCAGCGGGGTCACCTTCGTCGGGCGGGTATTCGCAGTTCGCCGTACCGTATTGCTGACCATGGCTACTTCACCTCGCGCAACGGCGGGCGGGTCTGTTCTGCAGGTCGGGCCCTTGATGCCGACGCTCGCCCAGACGCTTCACGACGACTACGCGGCCTGCGTGCTGCCCGACGCGGGACCCGATCGTGACGAGTTCCTGGCGTCGCACGGCCGCGAGATCGCGGCGGTGGTGACGTCGGGACGCACCGGGGTGCACGCCGACCTGATGGCCGCACTGCCGAACCTCGGGGCGGTCGTCAACTTCGGTGTCGGATACGACACGACGGACGTGGGCGCCGCTGCCGCGCGCGGGGTCGCCGTGAGCAATACGCCCGACGTGCTGACCGACTGTGTCGCCGACACCGCCGTCGGTCTGATGATCGACGTGCTTCGCCAGTTCTCCGCCGCCGACCGGTACGTGCGGGCGGGCCGGTGGCCGGTCGATGGGATGTACCCGCTCACCCGCCAGGTGAGCAACACGCGGGTGGGCATCATCGGCCTCGGCCGCATCGGCGGCGCAATCGCCAAGCGGCTCAGCGCCTTTGGCTGCACGATCGCCTACCACAACCGCAACCGGGTCGACGGTTGCGACTACACGTACGTGTCGTCGCCGCAGGAGTTGGCGCAGCAGGTCGATGTGCTGGTCGTCGCCGCCGCGGGCGGGGCGGGCACCAGGAAACTGGTCAGCCGCGCGGTGATCGACGCGTTGGGGCCCGATGGGTACCTGATCAACATCGCGCGGGGCAGCGTCGTCGACGAGGAGGCGTTGGTCTCCGCGCTGGCTGCCGGTCGGCTCGCGGGTGCGGGGCTGGACGTGTTCGCCGACGAGCCCAATGTGCCCGACGCATTGACGGCGATGGACAACGTCGTCGTGCTGCCGCATGTGGGTAGTGGGACGGTGCAGACGCGCGCCGCGATGGAGGCGCTGACGCTTCGCAACCTCGACAGCTTCCTGACCACGGGCGAACTTGTGACGCCGGTGCCGATGCCCGCGGCCGCATCCGGCTAGGTCGCATGGAAGATGCGCTGGCGCTTCGGGTACGCACTCGAATCTGCCGTGCCGGCCGACCT
Source organism: Mycolicibacterium sp. 120270 (assembly GCA_033741175.1). Classification (GTDB taxonomy): domain Bacteria; phylum Actinomycetota; class Actinomycetes; order Mycobacteriales; family Mycobacteriaceae; genus Mycobacterium. The sequence goes on along the minus strand of JAWQNE010000004.1, from coordinate 134,779 downwards.
TTACCTGACCGGCTACCGACCGTATGGGTTATGGACGGAAATCCTTTCGTCGTAGTACGTAGCCCATACGTTCGACCGGGCGCTCAACGGAAACGCCTGTAGCGGCCCACCATCTGCCGGTACCTTGGCACAAGCGTCGAGGCGAGGCGTTGAGAGGGGGACGCGCGCTCGTGGCCGCTGAACATCGGCAGCTCACCGAGGGAATGACCGAGGCGGGCTACCGCAGACTGGTCGAAGGCGCGCCGGACGGAATCTGTGTGTACGTCGACAGGCGCGTGGTGTTCGTCAACGACGCGGGCGTGCGCTTGATGCGTGCGCGGTCGCGCGATCAGATCATCGGCCGACCGGTCACCGACTTCGTGGTCGCCGAATCGCTTCCCGCGATGTACTCGGGCGTCGCCGGACTCCGCGACGTCGGCGACTGCACGGTTGCACACCCAGCACAGATGATCCGGATGGACGGCAGCCTGCTGGCCGTCGAGATCGTCGTCGTGCTGACGGGGTGGGACGGCGAGCGCGCCTACCAGGTCATCACCAGAGACGTCAGCGCCCGCCAGGAGGCCGACAACGCGCTGCGATATCAGGCGGCGCTGGTCAACCATGTCAGCGACGCCATCATCGGCACGACGAAAAGCGGCGTCGTCACCAGTTGGAACCCCGCCGCCGAAGCGATCTACCGTCGCTCGGCCGCCGACGCCCGCGGTTGTCCGATCAGCGAACTCGTCGGAGCCGCAGTCGATCCCGAGGCCATCATCGCCTCCGACGGCGTTGCGCACAGCACCCACCGGTCCGCCGACGGAGCGCAGCGGGACGTCCGCGTCTCGGCGGCCGCGATGGAGGACGGCTATGTGTTCGTCTGCTGCGACCTGACGAAACTGCGTCGCGCAGAACAACAATTCGAAGCGATCGTGGCGTCCATGGCCGAGGGCGTCGTCCTGATCGGCAAGGACGGGCGAATCAAGTCCATCAACCCGGCCGCAATCGAGATCATGGGCGGAACGGGGCCCGAGTACATCGGTGTCGACTTCTTCGCGATCACCGACCAGTTTCCGTTCTACGACGCCGACGGCGTCAACATTCCCCCGCCGCATCGCCCAGCGCTGGCGGTGCTGCGACACGGTGTGCCGTTCTACAACTAGGTGTGCGGTTTCGACACGTTCGGGAGCGAACGCAAATGGCTGATGTCGAGCTGCCGTCTGCTCAACCCCGACATGCCCGGCCAGTCCGACATGTTGTTGTCGTTCGTGGACATCACCGCCGAACGCAAGGCCGCCGACAAGGTGGTGTACTACGCCACCCACGATGCGTTGACCGAACTGCCCAACCGGATCTCGGTGCTGCGCAGGCTGAGGAAGGCGCTCGCGCCCGCCCGCGGCGGGGAGCCGCTGCGCTGGGTGTTGTTCATCGACATCGATGACCTCAAGGCGATCAACGATACGCTCGGGCACACCGCGGGCGACGCGATGCTGCGTGCGGCCGCCGACTGCCTTCGCCGCACGGTCACCGCGGACGATGTGGTCGGACGGTTCGGCGGCGACGAGTTCGTCGTGCAGGTCTATCGCGATATCACGCGCGACGAACTCGACGGCATGATCGAGCGTCTGCGCGCGGCGTTGGCCGCACCCGTCGAAGTGGGCGCTACGAGCGCGTCGATCCATGCAAGCATCGGCGTGGTCGAAGTGCACCCCGACGACGAGCGCACCGCCGACGAGATCCTGCGCGATGCCGACTTCGCGATGTATGACGCCAAACGCGCGCGCCGACGTTCCGACTAGTCCTGTCCCAGCCGACCGTCGATGCGCCGCCACAGGTGGTCGGGGTTGCCGTCGGCGATAGCGCTGGGCAGAAACGATTTCGGGACGTTCTGGTAGCAGACGGGCCGCAGAAAGCGTTCGATCGCACGCGCACCGACGGAGGTGGTGCGCGAATCCGACGTGGCCGGCGACGGACCGCCGTGCACCATCGCGTGGCATACCTCGACCCCGGTCGGCCAGCCGTCGAACAGGATCCTGCCCGCTTTGAGTTCGAGCACCGGCAGAAGCTCGCGCGCCTCGTCGAAGTCGGACTCGTCGGCGTGCACACTCGCGGTCAGCTGGCCTTCGATGTTTTCCGCGATCGTTCGCATCTCGGCGTCGTCGGCGCAGCGGACGATCAGGCTGGACGAACCGAAGACCTCAGCCTGCAGCGTCTCTGAGCGCAGGAAACTGGTCGCATCGGTTGCGAAGAGCGCTGCCCGACAGGTTGTTTCACTGTCGCTCGGCCGACCGCGCATGATCAGATCGGCTTCGCCGGTGAGCCGGGTGACGCCGTTGGCGAACGCGTCGGCGATGCCGGGGGTGAGCATCGGGGTGGCCGGCGCCTCTGCGATCGCGGCACGGGCCGCGTCGATGAACGCGTCGAGGCCGGGGCCGTCGACCGCGATCACGAGACCGGGGTTCGTGCAGTACTGACCGGAGCCCAGTGTCAGGGAGCCGACGAATGCGCGACCGAGGTCGGCGCCGCGACTGGTGAGCGCGCCGTTGAGCAGGAACACCGGGTTGATGGAGCTCATCTCGGCGTAGACCGGGATCGGCTCGGGCCGACCGGCCGCCGCCGCGACGAGTGCCATTCCGCCGGAACGGGATCCGGTAAACCCGACGGCCTTGACGCGCGGGTCGGTGACCAGCGTGACGCCGAGTTCGGGGCCGAATCCGTAGAGCAGTGAGAACGTGCCCGCGGGCAGACCACAGGCGGCGACGGCGTCGGTGATGGCGCGGCCGACGATCTCCGAGGTGCCGGGGTGGGCGTCATGGGCCTTGACGATGACCGGACAGCCCGCGGCGAGCGCCGACGCGGTGTCACCGCCTGCCACCGAGAAGGCCAACGGAAAGTTGCTGGCGCCGAAGACGGCGACCGGGCCGAGCGGTATCGAGCGCTGGCGAATGTCAGGGCGGGGCAACGGCGTTCGGTCGGGCAGTGCCGGATCGATGCGGGCGCCGTTCCAGCTGCCTTCGCGCAGCACGTCGGCAAACAGCCGCAGTTGTCCGGTGGTGCGGCCGACCTCGCCGGTGAGCCGGGCCTGGGGGAGGCCGCTCTCGGCGACGGCGCGCTCGGCGACGGCGTCCTTGACGGCCTCGATGTTGTCGGCGGTGGCTTCGAGGAACTGGGCGCGTTGTTCTGCGGTGGTGGCCCGGTACCCGGCGAAGCCCGCTGCTGCGGCCGCGCAGGCGGCCTCCACGTCGGATGCGTCGCCGTAGGCGTAGGCGGGCTCGAGTTCGCGGCCTGCGGCGGGGTCGAAAGCCCGGATCGGGTGTCCAGAACCCCGCACGGGTCGGCCGGCGATGAGCATCTGACCCGTCGGGCGGGTGTCGGGTGTGGTCGCTGTCATGGTGTCCTCGGCCTGCCTGGTTCCTGTGAGCCCGAGCGGTGTCTTGGACTCGGCGAATGTCCTTTGACAGGCCACGACGGTAGTCTCAACCCGGATGAAAGGCATAGGGGGATAGCAAATGGACCTCGTGCTCGGCCTGTCGGTCACCGCGACGGCCGTCCGATGGGTGCTCGTCGAAGGGGTGACCGGTGACGGTGACGCCGTCGACCGTGGTGCTCTCGACCTCGTGGACGGCGCCGAATTCGACGCAGAAGCCCTGCTCACCGTGTTGCTGGACGCCAATGAGGCGGTGGTCGAGAACGGTGTGCACGCCGCCGGTGTGACTTGGACGCCCGCCGCCGAGACGGTGGCGGGTGCGATCCTCGAGGCACTCCAGGCGCGCGGGGTTGACAACGCCATCGCGGTGTCGGAGCCCGAGGCCGCCGAGGCCCTGGCAAGCGGGATCTCGGCGATCTCGGGATACGAGGACGTCGCCGTCTGTGTGTTCGAACCCGACGCCACGCTGGTCGCCCTGGTGACGGCCGACGGAGTCACCGCTGAGCCGCAGGACATGCTCGCCGGTCGCGACATCGAGCTGGCCGCCAGCGTCATCGCGCTCGACCTGAACGATCGCCAGCTGGACGTCATCTTCCTCGTCGGCTCGGCCGATTTGGACCCCGTCGTGGCCTCGATGGACGCGGTGGCGGCCGCCCCGGTGATCTCCTCGGCCGAAGCGGACATGGCGATGGCGCGCGGCGCCGCGGTCGCGTCGGCGATGGCGGTCAACAGCATGGGCGGTCGGCCCGGCTTGTTGACCGGCCTGCGCGGGATGTCGCGGACCGGGGTGCTGACGTCGGTCGTCGTGGCCGCTGCCGTCACCCTCGTCATCTCGCTGTCCGTGGTGCTGGGCCTGCAGGCGACATCGGACTCGCCGTCGGAGACCAAGAACGCCAACGCGACGGGTCAGACGCTGAGGCAGGGCAAGGTCAGTTCGGAGACCAAGGCCGGCCTGATCGCGCCGAAGCCCGAGAAGCGGCCGGCCGCGCCCGCGCCGAAACCCGTCGTGAAGCCTGCGCCGCCGCCCGAGGCGCCGCCGGTCGCGCAGACGATCGCGGCCGCACCGCCCGCGCCCGCCGCGATCCCCGATGCCGGGCCGCCCGCCGCGCAAATGCCCGACAACTGGGTGCCGCCCGCGGCCACCCCGCCTGCACCGGAATATGTGGCGCCCGTCCCGGCATACACCCCACCGGCGCCCGCCTACACCCCGCCTGCGCCCGCCTACACCCCGCCTGCGCCCGCCTATACGCCGCCGGCGCCGCAGGTTCCCGCGGTGCAGCCGGAACCACGGTTGCGCGACAAGATCATCGAGCGGATCCCGATCATCAACCGGTTCCACGACCCGCAGCCGATGTATCCGACGCGCTGAGGTGTGAGCGCTAGGCGCGCTCGAAATGCTGATAGTCCTTGGGGCTGCGCCAGTTACCGCCCCAGCGCCAACCGCGATCGGTGAACGCGCGCACGGCGGGATCGCCTGCGTGCAACATGCCCGGCTCGGTGCGGTTGCGGTCGACGTAGGGTTCCGCAGTCCTGGGTTCGATGTTGCCCTCGCTGTCGATGTATGGATTGATCAGCGGATTGACGTCGATCGCCCGGCCGTGGGCGTGCAGTGACCAGCCGCGTCCGGACGGCAGCAGTCGGCAGTTGAACGCCGAGGTGTTGTTGTCCTGCATCGACAGCTCGTCCTCGGCGCCGGGATAGACGGCGACCGGGCGCATCTTGGCGATCGGATAGCCGAGCTCGTAGAGCTGGCCGAAGATCGCGATGACATCGGCGACGACGTCCTGGTTGACGACGAGCTCGCCGCGGCGGGTCTGCCCGTCGAAGCCGAGGTAGTTCACCTCGACCCGGCGCAGCTGCCCGGGCCCGACGGGGCAGTCGGGCTTCCACGTCGCGCCCAGCTCGGCGGCGGTGACGGTGTGGACAGCGGCCGGTGAGGGCTTGGTCGGCGTGCTGGTCGAAGGCGGGGCCGCCGCGCGCGTGGGCCAGGTCGTGGTGACTGGAGGTGGCTCTGGGGTCTGCTCATCCGCAGGGGGATGGCCGCACTGCACCAGGGCGACGCAGGTGGCAGCCAGCACCATCAGCGAAGTGACCCGTCGTAGGAAAAAGATAACTCCACGATAGGGGCGAACGGGAAGAGGCTGTTGATTGTGCAAACTCTTAATCCGTTGCTACGACTGCTGCCGTATGTCAAGAGATACATCCAAATCTCCCATTGGATCGGGAAGAATTCTCAGGAAGATGCGGTCGCGATATGCGGGTACGTCAAATATTCTGGTGCGATGCATGCTCAAGCAGTCGGGCGCGCCGATGGATTGGTTAACGTTGTGAATATAGCGATGGATGCGCTAACTAATAGGAGAGCAAATCTTTTTTCCAGGGTCGGCAAGGGGTGCTGGGGATGAGTCAACCTCACCAGGCCCCCAGCGTCCTTCGCCGCGACATGGTGGCGCGGAACGTCCGCCGGCCCGACTTCGAAACGATCGTCCACATGCTGGACGAGGGCGTCATCGTGATCGAGCACACCGGCCGCGTCAAGTACGTCAATCCCGCGGCGGTGCGGATCTACGGCTTCGAGTATCCGCTCGATGCTGCGGAGTTGTTCACGGAGCTGGCCTCGGCGCAGTGCTACTACGTCGACGGCACCCGGGTGCCGACGGAGATCCATCCGGTCGCGCTGGCGTTTCGCCGCGGGCACTTCAGCAGGGAGATCTACGGTGTCGATCTGCCCAACGGGGAGCGTCGCTGGCTGCTCACCAGCGGTGGCCTCATCGACCCGGACGATCCCTTGTCTGATCTGCTGGTGTCCTTCTCCGATATCACCGCTCAGCGTCACGATCTCGACAGCTTGATTCACCAGGCCCATCACGACCCGCTCACCGGACTTCCGAACCGCACTGTCGTCCTGCGCAGAATCGCCGAGGCTGTTGCGTCGACCGGTCGTCGACCGCTTCGTGCGGTTCTGTTCATCGATCTCGACGACCTCAAGACGACGAACGACACCATGGGACACGACGCAGGAGACGAGCTGCTCAAAGCCGCTGCCGTCCGATTGCGCCAGTCCGTCGGCCCAGCCGATGTCGTCGCCCGGCACGGCGGCGACGAGTTCGTCATCCTTCTCCACGGCGAAATCACCCGCCGCGAACTCGATGAGTGGCTGAGCCGACTGCTGGACCGCCTCGCCGAGCCAGCCGATATCGGCACGGCTCAGGTTTCGATCCGTGCCAGCGTCGGCGTCGTCGAGGTGGACCGCGACGATGCGCGGCGAGCGGAAGAGATCTTGCGCGACGCCGACATCGCGATGTACAAGGCGAAGCGGGCCCGGCATCGCTCGGTCCTGTAAGCGGGTCAGAGGTCGCCGGGGTCGTCGGGCACGTCGACGGCGTGCTCGGCCAGCGCTTCCAGCGGCACCACCTCGAGCGTGCGCTCATGCGTCGACGCCATCACCACCGGCGCGGCGCGACCATCGTGGTAGGCCCGTAGCCAGTTCGCGGCGGTGACGCACCAGCGGTCGCCGGGGATCAGGCCGGGAAAGCGGAACTCCGGCCGCGGGGTCGTGAGGTCGTTGCCGATCGAGCCCTGATGTTCGAGGAATTCCGCGGTCATCACCGCGCAGATGGTGTGCAGGCCGATGTCCTCGGGCCCCGAGGTGCAGCAGCCGTCGCGGTAGAACCCGGTCACCGGGTCCGATCCGCACGACTCCATCGGAGTGCCCAGCACGTTGAGATCCGGCATCGGCTCAGTATCGCCCGATGACTAGTGTCGTCGCCATGCCATCCGTGACGCCTGTAGAGGGCAAGCCGAATTTCATCATCGGCGGATACGACATCTCCGACGTCGGTTACACCGCGACGGAGTTCTTCGTGTCGGGAACCGCGTCGTCGTACGCGGGCGAGGGCGCGCTCGACGATGCGGAGTACACGACGCGCGTCGTGGCGATGACACCGACCGACGTCACGAAGTTCAACGGCACCACCATCGTCGAATGGCTGAACGTCAGCGGCGGCGTCGACGCACCCGCGGTCTGGTTGATGGCGCACCGCGAGATCGTGCGGGAGGGCTACGCGTACGTCGGGGTATCGGCGCAGGCGGTCGGCGTGCAAGGCGGCGGCGACACGCTCGTCGGCGACTTCTCGCTGAAAAGGCAGAACCCGCAGCGGTATTCGGCGCTGAACCATCCGGGCGACACGTACTCGTTCGACATCTTCAGCCAGGTCGGCCGGCTGGTCAGGGAGGCGCCCGCCGAGTTGCTCGGCCGGTTGACGCCGGAGTTCGTGGTGGCGTTCGGCGAGTCGCAGTCCGCGATGTTCCTGACGACCTACATCAACCACATCGATCAACTGGCCCGCGTCTTCGACGGGTTCCTGGTGCACTCGCGCTTCGGCGGCGCCGCGCCGCTGGACGGCGCGTCGATCCTGGCACTGCTGGAGAACGGCCATCAGCTCGACCCGTCGCCGTTCCGCGACGACCTGCGCGTGCCGGTGATGAACGTGATCACCGAGACCGACATCGTCGGCGCGATACTGCCCGGCTACTACTCGGCACGCCAGCCCGACAACGAGCGACTGCGGACGTGGGAGATCGCGGGCACGGCGCACGCCGACGCCTACACGATCAAGGTGGGCTTCATCGACACCGGATCGGCGCCGATCGAGGCGCTCGCGGCGGGCTATGCGCCCAGCACCGAGCTGATGGGCCAGCAGCTGAAGCAGCCGTTCAACTTCGGACCGCAGCACCACTATGTGTTGCAGGCCGCGATCGCCGGACTGCACGCGTGGGTGCGCACCGGCACCACGCCGCCGAGCGCACCGCGGCTGGACACCGACGACGGGCGGCCGCCGTCACTGCTCGTCGACGAGCACGGAATCGTGACGGGCGGGGTGCGTACGCCGTGGGTCGAGGTGCCGATCGCGCGCACTTCTGGCGGCGGCAACGACGACAACCCGATGTCGCTGCTGTTCGGCTCGGGTGAGCGGTTCGACGAGGCCACCCGCGACCGGCTGTATCCCGGCGGCAAGAACGAGTACATCGCACGGTTCACCGAGTCGCTCGACGCGGCGATCCGCGCGGGGTATCTGTTGCGGGCCGACCGCTCTGAGATCCTCCAACTGGCCGCCGCGACGTACTAGGGACGTACTAGACGGGGGTCAGCTTGACGGCGCGAAGCTTCTCGCGCTGGGCGGCTTCGGTGAAGTCCTCGACGCTGGGCACGGTGTTGTCGCGGAACTTGAGGCCCATCATCTGCTGTGCGGTCTTTGCGCCGTAGGCCTGCGCGACGCGGTGAGACAGGTCAGCGACGGTCGCCGGATCGCGGATGAGTTCGCCACGCATCGGCACCGTCTTCCCGGCGTGACGCACGTTGACGTCGGCGCCTTCTGTGAAGTTCGCCGTCCAACCGGCGTTGGCCAGCGCGTAAAGCGCATCATCGAGACGATGCGCGCTGACCGGTATCGAGATCTGACGACCGCTCTTGCGGCCCGTGAAATTCAGCACCATCAGCCGTTTGCCCAGAGGGCCGGCAAGCGGCGTGCCCAGCACGAACTTGAGGACGGGGTTCATCATGCGAAGCAGTGTGTCGGGCGGGTGCGCGGTGGTGACTGCGGGCGACTGGTCTGTCATGGCGCTACCGTATGACGTATCGGGGTTGTTGCGCCCCTAATCGCATCGCGTTCTGTCGGGGGAACACATGTCCGCGCCGGGTTGCCCGGCTGACGAATGCGTTAAGCGAACGCCCGATGCGGGAACAAGAGCAGAAGTCGCACGTTGACCACATGTGTCGGTCGACGACGTGCGAAGGGACGGAAAGGATTACGGATGGCCTCCCCGCAGGGCACTTCACGGCTGGGGTCGAAGTTCGGACCTTATGAGCTGCAGTCGTTGATCGGTGTCGGCGGCATGGGCGAGGTCTACCGCGCATATGACACGGTCAGGGAGCGCATGGTGGCGGTCAAGCTGCTGCGCCCCGAGATGGCCGCTGACAAGAGCTATCAGGAGCGGTTTCGGCGCGAGTCGCGGGTGGCGGCGCGCCTGCAGGAACCGCACGTCATCCCTGTGCACGACTTCGGGGAGATCGACGGCACGCTCTACATCGACATGCGCCTGGTCGAGGGCGCCAGCCTGAAGGAGGAGCTGCGGGCCAACGGGCCGTTGGAGCCCAAACGCGCGGCGTCGATCATCTCGCAGGTGGCGGCGGCCCTGGATGCCGCGCATGCCGACAAGCTGGTGCACCGCGACATCAAACCGGAGAACGTGCTGCTGACGCCGGAGGACTTCGCGTACCTGGTGGACTTCGGGATCGCGCATGCGGGTGGCGATGCGAGCGTGACGTCGACGGGGCTGATCATCGGGTCGTGCGCGTACATGGCCGCCGAAAGGTTTGCCGGCGGCCAGGTCGGGCCCGCTGCCGATATCTACTCTTTGACGTGTCTGCTGTACGAATGCCTCACGGGTAGGGCGCCTTTCGAGACCGGCGGGGATTTGCGACAGCTGATGTCGGCGCACATGTTCTCGCCGCCGCCGCGGCCGAGCATGATGCGGCCCGGCATTTCGCGGGCGTTCGACGATGTGATCACCAAGGGGATGGCGAAACAGCCGTCGGACCGCTATCCCACGGCCGGTGCGCTGGCCAAGGCGGCGACGGCGGCGGCGGGTTCGGCGCTGCCGCCGCGCCCACCGCTTCCGGCCCCCAGTCCGCCGGCGAGCACCAGGCAGTTCACGTCGGTCTACGAGAACCCGTCCGGGACCGGTTACACGCCGTATCCGCCCGCGGTGCACGCGCCGACGCCGGTGCCGCCGCCTGATGAGCGCAAGCGCCGGTTCGGACGCACGCGGGTGGCGCTGGTCGCGGCGACGGTCGCGCTGTTCGGCGTAGCGGCGATCCTCGCCACGATTCTGATGTGGGGCGGCGGCGACACGGATACAACGCGGCGGACGCAACTGGCGGCCCCGCCGCCGAGGACGACGACGGTGACCACCACGGCGCCGTCGGACGAGACCACGACGACGACCACCACGACGCCGTCGTCTCCGACGACGAGTGCCGCGCCGTTGGCCGGCATGACGGGGATGGACGGCCAGGGCTTCATCGGGCACACGACGCGCTGCGACCCCGGCGCCACACCGGTGGCGGCGATCGAGACATCGCTTTCGATGGCGATCATCTGTGAGACGTCGCCGGGGACCTACCAGTACCGGGGCGAGCGTCTGCGCGACGGGGCGAACATCCAGCTCAACAACGCCACGCCGAACGGCAGCGGATTCGACGCCGTCAACCCGACCGACGGCGCCCGCTACGAGGTCCGCCCGGACCGGCTGAGGATTCTCAGCAACGGCGGCGTCGACTCCGACGAGCCCGCGCTGCAGTACGGAACGCGGTAGGCAGCTTCACGAACGGTATTTGCGCACGCACAGACAATCTCGGCAAACCTGGTGTAGCTTTTATCGACACATCAGCGCGGGTTCGCGTGCCGAGGAGTAAACGCGGGTGGATGGGACACCATTCGGGCAGTACGAGCTCCAGGACCTGATCGGCCGGGGCGGAATGGGTGAGGTCTACAGGGCCTTCGATACCCGGACCGACCGTGTCGTGGCGCTCAAGGTGTTGCCCCCGCATTTGGCCAAGGACACCGTCTTCCAGCAGCGGTTCCGGCGCGAGTCGCAGGCCGCCGCGGGCATCAACGAACCCCATGTGGTGCCGATCCACGGCTTCGGTGAGATCGACGACCGCCTCTACCTGGACATGCGGCTGATCGACGGCCGCAACCTGTCCGCCATGCTCGGCGAGGATGACAACAAGAAGCCGCTGAAGCCCGCGCTGGCGGTGTCGATCATCGAGCAGGTCGCCGCGGCCCTGGACGCTGCGCACGACCTCGGCCTGATCCACCGCGACGTCAAGCCGTCGAACATCCTGGTGACCAAGAACGATTTCGCGTACCTGATCGACTTCGGGTTGGCGCGCACCGCGGGCCAACAGGGGTTGACGACGGCGGGCAGCACCCTGGGCACGATGGCCTACATGTCGCCCGAGCGGTTCGAGGGCGGCGAGATCGATCCGCGCTCGGATGTTTATGCGCTGACGTGTGTCCTCTACGAATGCCTGACGGGTTCGCGGCCGTATCCCGTCGACAGCCTCGAAGAGCAGATCGCCAAACACATCAGCGCGCCCGCGCCGAAGCCGTCGGTCGTCGACCCGAGGCTGGCCGCCTTCGACGACGTCATCGCCAAGGGCATGTCGAAGAAGCCTGCCAAGCGCTATCAGACTGCGGGCGAGTTGGCCGCCGCCGCGCGTCAGGCCCTCAACGTTCCGGTGCGCACGACGGGCCGCTCGGGACGGCATTCGAAGGGTCGTGCCAAAACGAGTTCGGGCGCAGGCATATCCGCGCGCACACTGCCGATCCTCGGTGCGGCGGTATTGGTGGGTGCGGCGCTGGTGTTCGGCGCGTGGCAGATCTGGGGCGGCGGCCACGGCGGCGGATCGGGGCCGACGTCGGTGGCGGCAACACCTGGCCCGGAGGGGGAACCGGGCGGCGTCGTACCGGCGATCGCGGCCACCCTGCCGCCGGAGATCAGGGACAGCGGACGGCTCACCGTCGGCGTGAATGTGCCTTATGCGCCAAACGAATTCAAGAACTCGGCGGGCGACATCGTCGGCTTCGACGTGGACCTGATCAATGCGGTGGCGAGGACGCTCGGCCTCGTGCCCGAGTATCGCGAGTTCCTGTTCGAAGACATCATCCCGACCGTGCAGCGCGGAGAGATCAACGTCGGCATGTCGTCGTTCACCGACACGCTGGAGCGCCAGGAACTGGTCGACTTCGTGACGTATTTCGAGGCGGGAACGCTGTGGGCGCAACGCGCCGGGTCGGGCGTCGACCCGAACGCGGCGTGCGGACTTCGGATCGGCATGACGCCGGGGTCCACGCATGAAACCGTCGAGATCCCGGCCAAGAGCGACCAGTGCGTCGCCGCGGGTCTGCCGCCGGTGCAGGCCGTTGTCTATCCGCGCCAGGACGAGCTCACCGCGGCGCTGATCAACGGCGAGATCGACGCGATGTCAGCGGATTCGCCGGTGACCGGTTTCGCGATCAAGGGCAGCAACGGTGCACTGGAACCCGCGGGTGAGATCTTCGACACGGCGCCGTACGGCTGGCCGGTGCAGAAGGGCTCGCCGCTGGGCGAATCGTTGCGGCAGGCGATGGAGCACGTCATCTCCAGCGGCGAGTACAAGGCCATCGCCACCAAATGGGGTGTGGAGAAGGGGATGATCGCCACGCCGATGATCAACGGGGCGATCAGCTGACGGCTACCAGTCCAGGCTCGGTTTGCGGTCGACGAGCTTCTGCACGATCCATTGGTTGAGCGACACGCCCTGCTCGATGGCCTCCATCGCCATCCTCGCGTGCAACGCGTGTGACGTCCGGACCATGAAGCGGCCGCTGAAGTTCCGCTCGGACAACGGTTTTGGCGGAGGATCGCTGAACTCCTCACACTGCCGAAGGTATCTCTCGACCTCTTCTTCAATGCGCTCCAGCGCTTTGCGCGCCGTCGGAGCGACGACGATGAGGCCTTCAATCTCCAGGCACCGGCCGATGTATGTATGCGTATCCGAAGACCACTCCAGGCGGTAGGTGTACTGGTGGTCCACCTCTTGACGGTAACGCGGCCGCGCACCTGTCTTCGACGCCAAAATTCGAGTCACACCAGTCACAAGCGGGGATACGTGGTCGCCTCCAAATTGTGACGCCGCATGTGATGCATCCGCAGGTCGTCGCCCAGGGGCATCACATGCGATATCGCTTTCTGGAGTCCACCACCCCTCTGTTCTTGTGACAGAAGTGACTTGTTTCGCCCTCCGAGTAGACAACTTCTCGATAGTGTCGCCTGCGTGGACTTCGAGCTCGACGACGCTCAGCGCGCATGGGTCCAAGAAGTACGGCAGTTCCTCGACGAGAACGTCACGCCTGCGCTGCGCGCCGAGATGGCCGAACACGGCCTCGAATACCAGGGCGGTGAACTGACCGCCTTCCGTCGCAAGATCGGCGAGAAGGGCTGGTTCGGGCTGAACTGGCCGCAGGAGTACGGCGGTCTCGGCCTCGGCCCGATCTATCAGCACCTGCTGATGACCGAGTTCGAGTACGCCGGCGTGCCCGGTCCCGACCTCACCGTCACCTCGATCGCGCCGATGATCATGCGGCACGGCACCGAGCAGAACAAGAAGGAGTTCCTGCCCGGCATCGCGCGCGGCGAGATCGTGTTCGCACTCGGCTACTCGGAGCCCAACGCGGGCACCGACCTGGCCGGCCTGCGCACCCGCGCGGTCCGCGACGGCGACGAGTGGGTGATCAACGGGTCCAAGATCTGGAACAGCGGTGCGCAGCGCTCCACCCACGAATGGCTCTGTGTGCGAACCGATCCCGATGCACCGAAGCACCGCGGCATCTCGGTGATCGCCGTTCCCGTCCACACCCCAGGCGTCACCATCCACCCGCTCTACGCCTGGTCCGGATACCGCACCAACGAGACGTTCTTCAACGACGTGCGCGTACCGCTGACCAACCTGATCGGTGAGGTCAACGCCGGTTGGACCTACATCACCGGCGCGCTGGACCTCGAACGCGGCGCGCTGACCAACGCGGGCGATCTGCGGCGTGCGCTGGACGACCTGATCGCCATGGCCGGAGATCCCGGTCCCGTGTTCCGTCGCCGCATCGCGCAGGTCGAGGCCGATGTCGAGGTCGCACGGCTGATGGGTCTGGAAGCCGCCTCGATGCTCGACAGCGGCCGCATACCCAGCGTCGAGGTCAGCGTCGAGAAGATCTTCACCTCCGAACTGCGGCAGCGGATCGCCGACCTCGCCATCGACGTGCTCGGACCCGACGGTCTTCGGGTCGGCAACTTCTTCGAACGGCTGTACCGGGTCTCGCCGCTGATGCGGTTCGGCGGTGGCACCAACGAAGTCCTGCGCGACGTCATCGCACAACGCGGTCACAAGATGCCCTCCTACGGTCGGTGACGCGATGCGGGCGATCCTGGATCAGGACCAGCGCGATCTGGCCGCGATGTGCCGCAGCGTGCTGGCCGCCGAACTCGATCCCGACGCGCAGTGGAAGGCACTGGCCGACGCCGGTGTGCTCGGCCTGCCTGTCGACGGGAGCCTGACGGATGTCGGCCTGTTCTGTGTCGAAGCGGGAAGAGCGTTGTGCCCGAGGGTGGTTCAGAGCACGCTCTACACGGCGCTGGCCATCGACTGGCTCGGGGTGGGGACCGCCTGGCTGCCGCGGCTCACTTCGGGAGAGGCACGCGGCACCATCGCGTTGTTCGATGCGCGCGACGCGTCACAGGGAGTCGCCGGTGTCGCGGAGTTCGTCGCCGACGCCGATCAGGCCGACGTGATCGTGGTATCCACCGGCGCGGGCGTCGCGGCCGTCGACGCCACCGCACCAGGGCTGACCATCGAACCCGTTGCGGCGATGGGTGGCTTTCCCGCCTTCACCGTCCGCTTCGACGAGGTGGCTGTGGAGCCGAAACCGGTCGACGCCGAGCAGCTGCGCCGCATCGCGAACGCCGTTGTGGCGCTTGACTGTCTGGACCTTGTCGGCGTTGGCGAGGCTGCGCTGGACCGCACGGTCGACTACACGAGGATGCGCGAGCAGTTCGGCAGGCCGATCGCGTCGTTCCAGGCCGCGCAGCACATCGTCGCCGACATGCACATCGCGCTGGCCGCCGCCCGACTCGCTGCGCAGTCGGCGGTCTTCCGCCTAGGACGGGGCGCCGTGGCAACCCGCGAGACCGCGATCGCCCGCATGCGGGCGGCAGAGGTCAAGAAGGTCACGCTCGACGCGCACCAACTGCACGGCGGGATGGGCTACGTCGTCGACACCGGGTTGCACAAGTACTCCGAACGCGCGCGCATCCTGTCCACGCTCGGCGGCGGCGCCGACATCGCCGCGAAATGGCTTGAGGAGGAGATGAATTGGTGACGGCCGACAGCCTCATCGATCCGGAATCGGCGGAGAAGATCGGTCAGGTCGTCGCCGTCGCGACCGGCGAGGTGTATCGGCGTGACTGGCAGCGGTGGGCCGCGGCGGTCGGCGACCACAACCCGCTGTGGTTCGATCCCGACTACGCGCGGCGGCACGGCTACCGCGACATCATATGTCCGCCGCTGTATCTGCAGTACGCGATCCTCGGCGTGGCCAAGCTGAGCGATCTGCGGCCCGACGGCTCATCGGGTGCGGTGACCGGCAGCATGGCGTTCCCGCGCGCGCCGCGGCGGATGGCCGGCGGCGAGAGCACCACGTTCCACCTGCCCGCGTACCACGGCGACGAGGTGGAGATGACGCGCACCGTCGACTCCATTGTCGAAAAGGAAGGGCGATCAGGGAGATTCGTGCTCGTGACCTGGCGCGCCGAGTACCGCAACCAGCACCGTGAACTGCTCGCCGAAGCCACCACGTCGATGATCGCCAGGCCCGCATGAGCCCCTATTTCGAGGACGTCGAGACCGGCGACGCGGTCCCCGCGCTGACCGTGACCGTCGACGAGACCCAGATGTTCTTCTTCAGCGCCGCCACCTACAACGGCCATCGCATCCACTACGACAAGGAATGGGCCCGCGATCGCGAGGGCTACGACAACGTGCTCGTGCAGGGCCCGCTGCAGGCGGCGCTGCTGTCGCGCGCCCTGACCGACTGGATCGGCGGCGACGGGCGGTTGGTGGCGTTCTCGGTGCAGAACCGCGCGATCGCGCTGCCGGGCCAGGAGCTGACGTTCGGCGGCACCGTCACGGGCAAGCGGGATGACGGCCTGGTCGATGTCGACATCTTCTGCAAGCGCGGTGACGACGTGCTGATGCCCGGCACCGCGACCGTCGCCCTGCCGTGGCGGAGTGCGACGTGACGGGCCTGCGCGGCGAAGCGGCCATCATCGGGATCGCGGAACTGCCCGCCGAGAAGAAGCAGACCGCGCCGCCGTCGTTCACGCTCGATCAGTACGCGCGGCTGGCGAAGATGGTGATCGATGACGCGGGAGTGGATCCCGCTGTGGTCAACGGCCTTTCGACGCACGGCATCGCCGAATCGACGTTGTTCGCGCCCGCCACGCTTTCGGAATACCTTGGCCTGCCGCTCGACTTCGGCGACCGGGTCGACCTGGGTGGCGCGACGGCGGCGGGCATGGTGTGGCGGGCCGCGGCCGCCGTCGAACTGGGCCAGTGCGACGCCGTGCTGGCCGTGATGCCCGGTTCGACCGAGATTTCGCGGTCGGCGGCGAAACCGGGACGCACGTTGAGCTGGTACGGGGCGTCGAGCAACGAGTTCGGTTCCCCGCAGGCGGAGTTCGAGATCCCGTACGGCAACGTCGGTCAGAACGGCCCGTACGCACAGATCGCGCAGCGCTACGGCCACGAGTTCGGCTACGACGCAGCTGCTCTGGCGCGAATCGCGGTGGACCAACGGGAGAACGCGTGCGCGCACCCCGGCGCGGTGTTCCACGGCAAGCCCATCACCGTCGACGACGTGCTGGCCAGCCCGGTGATCGCCGACCCGATCCACATGCTCGAAACCGTGATGCGGGTGCAGGGCGGCGCCGGTGTGCTGATCGCGAACGCGGACGTGGCGCGGAAATCCCGTCACCGCCCGGTGTGGATCAAGGGGTTCGGCGAGCACATCCGGTTCAAGACACCCACCTACGCCGACGATCTCATTCGCACGCCGATCGCCCGCGCCGCCGACCGGGCCTTCGCGATGGCGGGCCTGCAGCGCTCCGATGTCGACATGGCGTCGATCTACGACTGCTACACGATCACCGTGCTGATGACGCTCGAGGACGCAGGCTTCTGCGGCAAGGGCGAGGGCATGACATGGCTGACCGAGCACGACCTGACGTTCCGCGGCGACTTCCCGGTCAACACCGCTGGCGGACAACTGTCGTACGGGCAGGCCGGGATGGCAGGCGGTATGCATCACGTCGTCGACGGCGCGCGTCAGATCATGGGCCGCTCCGGCGACGCGCAGGTGCCCGACTGCAATAACGCTTTCGTCACCGGCAACGGCGGCATCATGAGCGAGCAGGTCGCGTTGATCCTGGGCGGTGACCGATGAGCATGCCGCTGCCCGAGCCGACGCCGGTATCGCGGCCGTACTGGGATGCGTTGCGCGAGCACCAGATTCTGATCCAGTACTCGCCGTCGACGGGCCGCTACGTGTTCTACCCCCGCACGCTGGCGCCGGGCACGCTGGCCGACGACCTGGAGTGGCGCGAGATCGACGGCGCAGGTTCGCTGTACACCTACACCGTCGCGCGGAGGCCGACTGGCCCGCCGTGGGCGGACAAGGTGCCGCAACTGCTGGCCGTCGTCGAATGGGACGTCGGCCCGAGGGTCAGCACCGAACTCGTCGAGGTCGAACCCGACGACATCCGAATAGGGATGCGGGTCGAGCCGGTGTTCGTCGATGTACCCGACGCGGGCGTCACGCTGTTGAAGTACAGGCCCGCGGATGTTTGAGACCGTGCAGCAGTTGCTGCGGTCGCGAATGGACGACGACGGCATCGCGGTGCTGCACGGTGACCGGTCGTGGACGTGGCGCGAGCATCTGGCCGAGGCGTCGGCCGAGGCGTCGGCGATCATCGAAAGGGCGGACCCGTCGCGGCCCATGCATATCGGTGCGCTGCTCGGCAATACGCCTGCGATGCTGCGGGCGATGGCCGCGGCGGCGCTCGGTGGATACGTGCTGTGCGGCATCAACACGACGCGACGCGGAGACGGGCTGGCCGCAGACATCCGGCGATCGGACTGCCAGCTCGTGCTGGCTGACGCCGAGCACATGCCGCTGCTTGCCGGCCTCGAGCTCGGCGGCGCGACGGTCATCGACGTGGACGGCGCTGAGTACCGCGGCGCCGTCTCGTCGGCGAAACCGCTTGTGCCGCACCGGGAAGTCGAGGGAGTCGATCCCGTCGTGATGTTGTTCACGTCGGGCACCAGCGGTGACCCGAAGGCGGTGCGGTTCGCCCATGCGATGGCGGTGTTGTGTGGGGCGAGCCTGGCCGAGCGGTTCGCGTTGACCGCCGCCGACGTCTGCTACCTGTCGATGCCGCTGTTCCACTCCAACGGGGTGGCCGCGGGCTGGGCGGTGGCGCTGGCGTGCGGTGCGGCGATGGTGCCCGCGAAGTTCTCGCCGTCGCGGTTCCTGCCGGACATCCGCCACTACGGCGCGACGTACATGAACTACGTCGGCAAGCCGTTGGCGCTGGTCCTCGGCACACCCGAGAAGCCCGACGACGCCGACAACCCGCTGCGGGCGGCGTTCGGCAACGAGGCCACCGAACGAGACGTCGAGCAGTTCGCGCGGCGGTTCGGGTGTCAGGTGGTGGACAGTTTCGGCTCGAGCGAGTTCGCCGTCGTCGTGATGCGTGAGGACGGCTGCCCGCCCGGTTCGATCGGCAAGGGCTATCCCGGTGTCAACGTGTATCACGCCGACACCGTGACCGAATGCGCGCCAGCGGTTTTCGACGAGCACGGCGCGCTGGCCAATTTAGACGAGGCGGTCGGTGAACTCGTCAACACCTACGGGGTCGGCGGGTTCACCGGCTACTACAACGACGAAGCCGCCACTGCGGAGCGGATGCGGCACGGCATGTACTGGTCGGGCGATCTGGCGTACCGCGACGCCGACGGCTGGATCTACCTTGCGGGCCGCACCGCCGACTGGATGCGGGTGGACGGTGAGAACCTCGCGGCGGGCCCGATCGAGCGGATCCTGCAGCGGCTGCCACAGGTCAACCACGTCGCGGTGTACGCGGTGCCCGACGAGCACGTCGGCGACCAGGTGATGGCGGCGCTCGTGCTCAACGACGGGGCGGCGTTGTCGCCGAAGCAGTTCGGGGAGTTCCTCGCGTCGCAACCCGACCTGTCACCGAAGGTGTGGCCGCGTTACGTGCGCATCAACGACGCGCTGCCGCAGACGGCGACCAACAAGATCCTCAAGCGCGCGCTGATCGCAGACGGTCCGACAGCGGGCGACGGCGTGCTGTGGATACGGGAACCCCGGGGCCGCGATTACGGGGTTGCATGAGTCAGGTCGGCACCTCCGAGCGCTCCTCGGTGCCCGCGACTGCCATCTCGCCCGGACGCGGCGCCAATTGCCTGCACATCAGCGCGCCGATGCGGTACGTCGGTGGATGCGGTGGCGGTGGCGGGGGTTCAGGCGGCGGATCCGGATGTGCGCGTTCGCGTTCCCAGTGACCGGGCGTCGTCGCCGTGGGTGGCACCCACACGAAACCGGGCCTGGCTTCCGGAGTTGTCGTTCCGACTGTGGACACCTCTGCGACAGGCGGGACGACGGTCGCACTGGCCATGGCTGTGATCATCGCCGCGGTTGCGGCTTCGTCGAACGGGGCGAGTTTGCGCGCGATCAGCCGGTCTCGGGTGCGGCGGCGCGGGTCGACGTCGTCGCGGTGATCACGCACCGTGACCCCGCCGGTCGGAGGCTTCGGTGGCTCCTGTTCTGCGTGACAGTTACGTAGGAGGTAGAACCGTTGGGCGTAGCAGAGTTTGACCGGTGCCGCATCGCTGGCGAATACCGGGTCGCCCTCGCCGTACAGCTGGCGGTTCCCGGACGGGAAGGCCCAGTTCGGGTGCTCCAGCAGGCGCGGATCCATCCACTCCCTGATCACGTCGAATGAACCCAGGTCGTAGCTCACCGAGCGGTAGTGCATCGAGGCGATGCTTGCCACCAACGCGTCTACCAGACCCGAGGCCCCCACATCGAGGTCTTGGTAGACGGCGATCGTCTTGTCCTTCATCCGCTGTACTTCGGCGGGGGGCAGCACGATTCGTTCCGCATACCACGACACGGCGGACGGCGAGGTGTACCGGAAGTCGTACTTGCCGAGATCGCCGACGGTCGAACGAAGATAGCGCCTCTCGAACGCATCCTTCTTTTCTTTGAAATTGACATCGAACTCAGCATCTCCCGCGGTCGGTACCGCGTTGCTGAAAAACCGTCGGGACAGCGAGGACAGCCGGTAATCCTCGGACCGGATGCCGTAGCTGTAGTCGTAGTACAGGTAGTCGGTGCGGTTGAAGAACTCGAACGCGCGCACGGTGTCCCGCGACGCCGAGTCTCCGGTTTCCGGCGGATCGCCGAATGTCAGCGCGTCGTCGTCGAAATCCGCGAAGTCCGGACTGGTCGGTGGAAACGGCGTGATGATCTTGTATCGGCTGCTTTCCGATGCGGCAAGCTGCAACTCCACCAGCTCCCGCACATGTTGCAGGATCAGTGGCAGCACCGGTCAGATCCAGTTCGTGATGGCCGGATCAGGGTCCGGGCACAACGGAAGGATGTGGTTGCGGAAGCCGATCACCTGCATCCCGGGGACGACGATCTTGTCGTCCTCTTGCGTGACGTCGACGTTCTTCGAGGTGGTGTTGTAGTCAGCCTTCGAGCCAAGTGAGAACGGCCCGAGGTTGAAGGCAGCCCGACCGCCGGTCTTCTTCGATGCCTCGGTGCTGATCTTGTCGTAGGTGCTCTTGGTCACCTTGATGTTGCGCGCGAACAGCACGACAGTGGGGTACGCGAAAAGCTTGCCCTCCGGCGCTTCGCTCTTGCCGTTGCTGAGCAGCTCACCGGGCTGCACGGCGGCACCGGCCGCACCGGCTTTGACCCTCCACTGCCGACTGAGCAGGAAGTCCTCGCGGAGCCAGGCGCGAACTATCGGCACCTGCGTCAGCTCGAATTCCATTGTGGTGCCCTCGAAGTCGATGCTGTTGGTCGCATCCAGCTTCTCGTAGCTGCCTTTTCCGCCGAAGAACAATCCGTAGCGGGCGCCGCCGCTGTACTTCTGAGTCTTGCTTGTATCGACCGTCTTGAGCTTCGACGATGAGAACGAGTATTGGGTCCACCCGCCGGATTCATAGAAGCCCGCAGGCACAATCCGCGACACGCTGTAGTCGCCGCCGTCGATCAGCGACGTCCGCCGACTGCGCGTGAAGATGTCGAGGTACTCCCGCTTCAGAAGACTCATGCTGATGCCCTCGAGTTGCGCGAGATCGGCCATCATCTTCTCGTATTGGGTCTTGTAGCCCTGCGATTGCCACATGTCATATGCGGCCGAGACCTGCTTGTATTTCTGCGGGCCGAGCATCGAAGCGCGTTGCACATCCGTCGCGCTGCCGGTCACCGCGGCGCCCATCAGATTGATGTAGTCCTCGAGAGCATTCATGTACTCGGCGGCGTATTTGTTGTAGGCCATGACGAGTTTGGACGGGCGTTGCTCGGTGAACTTTTCGCCGGTGTCGGCGTCGTTTTCTCCACCGTCTCGATCGTGTCGGTGCGGATCTTGTCGATCCGGGCCTGCGCATCGGCGGAGGCGACGCTGTCGGCGACCTCGCTGAATTTCAGGGCCGCCTCGTAGATGTGCGAGATGCGGTTTTGCGGCTCCCACACCTGGAGACTGTCCACCACGCCGCTCTTGTTGGGCACCGTGTCGACGAGAGTGGAGAAGTTGTCCATGGCCACGGTCAACGCGTAGGTGTCGTCGCCCCGGCGCGCTTCCTTCTCGGCGTCGGGTAGGTCTTTCCACTGCGCGTAATCGAGCGGCTTCCGCAGACCCTTGAGGAAGCTGAAATCCTCTGCCTGAACCGGAATGCCAGGCGTGCACCAGGTGAAGAAATTCGCCTGCTTGAAGGGTGCATCGGGTTTGAGCTGGCTCTGTTGATCGGGCGGCAATGAGTCTCTGCCGTTGACGATCTGGTCGATCATCTCGCCGAGCATGTTGTTGATGAAGAGTTCGTTGTCCATCTGTTCCTCCTGACAGCGGTGGTGCACTCACTCGAGGTGGTCTCTGCGGAAAATGGCTGCGACGGTGACGTACCAGTCGATCCACTCGCTCTCGGTCCAGGTGCCCGGGTCGCCGCGCCAGGATTCGTCACCCAGGCGGTGGCCGAGGTCCTTCCACAGCCATGCGCGTTGGTCCTTGCTGAGTTCCTGCCCCTGCAGGAACCCGGCGACAAGGCCTTGGTTGTAGGCGGTCTGACCGATCCGGCCGGCCTCCTGATCGAAGGGGTTCGGGTCTGGCGAGAACTTCCAGAAGTAGTCCCTCAACAGTTCGGGTTTGCGTCCGTCGGCGCCCATCACGACTCCGCGGGAGAAGCCGGACTGCATGTTCTCCTTGGCCACCGCAGCCCGTCCGGCGGCGTATCCGGCGCCGAGGCTGAACCATTGCCCGATGACCGCTGAGACGATCGGGAAGAACTCGCCGAGCGCGACGAGCAGTTCTGCCTCCGTGAACATCTCCGCGATCCCGAGGACGGCCTCTTCGGCGTTCAGCACTACCGGAAAGGCGTCCATGAACTCGGCGTCGAATTCCTGTCCGGTGTCGGGGATGACGAATTTCAGACGATCCATGGTGTGCTCCCTCTCTGGTGTGAGCCTCTGGTGTGAGCGCTGCGAGAGTCAGGAGATGAGGCGCTCGCGGAGCCGCTCGAGAGTGGGCTTCTCGGCGCCCTGGATGTAGACGCTGATGTCGACCTTGCCGTGCCCGAAGCCAGGCACGCTGTGCGGCAGTTTCGGGAAGGCCGCGGTTCCGTCGCCGCAGTACTGCCACAACACGATGTCGTCGAGATCCCATGACTGCAGGCCGTTTCGCACCATGGTGGCCGTGTAGGCGGGATTCCACACAACGTCGCAGCCCATGTGGTCGGTGATCGACAGATCACGCATCGCGCCGCGTCCGTAGAGCATCACGCGCTTACCCGTCTGCTCTTTGAGCCGCTCGGCGCAGGCCGTCGTGCAATCGATGACCTGTTGCGCACTTGCCTTTCGGTTGGGGTTCTTGGCGCCGCCGAGCTCGACGTCGATGACCGGCAGGAGGTCGCCGGTGTCCCAGCCGCCGGCTTCATCGATTGCGCGCAGATACGCGTCTGCCTGATCCGCGCCTGGCGAAGCGAACCGCAGGAACAGGTACGAGCCGCGGAACCAGGTGTCACAGTAGCGATCTCCGCCGGCGTCGCGTACCGCAGGCCAATTGGACTTGAACCAGCCCCCGTCGTTGTAGCCGGTGCCTTCCATCGCCTTGACGATGGCGCCGACGTATCCCGGAGTGTTGACGAGAACCGACCACGGCGGGTTACGGCCGAGGTCCAGCGGATAGAGGTCGACGAAGAGGTAGGGCGGGCCCGGGTCGCTGACTGCCGGGGTGACCGGGGCGTCGGTCGCGCCCTCCGGCTCAGCCGAGTCGTCGCCACCCAGCATGTCCGCGATGTCTCCCACGATGTCGAAGAACGAGTGGTCTCTGGGCGACGGATCGTCGGTGATCGCGGTATCGCCACCGACGCCGAGGTCGTCTGTCGATGTCATGGTGCACCTCCGGTGGGCAGGACCGTCAGCGCAAGTGTGAGACCGACGCCATTGTTGTGGCGTGATTTTGCATATTTTGTCGAGCGATTTTCGACTGTGAAAAAGCGATCTTGAATTTCACATTTGGTGCGCAAATAGACGCCTTTTTGCTCTGGCGTAAATTCACAATAGGAGGCCAAAAGAGATCGGCAGTATGCCGCGACGCAGCGGCGGAGGTCCCCGTTGAAATGCAAAGGCCTGCCGACAAATAATTTGGCCATGAGCACGCAGTTTGGAGATTGGCGAGCGCGCATCTGCCAGCAGGCATGCAGAATGAATTCACGACGTGGAAATCGTGTTAACGTGGATTCAAGCTGGCATAGTGGCGAGTCTAGCTAAACGTTTTCGGACTATTTTAGATTGAGGTGTGCCGGGCAATGCTGGCGTCGACAGGCTGTAACCGGCGTGAGCACTCACCCGTGTGCGCTTTTCGGCGCCCAAACTCGTACATGATTGGGCGCCCGATTCAGCGGTATTCCACCTGCCAGTGCTTGATCCCGTTGATCATGCTGTGCCGAAGCCGCTCAGGTGCCGCGACGGGTGTCAGGTCGGGGATGTGGTCGGCGATCGCGTTGAACATCAAGTCGATCGTCATCCGCGCGAGGTTGGCGCCGACGCAATAGTGCGCGCCGGTGCCGCCGAATCCCAAGTGCGGGTTGGGGTCCCGCATGATGTCGAACGACATCGGGTCATCGAAGACGTCCTCGTCGAAGTTCGCCGACCGGTAGAACAGCACAAGCCGCTGACCCTTCTTGATGTGCACGCCGCCGAGTTCGGTGTCGACGAGCGCGGTGCGCTGAAACGCGGTGATCGGCGAGGCCCAGCGGATGATCTCGTCGGCGGCGGTCTTCGGCCGCTGCGCCTTGAACAGTTCCCACTGCTCGGGAAATTCGGTGAACGCCATCATGCCCTGGGTGATCGAGTTGCGGGTGGTCTCGTTGCCCGCGACCGTCAGCGTCACGACGAACATGCCGAACTCGGCTTCGGTCAGGTTTCCGTCGGCCTCGGAGTCGATCAGCGTGCTGACGATGTCCGCGCCCGGCTCCTCCTTCTTCCGCGCCGCCAACTGCATGGCATACCAGATCAATTCGCCTGTCGACTCCAGCGGGTTGTAGTCGGCGAACTCCGGGTCGTCGTCGCCGCCGATCATCCGGTTCGTCCAGTCGAACAGCTTGCCGCGGTCCTCGAGCGGCACCCCGAGCAGTTCGGCGATCGCCTGCAGCGGCAGTTCGGCGGCGACCTGCAGCACGAAGTCGCCCGAGCCCTGCCGCGCCGCCTCCTCCGCGATGCGCTGCGCGCGTTCGTTGAGTTCGGCGCGCAGCCGCTCGACAGCGCGAGGCGTGAATCCGCGGGAGATGATCTTGCGCAGCCGCGTGTGCTCGGGATCGTCCATCATGATCAGCGACAGCGAGCCCGCCTCGACCTGACCGCCGCCGCCGGTCACCTTGTAGCGCGGCACGATGGACTTCTTCGCCGACGAGAACACGTCGCTGCGCAGCGACACTTCGCGCACGTCGCGGTGCTTGCTGACCACCCAGAACCCGCCGTCGCCGAACCCGCCCACGTCGGGCGGCTGCTCGTTCCACCAGATCGGCGCAGCGCGGCGGACCTCGGCGAACTCCTCCACTGGCAGCCGTGTCGCATAGATGTCGGGGTCGGTGAAGTCGAAGCCGGGCGGCAGGTTGGGGTCGCGCACGCGGACCTCCTCGGGCTCGCTTTTCGCTGATGGTAGCCAGTGATCGTGGGCTACCGTTGCCGTTCATGGATGACGGCGTGCGGAAGTTCATGCAGGACACGAACGACGCCTTCCCCGCCGTCGAGAAGATGTCCGCCGCGGAGGCCCGCGCGTTTCTGGCCGGGCGACGGCTGGCCGTCACCAACCTCGGCGACGTGGCCAGCGCCGACGACCGCTCGATCCCCGGCCCCGGCGGCGACCTGACGGTGCGGATCTACCAGCCGCACGGACCCCGCGGCGGCAGGCCCGCCGTGGTGTTCGCCCACGGCGGCGGCTTCGTGCTGTGCGACATCGACTCGCACGACGGCTTCTGCCGGGCGATGGCGCGATACACAGAGTCGGTGGTGGTGTCGGTGGACTACCGGTTGGCGCCCGAGCACCGCGCCCCGGCGGCAGCCGAGGACATGTTCGCTGCGTGGTGCTGGCTGGCCGAGCACGCCGACGAGGTCGGCGTCGACCCGTCGCGGATGCTGACGGCAGGCGACAGCGCAGGCGGCAACCTGGCCGCGGTCACCGCAATCATGTGCCGCGAGCACGGCACGCCGGCGCCCGCCGGGCAGGTGCTGATCTACCCGGCCATCGAGCCGTTCTTCGACACCGAGAGCTACCGCAAGTACTCGACGGGATACGTCAACACCCGCGACGCGATGCAGTACTACTGGCGCGAGTACCTCAACGACAAGATGCCGTCACCGGAGTGGCTGGTGGCCCCTGCCCGGGCCGAGTCACATCGCGACCTCCCGCCGGCGATCGTCGTGACGGCCGGCTTCGACGTATTGCAGACCGAAGGCGTGTCGTATGCCTGGCGCTTACGCAAGGCGAATGTACCTGTGGTGCACCGCGATTACCCGGGGCTGTTTCACGGGTTCCTGACGATGATGAACTTCGGTGCCGGGGCGGCCGCACGGGAACTGCTGTGGTCGGACATGCGGCGACTGCTCTGTGTTGAGGAGAAGGCGACGGCGTGAGCACCGATGTGATCGTGATCGGGGCCGGCTTCGCCGGGCTCTACGCGGTGCACCGGTGTGTGTCGTCGGGGTTGACGGTGCGGGGCATCGAGGCCGCGCCGAGCGTCGGCGGCACCTGGTACTGGAACCGCTATCCCGGCGCGCGCTGCGACGTCGAAAGTGTGGACTACTCCTACTCGTTCGACGACGACCTGCAGAACGACTGGACGTGGACCGAGCGGTTCGCCGCGCAGCCCGAGATCCTCGCGTACCTCGACCATGTCGCCGACCGGTTCGATCTGCGGCGGCACTACGCGTTCAACACCGAAGTCTTGAGCGCGCGCTTCGACGAGGTGGCAGGCGAATGGGTGGTGCAGACGTCGGCGGGGGTGAGCCGTCGCGGCCGTTTCCTGCTGTGCGCGACGGGTTGTCTGTCGGCGGTGAACCGGCCTGAGGTCCCCGGGCTCGGCGACTTCGACGGCGAGGTGTATTACACCGCTGATTGGCCGCGCGAGGATCCGCCGTTGCAGGGCAAGAGGATTGGGTTGATCGGCACGGGGTCGTCGGGCATCCAGGTGACGCCGATCCTCGCGGAGCAGGCCGAGTCGCTGGTGGTGTTCCAGCGCTCGCCCAACTACACCATCCCGATGCCGAACCATCCGTGGACCGAGGAGGACCTGCAACGCATCCGACAGGAGTATCCCGAGCGCAGGAAGCGCTCGGCGTATGCGGGCGCGGGCACACCGCACGGCACGTATCACAAGAACGCGCTCGACGCCGATCCCGAGGAGCGGCTGGAGGCGATGTGGGCGCGCTGGCGCGACGGCGGCGTGCTGTTCTCCAAGACGTTCCCCGACCAGGGATCGGTGTTGGCGGCCAACGACATTGCGCGGCAGTTCGCCGAGGACCGTATCCGCGAGATCGTCGACGACCCCGCCGTCGCCGAGGATCTCATCCCCACCGACCACCCGATCGGCGCGAAGCGCATCTGCACGGACGCGGGGTACTACGCGACGTTCAACCGCGACAACGTGCGGCTGGTGAACCTGCGGCGCGAGCCGATCGAGGCGGTTGTCGCCGGCGGGGTCCGGACCACCGAGACGACCTACGACTGCGATGTGCTGGTGTTCGCGACGGGTTTCGATGCGCTGACGGGTGCGATGACGCGCATCGACCCGGTGGGTCCCGGCGGGCACCGGCTGTCGGAGTTGTGGGCCGACGGGCCGGTGACGTTCCTCGGGGTGATGGTGCCGCGGCTGCCGAACCTGTTCAGCTTCAGCGGGCCGGGCAGCCCGTCGGTGCTGGCGAACATGGTGCTGCACGCCGAGGTGCAGGTCGACTGGGCCGTGGAGATGATGGTCGAGATCGGCCGTCGCGGGATAACCGAGGTCGAACCGCGCCGCGATGCCGCGGAGGCGTGGAGCGCGCACGTCGCCGAGGTCGCCGAGCGGACGCTGTTCCCGAAGGCGCAGTCGTCGTGGTACCTGGGCTCGAACATCGACGGCAAGAAGCGGGTGTTCATGCCGTACATCGGCGGGTTCGGGAACTATCGGACATCGCTGGATGACGTTGCCGCGCAGGGCTATCCGGGTCTAGTGCTGACATCGCGCTGACTTTTCACCGCGAGCAGACGCAAAATCATCGCGACACGCCGTAATTTGCGTGCATATGCGTCTGCTCGCGCACTGCCCATGGGTGCGTGTACGCTGGAGTCTGGCCTCAAGTCGCCCGGCTACTTGCCGAGAGCCCGGCCCCTACTCCTTCTAAGGACTTCGATTAATGGATTCATCCAACCTGTTTTCGCATCCCATCGTGCATGAAACGCCCACGAGCGACAGCTCGAACGACGCGGTGCAGTCACCGGTCTTCTCAGATTCGGATCAGCCAACAACCGAACAAAGCCACCAATGAATGGGTTGACGGGCTCGCGGCGGTTGGCGCGACCCGTCAGGCTTACCCTCGCGAAGAAGCTGGGCGGTGACATCGACGGAGCCTGGTGGCCCTACTCGAACTCGGTGGCGCAGGAGCTGTACGGGCTGATCGAGGGTCTTCATGAGCCGCTCGGCGAGGTCGTCGACATCCGCATCAACTGGCCCGTCACCGAGGGGCCGCTTGATCTCGAGACGCTGGTCAACACGAGCACGCGCCGCGTGGCGTCGGGCGACTGCAGGCGGCTGCGCCTGATGTATGTGGACGGTCGGCGAGGGCGAGCGAAACTCCTCGTTGTGCCGCACATGACGTCGGCTGATCTTGGTGGCTTGGTCATGCGGGGCGCGGCGGCGATGCCCGTCGCGGGGCTCGAGCGTGACAGTCGCATGTTCGCGACCGCCGATTTGGTAGTCCGTACAGCGCGGACAGAGAGCGCTCAGTGGACGGCACAGATGTGCAGCGGTTGAACCGCACTTCCTCACTCAGGGTCGAACTAGCGGATAACGCTCAGTCCTGCACAGCCTTGGCGAGCGCGACATACCTCGTCAGGTTGTCAGGATCGGTGATCCCCGCGCGGACGACGCGGATGACGACGTAGGCGCGGGCCAGATCTTCGTCGAAGCCGGCCGCATCGACCAGCGCGTAGAACCGCCGTTGCACGCCGAAGCGGACGTTGTCGGTGATCTCGTCCCAGCGGTGCCACAGCATCGGCGCCACCTCGTAGTGCGGGTCGCCGTTGAGCGGCTTGGGCGAGATGGCAAGCCACGGTTCACGATCGGCCGCGTGCACATGGCCGTAGTGCAGGTCGCCGTGCAGTACGCGGTCGGCATCAGACGTGGCGAGGTCGCGGCACAGTGTGGCGGCCTGCTCGACGAGGCGATGCGGTACCGCCGCGCTTCGCGGCAATGCGGCGAACTCGTCGGCCCACTGCGCGAGAAGCGAAGGCAGTGAAGGCAATTGCGGCATCGAAGGCACATGCAGACGGGGAAACAACGCTGCGATGGCCTCGCACGCGTCGACGTCGAACAGATCTGCAAGTGTCGACGGCCGCAGCCGCTCGAGCAGCAGTGCCCGTCGATGCGGGTCGGCTCGTAGCAGCCGCACAGAACCGTCGCCGTTCCACCGCCGCAGCACCAGGTGCTCGTGATCGGAGTGACCGATCTTGAGCACCGCGGCGACATCATCGGACGTTCGGACCGCCAGCACGACGGAACGAGGCCCACGCACCACGTCGCCGTCGGCGCGCAGATCCCATTCGTCGACGAGGTGGTCGACCTCGCTCACGCGGTCAGTAGTGCGTCACACATCACCGGTAAGTCTCGCACCCGCACCCCGGTGGCGTGATGGACAGCGTTGACGATCGCCGCTGCCGAGCCGACGATGCCGATCTCGCCCGCGCCCCGCGAGCCCATCGGGTTGGCGTGCTTGTCGACGCCGTCCAGCCAGATCGCGTCGATGTCGGGTATGTCGGCGTGCGAGCTGATGTGATAAGTCGCCAGATCACGCGTGACGACGTGTCCGAAGCGGTGGTCGCGGACGCTCTCCTCGTGCAGCGCCATGGACAACCCCATGGTCATCCCGCCGATCAGCTGCGAGCGCAGCGTGGTCGGGTTGATCGCCCGTCCGACCGAGAACACGCCCAGCATGCGCGACATGCGGATCTCGCCCGTGCAACTGCTGACGCGGACTTCGGCGAAATGAGCTCCGAACGAGTACATGGCGTACTTCTTGGAGTCCTTGTTCTTCGGCGCCTCGGCGGCTGATGCGGCGCCGACGGCCGGCTGCCCGCCGTGCTCCGTCCGGAAGGCGTCGGCGGCGGCGACGATCGCCCGGCCCCACGAGCTGATGCCCGACGAGCCGCCCTCCACTGACGCCGGCGGCAGGTCGCTGTCGCCGATCTGCAGTTCGACCTGGGCAAGGTCGCAGCCCAGGGCATCCGCGGCGATCTGCGACAACGCCGTCCACGTCCCCGTGCCGATGTCGACGGCGCCGATCTGCACCGCATAGCGATCCGGTGCGACCAGTTCGATGCGCGCCGTGTTGCCGGCCATGGTCATCGCCGGGTACACCGCCGACGCGACGCCCGTGCCGACGAGCCATTCGCCGTCGCGGCGGACTCCAGGCGTCGGATCGCGCCGTGCCCAGCCGAACCGTTCGGCGCCGGTCTGCAGACACTCGACGAGGCTGCGGTCCGACCACGGGTTACCGGTTTCGGGGTCGACGTCGGGCTCGTTGCGGATGCGCAGCTCGATCGGGTCGATGCCGCAGGCGACCGCGAGCTCGTCCATCGCGACCTCGAGGGCGTACATGCCGGGACACTCGCCAGGTGCGCGCATCCAGAACGGCACCGGCACATCGAGTTTCGCGAGGCGGTGCGACGTCGCGCGGTTCGCGCCGCTGTACATCATGCGCGACGGTGTCGCGGTATGCTCGGCGTACTCCTTGACCGTTGCGGTCGACTCGATGACGTCGTTGCTGATCGCGGTGATGGTTCCGTCGCGTTTCGCGCCGAGCCTGATGTGCTGGATTGTCGGCGGCCGGTAGCCGACGATGTCGAACATCTGCTGTCGGGTGATCGCCAACTTCACCGGCCGACCCGGAGCACGCTGGGCGGCGATCACGGCAAGCACATTGTGCGAATGCGGCGTACCCTTGGAGCCGAAGCCGCCACCGACGTTTTTGGCGATGACGCGGATCCGCTCCTTGTCGAGACCGAACACCTTCGACATCTCCTTGCGGACCGCATGCACGCCCTGTGTCGAGTCGTACAGGGTCAAGCGGCCACCGTCGTTCTCCCACAGTGCGATACACGCATGCGGTTCCATCGGGTTGTTGTGCTCGTACGGTGTCGTATACGTCTCGTCAACGACGACCTCCGCGGAGGCCAGTGCGCCTTCGACATCGCCTTCGGAGGTGTCGGTCGGATAGCCGGCATTCACCTTCTTCGGGGCATACAACTTCGGGTCGTCGGCATCCAGTTCCGTGTGGTGGTCGACCTCGTCGTAGTGGACGAGCACGAGACTGGCTGCGTGCCGGGCTATTTCGGCGCTCTCGGCGATCACACCGCCGATCAGCTGACCGCGATAGTGCACCTGATCGTCCTGCAGGATGGTCAGGTTGCCGTTGGAGGTGTCGGCCAGCTGCGGAGCATCGAAGACAGTGAAGACGTCGATGACCCCGTCGATGGCCTGTGCGCTGGAGGTGTACATCGCGGTGATGCGACCGCGGGCGATGGTCGCCTGCACCGGATACAGGTGCAGCGGTCGCTCGACGGGATACTCGATGGCATACGGTGCGGTGCCGGTGACCTTGGCAGGCCCGTCGATGCGGGTGACCGCGGTGCCGATGACGTGGGGTTCGATGGCGGTCATCGCGGCTCTCCTGCAGCAAGGGCGGTCAGGGTGGCGACGATGGTCCGCCGAGTCAGTTCGACCTTGAACTCGTTGCCGGGCACCGGTTCCGCTTGTTCGAGTTCGGCGTCGGCCGCCGCGCGGAACGTTTCCGAGGTGGCTGGCGAGCCGACGAGCCTCTGCTCGACCCGTCGCGCTCGCCAGGGTCTGTGCGCTACGCCGCCGAGTGCGATGCGTGCGGACGAGACGGTGCCGTCATCGAGGACCACTTCGGCGGCCACCGACGTCAGCGCAAACGCGAACGAGGCGCGGTCGCGTACCTTGCGGTACGTCGAACGCGCCCCGGAAGGGGCGGGTGGTATCTCGACCGCGGTGATCAACGCGCCCGGCGGCAGCACCGTGTCGACCTCCGGCCGATCTTCGGGCAGCCGGTGGAACTCGGTGAGCGCGACCCGATGCTCGCCGTCGGCGTCGAAGTAGACGACCGTGGCGTCCAACGCCGCCATGGCGACGGCCATGTCGGACGGGTGGACGGCGATGCATTGTTTGGATGCGCCGAGGATGGCGTGGTAGCGCACGTAGCCGCCGATCGCCGAACAGCCGGTGCCGGGCGAGCGCTTGTTGCAGGGCGTGGTGACGTCCTGAAAGTAGACGCAGCGCGTGCGCTGCAGCAGGTTGCCCGCCGTCGTCGCGAGGTTGCGCAGCTGACCCGACGCAGCCGACAACAGGGCGCGGGCGAGGACCGGATAACGGTGGCGGACAAGGGGATGCGCGGCGAGGTCGCTGTTGCGGACGTCGGCGCCGACGCGAAGGCCGCCGTCGGGCATCTGCTCGATGTCGGTGAGTGGCAGGTGGCCGACGTCGACGACGAGCGCGGGCTCGACGATACCGAGCTTCATGTGGTCCACGAGGTTGGTGCCGCCTGCGAGGAACACCGCGTCGGGACGGTCGGCGACCGTGGCGACGGCGTCGGCGACGCTGGACGCGCGGTGGTAGTCGAACGGGATCACCGGGCGGCCTTGCTGATTGCGGCGACGATGTTGGGGTAGGCCGCGCAGCGACACAGGTTGCCGCTCATGCGCTCGCGGATCTCTGCATCGGACAGTTCGGGCGTCTGCTCGAGGTCTTCGCTGACGTGGCTGGGCGCGCCGGACTTGACCTCGTCGAGCATGCCGACTGCCGAGCAGATCTGGCCTGGCGTGCAGTAGCCGCATTGAAATCCGTCGTGTTCGAGGAAGGCTTCGGCGACGGGGTGCAGGGAACCCGCGTCACCGTTGTCCGATCCGCTCGTCGCGTACGCGAGGCCGGCGGCGGTGACGATATGCGCGCCGTCGTGAGCGACCGCGAACGCGAGGCATGTCGTCGCGCGACGGCCGTCCAGCAGCACGGTGCATGAACCGCACTGCCCGTGGTCGCATCCTTTCTTCGGTGCCGTGATGCCAAGATGTTCGCGCAACAGGTCGAGCAGGGTGACGCGGTTGTCGACGCGAAGCGAATGAGGGCTGCCGTCGACGTCCAACGTGATGTCGGTGAAGTGGGCTGGCTCCATCGAACCGGCGTACCCAGGCGTCGAATGCTGAAACGAACCAGGCAACGGGTGTGCGCTCGCCACGACGTCGAACTTCTGCGCGGTCGCATGCGACCCGGCCAGGCCGACCGCCGTGGCGAGGGTACTCGCGGGTCCAGAGCCGGAAACCGTCACTTCGTCGACGGCCACCCGACCTTTCCGTCCGGCCGGATCACTGCCCCCTCCGACGGCGCGTGGGCGACGAGCCGACCGTCGTGCATGAGGTGGCCGACCTCGACGCCGCACCGCAGGACCGCGACGTCGGCGACGATCCGGCGGTGGCATCGC
Organism: Mycolicibacterium sp. 120270; assembly: GCA_033741175.1. Taxonomy (GTDB): domain Bacteria; phylum Actinomycetota; class Actinomycetes; order Mycobacteriales; family Mycobacteriaceae; genus Mycobacterium. The sequence goes on along the minus strand of JAWQNE010000004.1, from coordinate 101,167 downwards.
CACCACACCGCCTCGCTGCACATCATCGCCGTCGGCTGCTGCTTTGCCTGCTCGACGAGTTCGGTCAGCGCCTTTTCGAACGGCTCGGTGCGGGTGTAGGCGGCGTATGCGGCGAACTGCGCGACCCGCCACCAGCCGTCCTCGGGCTCGGTGCCCGCGGGCAGCCGTCGCCGGCCCCCGAGCCGCTCATCCCAGCGGTAGGCCAAACCGGCGTCATGCAGCCAACCCGCCATCGCGGTGGTCTCGAGGTCGGGGTTGCGCCTGCTGTTCGGGAACCGGCGGATGTCGACGAGCGCTTCGACACCGGCCGTGCGCAGCAGGTGCACCAGTTCGGCCCTGTTCAGCGAGCCGTGTCCGACCGACGTCAGCATCACCTCCATCGTGACCTACTGATGCATCACATGCGGTATCACAGTTTCGAAGCGACCACTGCCGCCGGCTAGTGACAGGTGTGACTCAAGTGAATTCTCAAAGTCGTTCAGTCGCGGATCTGAACGTTGTCGATGCCGCGGCTGCATTCCGTGCCGAAGCCGTTCACCATCGACTGGATGGCTGACGGGGTCCAGCAATCCCATCCGTCGAACTCGATCCACTCGCCCTCGCCCGGGGGCGCGGCCGCGAACGTGGCCAGGAAGCGGTTGACGACACCCATGGCGTCGTCGCAGCCGATGCTTCCGGATGCGACCACGACGTTGCCGACGGGAGGGGCGCCGATCGCGCCGCATTCGTCGCCGGCCCCGGCCTGCGCGACGGGGGGCGGGAGTGCGACGGCTGCGCCGACGACGAGCGCGACGATCCCTGCACTGCGGCGAAACGACATGCCGCGACTGTACGACAGCCGGGAAGTGCGATTGGCCGATACCGGCATGGGTAACAGGAAGCTGTGCGGAACGAGTGGGAGTGTGCCGTCGTCGGAGCTGGTGCAGCGGGACTGAGCGCCGCGCTCGTGTTGGGTAGGGCGCGGCGCCAGACGGTGGTGATCGATGCAGGCCGGCAGAGCAACCTGGTCTCGGATGTGATCGGCGGCCTCCTCGGATACGACCGGCGCCCGCCTGCCCAGCTGTACGCGGCGGGCCGCGCCGAGCTCGGCGAGTATCCGAGCGTGGAGTTCCGGCACGGCACGGTGACCGGCGGCCGTCGGGTCGACGGCAGCTTGCTGCTGGAGATCGGCGGCGGCGAGGAGATCTGCGCGCGACGGGTTCTGCTGGCCACCGGAATGGAGTACGACCCGCCCGATATCCCCGGGCTGCCCCCGTTGTGGGGTCGAAGCGTGTTTCAGTGCCCCTTCTGCCACGGCTGGGAGATGCGCGACAAGCGGCTGGCCTCGCTTGCCGCCGGTGAGGAGGCAGTGCACTCGACATTGATGCTGCGCGGATGGACCGACGATGTCGTCGCGCTGACGGACGGTAAGTCGGATCTGTCCGACGACGACCTGAACGTCCTGCGATCGGCCGGCGTCACAGTCGACGACCGGCGAGTGGTCGAATTGATCGGTGAGAACGGCAAATTGACGTCGATCGCATTCGCCGACGGCACCAGGATGGAGCGGGACGGCTTGTTGGTGGAGGCGCCGCTGCGGCAGCGGTCACCGCTGGCCGAGCAGTTGGGTGCGACATGTACGCCGAGCCCGTTGGGTCAGTCGATCGGCGTCGACGAGATCCACCGCACCGAGGCCGGCGACGTCTTCGCGGCGGGCGATGCGTGCACCGAGCATCCCCACGTCGCGGGTGCAATTGCCTCGGGTTCGCAGGCAGCGATGATCGTGGTGCAGAGCCTGCTGGCCGACGAGTTCGGGCTGCCCTACCCGCCGACGTGACCGACCTCACCCCAGGCGATTTCCCAGCTCAACGACCCCACCTGTAGGCTGGTGTCACCGTCGGCGGTCGACAGAACCAGGCCGACAGCGTCGTAAGACACCTCCCAACCGTGCATCTGGCACAGGGTTTTCTCGCGGCGATCGATATTGCCCACCGGCAATCTCGCCAGTATTGCGCTCGTACGTGCTTCCCATGGTGCTGCGCAACCGATGCCTGAAAGGCACTCACCATCAACACCTCACAATCCTTCGCTGATCTCGGCGTGGACGAACGACTCATCACGTCGCTGACGACCCGCGGTATCAGCGCTCCCTTCCCGATTCAGGCGAAGACGCTTCCCGATACGCTCGAAGGCCGAGATGTGTTGGGCCGCGGCAAGACTGGCAGCGGTAAGACGCTCGCGTTTTCGATCCCGCTTGTCACCCGGCTGGCCGCAGCGCAGCGCCGGGGTCGTCCGAGCGGGCTGGTGCTCGCCCCGACGCGCGAACTCGCGACGCAGATCGCGGCGACGCTGGAACCGTTGGCTGCCGCGCTGAACCTGAAGGTCACCACGATCTTCGGCGGCGTCTCGCAGAACCGGCAGGAGTCGGCGCTGCGCTCGGGCGTCGACATCGTCGTCGCATGTCCCGGCCGTCTGGAGGACCTGATGCGGCAGCGCATCGTCAGCCTCGATTCGATTCAGGTCACCGTCATCGACGAGGCCGATCACATGGCTGACCTGGGCTTTCTCCCGGGCGTCACCCGCATCCTCGCCGCCACTCCGGCGGGCGGGCAGCGGCTGCTGTTCTCCGCGACGCTGGACAACGGCGTCGACAAGCTGGTCAAGCGGTTCCTGCGCGGCCCGGTCACGCACTCCATCGACGAAGCCAATTCGCCGGTGCCGCAGATGACCCACCACGTGTTCCACGTGTCGGGCGCGCAGGCCAAGAAGGAACTGGTGCACCACCTAGCGTCGGGCACCGGCCGCCGAATCCTGTTCATGCGCACCAAACATCAGGCGCGCAAGCTCGCCAAGCAGCTGACCGACGCCGGTGTCCCGTCAGTTGACCTGCACGGCAACCTTTCTCAGAACGCGCGCGATCGCAACCTCGCCGCGTTCAGCAGCGGCGAGGCCCGTGTGCTGGTCGCCACCGACATCGCCGCGCGCGGTGTGCACGTCGACGAGGTCGAACTCGTCGTGCACGTCGACCCGCCGGTCGAGCACAAGGCTTACCTGCACCGGTCCGGCCGCACCGCCCGCGCCGGCGCCTCGGGCGACGTCGTCACCGTCGTACTGCCCGAGCAGCGCCGTGACACCCAGGCCCTGATGCGCAAGGCGGGCATCACCGTCCGCCCGCAACAGGTGGAAGCTCACTCGGAGCCGGTCAGCGCGCTCGTCGGCGACATCGCGCCGCTGCGTAAGCTGGCCCCGCGCACCGACTCGCCCGCGAACGCGAAAGCGCCGTCAGCCGCTAAGGCGAACGGAAACCGCCGTCGTCGTCGCCCGGGCGCCAAGTCCGCGAAGTCCGCGCATTCCGGCGTGGGCGGTCAGCACCACGGCCGCAGCCACACCGGCCGCAGGCGCGCAGTATCAAACTGAGTCGGTGGCGGGCTGGTTCTCCGCCCGCGCGGCGCGCACGATGCCGTCGGCCAACCGGCACGCATCGGTGTCGAGGTGGATCGGCATGATGGGCAGTCGCGCGGCCTGACGCAGCACCATCACGGCCAGCGCAGTGCTCGTGCGGCACGGCACGATGAGCAGCCGCACCCGCGACCGGCTTCCGGTGACGGTCATGACGCGGTGATGAGAGGTGCTCTTGTCGGCGACCACGGGACCGACGCGCCAGTTCATCTTGTCCAGATCAGGAGTGCCTGCCAACGCAGACCAGTTCACGCTGATGTCGACGACCTGGCCCACCGCGGGTTCCAGCGCCTCGATCAGCTCGGGCAGTTCGCGTGCCACCGACGACGTATGCGGCCACCACGCGCCGTCGAGCGGTTCACCGAGTTCGGCCGCCAGCGTCAGCCGGATCGAATCGTCCTTGCGACGACGGTTGGTTGCGCTGGGCATTGACACGCGATTCCCTCTGCTCGAGCCGACGATGGGTCGGCACAGAATCGGATCGCACGATGACCTTGTTCACCCCGAGGCGAGAGTCACGCTGACGACGAAACGGTTCGACTTTGAAGTTACACGCCGCCGTTGCGGCGCTCAGAACCGACTGATCGCAAACGCCGCGGCCTCGGCGGCCATGCCGTTGCCTGCGTACGCACCGTGCGCCGCGTTCTGCCATGCGGCGGGGTCGCCGGAGCACACCATGTCGCCGGGTGCGCAAAACTCCAGCGACTTGCCCGCATACGGCGGTCCGACGTCGGCGTCGGGCACGCCGTACTTGGCCAGCGAACCTCCGGTGGGCTTGCCGAACAGCACGACCGCGGCGACGCGGTCGTCGATCTCAGGCGGTATCGGCGCGTCGGCGGGCATGTCGGCGGGCGCCTCGTCCGACGTGACGAGCGCGGTCACCGCCGCGCCCTGCGAGTAGCCGCCCAGCACCATCTCCGCGTTCGGGCACACCGACATCACGCCCTGCACGTGGTTCGCCTCGTCCCTGATGCCGTCGACGACGTTGCTCCTGAACCCGACGACGTCGGCGAAGTTGCCGCTGGCGGGGTAGTTCACCCCGTGCACGCCGACCGTTCGCCCGCCCGCCTGCGCGCGTAGCGCGTCGACGAACGCCTGGCCGACCATCCCGACACCAGGCGGTTCGCCGGTGCCGCGCACGAACGCCACTGCGATGTCAGGGCAGGGTTCGGCCGATGCGGAAGGAAGCGCCCCCACTGTGACCGCCATGATCGAGACCGCAATCGTCGTCCCCACCTGGCGAAGAATGCGATGAACCGAAACACGCACGGTCACAAAGATAAAGAGGAATCGTGCGGCGCGTGAGCAAATCAGCCATTCTTGACCGGTTTGATCAGCCACAGCGCCAGGACCAGCGCGATGACCGGTCCGACGGCCATGATCATGCTCAGCGTGTGGATGGCGTCGATGGCGTTGTGCGGCGCCTGACTTATGACGAGCTGCGCCTGCTCGGGGTTGACGAGGTGGGCCTCGCGTCCGCCGTGCGCGGTCAGCAGCGCCTGGCGCGCCTCGGAGCGGGTGACCCCGGCATCCGAGAGATGGTGCGCGCTGTCGGTGAAGAACAGGTTGATGCCGACCAGCGCGAAGAGCGCGGGCCCCAGCGAGTAGCCGCCCTCGTTGACCGCGCTCTTGACGGCCGAGACCACGCCGCCGAGGTCGTCGGGCGCGCTGCTCATCATGATCTGCGCCTGCGGGGTGGTGACGAGCGCGCCGCCGACCACGAGCAGCGCGGTCGTGGCGAACACGACCGGCCGCGAGGTGTTCAGATCGAAGTTCCTCAGCACCATCAGCCCGGCAAACATGATGACCAGCCCGCTGATGAGCACCGTGCGCACACCGAACCGGTTGGCGGCGGGGCCTGCCGAGGTGGCAGCGATCGCCGCCATCGCGGTGGCCGGGATCAGCAGCAGACCGAACAGCTCGTGGGATTCCTTGCGGATGGTGACGAGGTAGAAGGCCAGCAGCACCATCGACCCGCCGAGCACGATGTTGAACACCACGCCCGCGGTCACCGCGGCGTTGAACCGGCTGGACCGGAACACCCGCATGTCCAGCGCGGGCTCGGGGGTGCGCAACTCCTGCAGCACGAACAGACATCCGGCGGCCAGGCCGACGCCGACCGCCGCGAGACCGGCGGCGTCGATGCCGGTCTCCATGCGCGAGGTGCCGTAGATCAGCCCGAGCAGCGCGACGGCGAAAAGCACCATGCCCGGCACGTCGAGGCGACGGGCGGCGGGCACGGTTTCCGGGACGAAGCGCCAGGTGATGAGCAGGCCGATGGCGGCGACCGTGGGCACCACGAAAAAGCATGCCCGCCAACCGATTGCGTGCGCGAGCATCCCGCCGAGCGCGGGCAGTGGGGTGGCCACCGCGTAGCCGACACCGAAGTAGGCGGCGATCGCCGCGGCGCGCCGGCCCGGCGGGAACACCGCGTTGGTGAGCGCCAGCGACAGGCCGATCAGGAATGCCAGCGCGATGCCGACGCCCGCGCGCGCGATCATCAGCACGGCGGGCACCGGCGCGGCGGCGGCCATCGCGCTGAACACGACGGCGCCGCCGAGGCCGACCAGATACATGCGGCGCATGCCGTACAGGTCGCCGAGTGCGCCGGCGCTGAGCACCGCGGCGGCCATCGTCAGCGTCGCGAGGCTGGCAACGAACGTCGACGTGCTGCCCGAGATCTGCAGGCCCGCGGAGACCACCTGCAGGTTGGCCGACAGGATTGTCGGGTCGCCGATGGAGATGGCATAGCCCAGCCCCATCGCGACCACTGTCATCGCAGCCGCGACACCAGAAACGTATCGCCCCTCGGCCGGGGCATCCGTTGCCACGGGCGCGATGCTACTGTCGCCGGCCCGCCGAACTCAGCCCAGCGGGGCGAGCGGGTAGATGATCTTGGCCTGCGCCGCGTCCGGCGGCGCGATCGCCTTGACCTGGCCGCCCTGGATCTGAACCAGCATCGGGTCCAGCGCGGTGTTGTTGTGGAAGTGGTCGCCCTCGGTCGCGAACTTGATCGGCCCGAAGAACGTCTGCAGATCTGTCTGCGCGATCAGGTCGTTGAGCTTGCCGCGCGACTCCTCCGACAGCGACGGCGGTTCGCCGAGTTCCTCCACGGCCTTCTGCAGCACCAGTCCCGAGGCGCTGCAGCCCGCGGCGGTGTAGTCCGGCGGCGTGCCGTGCGCGTCCTCGAACGCCTTGGCGTAGTCGGCCGCGGAGCCGAAGAGCTCGTCCTCGAACGCCGCGGAGGGCAGCCAGACCGAGATGCCCATGATCCCGTCGGCCTGGCGGCCCAGCGCCTGGGAGAACGACGCGTCGGTGATGCCGTAGTGCTCGATGATCGCTTTCGGCGTGTAACCCGTTGCGGCCATGGCCTTCACGAAGTCGACCAGCAGCACGTCGTGTCCGCCGACGGCCACGATGTCTGGCCGCTGCGCGGCGACGGCGCTCGCCACCGGTGCCAGGTCGGCGTTGGGCGGGAACAGCCCGTAGTGCACGAGGTTGAGCTTCGCGGCCTCGACGCCCGAGCGGAAACCCTCTGCGGTGTTGTCGGAGAACGGCTCATTGGCACCGACGACCGCGGCCGAAACCGGCTTCGGATTCGCGGTGTCGACGATCGCCTGAATCGAGCGGGCCGCCGTGGTGTCGACGGCGGGGATGACGCCGAAGGTGAACTCCGGCTTGGCTTTCCAGACGTTGGGGGACTCGGCGGAACCCGCGATACAGGGCACCCGGTACTTGGCGCAGATCGGGTCCATCGCGAGCTGCACACCGCTGGTGTACGCGCCGAACATCGCGTTCACACCGTCCTCGGTGATGAGCCGCGACGCCGCGTCGGCGCCGGTGGCGGGATCGCTCTTGCAGTCCTGCACGACGAGCTCGACCTGATACTGCTGGTCGCCGATCTTGATGCCGCCCGCCTTGTTCACGGTGTCGGCCCACAGCTGGTATCCGCGCTGGGCGATCTGGCCGCCCGTCGCCGACGCGCCGGACAGCTCGAGCACCGCGCCGACCTTGAACTTGTCGGAGGCTTCTCCGCCGCCGCCGGTGTCGCCGCCGCAGGCCGCGAGGAACGCGGGGCCGACGGCGACGCCGCCTGCCACGAGACCTGCTCGTGCGAGGAAGATTCGACGGTTGATGGTGGTGGGCATGGTCACTCCTCCTTGAGTCGCCCTGATGGGGTCAGCGACCCCCTAGATAGAGATGGATCAGTTCACGGTCGTCCTGCACGTCGGCGGGCGAACCTTCGAAGCGGTTCTTGCCCGCGACGAGGACGTACATGCGGTCGGCCACCCGCAGCGCCTCGCGGATGTTCTGCTCGATCATGATCACGCCGACGCCGCGCTGCGCGAGCTCGGACGCACGCACCAGCACATCGCCGACGAGCTTGGGGGACAGGCCCGCTGAGGGTTCGTCGAACAGCAGGAACCGTGGTCTCAGCACGAGCGCGCGGGCGATCGACAGGATCATCTGCTCGCCGCCGGAGAGCTGGCCTGCGTTGACGGTGTAGCGCTCGCGCAGCCGGGGGAACTCGTCGAGCAGTTCCTCGATGCGCTTGTCGAGCTGGCCGCGCGACTTGATCGTGTAGCCGCCGATGCGCAGGTTCTCGCGCACGGTCAGCTGCGGGAACACGCCGCCGCCCTGCGGCATCATCGCGATGCCGCGGCCGAGCGTCTTGTGCGACGGAAGATGCGTCAGGTCGTCGTCATCGAGCATCACCGTGCCCGCCCACGGATCGATCACGCCCGCAACGGCTTTCAGCAACGTGCTCTTGCCGCAGCCGTTGGGCCCGAAGATGCAGGTGACATCGCCGGTGCGGGCGGTCATCGAGACCTGGTGCAGGATCTGCACGCTGCCGTAGCCCGCGTCGAGGTCGGTGACGGTGACGACGCTCTCTTTCGTGTCGGCCTTCTGGGGTTCGCGCGCCGGTTGTTCGCTCACTCCGCGGACACCCCCAGGTAGGCCTCCATTACGTGCGGGTCGTGCGAGATTTCGTCGAAGGTGCCCTCCGCGACGATCTTTCCGGCGTCCATCACGATGATCCGGTCGCAGATGTCCTGGGCGAGTTCCATGTCGTGCTCGATGATCAGGAACGTCGTACCGGCGTCGCGCAGGGTGCGGATGGCGTCGAGCATGATCTGCCGCAGCCGTGGGTGCACGCCGGCGGCGACCTCGTCGAGCAGCGCGATCTTGGGCTTCTGCATCAGGATGCGGCCCATCTCCAGCAGCCGCTGCTGTCCGCCGGACAGGCTGCTGGCGAGGTCGTCGGCCACCCGGGTGAGCTCGAGTTGCTCGAGCACGGCGTCGGCGTTGGCGACGGCGTTGTCCCAGTCGAACTGGACGGCGGATGTCCAGAGGTTCTCCCGCACAGTCATGTTCACGAACAACGCGGGGATCTGGAAGGTGCGGCCCAGGCCTGCGCGGGCGATCTTGTACGCCGGCAGTTTGGTGATGTCGCGGTCGAACAGCGTGATGGTGCCCGCGGTGGGTTTCAGCGTGCCGGTGAGCAGGTTGAACAGCGTGCTCTTGCCGCTGCCGTTGGGGCCGATGATGCCGACGATCTCGGCCTGCTGGACCGCGAACGAGACACCGTCGACGGCACGGATGCCGCCGAAGTTGCGGGCGATGTCCTTGACCGAGAGCACCGTCATCGGGCGGCCTCCTCGGTCTGCTTCTCGGTTCGTTGCGGTACGACGTCGTCGCGGACACGGCCAAGAAGCTGTCGTACCAAGCGCATTCGTTTCGCGCGGCGGAAGAGGCTGACGAGCCCGTCGGGCAGGAACAGCACGACGGCCATGACGATCACGCCGACGATGATGATGTAGGCGGTCGTCTCGCCGTAGCTGACCCGCAACTGCTCCTGCATGAGGAACATCGCGGTGGCGCCGAGCGCCGGACCCCAGGCGTGCCCGAGCCCGCCGACGAGCACCATCACGACGAGCTGGTCGGTGATGATGGTGTTGAGCACGCTGTCGGGGTTGATGAACGTGATCCAGTAGGCGTTGATGCCGCCGAGAATCGCGGGGATGACGGCGCTGAGCACGAACGCCTCGATCTTGACGAGGTTGGTGTTGATGCCCTGTGCGCGGGCGGCGACCTCGTTGTCGCGCACGGCTTTCACGCGGAAGCCGAACCGCGACCGCTCGAGCAGCAGGTAGCAGACCGCGTAGGCGATCGCGGTGGTGCCGAGCATGACGTAGAAGAAGAAGTTGTCGTCCAGCCGGATCGGCGTCTTGAGCCCGCCGGGGCCGCCGGTGATGTCGACGACGGTGGCAAGCTCGCGCACGGCCTCGGCCAGCGCCCAGGTGGCGATCGCGAAGTACGCCCCGCGTAGCCGCAGGGCCGGCCAGCCGACGAGCGCGGCGACACCGCCCGCGGCGACGGCCGCGACGGGCAGGGTGGCCCAGAAGTTCCAGTCGTAGTCGGGCTGCATGAGGATCGCCGTCGAGTAGGCGCCGATGCCGAAGAACGCGACGTGGCCGAAGCTGATGTAGCCGGCGTAGCCGCAGATCACGTTCCAGGACAGCGCGATTCCGGCCCACAGCGCGATACCGGTGGCGATGCGGATGTAGTACGGCGAGGTCAGCATCGGCAGGAAGCACAGCGCGACCACGACGACGGCGAGGATGCCGAGGTTCAGATACGGGTTGCCACCCGAGGCGGGCTTGCTCATGCCAGGCCCCGGCGCGAGATGCCCTGCGGGAAGATCAGCAGCGCGATGAACAGCACGCCGAACACGACGAGCAGTGTGTAGTCGGCGCCGACGTACGTCGTCGTCAACGACTGCAGCACACCGAGGAACAGGCCCGCGGCCATCACGCCGACGACGGAGCCGAGGCCGGCGAGCACGACGACGAAGAACGCGAACAGCGTGTAGCGCAGGCCGACTTCGGGCGTCATCGCGTAAATCGCGCCGAGCATCGCACCCGCCATCGCGGTGAGCCCGGTGTAGATGGCGTAGACCAGGTTGCTGATCCGCTTGACGTCGATGCCCATCAGGCCGGCGTTCTCCTTGCTCTGCGCTGTGGCGCGGATCGCGAGGCCGGTGCGGGTGTAGAAGAGGAACGCGAGGAACAGGCCGGTGGCGATGACGGCGAAGCCGAACCCGGCAACGCGGATCATCGGCGCGGTGATGCCGAAAAGCTCGACGTTGCCGGAGAAGAAGCCGGTGCGCACGGTGCGGGGGTTGTAGCCGAACGCGGTGAGCAGGCCGCCGCGGATCAGGGTGGCCAGGCCGAAGGTGAACGCCAGCCCCATCAGTGCGGGCAGGGCGTACTTGCTGGTGCGGACGCGGTAGATCATCGGCGCGATGAGCCAGCCGACGGCGCCGAAGAGGATGAACACGACGGGCAGCAGCAAGAACGGGTCGACGCCCAGCGCGTCGCTGGCGACGATCGCGGCGAAGGCGCCGAGGACCACCCACATGCCGACGGCGAGGTCGACGACGTCGAGAACACCGAACGACAGCGAGAAGCCGATGCTGATGGCGACGTAGAGCCCACCGATGAGAATCCCCCCGACGAGCGCTTGCGCCAGTGCGGTCACAGCGTCCTTTCTGCAGAGCGGGCAGGACTTCTCGGAGCGTATTGGGCTGTAGGTTTGTTGACAATAGAGCAATGGCGCGGGGCCGCGCGCCGTTTCGAAAGAGCTACTTCAGCAGGGCGCTTCGATGGTGAAAGGCATGTCGCTGGTCTGCGACGGCTGCGCGGAATCCGTCACGCGCGCGGTGCCGGTGATCGTGTAGACGCTGCTGCCTTCGAGGCTGGCCTCGGCCTTTCCGACGACGCCGCCGGAGACACCGCTGAGGCCGTCGATGTTCTCGATGGCGACGGTCCGCACCTCTGGGCGTTGCCCGCCGAGTTGCAGCATGGCGCGGGCGGTTCCGGGGTCGCCTTGCGCGGTTATCGACAACGTCCAGTCGGTTTGGGTGCATTTGACGGACTTCGTCGGTTGGGATTTGTCGCCGATGGAGATCGTGCCCGATTGCTGTGCGGGCTCGCTGGGTTCGCTGCCCGTCAAACCGCACCCGGCGGTGGCGGCGATCGCCGCCAGCGCGGCCGCCCAGGTCATCGTCTTCGCCCGCATCGGACACCTCCCGTCGCGGCGAGATTACCCAGGCTGAGGCGCCGCTGACCTGGGAAACGGCGCATTCGGTGACGTGTCAGGATGTGCGGAGGCAGCCACGGCTGTGAGACGATGGCGTCAACCCACGCCGGCGTGACGATTCCGCCGCGGCCCAACATAACTCGGCTTTTGGAGTTCTGATGTCTACCAACCGTTTCAACGGCGTTGTCGCATGGCCGCGCGCCGTTGCATATGCGATCGCCGCGATCGTCATGGGCGTCGTCGTCGGCGAACTCGCCGCGATGCTGATCTTCGCGGGCTCGAGCGAACGCCGCATCGACGAGCACGCCGTGCGCAGCGCCGACGCCGCGCCCGCGGTGGTGGCCGCGACGGCCGATCTGGCGACGGCGCGGCAGGCGCGCACTGCGCTCGACGACGCCGTCGTGGAGGCCGGCCGTCGTCGCGACGAGGCGCTCGTCGTCGCCCGCTGTGAGTTCAACCCGTCGCCTGCCTGCCCCCAGACGCACATCACCCGCGTGCCTGGGGCGGGACCTGAAACCCATACGGCGAACGGCTTTCTCGCCGATGTGCAACGGCAGCTGGACAATGCCGTCGCCGAACGCGACCGGCTTGCGCCGTCGTTGGACGCCAAGATCGCCGACGAACAGCAGAAGGCTTCCGATGCGCGCGACGCGGCTGTCGCGACGGCGGACCGCGGCTTCGGCGCACGCTGGTTGGCGATGAACTCCTACACGCTCGACCACCCGGGTGCGACGGTGTTGCGCGCGCTGTTGACCGGGTTGTTCATCGTGGCGTTTCTGTTCCCGCTTCTGCTTCGGCTGTCGCGGGCGAAGACGACTGAGGATCGGCGCGCGAAGGCGCGCGCGGTGCAGGAGCGGGCGGACCTCGAGGCAGATACGGCGATCGCGGTGAAGCGGGCCGAGGTGCGGGCCGCGATCGAGACGATGAAGGCCGAGCAGGAGCTGGCCGCCGCGCAGATGGAGATCGAGGCGCAACAGGAGATCGAACGCGAGCAGCAGCGCCGTCGCGTGGCCGCGGCGATCGAGGCGCCGGTGCAGGTGGCCTCGGAGCGGGTCTCCGAGCCCGTCGCGGAGTTGGAATGCGAGGTGGTCGACGAGGTCGACGAGCCGGAGAACTTGCCTGCGCTGACGGCAGCCGAGGGAGAGAAGCGCGGGCTGATCATGCCCGACGTCGCGAAGGCGGCGACGCGGTGGATCCGGCCGTTCGTGCCGCCGATCGTCGCCACCGCGATCGACACCACGACCAAGCCATTGCGGGCCGCGCGGCAGGTCTTCGAGGAGACCGAGGAGATCCACTTCAGCCTCCGACGCAGCCATCGGGTCAGCGTGACGTCGGAGGAGACCGCGGAGCCGGACGAGCAGGTGCCTGACACGCCGACGACCGCGTCCGTCCAGCGGGCGAAGTCGTCGCGGATCGATCAGCCCAAGGCGCGCAAGCTCAGCGCAGGCGGCGGCCAGCGTCAGCTCCCCTCAGCCGACGCGTAAGCGCGTCAGCCCGTCACCGCGAAATTGCATTCCAGCAGCGAAAGTGCGAGTGCGCCCCTGCGCAGATGCAATGTCGCGGAGGCGTCAGGCCATCGCCATATCCCAGAACGCCACCTCGTGCGTCAGGACCTCGGCGACCAGATCGAGATGTTCGTCGGGTGCGGCAAGAGCGCCGAGCGCGGCGACGTAGTCCGCGAACTCCGGCGTCGACCAGTGTTCGATGAACTCGCCGAACGGGGTGGAGTCTGACTTCGCATTCGTCCACGCCAGCAGGTAGACCCGTTCGATCACCCACAGCGCCGTCACCGCGGACTCGTACCGTTCGTCGTCGAGCCGCTGCAGGAGTTCGCGGTAGGCGAGCGTCGCGGACGCTGGCTTGGCGTTGAGGTCGAGGCGGCGACGGGCGGCCTGCTCCTCGAACCAGTCGAGCTCGGCGACCAACGCCGCGCAGCCGCCGACGATCGCTTGTTGTCCGGCCCGCGGCGCCCGCGCGAGCAGCCGCGATTGGAACCTCAGTAGGTCGGCGACGAACAGCGAGTCCTGCACCAGCCAGCGGTTGAACGCGTCGTCGCTGATCGTGCCGTCGCGCACGGCGTCGAGAAACGGGTGTCGGGTCGCGGCGGTCCAGAGTTCGTCATGCACACCCCAAACCTATTCGTCGCGAGATTGCATCCGCGCAGGCGTGCACTCGCATTTTCGCTGCTGGAATGCAATTTCGCGGGAGGTTTTAGTCGTCGTCGTTCTCGGGGGGGGTGGACAGCGCGATCGTCGGCTCCGACGACCGCTCGCGGCGTTGGATGCGAAGTGCTGCGGTCGGCTCGGCATTCGGCGAGCTGAGCACCGTCGTCGAATCCTCCTTCAACCGAACGATTCTCGGCAGCGAGGTCGGTTGCGACGGCCGCGCCTGCGTCGGCGGCGCGAACGCCGAGTCGGGGCTGGACGACGGAGTCGCGGCGAGCTGTCCCGAACCGGGTGTCGGTGTGGCCGCCGCCGCGCTCTTCGACTCGCGACGGCGGACGAGATAGCCCGCGAACGGCCCGGTGAACAACATCGCGATCAGCACCGCGAACGCCAGCACGCAGATCGTGACGTCGAACGTGCTGGTGATCTGCTGGGCCAGGTTGTTGCCGTAGAAGGCGTCCGGCTGAGGTGCTGCATAGCGCGGCGCGAGCGCGACGCCGATCGCCAGGTTCGCGACCGTGAACACGAACACCAGCCCGCTGAACGCCGCGATGACCGTCAAGGCCGCTTCGCCGCGGACGAGTTGGCGGTGCAGCCAGCGCGCGATCACACCGGTGATCACGTTGAACGCCGTCATCGCGACGGTGTCGTACAGCGCCCGCGGCAGGTCCAGCGACCAGGCGATCAAAAAGTCGACGACCCGCAGGCCGGCCGCCGCGAACGCCCAGAACGCGATCAGCGTCAGGATCTTCTCCGCGGCCACCCGGTAGGCGCCCAGCGTCGGCGGCTTGATCAGGAAGATCGCGTACAGCGTCGTCGGCGCCACGATCGCGGCCGCGGCCGCCCACAGCAGGTAGCCCTCGTATCCGACCGCGGCCGTCGAGGTGTTCTCGGCGATGCCGTGGAAGGCGTCGACGTCGCGGCCGATGGGCAGGATCCACACCAGCGTCGCCGCGATCGCGCCCGACGCGCCCAGCGCGGTGGTGGCCAGTCGCGCGGCGGCGGTCCGCTCGGTCAGCCAGCGCGATGCGATGACCAATGCGATCATCGCCACCGCGCCGTAGAGCACGGTGGTGGTGATGACGGCGAAGTCCTCGCCGCTGAACGGCTCGTTGGTGATGAACAGGTAGCGCAGCCGCCAGTACACGTTGAACGCCACCGCCAGCGTCGCCAGCGCGATCGATATCAGGCCGAGCACTCGCGCGACGGCATACCAGCGCCGAAAACCGTTGTCCTCCAACGTGACACTGGTGATCGGCGGCTGCGCGGCCAGCAAGGCCCCGCCGAGCCCCAGCAGCAGACCCGGCCCGATCCCCGGCGGCACGAGGCCGGTGCCGCCGTTGCGCCACGTCTCCAGCAGCTGGTACGGCACAAAGGCGAACGCGATGACGATGTAGGGGATGGTGAGCAGCAGCCGGACCCGGCCGGTGCGGCGGACATCCTGCTCAGCAGCGTTGAGCCGAAACGGGCCGATGTGCGGCGCGAGCGCGGCCAGGATCGCCAGCACCGTCGCGACAATGACGACCGCGAACAACCCGGCGTCGCTGCCCGGCACGCCGAGCCCGAAATCGAGGTTCCACGGCAGCAGCAACGCGATGACGAGCAACGCGATCGCGACCCCGTCGCGGACCAGGTTGGCGCGGCCGGGCACGTACCCGACCCGGGGTGACCGGCCCACCACGGCAGCCGCGGAGGTCGCCACCGCCGCGGTCTCGGGCCCGTCGTAACGCTGGTCGCTCACCAGACGATTTCCTTTCCGGAGTGACGATTCGGTTGCTGCCACCTCAGCGTGCCACTTTCGCATCGGTGCACAAGCGGTTTGCGGGTCGGCTCAAGCGCCGAGGACGCGCAAACCTGTGCGGTAACTTTGGGTCATCGTAGGAGGCAAGGAGTGATCCGGTGGACGTAGTCCTCGGCGTGGCAGTCAGCGGGCGGGTGGCCCGGCTGGCAATGCTTGATACGTCCGGCGCGATCGATCAGATCCTCGACCAGTACGCGCTCGACCTGAGCGAGGCCGATGCGACGACCGAGCTCGCCGACACCATCGTCGGCACCTATCGGGCCGTTGCCGACTCGGGCAATCGCGTGGCCGCCACCCGACTCTGTCTTCCCGACCCGTCCGAGGCCGAGACCCTGCGCCAGACCGTGACGAACGCCGGCGTGCAGAACGTCGAGGTCGTCAGCGAGGCCGAGGCCGCCGCAGCGCTGGCCCGCAAGGTCGGCGCGGACGCCGCGCTGCTGCTCGCCGACGACGACACCGTCGCACTTGCGGTGCTCGACGAGGACGACGAGCACACCTCGGTGCTGGCGTCGATGCCGATCGGCAGCGCCGGTGTGGCCGTCGCGTGTGCCGCCGTACTGGCACAGGCGCCGGAGTCGACCACCCGGGTGATGCTCGTCGGACAGCGGTTGGACCTCGATTCCGTTGCGGCCGAGCTGAGTTCGACGACGCCGGTCGACGTGCCGCCGGATCCGGGCTTCGCGATCGCGCGTGGTGCTGCGGAGACCGTCGACAGCTCGGCGTTCGCCGCGGGGCCTGCGACGCAGATGGGGCTCGCCGCTTCGGAGGCGACGGCCATGGCGCCCGCCGCCGATGCGACGCAGATGGGCTTGGCCGCCTCGGATGCGACGCAGATGGCTCCGGCCGCAGGGGATGCCACCGCGATGGCACCCGCCGCCGCCGACGCGACACAGATGGCACCCGCATCAGCCGACCCTGCCGTCGTCGGCCCCCAGCTGGCCTACTCGCAGGAAGAGCCCGACTACTACGAGATGACCGCCGACTCCATCGAGGAGTTCATCCCCGAGCAGGACGAGGAGGCGCCGCACACCGAGATGATCGCGCCGCCCCCGCCGCGGACGGTGCTCTTGGGCAGCGCGATGGCGTTCGTGGTGATCAGCTTCGCGACGCTGGCGGTCACGGTCGCGGTCAACATCCGACCGGTCGCCGACGCAGAGGCGCAGCCGGTGCCCGCCATCAAGTCGGAGACGGTGCCGGGCCGCTACCTGCCGCAGGTGCCGCACGAGCCGGACCCGGTGGCGCTGCCCGCCGCAGTGGTGTCGCCGCAGCCCGCCGCACCGGCCAGGCCGAGGATCGTCCAGACCAACCAGGGCCCCGTCGTCAACAACGTGCCGGTGGCTCCGCCCGCGGTGCAGCCGGGGCAGGCGCCCGCGGTGCCGATCCCCGAGGTGCCGCCGATCCCGGCCCCGCCGACGGTGCTGCCACCGTGGAACCCGTTCCCGCTGCCGACGATCCCAACGCTGCCGTCGTACCCGTGGCCGTCGCCGCCGACGTGGCTGCCCGCTCCGCAGCCGGAACCGGAACCTGAGCCCCAGCCGGAACCCGAGCCGGAGCCGGACCCGCAGCCGGACCCCAAACCAGACCCCAAACCGGACCCGAAGCCGGATCCGAAACCTGAGCCGCAGCCCGAGCCCAAGCCGCAACCGCAGCCCAAACCGCAGCCGCAACCGGAACCCGAGCCCGATTCGGCTCCGGCGTACAAGCCGCCCGCCCTCGCGCCCGCGGCCCCGGCGGCACCTGTCGCGCCAGCGCCCGCGGCGCCAGTCGCACCCGCAGCACCTGCCGCACCTGTCGCGCCCGCGGCTCCCGTTGCACCCGCGGCACCCGTTGCTCCCGTCGCGCCTGTGGCCCCCGCGCCCATCTACGAGATGCCGTCGAGCGGCAGCGCATCGTCGTCGAGCGGCAGCGGATCGTCATCGAGTGACAGCGGATCGTCGTCCAGCGGCGGCTTCTACGACACACCCCCGACGTTCCCGGTAACGTCGCCGTAGGAGATGTACGGCGAGCCGTCAACGCGTAAGACCGCCGCTATCGGCGCCGTCTTGATGGTGTTGACGGCGGCGTGTTCGCGCGGCGACGCGGCGCAGACGCAAGACGTCCCGCACGCCGAGGCACCGCCGGCCGCCGTAGTACAGACCCCCGCGCCGCCCCCGACTCTGCCGCCGGTCGTAGCCTCGTCGTACGACTTCAGCGCGGTGTCAACGTTGATCGACGATGCGATCGCCGCGAACGAACTTCCCGGCGCCGTCGTGCAGATCGGGCACGGCGGAAAGGTCATGTTCCGCAAGGCCTACGGCGAACGCAAGCTGGCGAGCGAGCCCGGTCTCGACGGCGGGCCTGCGCCGGCCGAGCCGATGACCGAGGACACGATCTTCGACACCGCTTCGCTGACAAAGGTATTGGCGACAGCACCCGCGGTCATGCAGCTGTATGAGCAGGGCAAGATCCGGTTCGACGATCCCGTGCAGACGTATCTGCCGGACTTCAACGTCGCCAACGATCCGATGCGGGCGCAGGTGACGGTGCGCATGCTGCTGACGCACACGTCGGGGTTGCCGGGCGATGTCGAGCTGAAGGACCCGTGGGGCCTCGAAAAGATCGACAGGGCAGAGGGTTTCCGGCGCGCGCTGACGACGCCGCTGGAGTCGCCGCCGGGCGCGTGGGTCCGCTACTCGGACATCAACTTCATCCTGTTGGGGTTGATGGTCGAAAAGCTGACCGGTGAAACCGAAGACGATTACCTGCAGCGCAACGTCTTTGGGCCGCTCGGCCTCGCGGAGACGCGGTATCTGCCCGCGGAGAAGGCGTGCGGACCGCACGTGATGAGAGGGGCGGCGATCGCGTGGGCGCCCCCGTCGACGCCGGCCGCGTGCGGACCGGACTCGTGGAACGTGAGCCTGCTGCCGCGGATCGCGCCGACGGCGCGCGACGAGGAGAACCGAAACGACCCGAGCAAGAACCCCGACATCGACTATCTGCTGCGCGGCGCGGTGAACGACACGACGACGCGGCGGATGGGCGGGGTGGCCGGGCATGCCGGGGTGTTCTCGACGGCGCAGGACGTCGGCGCGTATGCACAGGCGCTGCTGGATCGACTGGCCGGACGGCCGAGCGCGTATCCGCTGAAGCAGGAGACGCTGCAGTTGATGACGAGCCCGCAGCAGCCGGGGGCCACCGCGGGACAGATCGAGGCGGCCAACGACGCCGCGCGGCGTGCGGGCGCGAGCGCGACGGACCCGCTGCTCGCCGCGCACTACCCGGCGATCCGGGGGCAGAACCTGCGCGGCTTCGGCTGGGACATCGACACGGGCCAGTCGATGCCGCGGGGCAGGGTCTTTCCCATCGGTAGCTTCGGCCACACAGGTTTCACGGGCACCAGCGTTTGGATCGATCCGGCTTCGGATACGTATGTGGTGCTGCTGACGAATTCGATCCACACGAGGGGCAGCCCGCCCGCGTCGAAGCTGCGCGGAGACGTCGCGACAGCGACCGCTCAGGCGCTCGGTTTGTAGGGTGCGGCGGCAAGGTTTTGCGGTTTGACCAGATGGGAGCGGGTTTATCGCTACGCTCCCGGGGAAGACCACACCGGAAACCGGGGAGAGACCACCATGAGCAGTGAACGTCAGATCGCCCGTGAGAAGGCAAGGGCCGTGACAGAGCAAGAAGCCGAGGACGTCCGCACGCTGAAGCAGTTCGAGGGCTTCAAGGACTTCTCCGACGACGACCTGAGGCGCATCGTGCAGGCGTCGCATCGCACGTCGACGTCGGGTCCGTGGCCGTTGATCCGTGAGGCAACGGTGTCGGACGCGTGCTACATCCTGCTGAGCGGTGAGGCGGGGGTGTTCGTCGGGCACGACAAGATCGCCACGGTGCAGGCCGGCGAGGTGATCGGCGAGTCGGCGATGAAGCGCGGCAAGCTGCGCGGTGCGACGGTGACCACGTCGGGCCGGGCCGAAGTGCTGCACATCGACCGCGACGACCTCGACCGTCTGCTGCAAGAGGTGCCCGCGCTGCGCAAGCTCATCGACGACACGGTGGCACGGCGCACGCCCGGTTCGAACGAAGGCTGACCTTCGGGGGCACCTCTTCCCACTTACGAAGGTGTCTGCCCACGACATGCCGCGCAATTGTCATCACTCCGCGTCGCCGGCGGTTTGACGCAGCCGCCTGTTCGGGTACGCGAGATGAATGGAGCGGCTGAGCGGGCTGGACGCCAGCTTCCTGTACTCCGAGTCATCGAGAGTGCCGCTGCATGTGTGCTCGGTCGTCGAGTTGGACACGACGACGATGCCCGAGGGCTACAGCTTCGAACGATTCCGCAACCGTCTGGCGTCGCGGATCGCGGCGATGCCGGAGTTGCGAGCAAAACTCGCCGACAGCCAGCTGAACCTCGATCATCCAGTGTGGGTGGAAGACAAGGACTTCGACCTGTCCCGGCATCTGCAACAGATTGCATTGCCGTCGCCGGGCGGACGTCGCGAACTGACCGAGGTGTGCGGACACATCGCCTCGCTCCCGCTCGATCGCAGTAGGCCGCTGTGGGAGATGTGGGTCATCGAAGGCGTCTCCGGCACCGATCCGCATGACGGCGGACCGCTCGCGTTGATGATCAAGGTTCACCACTCCGCGGTCGACGGTGTGTCGGCGACGAACCTCTTGACGAAGCTGTGCGACCCAGTGCCCGACGCCGCGCCTCCCGGCCCGGTGCCCGGCCCCGGCGATGCGACGCCGTTGGCAATCGCCGCGGGCGGGCTGGTGGGCTTCCTCACCCGGCCCCTGCAAATGGCCAAGGTGGTTCCGGCGACCGTCTCGACCGTCGTCGACACCGTGAACCGGGCCCGCAGCGGCTCGGCGATGGCGGCGCCGTTTACAGCCCCGAAGACCAGGTTCAACGCCGAAGTCACCGACGAGCGCAACATCGCGTTGGCGCAGTTGGACTTCGACGAGGTCAAGCGAATCAAGGACCGCTTCGGCGTCAAGATCAACGACGTCGTGATGGCATTGTGTGCCGGAGCGCTGCGCGAGTTCCTGCGTGAGCGAGGCGAATTGCCGGACAAACCGTTGATCGCCGTCGTGCCGATGTCGGTGCACGAGAGGTCCGACCGGCCTGGCCACAATCAGCTGTCCGGAATGTTCTGCAACCTACAGACGCATATCGCCGATCCCGCCGAGCGGCTGCGCGCGATCGCCGACGCCGGCTCGAGGGCAAAGGAACACGGCAGGGCGCTCGGTCCGACGCTGGCGATGGACTGGACGCAAGTCGCTACCCGGTCATTCGTTGAATTCATGCTGGGCCTCTTATCCCGCACACCGCTGAAGACGACGCCGATCCACAACGTCATCATCTCCAACGTCGCGGGTCCGTCGACAAAGCTGTACGGGATGGGCTCGGAGATGAAGGCGCTGTATCCGCTCGGCCCGATCTTCCACGGCTCCGGGTTGAACATCACGGTGATGTCGCTGAGCGGAAAGCTCAACGTGGGTATCATCTCCTGTCCGCAGCTGGTCGAGGATTTGTGGGAGCTCGCCGACGTGTTCGCCGTCGAACTCGAGTGCCTACTCAGGGCCGCTAAAACTGAGACTTGATGAAGGCAAGTACCTCGTCGGCGGTGGCGAAGCCGCCGAGATGGCTCTCCTGTGCGCGCAGGATCAGCTCGGCGTTCGGCAGCAAATCGACGGCCGCCTGCGCATCCCGCAGCGGCACGATGTTGTCGGCGTCGCCATGCCACCAGCGCACCGGCGCACTCACATCTGCTAACCGAAAACCCCAGTCGCGGCCGAAGAGTCGAGCGTCATCGATGACCGCCTGGAAGCCGCCCTTGGCGACCAGGACGACGTCGTCGATGAACATCCCTTCCATTTCAGGGTCGCGAAGTACGCGTCGATCGCCTTCGGGAGTGGTGGCCGCATAAGCCTGACATGCGTAGTGCGCGAACGGGATCACCGGTGTCACCAGCGCGGAGAGCGCCGCGGCGAGGGGACGGCGCAGGCCACTCAGCAGTGGGGCGAAGGTGCGGGCCAATTCGATGGCACCTGTTGCCTGAGCGTCCGGTCCGACGGACGGGACGACGCCGCCGAGCACCGCGACGGCAGTGACACGGTCGGCGACAGAAGGCACCGCCGCGCACGCCAACGCATACGGACCGCCGCCGGAAAGGCCGACGACCCCGAGTCGCTCGGCGCCGAGCGCGTCGGCAACATGCGCGACGTCCGTCGCCCAGTCGGCCACCGACTCGTAGGGATGCGGGTCGGAAAGCCCGCTACCCGGCCGGCCCAGCACCACCACGCGCAGACCGAGCCTTTCGGCGGCGCGGCGGCCGAGGAGCGGAAACTGCCTGCGGCCGCCGGGCGTGCCGTGGAACCACAGCACGGGGTCTCCCGACGGATCGCCGAACTCCGCGAAACCGAGACGGCGGCCGTCCGGCAGGTAGAAGCGGCCCTCGGCGCGCGGCTTGTCGACGCGTGGCACGCCGAAGGGATGCCGCATGGGGTCGGTCCGTCGCATCTTCTCAGGATCGCCCTTGGCGAGCGGTCGCAGAGGGGACATCGGCGTGACGGGCGCCGCCGTCAGCGGCCTGCTGCCGGTGACGAGCCTGAGGTGACCTCGAGCCACCGTCAGCAGCCCCGGACCGCGCTCGCCGCCGACCTCCGAATCGGCACCTGCGCGGGACTTCGTGGAGCGTCGTCGGAATCGTTGCGTCCTGGTTCCGTGTGAAAGGGCCTCCCCTCGTCACGATGTGGACGGTCGATGTTCAATTCCCACGGAAATGCCATTCGTTCCCCCGAATAGAGCGCCGCTTCGGCAATTAGCGGAGAACGCTACGCAATCAGTCGCCGGGTTGGGTAACCATCCGATACAGGCTGAATTGCGACTGAATACCTTGAATTCATTGGGAGCGGAATGGCATCGGCCGACCACGTGGACGTGCGGGTGTGCGCCGAGCTCAACGACTTCCTGCCACGCGAGTCGCGCGGTGTGACGCTGCGCCGCCCGTTTCAGCCTCACCAGATCGTCAAAGACGTGCTGGAGGCGATGGGCATTCCGCACCCCGAGGAGCAGGTGCTCGAGGTGATCCGGCGTTTGGACCTGAGTCGGCGGCTCACGCCGGGGTCGCATCGCGCCAAGCTGCTGCGTCTCGTTCAGCGGCTCCGCGACAAGGTTTGAGCGTTCGTGCGGTATTGCCGCGGGGTCTGGCCGAACCACCGACGGCACGACCGGTTCAGCGCGCTTTGTTCGGAATAGCCTATGAGACCGGCGATCTGGTTTAGATGCAGTCCCGGCACCGCGAGGTAGCGCGCCGCAAGCGCTTTCCGCTCGTCGTCGATGATGTCGTGACAGGTCACGCCCTCGGCGGCGAGTTGTCGCTGCAGGGTTCGCGGATGCAGTGCGAGCTGGTCGGCGATGGCGTCGGCGCTGCATTGACCGGTGGGCAGCAGCCGCCGGGTCAGTTCGGCCACGCGTTCCGATAGCGCGGCGGTGCTGGGGAGGTAGGTGGATTCCAGGTACTTCGTTGCGATGCGCTGGGTTTCGGGATCTGCGGTGCCGATCACTTTGTCGGCAATATCGGAGGACAGCTCGAATCCGCTCCAGGTCTGATCGAAACGCGCCGGGCAGCCCAGGTGCACGCGGTAGGCGTCCTGCGATGCGAGTTGGGGATGCATGAACGAGACGGCCCGCGGATGCGCGTGCGGTCCGCCGAGGAGCCGAAGGATCTTCGTGCCGATTCCCATGCTGAGCTCGTAGCTCTGCGTCGGGTGCGGAACGCCGGGCTCGGTCACTTCATAGAAGCACTGCACATCGGACCGCGCAGATGCGCGGCGGACGGTCAGCCGCAACGCGGGGGAATGGACATAGAGGTAGCGCGCGATCGCTTCGAAACCGCCGAGCACCGTTTGGGCATTGCGGGCGATCACCGCGATGGGTCCGAGGATGTCGAGGCCCTGGAAGCGGGAAAGCCGAAGCCCGAAATCCGGACAGTTCAAGTCTTCGGCGCTCGCCTCGAGCAAGCGGATGAACGCGCCGACGGGGATGAAGTCGTCGTCGCGCTGGGGTGCGTCGGCGGGGATGCCGAAGCGTGTCAGTAACGACTCGGGGTCCCCACCGAGCTCGCGCACCAGATCGTCGTAGCCTCGCAGGGCCGCGGTGCGGATCAGACTGCCCACGAGACCACTCTGTCGCGAAATGATAAAAAAGTGTCGGGAACTGTCAAGATTTCTGGCGCCGTCAACGGCGATCCTTGACGCCATGAACGCACAGCATTTCGACATCCTGATCATCGGCGCAGGTCTGTCGGGTATCGGCACCGCCGCTCAGTTGACCGCCGAGTTTCCGCACAAGACCCTCGCGGTGCTGGAGCGCCGCGAGCGCATCGGCGGCACCTGGGACCTGTTCCGCTATCCCGGCATCCGATCCGACTCCGACATGCTCACCTTCGGCTACAAGTTCCGGCCGTGGCACGAATTGCAGGTGCTCGCCGACGGGCCGTCGATCCGCCAGTACATCGCCGACACCGCCGTCGAGCACGGCATCGACGAGAAGATCCAGTACGGCCTGAAGATCGTCGGCGCGGAGTGGTCGACGGCCGAGAGCCGTTGGACGGTGACCGCGGTACACGAGGCGACGGGCGAGACGCGCCAGTACACCTGCGGCTACCTGATCAGCTGCACGGGCTACTACAACTACGACGCGGGCTATCTGCCGACGTTCCCCGGCGCCGAGCGGTTCACGGGTCGCTGCGTGCATCCGCAGCACTGGCCAGAAGATCTCGACTACACGGGCAAGAAGGTCGTCGTGATCGGAAGCGGCGCAACGGCTGTCACGCTGGTTCCCGCCATGGCAGGCGATGCGGCGCACGTGACGATGCTGCAGCGCTCGCCGTCGTACGTGTTCTCGCTGCCCGCGTTCGACAAGATCTCGCAAGCCCTGGGCCGCTTCCTGTCCGAGGAGACGGTGTACAAGCTGGGCCGCAAGCGCAACATCGTGATCCAGCGTGCGCTGTACAAGGCGTGCCGTCGCTGGCCGAAGACGATGCGACGCTACCTGCTGTGGCAGGTGCGCCGTCGCCTCGGCGAGTCGTTCGACATGAGCCACTTCACCCCGAACTACATGCCGTGGGACGAGCGGTTGTGCGCGGTGCCCGACGGCGACCTGTTCGACGTCCTGGCCTCCGGGCAGGCGTCGGTCGTCACCGACCAGATCGAAACCTTCACCGAGGCAGGCATTCTGCTGAAGTCGGGACGCGAGCTGGAGGCCGACGTCATCGTCACCGCCACCGGCTTGAACCTGCAGATGCTCGGCGGCATGGCGCTGTCGGTCGACGGCGAAGCGCGTGAAATGCGCGACGCGATGACCTACAAGGGCGTACTGATCCAGGACCTGCCCAACATGGCATTCATGCTGGGCTACACGAACGCGCCGTGGACGCTGAAGTCCGACATGGCAGGCGAGTATCTCTGCCGGGTGATGCGGCACATGGACTCGAATGGTTATGCGGTGGCGACGCCGCGCGATGTCGAAGGCTGCTCGACAGGCGACAGCATGCTGGACCAACTGCAGTCCGGCTACGTGCAGCGCGGCAAGGACATCCTGCCGCGGCAGGGCACCAAACTGCCGTGGAAAGTGCTGATGCACTACGAGAAGGACACTCGGATGCTGCTCGACGAGCCGGTCGACGACGGGCTGCTGTCGTTCGAGGCGGCGCGGGCGGAGGCCGTCGCATGAGGATGCATCCCGGCGTGATCCGCGCCGCACTGCGTGGCAGCCGACCGCTGTTCGCGTCCAACCGGATTGGGGTCAACGGCAAGCGCAGAATGTACGACCGGTTCACACGGGTAGCGCGGGTGCCGAGGGGAACGGGCTACGACGGCGTCACCATCGCGGGTGTGCCGGTGGAAGGAATGCGACCGCCCGGCGTGGGAGACTCCGGCGGCACTCTGCTGTATCTGCACGGCGGAGCCTACGGACTCGGTAGTGCGCGGGGTTATCGCGGTGTGGTGCCGCGGCTGGCCGGCGCGGCCGGGATGACGGCGCTGGTGCCCGACTACTCGCGGTCGCCGGAGGCGCGGTTTCCGGTTGCGCTCGAGGAGATGGTCGAGGTCTATCGAGCGTTGTTCTCCTGCGGAGTCGAACCGGAAAGCCTTGTCCTCGTGGGTGATTCGGCGGGCGGTGGGCTCGCGTTGGCGCTGGCGATGACGCTGCGCGACCGCGGTCTCCCTGGCCCGGCGGCGGTCGGGTTGATCTGCCCGTGGGCCGACCTCGCGATCGACGTCGACGGCGAACGGCCGGAGACGCGTGATCCGCTGATCACTCCGTCGATGGCCACGGAGTGGGCGCGCAAGTATGTAGGCGGGCATGACCCGCGGCAGCCCGGCATCTCGCCGGCGCGCGGTGACATGGCCGGGCTGCCGCCGATCGTGTTGCATTCGGCGGGCGACGATCCGCTGTGCATCGACGCAGACGCGATCGAGAAGGCCGCCGCCGAGGCGGGCACGGGGCTGTTCGAACACCGGAGGTTCGACGGCTTGTGGCACGACTTTCATTTGCAGGCAGGCGTTCTCGCCGAAGCCGACGAGGCGATCGACCACATGGGTGCGCGGGTGCGCGCCCTGATGACCGAAAGGGAAGCAGCGAAATGACGTCGTTCACAGGAAAAGTCGCCGTCATCACCGGCGCGGGTTCGGGAATCGGTCGGGCGCTGGCACTCGATCTCGCGGCTAGGGGTGCCAAGCTGGCGCTCTCCGACATCGACGAGGTTGGCCTCGCACAGACGGCGCGTGCGGTGGAGGCACTCGGCGCCGAGGTGAAGGCCGACCGGGTCAACGTCGCCGAACGCGAGGAAGTGCTGGCCTACGCCGATGACGTGGTCGCGCACTTCGGCGCGGTGCACCAGGTCTACAACAACGCGGGCATCGACCACAACGGCAACGTCGAGGATTCCGATTTCAAGGATTTCGAACGGATCATGGACGTCGACTTCTGGGGTGTGGTGAACGGCACCAAAGCGTTTCTGCCGCATGTGATCGCGTCGGGTGACGGTCACGTCGTCAACATATCGAGCCTATTCGGGATTATTGCGGTGCCGGGTCAAAGCGCCTACAACGCAGCGAAGTTCGCCGTCCGCGGTTTCACCGAGGCGCTGCGGCAGGAGATGCTGGTCGCCGGGCATCCGGTGAAGGTTACCTGCGTGCATCCCGGCGGGATCAAGACCGCCGTCGCGCGCAATGCAACGGTCTGCGACGGCGAGGACGCGCAGACGTTCGCGGAGTTCTTCGACAAGTATCTGGCGCTACATACCCCCGAGATGGCTGCGGCGACGATCATCGACGGTGTCAGAGATGGTCACGCACGGGTGCTGATCGGCTGGGAGGCCAAAGTTCTCGACGCGCTGGCCCGGCTCACCGGGTCGGGCTATCAGCGGGTCATAGTCGCAGCGGTTCGGCGGTTCGCCCCCTGGGCGAACACGCGCTGACTGCAGGCGGCGCTTGCGCTGCGCTCAGACCGTTTCGGGCACACGCAGGTGTGCGAGTGCCAACTCGCAGTCACACTCGTCGAGTATCTCGGCGCGTGCTTCCCGACTGCCGGAGGACCTGATCGAGTCCAGCTGCTCCTTGTTGCGCTCGAGGGCTTCGGCGTTGTCGAAGCTCGCCGCGGCCACGCCGCGACCTGAGGCGCGATCGACGAGAAGGCTTGCACTGCAGAAGCCGTCGAGTTCCTCGAGGGCGGGCAGGATCGTCGACTTGTAGAACTCGATGCCTGCGTCGAGTTGATCCGCATCGACCTTGACCCAGGTGGCCCGCACGCAGGCGCCGTCGCCCGCGCGGTGCTCGCGGTGCATGGCAGCGACCTCCCATTCCTCGATCTGGGGGCTGCCACCGAGAAGCTCTGCGGCCTCGTCGCGAATCGACCGGACGGCGTCTTCGCTCGCGTGCATCGCCTCTTCGGATTCCCAGGAGCTGGTGACAATGCAGCGGCCGGAGGCTCGGTCGACCATCAAGGACAGGCCCACGCACCCGTCGATGTCTTTGAGTGCGGGCATCACCTTGTCGCGCACGTGCGCGATACCGTCGTCGATGGATGTCGGTTGCGCCTGAATTGTGGTGCTTCTTGCATACATTTTCTGCCTCCGTTGTGATGTGGGGCAGCGTCTCGACGGCGCCGCTGGACCTTCTTATGGTCCTCCCGCGGCCAAGGTGTGGCAATGGGTGAGGGGCGTCAACCTGACGGCGAATGCGCGGTGAAACCCACTGCGCACCAGAACAATACGTTTGTCACAACAAAGTGCGGCTAACGATTGTGGGGTGACGGCTACCGCCGGCCGCGAGTTGAATTCACGCGTCACGTTTCATGCGCGGGCAGAGGCGACGGCGGGCGGAGGACTGTCGTGGTGCCCGCCTCTCAGCGACACTGTCGCCCGCACTTAGACGGCCTACTCTTGGCCGACTTTGTCGTTCAGCGGCGGGCAGCGCAGACCCACCGCGCGATGCGGTTGAAGGCCACGCTTCGCGACTCGACTCGAGAGCGTCAGTCGGTCGGAGTGTCCGATTGAGGCGGGTCGGCGGCCAACGCGGCGATGCCGGCAGGGCGCAGCCGGGCGATGATGCCGTCGAGGTCGCGGACGAACATGTCGGGCCGGAAGACGTGGCCGCCGGGGACCTCGTTGGCTTCGTGCGGGATGCCTGCCTCGCGGAGCCGTGCGCTGAACTCGCGCTGGCCGGCAAGCACCTGGGTCTCCTGGACGCTGTCGAACCAGTTGACCGGGTCCGGGCTGGTGCCCGCGACCATGAAGACCCGCTTGTTGCGGTAGCTCGGTATTCGCTCGACCGGGTTGTCGGCGCTGACCCTGGCCTCGTCCCACGGCACGCCGTAGACGGTTGCGCCGCCGAGTTCGACGACGGCCGAGCTCAGGTTCGCCCAGTGCACGACGAGGCCGCCGCCGCGGCGCAGGCTGGCCGGGCCGGAATGGGAGCTCGTGGAGGCGAAGTGGCCGTAGTACTTGGCTGCGTACTTCAGCGCGCCGAAGCCGCCCATGGAGAACCCGCCGACGGCGCGGCCGTCGTACTCGGCGAACGTCCGGAAGTTTGCGTCGAGCCACGGGAGCAGCTGGCCGATGTGGAATGTCTCCCAGTTGCGTGGGCCGACGAAGGAGCCGACCGGGTTGCTGTACCAGCCCGCCTGTCCGCCGTCGGGCATCACGACGATGATCGGCCGCCCCGCGGTCAGGTCGCGGATGCCGAGGAAGTCGAACTGGCGGAAGTCGGCGGCGCCGCCGTGGAGCATGTAGAGGACGGGATAGGTGAGGCCGCTGGTGCGGTAGTCAGCCGGTAGCAGGACGTTGACGCCGGGATTCCAGCCGATCGCGTCGGTCTGGAAGCGGTAGTACCACAGGCGGGGGTCGTTCTCGTTGCGCTCCACAATGTGCAGGCCGAACCCGTCGGTACGCCCCACGAAGATGACGAGCACCTGCCCGGGGTTGATGACGTTGGGGTTGGCGATGTTGTTGACGGTGGCGATCAGGGGATAGAAGGAGGTGTCACCGTAGAAGCGTTGCGCCAAGCTGGCGAGCGTGTCTCCGGGGGCGATGGTGTGTTTCGTGATGTCGGGGATGATGAGCTGCTGTCCGACGTTGATGGCGTTGGGATCGGCGATCCCGCTGGCGCGGGCGATCAGCCAATTCAGTTGCGGGTCACCGTAGAAGCGCTGGGCCAGATCGGAGAGCGTGTCTCCCGGGGCAACGGTGTATCGCGTGTAGTCGGGCATGATCAACTTCTGGCCCACAGAGATGACGTTGGGGTTCGCGACGCCGCTGGCGGTGGCGATGAGGCGATAGAGTCCGGCGTCCGCGTAGTAGCGCAGTGCCAGAGCCGAGAGCGTTTCCCCCGCGACGACGGTATGTGTTCTGACCATTCGAACCCCTCCTTCAATGGCAACTGGGTCTGGTCGGCGGATAGCGCGTCACACTTCGAAATCGATGATGCCGCAATGGTTGTGATGACGGACGGGAATGACAGTCGCAACGGACGAGCTTCAAATCACTGTTGGTGGCAGCGAATTCGCCAAGGCGGAGTCAGTCATGTCGCCGGTCAAGATCATCGAGGTCCTCGTGGTGGCGTCTTGGTACCGGTTTGCCAGCGTGAGGCGACGGGCGTGTCGTTCGGTGCTTCGAACCGGGTGCTCTTCAGGTTGGTGTCGGCAAAGTGCCTGCGGTTAGCGGACTGCAGTGGTTGGTCGGCAACAAATTCGGGGACGGATTGATCGTTTCGAAGCCGGGCCATTGCCCGAAATCCGGCACGGGGAGAACTACGATGCCGTCATGAGCACGGAGGTTGAGCTGCTGAAAAACCCCGTGGTCTCCGTTGCCGCCGGTGCCGTCGCGACAGCGGTAGGTACCGCGAAGGCCGCGTACCGGGTGGCGGAGCACCTGCCGTTGTTCGGGCCGGTCATGCGGCGTGGTGTCGCCGGCCTGTCTGAGCGGGGTGACCAGTGGATCGTTCAAAGCGCCGAGACGCTCGAGGCGCTGGTCGCCCGGGTGGCCGTCGCTTTGGTCGATCGCGTTCTCGACGAGATGGATCTGACCGAGTTGGTGCGGGAGCGCATCGATATGGATGCAATCGCCGCGGATCTGGATATTGAGGCGATCATCAACCGGATCGATCTGATCACGCTCGCGGACAGGGTGATAGACGGCGTCGATCTGCCGGCGATCATCCGTGAGTCGACGAATTCGATGACCGCCGAAGTGATGACCGACGTCCGTAGCCAGGGTCAGCGAGCCGACGATGTCGTGTCCGGAATCGTCGACCGCATGCTGGGGCGTGACCGGGCCACCCGGTGATCTCACCGGAGGCGGAACCCCACGCTGACCGGACGGCGGGAATCGTCACCCGGGGAGTCGCTGCGGTCATCGACTTGCTGGTGGTCTTCGTGATCATGGCCGCCCTCTACGGCGGCGTGGTGTTGGCGCGGCTGATCTTCTCGCCGGCGTCCTTCCGTCTGCCTGCGGTGTACGTCGTGTTCTCGGCGTTGGTGACCTTCGTCGTGGCGGTGGTGTACCTGACGGCGTGTTGGGCGGTCTCGGGATCGACGGCAGGTGCCGTGATGATGGGGCTGCGCGTGATCGGGCGACGGTCGGAGCGGGTGAGCCTGCCGGTCGGACTCCTGCGCGCGCTCGCGTGTGTGCTGTTTCCGATCGGGTTGCTGTGGGTGATCGTAGACCGGCATCGAAGATCGCTGCAGGACATCGTATTTCGTACGCGGGTGGTCTACTCGCGGCCGATCGCCTGATTGCGGTGCGTAATCAGCTGCCAGTGAACTTGCAGGACGGCAAAGAGGAACGCCGTGCTGATACCGAACAGCAGCACGCCATTGACGGCTTGCAGGGCGCTGATCATGTGGAAGCGCGGCGCGATGATGACGCCCGGTATCTCGAAGGTCGTCATGGTCGCCAGGGAGTAGATCGACGCGCCGGTGAACGTCGGGAACGCATCGAGGCTCCAGTACGCGAACGCCCACAGCACGCCCTCGAGTCCGTGCAAGGCGGCCAGCATCAAGGTGACGATCGCGATGCGGCCGGCCACGTTGAAGGTCGCTCGCGGCACGGAGGGTGCGGGCTCGGCGAATTTGGGCCGAACGCGAGCCTCCAACACCAACGCCATCACCACCACAGCCGTGGTGTGCATCGCGATGGTCAACACGATGAGCGAAAGGCCGAGGCCCCAGCTCGCCAGGTCCACGCTTCTTCCCTACCACCGGCCCTATTCGTCGACGGCCACATCGACCGAAGTCGTTGAGGGCCTGGCCGTTGTTGGCTACGTTCGAACCGTTGGTGCTGGGCCCCGGGGTGGTGCACCGGTGGAGGGTGAGCGATGGGCCAATACGGGATAGCGGGTCTGTGGCTGTTTCTGGCCTCGGCTCTGGTGGCGGCGGTCCTGATCGCGGTCGGCAGCGTGTTCCTGGCCAACCGGATGATCGACGAACCGGTGAGGGAAGGGCATAACTCGGCGCTGTCACCATTCCTGACGTGTGTCAGCCTCGTCTACGGCGCCCTGCTGGGATTCACCATCGTCGTCGCGTGGGAGCAGTTCTCCTCCGCGGAGACGAACGTCTCCAATGAAGCGTCGACTCTGGTGACGATGTACCGGCAGACCGTCGGCATGCCCGTCGAGGAACAGACGCAGATGCGCGTGCTGCTGCGGAAGTACGCGGGGACCGTGGAGGGGCCCGAGTGGCAGAACGCCATCGGTACGGGCAGCGGCACCGAAGGCGCTCGAGACGCGCTCAACGAGATGTACTCGATTCTGAGCAATCCGGCGTCGAGCGTGTCCGCGAACCCGATCAGTCAGAAGTTCCTCGACCAGCTGACGACGTTGGCGTCGCAGCGCAACCAGCGGATTCTGGATTCGAAGCCGCGAATACCGGGATTGCTTTGGAGCGGATTGCTTTTCGGCGGTGTGGTGCTGCTGGCCATCGGCGGGTTCATGCGCCTGGGAAGCTCTCGGGCGCATCTGGCGCTGCTGAGCGCGGTAGCTCTGCTGCTCGGCCTGCTGCTGTTTGTCGTCTACTGGCTCGATCATCCGTTCGGCAACGAGTT
Organism: Mycolicibacterium sp. 120270; assembly: GCA_033741175.1. Classification (GTDB taxonomy): domain Bacteria; phylum Actinomycetota; class Actinomycetes; order Mycobacteriales; family Mycobacteriaceae; genus Mycobacterium. The sequence continues at coordinate 69,074 of JAWQNE010000004.1, read as the reverse complement.
GGGGGTCACCTCGGAACCCTTTGAGCAGTCGCTGTCGGTCTTCGATTCGATCGACAAGGGAACGTAGCGGCCGGTTTCCCTTTGGCGGGACAGCGTTCGGGTTGGACGTGGAATGCTCGCAATATGCCGGTCACTCCTGACACGCTTTACACGAAAAGCGGCGATGTCCACGTGGCGTATCAGGTGGTCGGCGAGGGGCCCGACCCTCTGTTCGTGCCGACCGCGACGTTCCCCATCGACCTGTTGTGGGATGAGCCGACGGTCGCCGGCCATCTTCGGCGGCTGGCGTCGTTCAGTCGCTTGATCTTGACCGATCTTCTCGGCACGGGCAGCTCCGATGCAGTGCCGATCCACGACCGCCCGGCGATGCAGTTGTGGACTGACGGGCTACTTGCGGTGCTCGATGCGGCGGGAAGCGATTGCGTGTCGGTCTTCGCGATGTCGGAATCGGGTCTTCCCGCCATGGTGCTGACCGCGAGCCATCCGCACCGCGTGCGCTCGCTGGTGGTGTCGGGGCCGTTCGCGCGCTATGTCCGTGCCGACGATCAGCCCTTCGGGATGCCGGAGGAGACGCTGTCGGCGTATCTCGACGGCTACGAGCAGACGGTCGGCCGTGGCGGGGTGTTGGACAACCTTGCGCCGAGCTGGGCCGGTGATGCCGCGAAGCGGCGGTGGTGGGCACGCGGCGAGCGCCTATCCGGCGGCCCGGGGTATTTCCGGGAGATCCTCGACTTGTTCCTGCACAGCGATGTGCGCCCTGCACTCGAGAGCATCCAAGTGCCGACGTTGCTGTTGCAGCGCCGCGGTGACCGCCATGTGCGTGTGGAGCATGCGCAGGATCTGGCGGAGCGCATTCGGCACGCGCGGCTCGTCGAGTTCGACGGCGAAGACAACGTGTGGTTGGCCGGTGATGCCGATCTCCTGCTCGACGAGATCGAGTCGTTGGTCACCGGCGCACGTCCGGCGGCGCCGTCGAACCGTGTGCTGTCGACGGTGTTGTTCACCGACATCGTCGGATCGACGCAGCGCGCGGTGGAATTGGGCGATGACGCTTGGAGTACGGCCTTGGCCGCGCACAACCGCGTCGTTGAGCAGCACGTGGCCGGAGCGCGGGGCACGCTGGTCAAGTTCACCGGCGACGGTGCGTTGGCGACCTTCGATGGTCCGGCGCGAGCGATCAACTGCGCGAGCGCGATTCGCGATGCGGTGGAGGATCTGGGGTTGGCCATCCGCGCGGGTCTGCACACGGGTGAGGTGGAGATGGCCGGCGGCGACGTGAACGGCATCGCGGTGCACATCGCGGCGCGGATCATGGCGCTCGCAGCGCCGGGGGAGGTCCTGGTGTCGGGCGCGATCCCGCCGCTGGTGCTCGGGTCACGGATCACGTTCGCCGACCGCGGAAGTCATGAACTCAAAGGGGTGCCAGACTGGTGGCCGGTATTGGCGGTGGTGGACTGAGCGAGGTCGTCGCGAGCCTGGTAGGCCTCCCGGAAACGCGGTGCTGATAGCTGTCGTCGCAGCGGGTGGCAGTGGTGCCGCTTAAAACGTGATACCGCGGGTGATATCACATCCGCGTGTGCAGTCGACAACGCGGCTGCGTACGAGCGCCGCTGAAAGGTCTAGGCGATACGTAAGGTATATCCCCGGTATAGCGCCTATTCGATCATGGCCGTGAACGAGGTCGCCGCCGCGCAGTCTTAGGTGATACGCGACTGAAGCTTCGTGAAATTGGCTGTTTCAAATCCGTCGAATCTGGATCGTCCTTGGGATCTGGATTGGTTGAGCTCGAAACGTCGGTCGGCCTTGTTCGGCGCAGAGCGATGACGGCCGCGACAGCGCTCACTGCACCGCCGATCCCGCTGCCGATACTGGTGACAATCCCGTCGCCGCCAAAAACGCTCTGCGTCCAGTTCTGAGTCGGCGGACTGGCTTCTGCAGCAGCGATGTCATCGAGTTGAGAAGGCACCGCATCGAGAACGAGAGGGATTACCGGATTGTGCACCGCTGCTCCCCGCGCGCTTCCTGACGCCACCGGGTCAATTGAAAACACCAGATCGTGCTCGCCCGCCGAATGGGCGGTCACGGTCCAACTCCATGACGGAGCGGGCGGAGGTCCCGGTTGAGGCCCATTACTCGGGTCAGCCTCGATAGTGAGATCCGGTCCCGGTGAGGTGACACGGGCATCGAGCATCGCCCGGTCATCGAAATAGATGGGCGCATCCGGGTCAGTACCGACGGAGCATGGCATGACTCGAATGACGATTATCGCCGGTCGGTCGACGGTCACGGATCTTCTAGAGCCCGGGATAGCGCACGCCGGAGTAGTCATATTCGTGGGCGGATCGAACTGCGCTGGTCCTGGCGCCATCGGACCGCCAACGCTGCTCCCTCCTCCGACGCCAAAAACGAGAGGTGGTTCGCTACGGGGTTCATAACGGTTCGGTAGGGTCGGGTCTGCGCTGTTCACGGCAGTGGTTCTGGATATGGCAAAGACGCCGACGAACAATCCATAAGCGGCGATTCCACATAAGAGTGCAAACGCGATGACCTTGACACGCGTCCCCCATGTCCGGCGAAGCCGCTTTGCCATCCCAGCTTCCTTCCATGCCTCGACGGCCTGATTGTAGGTCCGCGAAAGTTGCACGGGGGAAGGAAAGGCAATTCCATCAGGCCGTGAACGAAGTGGGTCCATTCGCTGTAGGGATTGAGGTGGGCAGAACCCCAGTTAGATCGTCGATGACACTCGAATTCAGCTGACACGGCCTTGTGGCGTCGTTGCCTTTCAGCCGATGTCGTCCAGCACCTGGTAGCCCGCGTTGTAGCCAGGAATGAATGTGATGCCGGGCCCGCCGTGGCAGCCGGCGCCGCCGAGGTAGAGCCCGTCGATGCCGATCGGTAGATCACGGAAACCCTTGGGCCCGGGCCGGTTCGGGCCCATCAGGTCCGGGTGCAGCAGGCCGTGGCAGAAGTCACCGGCGGGAGCACCGAACATCGTGTTCATGTGATACGGCGCGAACGTGATGTGCCTGATCTGGATGTCCTTGAAGTTCGGGGCGTAGCGGCTGATCTTGTCCACGACACGCTCCGCCATCTCGTTCTTCAGGTGCCCGTGTTGATCGCGCGGCGTCTCGACAGGGAAGGCATACGCGTAGGCGCTCGCGGCGTGCATCCCCGGCGGTGCCATCGCGCCGTCATGCACCGACGGGATCTGCATGCCCAGCGACGGGTTGTCCGGCACGATGCCGCGGCACGCGTTCTCCCACTGCCGCTGTTGCTCCTCCGGTGACCCGAAGATCCCAATCGACGGTTGCATGCCCGGCTCATTCAGGAACTCGTACGGCGGCGCGAATTCCGGCAGCCCGTCTAGCGCGAAATGCATCTGCACGAACGACGCACGGTGATCACGGCCCTTCAACCGGTCGAGCAGCTGTGCCGAGACATAGTCAGGGCCAACAAGTTCGGCAAGTGTGGTGTCGGGGGACAGGTTGGAAACGACGACCGGTGCCGTGATGGTCTCACCGTGAGTGGTGCGCACGCCGGTGACCTTGTCGGCCTCGACGAGGATCTGCTCGACCTTGGAGCGGTATCGGGTCTCGCCGCCGCGGCTCTCGAACATCTCGCGGAGGTGCTCGGTAAGCGCGCCGATGCCGCCTTCGAGCTTGGTCATCATCTGGCCGCCCTCCTCGGGCACCGCCAGGGCGAAGGCCAGGCACGTGGCGCTGCCCGGGGTGTACGGGCCGCGGTAGGTGGAGTTGATGGCCAGGAACGCGAGCATGCCGCGCATGACGGAATGCTTCTTCTTGTCGGGCAGGTAGCGGTCGATGACGTCCATGGCCGAACCGAAGAGGGTCTCGTGGATGGCGCGGCGCTCGGCTTCGTTGGCTGCGCAGGCGTACATCTCGTCGATGCTCTTCGGTGGTTGGCGGACATCGAAGCGGCCCAACGCTTTTGCGGGCCCTTGGCTCCAGGCGATCAGTTCGGCCATGCCGGTGACGGCATCCATGCCGTGCTTCTCGGCGAGGTGGGTCATGAGTTGCATGGGGTCGCGGTAGAAGATCATCGCTTCTTCGCCGGCTTCGCCGATGTTGACGCTCATGACGTCGGCGTCGACGGTCGGCAGTGCGTCGAGGTCGAGGTCCTTGGTGATCTCGCTGGGCGTGGGGAACTGCACCGACCCGGCGATCTCGTATTTGAACCCGTCGATGAGTTCGACGGTGGCGGCCATGCCGCCGGCGTAGGTGTTGGCCTCGAGGATCAGGGTGTTGAGGCCGGCGCGCTGAAGGATGGCGGCGGCGGTGAGCCCGTTGTGTCCGGCGCCGACGACGATCGCGTCATAGTCACTCATGCGCGGCACCTTATGTCAGTACTGACGCAATTACGTCAATACTGACAAATTTGTGGATATGATCGGCGGACTATGGCAGCACCGGTCAACCTGCATCAGCAGCGCAGCCAGGCGACGAAGGAGTCGCTGCGGAAGGTGGCGCTGAAGCGGTTCAAGCGCGACGGGTTCGCCAACGTCACCGTGACGGATCTGGCTGCGGAGGCTGGCGTCACCGAGCGGACGTTCTTCCGGCACTTCCCGACGAAGGAAGCGGTGCTGTTCGAGGACTACGAGACGCAGCTGGACTGGCTGGCCGAGGCGCTGGCCAAGCGGCCCACATCGGAGAACGTGTTCGATTCGGTGCTGGCGAGCGTCATGAGCTTCCCTCATGACCTCGAGGTGGTTCGCCAGGCCGCGCTGCTACGGGCGGAACTGATCGGCGGCGATCGAGCGGCCGGTCACCTACGGGTGGTGCAGGCCTCGTTCGCAAGGGTGATCACGGATTTCGTGCGGTCGAGGCACGCCGACGTTGAAGGCATCGACCTGAAAGCTGAAGTGTCGGGTGCTGTGCTCGCCGCGGCATTGGTTGTGGCGGTGGAGAACTGGGGCCGCGGCGGATGCACAGGCGACATCGGCCAGATCGTCGCGGACAGCGTCAATCTGGTGCGCTCAGGGCTCAAGCTCTAGTCAACCCGCAGAGCAGCGGGGTAGTGAACAGGCATGGTTACAGGGCAATACCCACCGCGATATGGTCAGGCGAATACGGCCCTGGCTCCGGGACCGCAGTCAGTGCGCTTTATCGTCAAACCCTGCCACCTTGCCCCGGTGATTTCGTTACGTTGACCGAGATGGTGTGAGTGTGACTCATTTCCCGGGGGTGTGGCGATGACAGAGCAGTCCTTCCTGCCAAGTCCGACACGTGCCGAGCTTGCGATCTCAAAAGGGTGGGTCCAGGGCGTCGCCCTGGTCATGGTCTTCGGCTTCCTGATCATGGGGATCCTGGCCGCGCGCACCTATTCCGACTCGATGCCGCTGCCCCAGCGGGTGGTCGGCCCCGACGGCCAGACCCTGTTCACCGACCAACAGGTCACCGCGGGACAGCAGATCTTCCTGCGCCGCGGCCTGCAGGAGTACGGCTCGGTAATGGGTCACGGCGGATACCTCGGGCCGGACTACACCGCGGAGTACCTGCGGCTGTCCGCCGACGACGTCGGCCAGCGACTGCGCGACTCCGGATCGCGGGACCCGACGGCCGACCTCGTGAAGATGATGCGGACCAACCGCTACGACAAGGGCACCGGCACCCTGCAGTTCACCGCCGAGCAGGTGGCGGCGTTCAACAAGATACGCGACCATTACGCCGACGTCTTCGGCACCGACTCGACCAAGTACGGGCTGATCCCACAACTCATCACCGATCCGCAGGAAATCAACGACCTCACCGCGTTTTTCAGCTGGACGGCCTGGGCCGCGGCCGCCGAGCGTGAGGGCCACGCCTACTCCTACACCAACAACTGGCCACCCGAACAGCGCGTGAACAACGCCCCGACCGCCGACATCCTGGTCTGGTCGGCGATGTCGTTGATCGCCCTGCTGGCCGGACTCGGCGCATTGTTCGCCCTCTACGGCCGATGGAGCCGCAAAATCGGTTGGCACGCAACCGAAACCCCGTCGCTGGCCTTCCGCCAGCCGGGCGAGGTCGAGATCACGCCGTCGCAGAAAGCCACGGCCTGGTTCTTCCTCGTCGTGGCCGTGCTCTTCCTCGGCCAGGCGGTACTGGGCGGCGCCATCGAGCACTACCGCGCCGAGCTGAGCAACTTCTTCGGCTTCGACCTGGCCCAAGTCCTGCCGTTCAACCTGGCGCGGACGTGGCACGTGCAACTGTCGCTACTGTGGACGGCTGCGGCCTTCCTCGCCGCCGGTATCTTCCTGGCGCCGATCATCTCCGGCCGCGAACCCCGTCGGCAGTCTTGGCTGACCTATGGCCTGCTCGGCGCGCTGTTCGTCGTCGTCGCCGGGACCCTGACCGGCACGGCGCTGAGCATCTTCGGCGTCGACTGGGCCAAGGGCTCCATCTTCTTCGATCAGCAGTGGGAGTACCTCGACCTGCCGAGGTTCTGGCAGATCCTGCTCGTCGTCGGGCTGTTCCTGTGGATGGCGATCATCTACCGGGCGATCCGCTCGCGCCTGAAGACCGAGAGCAAGCTGAACATGCCGTGGCTGTTCTTCTACGCCGGCCTGGCGATCCCCGCGTTCTATGCCGTCGGCATGCTCGCCGGCACCCAGACCCATCTGACCGTCGCCGAGTTCTGGCGCTTCTGGGTGGTGCACCTGTGGGTGGAGGACTTCCTCGAGTTGTTCACGACGGTGATGGTCGCCTACATCTTCGTGATGCTCGGCGTGGTACGCCGCCGCATCGCCATCCAGCTCATCTTCCTCGACGTCATCCTCTACTCGGCGGGCGGCGTGATAGGCACGATGCACCATCTGTACTTCTCCGGCACCCCCGTGGAACACATGGCCCTCGGTGCATTCTTCTCCGCGATGGAGGTCATCCCGTTGACCTTCCTCACCGTCGAGGCGTGGACGTTCCTGCAACTGGGCTCGCGACAGCAGTCGCGAAGCAGCGCGCCGTTCCCGCACCGTTGGGCGGTGATGTTCCTTGTCGCCGTTGGCTTCTGGAACTTCGTTGGCGCGGGAATTTTCGGCTTCCTCATCAACCTGCCGATCGTGTCCTACTACCAGATCGGCACCGCACTGACCGCCAACCACGCCCACGGGGCGATGATGGGCGTCTACGGAATGCTCGCTGTCGGTCTCGCACTGTTCGCGCTGCGCTACATCATCCCGGCGAACAGATGGCCGGATAAACTGGCGAAGCTGTCCTTCTGGTCACTCAACATCGGTCTGGCGTGGATGGTGTTCGCCACGCTGCTGCCGCTGGGGGTCCTGCAGTTGTGGCACTCCGTCAACGACGGCTACTACGAAGCGCGCACGCTGAACTACCTCACCAAGTCGGGCAACGTCGTCCTCGAGTGGCTGCGGATGCCCGGTGACTTCCTGTTCATCCTCGGCGGTGTGCTGCCGTTCGTCTGGATCGCCTGGCTCGGTGTACGATACGGCATCAAGGCGACCACACACACGATGCCCGCCGAGACGCTGTTCGTCGAGGAGCACGCCGCGGCTGAGGAGGACCGCACCGGGCTGGCAGCGACAGGTGGCGGCGGTTCGTCGCGTTACGCCTCGGATCGTCGGTTGCCCGACGACAGCGACACTCCCGGGAGCAGTCCGTGACGACGGTCGCCATCGAGACCTGGCTGACGGTCGGATACGCCGCCCTGCTCGTCGGGATCGCCTACGGCATCGATATGTTCGCCCGCCGCGCCGCGGCCAAGGTCGAACAACACCGCGCCGGCGGGTTCGTTTATCACGAGGACCATGACGCGTGGCTGTGCCCGCAGGACCAGTGGTTGTGGCCCAAGTCATTTGACCCCGACAACCGGGTCATGCGCTACCGGGGCAGCCCGACGGTGTGCAACGCTTGCCCGGTCAAGCAGACGTGCACCACCTCCGACGACGGCCGCGAGGTGAGCCGCGCGATCGACAGCTGGCCCGCGTCGGAGGCCGCACGCTTCCACCGCGGGATCGCCTGCACCGTCAGCGCTATCGCCGTCATCTGGCCGCTGGCCATGGCGCTGGCGGCCGACACCGGGTTGGAAAGGCTGTTGCTCCTGGGGTGCGCAGTCGGTGTCGGAGTGGTATCGCTGCCGCTGTGGTCACACCTGCGCCGTACCCCGGCCGTGCCACCCACGGTGGTGTTCCAGTCCCTCGACGACAACATCGAGGAGCGAAAGCGGTTGGCCGAGGTCGAGTTCCGTCGCCGTAGCTCGTATGCATCCGACCGGAGGGAGGCGCGCTGATGGGTGTGTGGACTGTGGTCGTCGTCCTCGCCGCGGTGCTCGTCGCTGTGGTGATCGCGTCGCTGCGCATCGTCAAGGAGTACGAACGCGGTGTCGCGTTCCGCCTCGGCCGGTTGCGGGGACCGCTGGGGCCGGGGATTGTCGTCGTGCTGCCCGGCATCGACAAACTGGTACGCGTCGACCTGCGCACGGTGACGCTGACCATCCCGCCCCAAGAGGTGATCACCCGCGACAACGTCACCGCTCGCGTCAACGCGGTCGTGCTTTTCCGGGTGACCGATCCCACCAAATCCGTTATGGCGGTGGAGAACTTCGCGGTCGCCACCTCCCAGATCGCCCAAACCACCCTGCGTTCGGTGGTCGGGCGTGCCGACCTCGACACCCTGCTGGCCCACCGCGCCGATCTCAACGAGGACCTGGCCGCGTCCATCGCAAGCCAGACTGAACCGTGGGGGATCAAGGTCGAGGTCGTCGAGATCAAGGACGTCGAGATTCCTGAGATGATGCAACGGGCGATGGCCCGCGAGGCCGAGGCGGAGCGGGAGCGACGCGCCAAGGTGATCAGCGCGCACGGCGAACTGCAGGCATCAGCGGAATTACGCGATGCGGCAATAACACTCAGCGAGAGTCCCGCGTCGTTGCAGCTGCGTTATCTGCAGACGCTGCTCGAACTCGGCGCCGACCAGAACTCGACCGTCGTGTTCCCGATCCCGATGGACATCGTGCGCCCCTTCCTCGAGGGCGGACGATCCAACTCGTCACACGATGCGGACGGTGGCGGCGACGCCGTCCCCCACATCTGGAGGGTGAAATCCGATGACTAGCGCAGCACCCGATCCGGCCGTCACCCCGCCCGGCGATGAGGATCTCGCCGGCCCGGGCGTCGGCCGCCCCGTCGTCCTGGAGCCCACCCCGCCCGGGATGTGGCGGGCGCTGCTGGGTGCGGCGGTCGCCGTGCTGGCGCCCCTGCTGGGCTTCCTCGTCGGCGGCGCCTTCGGAGCCGGCGCGATCGGCGAGTCTGTCGACCCGATGTTCATCTCGCTGTTCATCGGCATCGTGATAGGCGGGATCGGGGTGCTGGTCGCGTTGTTCGGCGGGGCTCGGCTGTGGCGGCACTTCCATCACGAGGATGCGGCCGAGTCCTGATCTCGAGCTGTGCTCGCGGCGGCTGCACAGGAGACATCGGCCAGATCGTCGCGGACAGCGTCAATCTTGTGCGGTCAGGCCTCAGGTTCCAGTTAGCCCAGCAGAGAAACGGCGGCGACGATCAGGACGACTACGCCGATCGCCGTCATCACCAAAGACGAAGGGGCGCTGCGCCGCAGGACTGAGTTCATGGGGTTCTTGGGATCGACCCAAACCTCGACAGGTTGGCCGGGCGCGTAGCGCGATGCCTGAGCGGCGGCGATCCCGCCCAGACCCATGCCGAATCCGAGCGGAGTGCCGAACGCAGCGCGCTGCCCGACGAAGGTCTGGCCGTGCATCTGATACTGATAGGCGAAAACGGAGCGCTGAACGTTCGCGCCCACGTGTCCGCCGCCGGCCTGGGTTTGATAGCCCGCAACGCCTGAGGCGAGCATGACTCCAGGCACGCGCTGCCAGCTGAGCGCGCCGAGCAACTGCAGCACCCCCGGTAGGCCGCGGACCAACAGGAAACCGCCGATGATCAATAGACCGATCTCAGTGACGTAGTTGGCCACGGCCGGAGCTTAACGTGCCGACCAACGTCAAGCCCAGGAAAACGGCGGGCGGCCAGGTCATACCCCGACGGGCACCTTCGCGCTCGCGCGCATGTCCTGCCGCAGCGAGGTGAACTCCGAGATCGTGCGCGTCGCCACCGTCGCGACCGGACGCGCGTTGCGGCCGGTGGCCTCGGTCTTCGACACCATCACCACACAGCGCCTGCTGGGCGAACTGCGGATCGGACTTGCTGAACGCCTCGTCGAGCATCAGCTGCGCGAACACCGGTGTGTTGTCATCGCTTTCGGGGCTTGCCAGGTTGAAGCTCAACGCGCCCGCGAGGCAGAACGCCATCAGCTTCTCTGCTCGCCGCCGGAGTTGTCGCCGGCATTGCTGTGCGTGTGGATCAGCTCGTCGGTGGCGATGTCCCACTCCGCGCAGTCACGCAGTCGAACATGAACCGGTTGCGCACATCCAGCGCGTCACGCGTCCACGCCTTGTCCTCCGGCGCCGACGACGCCAGCCGGTTGCGCAGCCGCAGAATGTCGGCGTAGTAGCCCGCCAATATCCACGACGGCTACGGCTCCATCCCGGGAAACATACGACCCCGCCCTGTAAATGAACGCTTAGCTGCGCCTTCGCCTTTGGCCTGATCGTATAGGCGCTGCACGTCGGCAACGCGACGCGAGTTGCCGTAGAGCCGAGCGGCGATCTTCTCCCAGCGCATATTTCGCTCATCCCGAAGCGATACGGCATCTGCGGGTGTGGGTACGCGGTCCAAGATCTCACCGGAAATCCTTGCGTCTTCTTCGAGAACGTCCAACCACAGATTTCGGCCACCGCCAAGGCGGTCTGATGTTTCGCTAGTTGTCAATCCCGTACCAAGTAGCTCGCGAATGGCTTCGCGGCTTGGGGCGGCGTGGGAGCGTCTAATTCAGTAAGCGGCGGCGGATTCGTTACGGCTTGGTGCGGCGCAGGCGGTTGTGCGGTCTTGTCCAATGCAGAATGTTCACCCCCGTCAGGACCTGGCCAAATCTGGATGATCATGTCGGCAAAGAAGGCGCTGCGCTCATCGACATCGTGCTCGATGAACGATTCCAGGTACTGGCTGAAAAGAGTCGAGTTCAGTTTCAGCAGACTGTGCTCGACCAGACTTCGGCGCTTGTCCTTTGGCTGGTCGGGTGCATGCCACGGGCCGTTGGACAGGCTCGAGTTGAGTGGACCAGTGGTCAGGGTCAAGTTGCCGAACTTGTGCAGATGGCTGGAACGCCACGCGAGCGGGTCGTCTTGGGTGTCGTCAAGGGGCCAGTGCGCTTCCCAAGCCTGAGGGATGAGGTGCTCCAGGGTCAGATTGCTCGTTGTCGAGAGTCCTTGCTCGGCTTTGTTGTCGGCCGTCCGAAGGTGCTCTTCGATGCGGCGCAGCACCATCACGAGTCGATCTTGACGACGCTGCCCGTACATGTCGCGGGTGAGTAGCGTGCTGCGAACCTCGTCGTCGCGTGGCCACCGATTCGCCGGTGCAGTTTCGGTCGCCAACCGGGCAGTGATGACATCGTCGGCATGTTCCAGGTTGGCCTTGATGTCCCCGACCAATGCCGCGAAGAGGCGGTTGTAGTTCTTGGTTGTTCCACCACAAAGCATGCGGCGAACGAGGAAACTTTCGAGAACGCGAAACGCCCGGGCGCGCCGGCCATCGGTCACCGCCTCAGAACGAAGAAGCGTCAGGACAATGGGCATCAACGTCGTGGTGTCCATTAGTTCGAGCAGGTCGTAGAATCGCCGGTCCGCGGTTCCAGGTGCGGCGTTCTGGAACTGCCGTAACTTCGTCGCATCGTGAGTAAGCCTGGGGATGAGCTCGGTCATTGGCGGGCAACTCGCGGGTTGAAGAATTTTGACGCGGAATATGTCGAAAAGTTCAGTGGCTGCAATCGGCTCAGAGAGTTCTGCAACGAGCCAATACTGCAGGAACAGGTCGCCATTCTTGGTGAACAATCGGCCAGTGCGCCGGTTATCCCGCCAGTACTCGCGATCGAGTTCGGGGGCCCAGTATTGGGCGTATAGCTCGTCGGTATTTGCGTCTTCGCGTTCGGCCTTCAGAAATACGGCATTTTTGAGCAGATCTAGGGCAATAAGCGGAGTACCCCGCCCGTTCAACGTTTCGAAGATCACTTGCGGATTGTCGCCATCTTCAAGACGTATGGACACAAGCTTCAACAAGTGTCCCAGTGTGACTCGAAGGGCTTCGAATTGTTCGACCGGCGGCGCACCTGCCGACTGCGCCAGACCGTCATCGGTAACCCACGACTTGATCTCTTTGCAGAAGAAGGTGTACGCGTCGCGGATCTCATTTCCTGTCGGCGATGCCGACGATCCGTTGGCGTTCATCGTCTCCCGGAACGCTGCACGGTTGGCATTTGTGGGCCATACCTTGAACCGCTCGTCTCCTTGCGCAAGAAGTTCATTATTCGCGGTGAGGCCGCCGAGGAGGTCGCCCTGGGCTGGACATCCCATCTCCTGCGCTGTGCGAGCCGCTGCCGCAAGCAGGAGCTGAAGCGTTGTCAGCCGCTGTTGCCCGTCGATGACGAGGTACCGCTGCGGCGAGCCGGGGGGATTTTCTTCTTGCTCGATGACAATCGCGCCGAGGAAATGTGCAGGTGACTTGGAGGTTGCCCCTTCGGCCAGAATGTGATCGGCGACGGTCGCGATGTCTTGCCATAACGGGCTCCATTGACGCTGCTCGGTCCAGACATATGGACGTTGGTAGAGCGGGATCACATAGCGCACGTCGGGCTGAAAGAGCTGGGTCAGTGTCCGGGTCTCCGCCTGCACCCCACCGAGATTACGTTCGAGTCTTCAGATGACCAAGACGGAGCCAACCATGCGTCAGCAATGGTGGTCAATGGTCAGCCCACGGCTCAGGTCAGGCGTATAGAAACCGACCCCGGAATAGGCACGGCAAATCGCTGACAGCCGGGAATGGTGCCGGCCACGGTTTGCCTGACGAGACAGCGACGGTCTGCCACCATGACTTGTTGGCAAACACCGGAGGGGGAGTCATGGCCGAACGTAAGAAATGGACTGTGTTGGACACCGTTCAAGTGGTCGAAGCGGTGATCGATAACGACGGACAGAATCTCACAGGTGACCAGTATGCGGAGCTCGCGAAGCGAGTGGGTTCCACCCGCTCCGCGATCGAGCCGATGGTTTGGCGGATCCAGACAGTCCTGGGATATCCGGTGACAACGAAGGCGCAAGGTATCACTGCGCTGGATCGAGCTGTCGCTCAGCTTTACCGCGATCATGATCCGCGTGTACGCACGTGACCTTGCGAGTGCTTGCGTTTGTCGTTGTACCGCCTTTTGTCTGAGGTGCCTTTAGATCTGTCGTTGCCAAGAAAGGCGATCTGTCACACCGCCGCAGGCACCCGCACCTTCGCGCTCGCGCGCATCTCCTGCCGCAGCGAGGTGAACTCCGAGATCGTGCGCGTGGCCACGGTCGCGACCGGACGCGCGTTGCGGCCGGTGGCCTCGGTCTTCGACACCATCACCACGCTGTCGATGTAGGGCTGGATCGTCGTCGCGTTCTGCACCGTCGCCACGATCACCAACTGGAACCCGAACTTGCGGAATGCTGACAGCGCCTGCTGCGCGAACTGCGGATCGGACTTGCTGAACGCCTCGTCGAGCATCAACTGCGCGAACACCGGTGTGTTGTCAGCGCTTTCGGGGCTGGCCAGGTTGAAGCTCAACGCGCCCGCGAGACAGAACGCCATCAGCTTCTCCTGCTCGCCGCCGGAGTTGTCGCCCGCATTGCTGTGCGTGCGGATCAACTCATCACCCGCCCACTCCGCGCAGTCGAACATGAACCGGTTACGCACATCCAGAGCGTCACGGGTCCACGCCCTGTCCTCCGGCGCCGACGACCCCAACCGGTTGCGCAGCCGCAGGATGTCGGCGTACTGATCGAGGATCGCCTGCTTGTCGCCCAGCCCCACCTCGGCGATGCGCCGCGAGATGGACCGCACGATCTCGGTGAGCTCGTCGACCGCGGCCAGGTTCCGCGGGGTGGCGCGCAGCGTCAACCGGGTGCCGCGGTTGAACTCCACCGCCCCCAAGCCGGTGTTGACGCGGTCGATCTGCTCGGCGATCCGCCGCGCCTCCTGCTCGGCGACGCGGTGCAGCGTGAGGATCGCGTCCGGCGCCTGCTCGGTGACCAGGCGCATCATCCGCTCGTAGGCCTCGGGCAGTTCACGCTCGTCGATGTGCCTGCACAGCGCGACGTAGTCGTGCACCCGCTCGTCGAAATCGTCGCTGTCGTTGGGGATCGCGTCGGGGAACGACGTGTCGAATGTGTTGAGAATGCGCGCCAACTCGTCATAGGAGCGGCGCCGGCTCTCCCGCAGTTGTTCGCGTTCCTTCTTGATCGCGGTGAACAACGCCTCGCGGTGCGGTTCGGGGTCGAGCAACTCCAACGACACCGGAAGCGCGGCGGCGTAGCGGTGCAGCAGGTCGGTCAACGGCTCCGACACGAACGCCGGCGAAAGCCGCTCCTGCAGTTCCAGCAGTCGGGTGCGACGCTCGTCGAGGCTGTCGCGGCGGGTCTGGACCGCACCGCGGCGCGTCATGAATTTCTGGATCTGCGACCAACATTCGTCAGCGCGCGCATTCAACGCGTCGAGGTCGGGGTTCTCGGCCATCAGCAGCTCGTACTGCTCACGCAGCCGCTCGGCGTGGCCGTCGGCGGTCTCGGTGTCGATCTGGCTCCACTGCGGGTACTGCTCGCAGATCGCCTTGCACGCCGCGGCGCGGTCACGCCACTGCTGACGTTGCGCGGCGATGTCGTCGGCGACGCGGCGCGCCTTCTGGTACGTCTCCTCGGCGGCGGCCAGTTCCATCGTCAGGGCGTTGATCTTGGCAGTGACGTCGCCCTGATAGAGGTACTCGGACTGTTTGACCGGCCGCCGATCGTCCTTCACGGCCAGCCGGTCGGAGTCCTTGTACAGGCCGGTGTCGGTGACCGCGCGACGGAAGCGCGCGAACACGTCGGGGGTGTCGACGCAGACGTGGTCGCCGGCATGAGTGATGACGTCGACGGCCTCGGCAGCGCACGGATGCTCGGGATCGACGGCGAACAGCTTGCCCGCCAACGTGTTCGGCTCGGGGTCGGCGGGTTCGGCGCCGAGCATCTTCGTCCGGACGTGGTGCAGCTGCAGCCGTCCGCGCATATCGGTGTCATTGACGAACCGCAGCACCTTCTCCCAGTGCTGGTCGGGCACCAGCAGCCGCAGCCCCGCGCCGCGCAGCACCTTCTCGACCGCGAGACGCCAGCGGCTCTGGTCGGGCTTGAGGTCGAGCAGTTCGGCGATGTAGGGCAGCTCGGCGGGGGCGACGCCGACCTCGGCGCTGATGCGGTCGCGCATGGCGAGGGCGAACTCCGGCAGCGCGGAGCCGACGTGCTCGACGCGTTTGAGTTCTTTGGCGGCGGCGTCACGGGCGATGCGCGCCGACTTCTGCGCGTACTCGGCGTCGGTGGAGGCCTCGCGGTTGCGTTCCACCTTGGCGAGCAGTTCGGTGGCCTGGGCGAGCAGTTCTTCCCGCAGGTTCCAGAATTCGTCAGCGGTCTCGGGAACGTCGATGTCCTGGGCGGCGAGCAGGTCTTCGTAGGCGGAGCGGCGCCGCTCCACCTGTTCGGCTTCGGCCTCGGCGGCGGTGACCTGGGACTGCAGCGGCGCGATGTTGGCGCTGGATCCGCTGATCTGCGCGTTGAGCGAGTCCGCTTCGGCCTTGGCCAGATTCAGCGATCGGGTGACGTCCTCGTACTCGTTCTCGAGCTGGTCGATGGTGCTGTCGAGCGTCTCGATCTGGGTGGGGCACTGCGCGAGGCGGACGTGGTCGGTGAACGCGCGCACCATCGGCGCGTCGACGAGGTCGATGATGCCGAGGTCGGTCGACTCGGAGGCGTAGCGCTGCTGGATGGCCTCGATGTCGCCGAGGATCTTGCGCTTCTTCTGCGCGACGGCGAGCAGTTCGCGGGCCTCGACCAGAGGGTCGATCTGCTTGAGCGCCTCGGGCAGCCGGGCCAGGCTGTCGGGTTCGTCGAGCATGAACTCGCGGACGAACTGTTCCAGTCCGCCAACGCTTTTCAGGGATTTGGCCTTGCCGAGCAGTTGCTGGGCGGCGTCGGAGGCGCGGATGCCGATGGTTGCGTACAGCTGCGCGAGGTACTGCGATTCGACCTTGGTGGTGAAGCGCCAGTCCTCTTTGAAGACGCTGGAGTCGAAGCGGCCTGCGGCCCAGCGGTTGCAGACGTCCTCGATGTCGAGGTCGCCGTCGCCGAGGACAAAGCGGCTCGAGGAGTCGTTTCGGGATTCACCCGTAAGCCACTTGAGCACCAGGCCGGTGACGGTGCGCCCGGTATCGCTGGTGTAGGTGACGGCGACGGCCGACCAGGCGGTGCCTTCGCCGCGCAGGTACATGACGCGGCTGGTGCCGCCGTCGGACCGCTGCCCCCAGGCGCCGCGGACGTACTTGTCGACGGTGCGTCGGCCGGCGCTGGATCCGGCGGCGGTGTTGTCGCCGGAGGCGTTGAAGTTGCGGCGGTTGAACGGCAGGAAGCCGAGCGAGATCGCGTCCAGCAGTGAAGATTTGCCGCTGCCGGAGGCACCGGCGATGAGAGCGCCGCCCTTGCTGAACGGGATCGAGTGATAGCCGTCGAACACGCCCCAGTTGATGACCTGCACCCGGGACAAGTGGAACTGTTCAATCAAGGTCGGGTTCTTCCTCTGATTCAGCTGGGGCGCCGCCGTTGAGGAGTTGTTCGAACTGCTGCTGGAGTTCGGTGATGACCGAGGCGGTCATGATGGCGGTGATGACGGGGGAGATGGTGTAACTGTCCTCGTCGTCGCGGCTCTTGCGCAGGATCTCCAGGCCGGCGAGCCGGGCGATGGCGCCGTCGATGCGGGCGGCGAAGGTGACGGCGTCGCGGTCGGTGTCGTTGAGGACGCCGGAGAACAGCCCGTGCATCTCCTCGCGGCTGATGAGGACGGTCTGGCCGCCCGCAGCGCGCATCATCTGCGCGAGGTGCAGCGCGAGGATGGAGTCGTAGGTGCCGAGCGGTTCGCGGCGCAGAAGCTTGATGCCCCTGGCGGATTCGTAGCGGGCCTGCTCGATGAAGGCGATGTCGGTACCGTCGACGATGCGCAGGATCAGGTCGAGCTCGGAGAGCCGGACGGACAGTTCCTTGCGGTATTCGAGGACCCAGCTGTAGACGTCGGCGTCGGATTCGGCGCTGAGGTAGCGGCGGGTGAGCAGGTGCTGCAGGGCCCAGCAGGCGCGGTCGGGCAGTTCGGAGACGTCGCCGTCGAAGCGGGGTCGGCGGGCGACGGGCGGTCGGGCGGTCTGTTGGTTGACCTGGGGGAGTTGGGAAAACGCGGCGAAGTCGGCGTCGTGTTCGGTCGTCGTCACGTGGCAACTCCGGTGGTGATGGGTTCGGTGAAGGTCAAACGGGGGACAGCGATTTGGCGGTCGCGGCCGTCGAGGGAGCGGAAGCGGACGGTCGCCGATTCGGGGTCGTCGGGGTTGGGCTGTTTGAGCGCCCACGACCACAGCACGATGACGTGGCCGAGGTAGACGGTGTCGAGCATGTCGACGGCGGCGGGTAGTTCGACGGGTCCGTGGCGCAGGGCGTCGTTGAGCATGTCGGACATGGCGGGCGCGTCGACCTGGGTGGTCAGCGCGGCGAAGCTGGTGAGGTCGACCTCGCCGTCGGCGGGTTTGGCGGGTTTGGGGTTAGACAGGTCGCCGATCTTGAAGCTCAGTGCGCCAACGGAACTGATGGCGTGGCGGGCCAGCGGGACGTCGATGTCGAGGCGGGAGTCGGTGAAGCTGGACTTGAGCAGGGCGCGGGCGGCGCCGATGGCTTCGTTGAGTTGTCGGGCGATGCCGCGGCTCTGCTCCATGGTGCCGAAGGCGGTGAAGCGTTTGACGCGTTGGGCGCAGCGCTGCTGGATGCGTTCGACTTCGTCGATCTGGTGGCCGACGAGTTCGAAGAAGCCGGCCATGATCTTGCGCAGGGCGGGGTCGAGGGCGGGCAGGGCTTCGGCGACGGCGGCGACGTCGGCCTCGAACTCGGCGCGTTGGTCGGGGTCGTTGATCATGCGCAGGAAAGCGCGGTGGGAGTCGCGGCCTTGGGAGTCCCAGGCGGCCTGGTAGTCGGTGTACATCTGGCGCTGACGGTCGCGGTACTCGGAGTTGGAGTCGATGGGTTCGTCAAGCGCCGCGGTGGCCTGCTCGATCATGGTGCCGTACTGGCCGATGTCGGTGATGAGGCGTTCCATCTGCAGGGCGATGGCGCGGGCTTCGTCGTAGCAGTCGGTGACGTCGGGTTGGGGGCGTTGGCCGGCGTCGAGTTGGTCGAGTTCTTCGTGCAGGGCGGCGATTTCGGCTTCGATGTGTTTGCGGATGCGGGCGGGGTCGTTGTCGACGCGCAGGGCGACCTGCTTGAGGCGGGCGGCGATGCCGGTGATGGAGCCGCCGGTGGCGATGGTGTCCTGGCGGCGCATGCCGCGGAGGAAGTCCAGGGCGCGCCGGGCGTCCTGGGTGAGGTAGCAGACGTTGTGGTCGTGGCGTTCGTCGACAACGCGGTGCAGCCAGCCCTGGGCGGCCCAGGACTTGATGAGGGCGAGGCCGGACTGGGGGTCGGCGACGTCGGCGAGGTCGCGTTCGAGATGGATGACGAGCTCGGTTTCGGGGACGGCGCCGTCGCTGAGGTGGCGCTCCATGAGGGTGGCGTAGAGGCTGAGGTTGGTGGCGGCGAGCAGGCGGATGGCGCGGGAGCCCTGCAGGTCGCGGTTGAGCTCGAGCAGGTCAGACAGCCCTGCGTTGTCGTCCACCCGTGTCCTCTATTCAGTGCGTTGGTCCGGAGGCCTCAACATAGGGCACGGGTGCGACATGTCAGGCGTGGCGACGGGCCGTGTCGGCGGGGATTTTCGTCACGCCGGCGTTTGCCGACGTCAGGGAATCGCCTTGCGCTCAACGGATTGTGGCGTGCCATCGGAGTCTGGGACTGGTGTGAATTAGGAGGCTTACGGGGCTCCTGTGTCGACCAGCTGAAGCGCCCTGGTGGGCGGGACGACATGATGGGAGCCATGGACGGAACATGGGTGAACCGGAGGATGCGTGCGCTTGGGGCGGTGGGGGCCGTGGTCGTGGCACTGGTGATGTGCGGACCGGTGGCAGGAGTCGCGCGGGCGGCGGTGGCGGCGCCGGCGGGGGATGCCATCGAGATCGGGGACCCGAACGCGGTTGGGGTGGTGGATCTGTACGTGGATCCGATGTGCCCGTTCAGCGGGAAGATGGTCCGCGAGCAGGGTGACGAGATCGGTCAGCGCATCGAGGACGGCACGCTGCGCGTCAACCTGCGGTTCGTGGACTTCCTCGAGAAGTACTCGGCGAGCAAGACGTATGACAGTCGAGCGATCTATGCGGCGTATGTGGTGGCGGATCTGTCGCGGTCGAGCGATGTCACGTGGCGTTTCGTCGAGGAGATCTTTTCGGCCGAACAACAACCGGAGGAGGGAGGGCCGACAGATCTGGACAACAACCAGCTCGCCGAGCTGGCTGGCCGCGTCGGCGCACCTTTACCGGCGCAGGATCTGATCAGAGTCGGCCTGCCGATTGGTTACGACGCCCACGCGATCGCAGCCAACAACCTCGCAGTGCTGCGCCAGTTCCCGGAGCCCGGCGTCCCGCTCGTCGTGATAGATGGCGTACCCGTTGACGGGGAATCGGACTGGCTGGATCGGCTGCCGGGCTCAGAGGCGCTAGCTCTCCGACGTCAGCATGCGGCGACGATGAGCTTGTGTGCGCCGATAGCCAATAGCGCTGTGATTGCCGAACACTATCGGCCCTGTAAGGGGCCCTCCGTCTGATCGGGATTCGGGTCAGATCGCGGCACCTCGACCTTACTTTGCCGACCCTTCTCGGCCAGATACTCGCCAAACTTGATCATTCCCTGCCCCGCTGCACCGACCGCCCTCATTGCAGATTCTGAAACAGCGTCGACGACAGCAGAGGCGGCATCTAAGACGCTAGGAGTTTCAACGGCCTCCCACGACTCAACCTGATGGCGGCGCGCCGCAGCGAAGCGGTCAAGCTCGTCACGAAGGTTCGATCGCTGCTTAGTTAGCTCACGGACTGAAAGGACGCGAAAACCCTCGATTGCTTCCGGTTTCGCGAAGTTGTCTAGAAGTTCCTTCGCGTTGCGGTAAAGAGAGCCATCCTCCGCCAGTTGTTGAGACAGCAAATCGCGCGTGTCATCGATGACACGCTGCAGGTGTTCGGGTTCTTTCGATTCCACTCGTGCCAGCCGCAGACGCTGCCATTGATAAAGCGATTCTTCGGCGACGACCAGGAGGCTCAGCGTTTCCCCGAGCCGGTTGTCTTCGACAGCTCGTCGAAGTTTCTCAGCTCGGTCTTGTACGGGAAGTGCCGAGTCGAAGGACTCCAACAGGCGAGTCGCGTGGTTCCTCAGCTGCTCGACCGCGACATTTAGGGCAGGGCCAAGTCCGGCTAGTGCGTCCCAGTCGGCATCGGGTAGCGCATCGTGCTTCTCCAAGAAGTCGACCGCTCGCTGAATGGTGCGATGGTTACCGAGGATGTCCCCCGCCCTCGAGGCGTCAGCGAGCTGAAGGACTAATTCGACCTTGCCTTCCACACGCTTAATCGCCGCCTCGACCTCGGCGATAGCCGCTTTGAGGGCGACCTGCGTAGCGATCAACTGCATTGCCATCATCTGCGGCGGCGCGATCTGTGCAGGTGCCCACTGCAGTTGCTCGAGGAACAATCCATCGTGTCCACGGGTCATCATTCGGAAAAAACCATCGGTGCCCGGGATCCAGTTGCCGTTCTGGAGGGCCGTGACACTGTCGGGGTGAAGCTGCACAAACTTGCCCGACTCTGACAGGAAGGAGGCCGCGCCAGCCAACAGGCCTACCGCGTTGCCTGCGGAAGACTTATCTATACCAACAACGCGCATAGTCTTGCCCGCAGCGGTGCGCAATCGAGCCAAATAAGCATCGACTGCCTCTGGGGCGCCCCCGACGAGGAGTCCCTCTGGCTGAAGGGACACTCGGACTTCATCGGTGACCGCCCGTGCGGGAAGCCCGCTGCTGCTGTTGTCGTCCATGCTGCCCCCTTTATGTAGCTCGAGTCTAAGCAATCGGTCTGACGGTCCACGAGTTGCTCGGCTCCCCAGCAACTGCCGGCTAGGCCTTCGGTGGGCAGCGTACGGCGCGATCCTGCGAAGGGATATGTTGAAACATCGTCTGGCCGGCGCGGTCTCTCGCGAGACGCTTCGAGGCGTGACACGTAGTGCGGGTGGCCGTCTATGTCGCTGCGCACCGATATCGTTACTTCGTGGCAAGACCGTCGTCCAAGGCGAGCAAAGCGCACGAGTACGGTGTCAAGCTCGTCAGAGGGCCATTCGTAAATCTCCCGCCGCATCGTGAACATACCGATGACGTGGACAAATTCGTCGCGTATGCGGCTCGGCTCAAATCGACTGGAGCTCGGCTCGCCGCCGATTTCTTCAGCGGAGCTGGTGGCTTGAGCCTAGGTTTGGAGAAAGCGGGATTTCGAGTCGTTCTTGGTGCTGATCACGAGCCCTTTGCGATCCGTACCCATGCCCATCACTTCGGGGGGATGTCGGTCGACTGGGATCTTTCGGAGCCGGCGGCGATCGCCCGAGTCGTCGACCTGTGCACGAAAGCAGGAGTCGAGCTGATTGCCGGCGGGCCTCCATGCCAGCCGTTCTCACGCGCAGGACGGTCGATGATCCGACACAGGGTGGAATCGGGGCTCCGCGAGCCCCGTGACGAACGCAGGGACCTGTGGCGGTCATTCGTCGAGATAGTCCAAGGCGTACTCCCAAGAGCCGTTGTAATGGAAAACGTTCCTGATATGGCCCTCGATAGGGAGATGTTCATTCTACGTAGTGTGGTCGAGACGCTTGAGCAGCTGGGCTACAGCGTTGAAGAACGCGTCGTCGACACATGGCGCTACGGTGTCCCACAGTTTCGTCAGCGGCTGGTGCTTGTCGCGCTGCGTAACAATGTCAAGTTCACGTGGCCGAAGGAGTCGGCGCGGAAGGTTACCGTCTGGAATGCCATCGGCGATCTCCCAGAAGTCGAAGGAGGATGGCGGCCGGAGGGAGGCGAGCACGGGTGGGCTGAGTACTCCGGTCCAATTACACAGTTTCAACGCGAAATGCGTTCGCGGGTAAACGCTTCTGACGCAGGCAAAGTCTATGACCACATCACCCGGCCGGTTAGAGAAGACGATCGACAAGCATTCGATCGTATGACCCACGCCACCAAATACACCGACCTCGACCGAGAGCATCAGCGCTACAGAGGCGACATCTTCGACGACAAGTACAACCGGCTTAACGAGAATGATTTGTCTCGGACCATCACCGCTCACATCGCGAAAGATGGCTACTGGTACATACATCCGCGTCAGAGCAGAACGCTTACCGTGCGCGAAGCTGCGCGACTACAAACATTCCCCGACGATTTTCGATTTGACGGCCCCCCTTCGGCCGCGTTTCGCCAGATTGGCAACGCGGTGCCACCGCAGCTCGGATTCGCAATTGGTCGAGCTGTACTAAGTTCGCTTGACTCGGCTTCGGACGCAGGCATCACTACCCGCGAGACCGCGCAGACTCTCGCTAAATGGATGAGTGCACGGTTGCCGAGCCTGTCAATGCCTTGGCTTCGGGCAAAAACGCGATGGCAGATAATCGTCGCGGAACTGCTACTCGACAGGGCTTCGCCGTCAGTCTCAACAACGATGTGGCGCTTCATTAACCAGAACCTTGTCGGTCCGGAAGCGTTCGCACCGGGTGAAAACGACGAGCTTGCGGAACAATTAGTCGATCTAGCTACTGGCATCGGCCGCAGGGCGCGTGCGGAGAAAGTAATCGCTATCGCCGAATCGCTGAACTTCAAGTCCACCGCACTCGATGGCTCAGCCGAAGAAATGAAGCAAGCCACTGGGCTGACGGACGGGATCGCCGACCTGGCTGAGCTGGCCGTGGAAGTCGACTCAGCTTTCTCGGCGCATGACAACGAAATATCTGGGGAGCCCGTTCTTGTTACGAAGGGCATTCTCAGAGTCGCTAGGCGTTTTCAAGCTAATCCGGTAGACCGCAGGAACAAGATGACTGACGGGCGACTGGCAGTCGCCCGCATGATTGGGTTCGGTCCGTCATCGCGATTGGCTCACCTCGGGATGATCGAATTGGCAAACAGCATCTGCCGACCGGAAGTTCCTCTCTGCGGTGAGTGCCCACTGGTCGAGAGTTGTGCCCGAGATGGATTCGGTGAATCGATCGCAAGCTAGCGTGTGCGCCTAAATCCCCAGGGCTTTAGCCACGTCGGGGTCATCCGTCCGTAGCACCTTCGCAATCTTTTTGAAGGCTGCGTACTCATCCGCTTGGATCGCTGCTGCCTTCAGCGCCAAGCCGATCTCCGCGCCGGCTGCAATGTTGTCGGCCCCACCTCTGCGGCCTTCATGAGAAGGCCTACCGTTGGACGACTTCCGGTACCGTTCGTCCGCTGTAGCGCACATCTCGTTGATGGGGCGCTCAATCATTTGACGCAATTGCGCAGGCAGCGCAACCCGCATCTTCGCAACGTTGATATTGAATGCGGCATCCAAGTCGGTATCGAAATCGACGCTAGCCCGTGCAAGTTTGGTGTGTTCGTCTATCCCACGGATCCCAGCCCATCCACCCCACTGGATGAGCCTGTGTGCTCTATATGTGTATAGCCCTTGCTGCCTATTCCATTTCAGTGGGCCGGACAGGCGCTCAAACTCGCTGTGCGAACTGAATTGGTCCCGCCCTGGCAAGACGAATCGGCGTAGCTTGACGAGACCGGCGGCATCGCCGTGCTGAATCTCGAAGACTTCGTCTGAAAGCTCAATCGTGGCTTTTTCGTTGCGGGCGAACGGATCCCAGGGCAGAACTTTGGACCCATTAACAGTGATTGCAACAGTGTCTGTGTCGGCTTCGCCCGAAAGGAAACGGTGAAAGACCATCGCGAGATGCTCGCAGGTTTTCTCTGCCAGCGTCTCGAACCGGCGCCGCGCCCAACCACCCGTCGAATTCTTCGCAGGTACCACTCGGTCGAGCTTCTCCCAGATGACGACGGTGCCCTGACCGTCCTGAAGGAGGTTCCGGGCTCTCTGAACAGCCGGCGTGCGCTCCGGGTCGATGATGAGCCAGTCGTCGAACTCAGCAACCAAATCGAGGTCGAGTTGACGTGTCTGAATAACTTGTCGACCAGTAGCCCGCCGCGTGACCACAGTGAATGCGCGACCTTGTGACAATGAAGCTGTCTTTAGGCCTAGACCGTACCTTCCAAGGTCGCCTCGACCGTAATTCCGTCGGCTCCCGAAGCGCATAGCTTCAGTAAGACCGTTCGGGGTCATCCCCTCGCCGTTGTCAGCTATGAAAACGCGAGAATCCTCCCCGTCGAACTCGATAACCACGTCGACTTGCGTCGCTCCTGCGGTGATGCTGTTGTCGACCAAGTCCGCGATGGCCGAGCTGAAGTCATAGCCGATATCGCGTAATGAGTCCGTCAGGCGCGCAGCCGAAGGCGTTACGCAAGCTGTGCGTCGTGCCACCTAGTCCCCTCTTTCTTTCGTAACACCTTCTCACCTACACCCTGAGGATGGCCGGTGCCTCGCCGTGGTGTCGGTTCTTTCCCGCCACAGAGCTTTTATCGATTCAGCCGAAACATCAGGATCCTCGTGCTCCCATACGTGCACGGGGAGCCATCCCAGCTCTAGAAGTTTGCTGTCGTTCCGGCGGTCGCGAGCGACGTTTTCATTGAGCTTGGCAAGCCACCATTCGCTGTTGTTCTTGGGCGCCGTTCCATGTGTGGGGCATTTGTGCCAGAAGCAGCCGTCGACGAACACCGCAATGCGGGCGCGGGTGAAGACGACGTCCGGCCTACCCGGCAGCGAACGATCTTGAATTCTGAACCTTAAGCCAAGCTGGTGCAGTGCCCTCCTCAAGGCGAGTTCTGTGCCTGTGTTCCGAGTGGGCATCGCGCTCATTTGCTTGCTGACTAGCTCATTGAGTGCTGCTGGGGACCGCCGCTTCATGGGGCGGCCCGCGGTGGCGTTCACGGTGCCAATCTTCCAGCATCCCGCCGACACGTACGGCCAAGCCGGAAACCTTGCAGGTTGCTGTCGATGACGCCGAGAACGGCCAGTCTTGTGCTGGTCGGGGCAAGGGGAGGTCGGCGGACTGTCCCACCGCCCGGCCCGAAGCGAGGAGGTGTGGCCTTTATGTCAAGATTCTGCGATGTCATCGTCCACCGCAGCTTCAGCGAGGACATAGTAGGTTCCTCGTCGAATACCGCGGCGGGCGAGACGGCCATCTCGTACAAGAGCTTGTAGAACCTCTCGAGCTTCACCGGACGTGATCGCCACCATCTCGCGCAGATTGGTGTTCGTGACGCGCCCAGTTGTCCTTACAATTTGCAGAGCTGTCGCTGCCGCACCGTCGAAATCTTGATCCCTCATTGAGTCGGCCGGAGGCCTCGGCGGGAAAGCGACGTCGCCAATGGTTATGCGTGGTATCCGCACAACTCCAGCACTGGGCTCAACCGAGGAGGATGATGCGGAGTGCAGCACTTGGTCTTCCGCGCGGTGGCGGCCTGAGACGGTCGCGGGGTGGCCCGCTAGGCCGGCTGCAGCTGCGTTGAAGATCTCCTCGATGATCGACTGTAATTCGCCTTCGTTCAGTGCGGCGAAGGCAATCATCGGCGTAAGGCGCAGTAACCGCTTCATAGCTTCACGCATGAGCTGCATTCGAGAGTCGGCGGCACCGCGGTCGACCCGAGAGAGGAACTCTCGGGCCACCGCGCGGGCCAGCCGGAGGTCGGAGGCCACAGTTGGGCGCTCCATAATATTCACTAGCTCGTCTTCGCCGAGTTGAGTCAGATCGATGTCCGGCCCGAGCACCTCCGCCCGCCACCAAAGGCGCCGAAAAGTGTTGCGGTTGATGTTGCCAATAAAGCGCCGGCGGTCCGCCTGGGCTCCGAAACGCCACACGGCGATGTCGAGAAGCCAACAACAGGTCAGGTAGGTCCACACCTCCTCATGCGAGGCTTCGTTAGGCGAAATGTTCAGGCGCTCGCGGAGAAGGCGGGCCGCTCGACCCTCAAACTCTGAGGAATTGTTCAACGAGTCCGGCATCCCATGGGCACGCGCCAACGAGAGAACTTCTTCGCGCAACGTGAACAAGTCGCTCTCTGCGATACGTGTACCTCCGACAGGTGTGTACGTCACTGTTTGGCCTGTTTCGGGCATTGCCGCGGCCAGTTCCTCGATGTTCGAGATGGGGAGGGAGGAAAGAAGCTGCATGGCAGGATCGCGTGCGAGGCGAGGTAGGACGATCATCTAGCCAATCACTCCAAAGCGTGCTTGGAGCTCTGCGTTGAATCGAGGAGATTCGTCGAGGCTGCGTGACCGCAGCGTCGGCACCGGCACCCCCGGCCAGCATGTCGCTATCAGGTCAGACAGCATGCGGCCGACCGAACCCTCTTCGAAAGATTCTGGGTTCTCGACGAAGCGTTCGTTCCCTAAAGCACCTAGTACCAGGGCGCGGGCCACATCGAACATCACGAATGACCGTACGGCGTGAGTTCGCGGGTCGGCACTCCCTGAGCGGAGAAGATCAGGTAGCGCATCGTGAGCCGAATTCACGATTAGGCGCAAGCCGCCAAGAACAGGCGCTTCGAGCTCGTCGGGATTCCAGTCGAGGGCCCACGCGGCATTGTCGGGATAGTGGAGAGTCTGTGAAAAGTCCACGGCAGTAATGGGAAATCGGGAGGCGCCGCCCTCCAACGCAAACTGGGTTGATTCGACCCAGAGCGTTGTTCCTGGTCGTCGTGGTGAAATTGGCGAAAATTCGCTGCCGGTATGTCGGAGAATAAGCCGTGTCACCAAATTGATGCGACCGCCTGCCATTGCACCCGGAATCGTTATCTCTAGTGACGCTCGGACAGCGCCTTCCTCCGTTCCGAGCTCGACTACCCGTCCGCTTCCGCCCAACCTTGTCGTGGTGGAGCTCCACGTCGCGGTAACAGCGAAGGATGCGTCCCCCCCAAGTAGACAGGCGTCACGAACCACCCCCAAGTCGACCTCGACTGCGCGGACAAGCTCCAAGTCAGTGAAGGGGTCCCAATGATCGAGTCGGTCGAGCACTTCTGCACCGTCTGAGGTACACCACGGAAGCCCAACCATTGCCGCATCGGGAGGAAGCAGATATGGAGTCGCCGCGGGCGTCCTCATGCGACTTCCACCTCGATGTTCAACTGCATCATCTCTTCGCGCAGTTCAACCTCGACCGACCACAGGCCGTCTACGCCCTCCGGGCCAGTAATGACCTCCGTAGTCGAGTGGCGCCCGCCCGCTGGGTCGATCCACGCCTGAAGGGATGGCGCAACGTATCCGGCCGGTGCTTCGGTCTCGACTTGGCCGCCATCATTAGTCAGGATTTCGACGGTCGCGGACAACCGGACGCGGTTTCCGCGTGTCCGCAGCTCGAATGGATATCTGACCACAGGTGTGCCATCCGCGGCTATCGCCGGCGAGGGATCGCCGCCTGGTCGAGTTTGAGGTGGCTGCTGTGGCCGGGGCACATTCTCTGCGATCGCCACCTGACTGCCGTCTCCAGCTTCTTGTGACGCTGCGCTTGCGGAGCCGGCCCCGTCTACCCAGGTTTCACCAGCGACCGAATCGATATCGCGACTGCCTGGCGTTCGGCGCCGTCGACGTTTCGGTTGGTTACGTGGGCCAGCTGAGGGTCGGCGAGCGCCTGGGCCCTCGTGCCCCGGCATCAGGGCGGCTAAGGCGTCGGCAAACTCACCCAGTGGAATGCCGTCCGCTTCGTGAATGCTCTTCAACGCCGTGTCATATCCCGCGGCGCTCCGGCAGTGCGTCTGTATCCGTTCGAGTGCAATCTTGACGAATGATCGCCAACGCGGCTCGTGTACGAAACGGTAGATCCAATCGTCATGGGTGGGTGGCTCAGCCGCCTTGAACATGTCGTCGACATCCAAAGCGCACTTGAACACGCCCGAGTATCCGATCTTGCCGATCACGGGTGTGGCGCCGGGCAAGTAGCGCACTACAAGTTCTGGTGTTCGCATAAGTGCGATGTGATGAACGGAGGCAGCCGTGATTCGGGCCCCTTGAGGTACCGGACGCTCCGGCAAGTCAGCGGGCGCGACTGGCCCCTTCTGAATCGTCAAGCGTCCCAGAGTGCGCGCGGGCCGGAGTGCCTTGATCGGCCTGTCCATAACCAGGTCGTCTTCGTCCCCAGGCTCACGCCGCATCACGTCCATCGCCTCAACGAATCCCCGCAGTCGCGGATGGCTTCTAGGGTTTGGAACCCTTACCGGGACGCCATCATCGATGACACGGAAGTCCATTGAACGCCTTGCCCCGCCCGGCGTATCGATCATTCGCGGCCAGAAGTTCCACGCCAAAGCTTCTGCAATGAAAGCCATCGTGGCGTCGGCCCCATCCGAACTCTGCACTGTGACAGCTGGGGCGACTACAACGACGGTGGTGCCCATCGAGTCGGGGCCTTCGCGTTCGGGTAGGCCCAGCTGGCGTGCAACCCACGCGGCTTCATCGCCAAGAAGTGGTTCCGGTATGCCGTTGCTGATACGGCCCCACCAGTGACGGCCGGTGTATGGGCGGCCATCGAGATCAAACGTGTTTCCAAGGCCACACGCGAGCAACCGCCGTTCGAGTTCACCGGATCCCGTGTCGCAGAGTGTGTCAACAACAATCGTTTGTGCGCGGCTCGCAATGTAAAACGCAGCTTTTCCGTAACCGAACGAACCGCCACCGAACTCTTTGTCCGGCGGTTGGCCGATGTTTCGAAGGAAGTCAACAAAATCGCGCGGTTCCCCATCGTCATCCGCCCGGGTGGGGCCACCGAGCCCATGAGTACCAAAGTCGGCGATGTACAGCGTTTGCACGCTGTCTGCAAGTGCTTCCCCTAGGCGCAGGCCGGGGGGTGGATCGACCAGAATGAATTCGCGCAGTGTGCGAATCTGTTGGGGGTTGAGGACACGGCGTCCAATTTCGATCCGGATCGCATTCACGTCAGACCGCTTTGCGTCCCAACAGTTTTGGACCGCCTCTCGGACCAGAACCTCTAGCGGCTCGGTGTCGGGTCGTCCTAGTTGATTAAGCACGCCCACTGCAGCTAATCCGCCCGTTGCGCTATACGGTTCTGAATACCTTTCCAATCTGATCATGTCGCAGGATCCGATCCCATTGTGGCGAGCAGTTCGCTGTATGCATTCGCTGTTAGAGCATGTACGAGTTGTCCCTCGAGGTCGACGACGTAGCTCAAGTCGAGAACTCCGAGCGGGCGCCTGCGTCCGACGAACGAAGAGGGCACGATGCGTGGCAGCCGATCATCGACCGGTAGTGTCACCCTTTCGCGAACCTCGAAGGTAACATCTGAAGTGGCTGTCAGATCAGTCGCAGAGATCTTCGAGTCGGATAGCGCTTTGAAGACTTTTTGTGCTGAAATGCCTTTGTAAATTATGTAATTGGCTAGAGATGCGACGGAGTGGCCACTGCCTGGAACGTATTCAAGCCTGACAAGGTGGAGGAACAGCTGTCCCGCGTTCGGCGGCATCAGCTGGTCCTCACCGTGAACGGTGATGCGGTATCCGGTGTGGGACTTCGTCGTTTTGACCTCTATCGCCGTGGCGCGGTGTCTAAAATCATGGCGCGCACCGCTGGGGCCCACCCAGGAATCGAAAGCGGATGCGCCAGCTACATCGACGGTGTCGACCACTACAAGCAACTCGCCGATGAGAGTAGCGAGCTTGTCATGACTGGGCGGACTAAGCGAAGCGGTGAGAAACTGCCGCCACTCCAGTAGGACGGCGTCTACCGCAACAGCCGGACTTTCACCGGTGCGTTGCACTCTCTCGATAACAGCGACGACAAAGTAGTCGAAGACTTCGGCGAGTGAAGGAAACAGGCAGACAATATCTGCTAAGTCACTGGTAACACCATTGATCATCAGGTTGCGTGTCGACACACCCAGCGTCGCAATATCGGTCTCGGGTGCGGCGCCGTCTGGACAAGCAAGAAGTAGGTGTTGGCGGGATTGCTCGTCCAGCCCGACGTGGATCCCATCAACGGCAGTGATCGGCAGAACCGTGAGATCGGATCCCGAGGGTCGTTCTCGAGAACGAAGCGCGGTGAACGCGATCCTGACATCGTCGATCACCCCGCCTCCTGCAGCTCGGGCTCGTCCGGAACATCGTTATCGTCCGGAGCGTCGACTTCTACGCCGGCCATAGCGGCAACATCCGCGGTCACGTACTCGACGTCGGCTCGTGCAGAGCGACTCTCGGGGAAGACAATGCCGACTCCAATTATGTGCTCCACGGCATCCAATGTTGTTCGAGTGGTTGCGGATCCTCGGACCGGCCGGCTGTCTTTAGATACTGGGTAGAGCAGCAGGAGGCCGGACCCGTCGCCGAAACCCCCACGCTCGCCTCCTGGCGCATTGCGAAGTTGCACCAAGCGGGCGTTTGATGTCTTTTCCGTGAGCTCGCCTTCAGGCAACTCGAGGTCAATCACTCTGTCATTCCGGCTCATAAGCGCCTTAATATCTGCATACGTAGGTCCGCCAACAACATCGAGCCGAGCGCGGTTGATGCAGCCAACCTTCTCGGTGAGGCCGAGATCGACCTCGCCGAGATAGTCGGACGCGCTGGTGCGACCCATTATCACGATGTTGAATCTCGTCAACTCACCGTCATCGCGTCGACTGAGTATGTATCGACTTATGAGCTCGCCGTCGAGATCACGGCTGTTTTCGTGGAAGTTGTATGCGGATAGGAAGCTGATGATGTCCTGGCTGTCGACGCCACGGATTGTCGTGATTCCGCCCTTTTTCTGATGCGGGTTGTCGACCACAGTTTGCAGTAGAGACCGAGCGGCATCGAGATTCGTCGAAAGCCAGTCAGAATCCTTATGATTGAACAAGATTGTCTGCAACCTTCGGCCGGCATAGGAAACCTGCGCTCGTCGCGCGTGTTGCATCTTCGAAGCGGCTGTGATCGCTAGTTTGGGATGCGTACGTATCCGTATCCCGAATTGTTCCGGCGTCAAATGCTCGACCTCTAGGCGCTCGATGTCATACCTGATTTCCTGTTCAACGGTTGCGAGATGGTGGAACCACTCGCGCATTTCGTCGGTCATCCATATGCGGGTTAGATCCGCATAACCATTCCGGTACCCGAACCATCTGCCCATCTGCAGAAGCGTGTCGTACGCGGAGGCGGTTCGAACGAAGAAGGACACTGCCAAGCCTTCAAGCGTTAATCCTCGGGAGAGGGTGTTGCCGCCGACCGCGACGATAACCCGTGGATTCGTGTCGTCGAAGTTCAAGCGTTCGATGCTGCGGGAGTTGTCCGTAATGACTTCTACGGCTTGGGCGACAGCGGGCAAGTGTTGGTCGACTTCGGTCCAATCAACAGCATTTAGTCCGAAGGTGTCAGCACTGACTTGCTCGCATTCGGCAACCCATTGTGCCTCGAGTGCCGCTAACAGTCCTGGGTCTCTTCGAGATACCCGTGCTGATAGTGATCTGAGATGACCCTTGATCGCTTCGGCTGTGCGTTCGTGCACATCGATATGTTGCGAGGAATGCACTAAGGCGGTGGCGTGCGGGTTGCCTTTGCCCCGCGCCCGTCTAGCAGCTGTACTCATGAGGAAGTACTTGAGTGCTGCGTCCAAGCTATCCGTGATCGTAGGCTCAAACAGATGTCGTCTTGCAGCTCCCTTGGGCCGAAGATCGTCAATCTCTTCCTCAGGTACCGAACGCACAAAATTGTTCCCGTCGTCGCCGACGTCGGTGTCGTCGAAATCAAGTGGCTCCCGGCCAAAGATCGCATCGGGGCCTATGTACACCGTCGGTCGGGGCAAGTCGACGATGAAATCACGAGGATAGAGATCCTCGTACTGCTGTGGGTCGATCAGAACATTTGCAAACGGCGTGGCGGTATATCCGACGTATGCGGATTTCGGTGTGCCGTTAACGATCGCACGAATCAATCCGTTGATTCGGGTCGGCTGACGGTCAGGTTTCGCGGTGTTGACCGTGGCCTGGTCTGCTTCGTCATCGATTATAAGAACGGGACAAGCCGCGAGTACCTCCGGCCTCGCAGCAAACAGCCAATTCTTGAGTGCTCGCAGCCGTGGGCCGTTCTTCTTGACGACGGCAAGGACACGCTGATCCCGGGTCGACAGCAGGGCATCTACATTGTCCGTTGGCCGAAAGTCTTGTTCATTGGTTAAGCGGTGCCACTTATCAGGTAGGGGCTCCCACAGCTGCTCGTTGAGTCGGTCCTGCGTCTGCTGACGAAGCGCGTCGTGAATGCCCGAGAGGACGATGAACATCCTGTACCCGGCGTCGGCAGCCTTGGCTATTACCGCGGTAAAGTTCGTCGTTTTGCCGCTCTGGACGTATCCCAAGACAAGTCCACGACATTGGTACTCACCGTCTCCAGCAGGATTCGGAAGATTTGCTACCACCTTCGTTGAGGACTGGTTGAGATCGTGGAGCATGTCGTCGCTCCACCCTTCGCCGCGGAGAATGTCCACCAATGCCGACCAATTCCGGTCCTCTTCCCGCGGCCCCGGGTACCAAGATTCGATGTTGCCGGCGACGACGCTCGTCGGAGTTTGGGCCTGTTGGATGAGCTCGTTCAGTTCGCGAATCCGCGCGGCTGCGGCTTCCACTCTGACTGGATCGACGAGTTGGGATAGTTCGGCGACAGCTTCCTCGAGCGTTGACGGCTGACCATCCCGCATGATCCGTGCAAGTTGACGCACCACTGGATCTTCGGCGGTCAGCTGGTCAAGATCAGTCACCAAGTCCACTCCTCTTCGTCAAAAGCTATGCGCCGAACCATATCCGGCCGAGTCGTATTCTTCTCGATCAATTTGGTCAACCTGCGCAGCCGCGTACTCGCTGGTGGCTAGCCATTCGACGGTAAGTGGAGGAAGACCTTACGGAGTATGGCGAGCAGATCTCTCGCTCGATCCTCATCCAGCTGGAGCACTTGGCTAGTTGTGCCGTCTGAGGCATACGTCTCGAGCTGGAGAATTACCGGACCATTATCGGACCGGTCATATGTCCATCCGCACTCCACCTGCGTCTTGAAACTGATCGCACGGTCATTCCTGAATCGGAAGCTGGTGATGAGAGCCATCGATCTATGTACAGCGCCTTCCTTGTGTGCTGTGTCGCCCATACCTACATCGCGTCGAACGATCTGCGTTGTTTGCCCGATATTAGAACGCTCCTCGGAACACGCGTGGCGGAAGTCAATAATGATCTTGGACGCCTCTCGCAAATTGTTTTGGTGGCTCTCGTAGGGCGCGGTTCTGGGTTGCTGTTTATAGGCGTCAGCAGTCTCGCTGCTGGTTGGCCGTCTAGTGATTCGATCGGCTTATGACGACCGTCACCCAGGCTCGATCAGACCACTCGGGCAGCTTCTATCGTTTGAACATCTCGAGCGTCAGGACGTGAACGTCAGCTGCCGAAGTTGACTTGTCTACGGCATGGCGCCGACACAACTCACCATCGCGTCGGTACTCCGAGACCTCGATCCGACCGGTGAAGTCGAGAACGATGTCGACCTGTAGGTGCCCCTCGAACCGATTCGCCCGGGCGAAGATCAGCTCCCGGGCATCACCCGGACCCGAGTCGAACCATAGGTCCCAGTCATGATCGGCGGCAACAAGATTGATCAAGTCGATCACATCGAACGTCTGCGTGTACATCGTCCCAACCCCCCTACGCCGACTCGGCGTAGCCGTTGGCGCGTGCCCATCCGACGACCGTCGCCGTCGTGTCCGGGCACATGTTGTCCACCGCCGACATCAACACGATCGCCGACTCGGCCGCCGCGAACCCGCTGTTCCGCAACTTGCCCAGCACCACCGGCGGCGTCACCCCACTCCGCAGGTCGTGACACAGCTCCTTGCCGACGTCGATCACGTCGAGAATCGACTCGTAGAACACCCCGCTGCTGTCGAGCTGGCCGATGAAGTCGTACTCGTCGGCCTGAGCCGTAACCGACAACGCCATCGGCCCACATACCGCGAGCACGCCAGCAATAACCCCACGTCCACGCATGATCCCCCCTAGATTCGCGCTTCACCGCAGACCGTAAACCCGACCACCGACAAGTAAGTGACGGCCGCGTCAGTTGACGTCGCTACGCTCTCGCTACCATCAACTCAAGGCTCACCGGGGAGGGGCGAGATGATCTGCAGCAGAGAGCCGATGTGCCCGTGACCATCACCCCGACCGAGACACCCAGATTGACCAACGCTGCCGAGCGCCGCGTCTATCGGGCACTGCGCGAGCAGCTTCAGCCGAACGATCTCGTCGTCGCCGGCCAGCGCGTCACCGACCATCTCAAGGACCATGAGGTCGACTTCGTCGTCGCGATCGAAGGCGCAGGTATCGTCTGTCTAGAGGTCAAGGGCGGCGAGGTCTGGCACGACGGCCACGGCTGGCGGCAGAAACGCGGCGGTCGCGAGCACACCATCGAACCCGTCCGACAGGCCCGCGAAGCCTGCTACGCCCTGCGCGACTACATCGAGAAGGATCCCCGGTGGAGCCAAGGCCGGTTGCGCTGGGACCACGTCGTCGTGTTGCCCAACGCCGAGTTACCCGACGACTTCGCACTGGCTGACTGCCCGCGCTGGAAAGTGATCGACCGCAGCGATCTTCCGACCATGGTGGCCAAACTGCGCGACGTGCTCCTCAGCCAGGAACTCGACCGGCCGCTGCTGACAAAGGTCGGCATCGACCAGATCACCACCGCGCTCAGCGGCAGGGGATTGCCGCAGCGCGACGTCGTCGCCCGGGCCATCGCCAACGAGGACGCCGCCGACGCGCTCACCGAACACCAGGGCGTCATCCTCGACGCCATCCGACTGCTCAACCGCATCGAGGTCCGCGGGGGCGCCGGCAGCGGAAAGACCTTCCTGGCCATGGAGCAGGCCCGGCGGCTGGCACAACGAGGTCAGCGCGTCGCGCTCGTCTGCTACTCGCACGGCCTCGCGTCCTACCTGGAGCGGGTCACTGCGACGTGGCCCCGCCGTCAGCGGCCCGCCTACGTCGGCGAGTTCCACGCCCTCGGGGTGCAGTGGGGAGCGCCGCAGGGGCCCGACGAATCACTGCGCACCGAGGAGACCGTCCAGTTCTGGGAGCATGACCTGCCGCGGCAAATGGCCGAGTTGGCAATGGAACTCGAACCCGGACATCGCTTCGACTCCATCGTCGTCGACGAGGCGCAGGACTTCGCCGACTCGTGGTGGGAACCGATGTTGATCGCGCTGAAGGACCCCGACGAGGGCGGCCTGTACGTGTTCACCGACGAGGGCCAGCGCGTCTTCAACCGGTACGGCTCCCCGCTCGTGCCGTTGGTGCCGCTGATCCTCGACCACAACCTGCGCAACACCCGGCAGATCGCCAACGCCTTCCAGCCGCTCGTCGATCATCCGATGCGGTTCCTCGGCGGCGAGGGGCCGGCCGTATCGTTCGTCGCCTGCAGCCGCGATGACGCGCTGAGCGTCGGTGACGATCAGATCGAGGCGCTCCTCGAACAGGGATGGCGCCCCGAGGATCTCGCGCTGTTGACCACCGGCAGCCGCCACGCCGAACAGGCCGAGCGGCAGAAGGAAGGGCACAAGGCGTACTGGGACACCTTCTGGGACGCCGATCAGGTGTTCTACGGCCACGTGCTGGGCTTCAAGGGGTTGGAACGCCGCGCCGTCGTCCTGGTCGTCAACGAGGCAAGTCAGTTCGACCGCTCCCGCGAACGCCTCTACGTCGGCTTGTCGAGAGCCCGTGACCAACTGGTTGTGTGCGGAGAACCCGACTTCATCCGTCAGGTGGGTGGGCCTGACCTTGCGCGGCGGCTGAACCTGCCGGCCGGATAGGACGCCGAAAGCACCCCTCTCGCGGGACCGCAGATGGTATGTCCAGCTAACTCTCGGGAAGTCTGATTGTCGTACTTCCCTGGGATAATGGTCTCATGACGCAAACTCCCATCGACCGCATCCACATCGTCGAGTCGACGAATTGGAAGGAGGCGGTGATCGCCCTCCTCGAACCAGAATCTGTGTATGAGCCATGGCGTTGTGGTCCGACCGAAGCTGGGGAGGGCGATGCCGTTGCCTTCGTGCTCAACACCGACCCGGCCTCGGTGCTGACCGAGTTCGGCTGTGTCGGTGCAGACGGCGATCCGTCCCATGCTGTGGTCGCCTCGGCGTCACGGGATCCAATGGGTTTGGTCGACCTCGAGACGCTGGTGATGATGACCGGATTCCGATGGAACGGGGACCCTCGTCGTCATTGGGTGCTCGACGGCGAGATGGCGATCCGGATGTCTCTTGCGTTGGAGGACTGCCGGTATCGCGGCGACCAGTACACCCGATACGGCCACACCCCTGTCGCCGCGGCGAGGATCTTGCTGCATTCCCGTGGGCGCTGCGCGGGGTGCAGTCAACGCATGGATCTCGACTTCGACAACGCAGTCGACGAGGTGCACGTCCATACCGTTGACGCCTACCGACGCGACACCCCGGTCGATGAAAGTACGGTCGACTGGCCAGGTGCCTTGTGTAACCGCTGCGTCGCCCGCATGCGCAAGGACGGCTACACGAGCCTGGTCGACTATCGGCTGGCGCAGCATCCGTCCTGCCCATCATGCGGAGCGCAACGCACCCAGTCGGCGCTGTACGGCATGCGGATGAATAACGATTACGCACCGTGGTATCGCCTGCGCGGGTGCTGCGTCACCTACGACAACTGGACCTGCCGGCGGTGTGGGCACACCTGGTGAGCATCGCGGCGTCACATCACACGCCACGAGAAAGTTGTTGACGCACTTCCTCATAAGCCGCGGCGTCGAAGGCTACGACCCTGACTTCCTCGACCTGCGTATCTGCGGCGACGATGGTCCCAATTGCGGCTGCAATCGCATCTTCCAGTGGCCAGCCGTAGATGCCCGCGCTGATCAGTGGGAATGCGATGCTGCGAGCGCCGAGTTCATCGGCGACCTCGAGCGCCCGGCCATAGCAGGACGTCAAGAGCGAACGGTCGCGTTGCCCCGCACGATAATTCGGGCCGACCGTGTGGATGATCCACTGCGCGGGCAGGTCGCCGGCTGTCGTCCAGCCCGCGTCGCCGGTGGCAAGACCGTTGGGGAATCGCTCGATGCAATCCAGCAGGATTGCTCGGCCGCCAGCACGATGGATCGCCCCGTCGACGCCGCCACCGCCACGCATCTTGTTATTCGCTGTGTTGACAATCGCATCGACTTTCTGCTTCGTGATGTCCCCGTGGACTGCGATGACGGTTGGCACGTCAACAGTCTGCCCCTGCCCGCGGTCCTGGGGCCTTGCCGCCAAGGAAAGCTCCAAGCCTCGCCGACGAACGCCGACGATGGCGTGCTCACCGAGCACAGACCACTAATCGACCGGTCGTTCGCCCTGGGGCAGGTCGACCAGAATGTGTCCCGCGGGGGCTCAGCGGCACTGCCAAAGGCGCGGCGTCAGCCTTCAGGCAGATGTGATCTGTTCAAACAGGCCGACAACCGTCCGAAGGTTTCGGCCGGCAGCACAGCGACGCGACGCGTCGGAGCGGCGAGCTGCGTCGTGCACAGGTAAGTGGTGACAGGAGCTCACCATCTACGAAGTCACGATTGTCGTTGCTCGACAAGGAGCTTCTTGATCTTCGCTTTGAGGGTCCTTCTCGCCGCGATCAAGCGGTCGGCGTCGACTTTGGGGGAGAGGTGTTCCCGACGCTTGCGACCAACGAAGAAGGCGACCCGCTCGGCGTTGGCGCCACTAGGGTGGGGCATGCCGGCCAGTATCCGAGTGAGGTCTATCCGGTCCTCTTTTGCGGCGAATTCGATCGCTGGGCTTACTGCCGAACCGAGCGGCACAAAGATCGCATCTCTGAGCGTTGTTGCGACGCTTGCGAAGCCCGAACGGAGTTGCTCACGTAAGAGTGGAGTCGACAGTATCGGCGGGTTGCCGCTGTAGTTGTCGCCATTGACGAAGACCGGACGGTTCAAGACCGAGGTGAACTGAACGAGATGCGCGTCGCTGTTCCACAACGACGCTGTCGACTCCAAGCCAAGGAGTTCATTTGCACGTATCTTGTCCAGCATTTCGACGAGGTTGTCGCGCATCGGCCCAGAGAAGCTGGCGAAGGTACGAGCCGCTTCGAACGCGTCCGCTTCGCTATAGCCGTCACGCAGACAGCGCCGCACTTCCATCCAGGCATTGCGCATCTGCTGACGTCCCGGTGTGAGGCCGACAATTGCGATTTGTGCATCGACGTTGACGCGCGGGTGGGGCCAATACGCGATGTCAATCCGCTTGTTGCCGACCAAGCCGCTTTCCAGGCGCAGTCGGTCCGGTCGCTCGATTTCGGAAGCAAGTTCCGCGTCGCTCAAGTCACGCAAAAGGCGTGCGTACGGAGAAAGTTTCTTCCCGCCCACGATGGCCTCCTTCTCCTTTCGCTGCGCCGTGGGCGCGTCACTAGTCCTGGCGAATGCATGGTGGCTCGGCCAGTCGACTGACGTGACGGGTTCAGCAGAAATCTCCGATAGCAGTCGACATGACAGATCTGAATTTTTGTTCCGTGCCCTATGCCGGCGATTTGATCTATGAGGTGCCCCAACGGACCGGCCTCACGCAGGCCGAACTGGCCGATCGCGCTGGGACGGCCTAACCCGGGAATCGGCCGTTGGGAGTCCGGGCGCACAGCCATCAGTTTCGACGACGTCATCCCCCTCTGCGGACTGGACTTGGAACTCCAGCTCGTCGAGCGCGACGACAGCGATCGTTGCGCACCAGCCCTAAGTGTCGGCATGCGTAATCCGGGTCGTCCCTCGTCGGGGCCAAGCTCTGGGCTTAGTCGACTATTCCCAGCTACATCGAAATTGCACCGTGCGGCCGCGAGACGTCATCAACTGATGACACAGCTGCGCAGGCCCCGCCGGATGTTGCGTTTGTGACCACGGCCCAACGGACGAGATCTCCACGCAACGCGGCCCAGAGCCTTATTGACGCACGTGAAGCGCTCGTAGCTGACGATCGTCATCACGTAGAAGGCGACGTCGGCGACGACGCTGCCCACGACGAAACCGATCACCGTGTTCCCGACGATCAAACGGCCGAGGTAGAGCGCGAGTGGCCTGATGGTGATGCTGTCGATGGTTTCGGCGGGCCCGAACTCGACGGCGATGCTGCGGGCGGTCAGGCCGTTGGCGACGAGCACCCGCGTCGGCCGGCTTCGGCCGATCTGCGCGCGGTACGCCCAGCGCACCCCGTTGATGTACGCGGTCGCGTAATAGCCCGCCGAAGCGCCGATGGTGGCGGCGAAAACGGCGGCCGCATACGAGCCTGTCAGCGCGTGGACTGCCACCGCGGCACCCACCTGGCCCACCCATCCGGCGATCTCGTTGGGCGCGTATCGCCGCAGCCATTCGAAGACCTTGTGGCGGATTCGACGTTGAGTGCCGGTCACGCGATAAGGATCGGACGACGACATTGCAGCCGGGATGCAGCACGGTTGCAACGCCCGTCGCAGGCCGCCGACCTGGGCCGATATCGCTAGAACGGCAGCGATTCGTTGGCCTGCCCGTCAGCGATCGCGAGGAAGAACATCTTCCAGAAGTCCGGAAAACGCTGTCCGACCCGTCGACTCAGCGGATCATTCTCGACCCGCGGACCCCACATGCCGTCGAAATAGCCGTGCGGTTGCACCGCCGCCGGGTCCTTGTGCGGTTCGAGCGGCCAGAACTGCTGCTGCACGCGGTCGACGATGTAGTCGTAGCGCCTGTTGTTGATGACCAGCCCATCCCGTGACCGCCACTCGACGCTCTGCGCCCCAGCGTCGGGGACGTCGACGCCCTTCGGCTTGATCGTCAGGCCGGCTCCTGCCGCCGGATACTCGGTGTCGCGCGGGTACGGCGGCGGGAACCATTGCGGCCCATGGTGTTCCAACGCCTGCTGTGCTTCGATCGCGGCATAGACCCATCCGACGGGACCGAAACCCAGCTTGGCGATCAGGACCGCGACCGTTTCCGCCCACGACGGCGTCAGATCGGGAACAAGCGAATCGTTGTCCCACTCGCCGCACTGCACCGGCATGGCGTCCCACGGGAACGCCAATCCGGTGACCGCACCCGGGAACGAGTAGAACGCATGGTTGCCCGGCGCGACGTGAACGCGTGGGTGGTCGCCCTCGGTCGCGATCGTGGCGCCCGTCCATCGCATGACGTTCATGTTGATGCGGTTGTCGTCGTCGAAATGGTGCGCTGCGAACGGAACACCGGGACGGCCCTCGAGGAATATCTGTTCACCCGTCAGGCCGATGTAGGTAGGCAGGAGTTCTCCGCCCGCACCGACGCCTTCGAGTAGCACGGCGACGCAGGTCCAGTCGCCTCCGCAGGACCCGACCAGTTGGTCTTTGGGTTGAGCCTCACACCCCTGGCCGTAGCCGTGCTGTTCATGGAACGGGAAGAAGATGTAGTAGCACAGCAGCGTCGGGTTGTTCAGCTGGACAAGGATTCGCATCAGGTCCGGCTGACTGACCGTGCCGAGCAGTTGCCGCAGCTTCGCCGTGTCGAACACCTCGGCGTGATACCAGAACTTGCTCGCATCCAGTTCGGGAACCTCGGCGTACTGCCTGGCGACTTCGTCGCTGTCGGCGTACGTGTTCACCGTGTCGGAGTCGACGGCGTACGTCTGCGCACCAGCCAGATCTCGCCAGCCGCCCATCTCGAGCCAGAACTCGACACCTTTGCCTGCGGCATACCGGACGTCGTCGTTGCTGATGAAAAAGCCGGCCTCTTCTGGCCGGCCCACCAACTCGCCTGCCTCGGCCCACGGGGTTCGGGGAAATTTCGAGTACTTGTACCTGCCCCAGCTTCCCCGGTCGTCGGCCGCCGCCATCGTCTTCGTGTTCCAGAGGCGGCAATGCTCGAGGTAACGCTTCGCGTCGACGGGAACGAACCGTTCGTTCGGGTCGAGAAACAGGATGGGCTCGAATTGCCGTACCAGCTTCTCGGTCGGCGTGAGCTCCTCCTCGACACCAGGCCCCTCGCCGGGGTCGGACGGTGCGGGGTTGAGCGACAACGTGATTGACACCGCGTTCGCCGCACCGGTCCACTGCCATCGCACGCTGGGCAACCCACCGTCGGCGGCACGTTGCAGGGTGTTGAGTTGTCCGTTGGCGAGTACAGCGTTCGTTAGCAGGTTGTCGACGGCGGCGCTGCCCGGCCCGGGCGCGATGTTCAGCACGTGTTGGTCGAGCGCGATGGCGGCGATCGACATGGCGCCCGGCGGGGCGAAACCTGTATCGAGGTTGGTCGCCAGCGTGGTCGAGTTCGGAAAGGCTGCCGCGATTGCCTGCGAACCATTCGCGGTGGCATCGATATCGTCGAACTCGTACACGGTCCACGCACACCAGCGCTGCTGTCGTGTACCGAAGTCGAACCTCAACGGATTGTTGCCGACCGGCCCGGTCACCCAGCCGCGGAAGCACGTCAATTGCAGTTCGGAGGCAGGGTGTTTCGTGCTCACCAGCTGGCTGACGGTCAGCCCCGGTTGCCCGACGGCGATGGGCGCCACCGTGCCGTTCTGGAACGGCTGGCCGCCGCTCAACACGAAGACGACGAGTAGGCGTCCCGCAGTCGGGGTGAACGGCGCGGTCTGATACGTGGTGTTGTCCGCGTCGCTCGTGCCCGTCGTCAGTGTCGTTCTGGCCATGACCGGCGCCCCCCTTCGAGTTCGCGGGCCGTCTCGCGCATGAGGTCGGCGAACTGGTGATCGCAGTCCGGCGGGGGAACCTCGGTCACCAGTCGACGCCAGCAGTCGCTCTCGTTGAGCACCACCTCGATGAGCTCGGCGGGATAGCCCACGCGCTCGAGCAGCCGTCCGGCCTCGGCGCCTGCGCGAATCATCTCCTCGCTCGTCAACGTCCCCGCCACCCATTCGCGCCGATAGATCTCGCCGATTCTGCGGAATTGCCTTCGCAATTCGTCATCGTCGTCGATCGCGTGCACGGCTTGGTAGAGGGGGCCGAGCTGTCCGGCCAGCTCTGCGGCGCAGCGCGGATTCTCGGCCAGCCAGTCGCGCAGCCGGCGGCCCCAGCGGGCCCAACATTCCGCCGTCTCGGAGTCCATGGGCCGGTTGAGGAAGTCCTGGCTCAGCGCGCGCGGGTTGCGGCGCCAGATTTTGATGTCGTCGATTCGACCTTGGTAGGGGCCCCAACCGCTGCCGAAGCCGCCGATGTCGACGGGCATCGGCGACGCACCGGGCAGTGGCCCGAAGGTTCCGGTCGCCGACTTAACGACGGCACCGTCGACGCTGAGCTGCAGCCGATTCCAGCCGTCGTACTCGAAGGCCAGTGTCGTCCACCGTTGTACGGGTAAGCGTGCAGCGCGCAGGACGAGGCGGGAGTTGTTCGGGCCCTTCAAGAGGACGAGCGTGTCCAGCAGATGCTCGCCCTGATAGTGAACGTGGTAGGTGCCCCAAAAGAATGACGGGCACTGGATGAGCGTTTGGAAAAACGTGTCAGGGCCGGGGAATACGAGATTGCACACCACCTCGGCACGCAGTGCGTCCAGATGGTCCCATCCCTTTGTCCCGTCGACGTGCACATAGCTTGCGCGGTTGGGAAACGATATCGATGCCGAACCCGGGGATGCCCCGTCGGGATGAAACTGCACCGCGCCGACGGCGACCCCGTGTGATCCTTTCCCCGGCGAGCAGTCGTATACCAGTCCTGGCGCTCCGCGATACGTGTGGTGAAGAATCAGTTCCCACGGGTCAGCCATTCCACCCCTCTCACGTCAAGACACTGCGTGCGCCACCTGAGATTGATTATCAACGGATTGGTCATTTTGTCTGCCCGTTTTGAATACAGGTGATTTCCGGTCAGCCGTGCAGCCTGCGGTAGGTGTCGACGGCGCCCTCATGCAGCGGAATGAGCCCGGTCTGGATCATCGTCGAGGGGGAGAGGTATTGCAGACCTCGAACATACGGCGGGACCAATTGCGCTGCGTCCGTGGCGAGTACGTCGACGACGGCACCGGCAAGATCCCCCGGGAATTCTGAGCGGCACAGCAGCAGGTCGGGTACGCCGATCAATCCAAGGCACCTCAGACCGCGCAGTGTGCAATGGTTTTCGTCGCCGTCGATTGGTGCGGGTGCTCCAACGCAGGTACCGAAGTGGGAGCAGCAGACCATGCTCGAGTTGCAGCGACACCGGCAGGCCCGGCTGCGGCTGCGCACCCGCAGACGCATCGAAGAGGAAAAGCTCACCGAGACCTACTCGGCGGACGGAACCCGCGAGAGCGCTGGGCACGGTGGCGCCCGGGGCCACCGCGTTCCCGTGGCGGAGGCACTCCGCGCTGGTGCAGTGGTACGTCGAGAACAACGGCTCCCCTGCCGCAGCAGTCAACTGGCTCAAGACGGCACATCAAGCCGTACAACAGTATTCGGCCGGCGGCTATGTGAACTACCTCGAAGCCGGCCAGCCGCCCGCGCGGTACTTCGGCCCCAACCTCGGCAAGCTGAGCGCCGTCCGACAGAAGTACGACCCCAACCGGGTGATGTTTTCGGGGATGGACATCTAGCCGCGAGC
Source organism: Mycolicibacterium sp. 120270 (assembly GCA_033741175.1). Taxonomy (GTDB): domain Bacteria; phylum Actinomycetota; class Actinomycetes; order Mycobacteriales; family Mycobacteriaceae; genus Mycobacterium. The sequence continues at coordinate 25,340 of JAWQNE010000004.1, read as the reverse complement.
AGACGCAAAGTCACGCGACACGCCGATGCGACACGCGCTTTTGCGTCTGCTCGCGGGGAGAAATTCTGCGAGGCCCGGATTTGTCAGACCTCGCTGCTTTGATGTTGTTATGTCCTCGTCGGCTCCGTCGTTCGTTCCCTCGCCGCCTCGTGAAGCGCGGCTGGAGGCGTTGTTCGAGGAGTTGGGCGAGTTGGCCGGGCAGCGTAATGCCATCGATGCGCGCATCGTGGAGATCGCCGCTGAGATCGACGGCGACGGCATCTGGGGTGCCACCGGTGCGCGTTCGGTCGCGGCGTTGGTGGCCTGGAAAACCGGCGTCTCACCGGGCAACGCCAAGACTGTCATGGCCATCGCCGAGCGACTCGGTGAGTTTCCGCTCTGCGCGCAGGCGATGCGCGAGGGTCGGCTGTCGCTGGATCAGGTCGGGGTGATCGCGTCGCGCGCCGGCGCGGGATCTGATGCTCACTATGCGGAGTTGGCGCGCGCCGCCTCGGTCACCCAGCTGCGCACCGCGGTCAAACTGGAACCGCGCCCCAACCCCAAACCCGGCCCGCCGCTCGAGCCCTCGATCAGTAAGACCAGCGACGGCGAGTTCACCTGCTGGCGGATCAAGCTGGCCGGCCACGACGCCGCCAAATTCGACGCGGCGCTGAACTCGCACCGCGATGCGTTGATCGCCGAGTGGAAACGCGACCAGAACATCGACGAGGCCACCGATCGCGGCAACAACAGCCGCGAGGTGCGCTGCGGGCAGCGCCCACCGGTGCCCAACACCCTGGATGCGTTCATGCGGCTGGTCGAGGCCGGGTGGGACGCCGACGTGGCCGCGCGCCCGCACGGCCAACACACCACCGTGGTGATGCATCTGGACCTCAAAGACCGCATCGCCGCCCTGCATCTGGGGCCGCTGCTGCCCGATGGTGACCGCCAGTATTTGACCTGTGATGCCACCTGCGAGGTGTGGTACGAACGCGACGGCCAACCCATCGGCGCCGGGCGCACGACGCGGTTGATCAACCGTCGGCTACGCCGGGCGCTGGAGCATCGCCACCCCACCTGCGCGGTGCCCGGCTGCGGGGCCACCCGCGGCCTGCATGCCCATCACATCCGGCACTGGGAAGACGGCGGGGCAACCGAACTGGACAACCTGGTGCTGGTCTGCCCCTACCATCACCGGATGCACCACCGCGGCGAGATCACCATCACCGGCCCCGCCGACAAACTGATCGTCACCGACCGCAACGGCAAAATACTGACCAACGCCTCACTGGCCCGCCCACCCACCAAACCCCCACCAGCCGTAGCGCCCTACCCCGGCTCCAGCGGCGAACGCGCCCAATGGTGGTGGTACACCCCCTTCGAACCCAAAGCGCCACCAAGCAGGAACTGACACGCCGTCGAGGTTCGACGAGTATCGGAACATGTTCGAGCGCAGGGGATTTCAGTGCAGCCGCGACAGCAATGGGCGCTGCCCTGGTGGATGTCCGTCGTGAGGAAGGACAATCTGGATCTGCTTGACGGTTCAGCGGCTCTGAGCTTCAGCGGCGTTCGAGGGCGCCGCGGTCCCAGCCGCCCAAATCGGCAGCTACGTCGTATGTGCTTTGCAGAAAGTCGAGCAACACCGCGTCGGGGTCGTCGGCCTCGCGCACGGCGGTGTAGGGCAGCGTGAATTCACCCAATGCCTCGTCGAACGTCGCCTGTGTCGGTGACACCGATCCATTGCGGTAGCCCGAAGGTTCGGGATATGCGTAGGAGTAGAACACCCCCTCGCCATCGGGGCCCGGCCAATAGCCTGCGCTGCTCACCTCGTGGGAGTACGCCTCCCACATGACGTGCGGCCCGCAATTCGGTGCACCGCCAGGATGTTTGGGAGCTGTCCGCCCGGAGAACCGCGTCACAGCGAGATCCAGTGCACCCCAGAAGAAGTGCACCGGGCTGACCTTGCCGATGAAGCGCGAGCGGAACTGCTCGAAGGCGCGGTTCATCTGGACCAGCGCCAGCCAGAACCGGTGTGCCTGATCGCCGTCGTACGCCACGTGCTGCTGGTCGGTGTCGAAAGGAATCGCATCGGGGATTTCGACCGGCATCGTCCAGATGTCGGTCGACAGTCCCAGTTCGTCGAGCACCGTCATGACATCGCCATAGAAGTCGGCGACTGGGCCTGGTTTCAGCGGTACCGCGCGACGGTCACCGTTGGTCGTAAGCACGACCAGCTGGTGGTCGATGAAGTCGAACTCCATCGAGAACGCGTTGCGGCCATGCGGGATCAAACCAGTCGTCAAGCCACGCGACGACACATACAGCACGACGTTCCACCAATGGCTCATCAGCGGCGTGTTGACCATGCGTACCTTGCCGACGACCTGCGTCATCAGTTGCAGGGTGTCCCGAGTGTCGATCCACTCAGCGACTGGCAGTTCCGGCCACGCGGAAACGGCATCGGACACGACGACCTCCCTGTCGGCTCGTCGCACCAGCATCGCAGAGACCGCGGCCGATCAGAAGGACGGCAATTGCCCCAAAGACCTTCACCGCACATCGTGCACGGCAATCAGATGGTGTGACACCGGGTCCTGGTCGAGGAACTGTTCGACCCGCTGCTCGATCAGCAGGTCCTGACCGGTCAACCGCGTGTAGTGCTGGTGTAGATGCTCGCCCCACGACCGCACGATGAACGTCTCCACGAATGTGTGCTCGCGTTCGATGCTGCGGTAGAGCCGCCACCGCGCCGCGCCGGTACGTCGCCGGGAGCGGCCCATCGCGGCGATGGCTTTCAGAAACGCCTCTTCGTCTTCCGGCTTGACATGGTAGGTCGTCAGCACCAGTACCGGGCCGTCGAGCGGTTCGGGCTCCAGGACGAGCGTCGGTTCCGGCCAGTGCGACGACGGCGTCAGGTCCAGCTTGCCGGTGCCCGCGTGCAGCGGCCACCACAGCGTCGACAGCGCACACACCACCAACAGTCCGGCACTGACCAGCAGGCTGATGACGCTCGACGTCGCGCCCGCGAGCACGCCCCACAGCAGTGAACCGATCGCCTGGCCGCCCATGAAGATCAGCTGATACACCGACAGCCCGCGAGCACGTACCCACCCCGGCAGACTCAGCTGCATCGACGCATTGAGCGTCGACAGGCACAACAGCCATGCCGCGCCGCCGAACACCAATCCGATGAGCACCAACGCGAAATGCGGCACCAGCGCCAGCACCACCGTCGACGCGGCAAAGCCCAGGGCCGCGACGGTGAGCAACCCGTTCTGGCCGAAGCGCGACCGCAGCCGCGACAGCACCAACGCACCGAGCACCGCGCCGGCACCCAGCGCCCCGAGCAGCAGGCCGTAGCCCGACGACGACAACCCCAGCTGGTGTTTGGCGATCACCGGCAGCAGCCCCCACAGCGCGCTCGCCGGCGCAATGAACAACGCCGTGCGCAGCAGAATCCGCCGCACGATGGGCGAACGGCTGATGTAGCGGCCGCCGGCGCTCAACGCAGCCAGCGCGCGTTCGGCGGGGAAGTTCTGCTCGACCGCCGGCTTCCGCCACATGAGAAGCACGATCACGATGCCCACGAACGACACCGCGTTCAGTGCGAAGACGACCGTCGGCCCGGCCACCGACACCAGCACGCCTGCGATCGCGGGCCCGATCGCGCGCGCACCGTTCATGCTCATGCTGCCCAGCGCTGCGGCGGCCGGGATCTGCTGCGGCGGAACCAAATCCGGCTGGATGGCCTGCCACGCCGGCGCGGTGAGCGCCTGCCCGCAACCGATGAAGAACAGCAGCAACAGCAGTACCGTCGGGGTGGTGAGCCCGGCGCCCGTCAGCGACGCCAGCAGAGCCACTCCCGCGGCCATCGCGGCCTGGGTCGCGATGAGAAGACGTCGCCGGTCGACCAGATCGGCGAGCACCCCCGACGGCAACGCCAGCAGCATCACCGGCAGCGTCGTCGCGGTCTGCACCAACGGCACCAGCACCGCCGCGCGCGGATCGCCGACGAGCATCCACTGCGCACCGACCGTCTGCATCCATGTGCCCAGGTTGGAGACGAACTGCGCGATCCACAGCGCCCGGAACATCGGCGACTGCAGCGGGGCCCACGTCGACGTCGTCTGCGTCGCTGCGTTCGCCGTCGTCATGTCCTCCACATCCGATATCGACCTACTTGCTCAATGTAGGCGTATTGCCGCTGCGTGATATCGCATGCGGTATCACGTTCTCGGCACGACACATGCCCGCGATTCAGGGGCGGAAGTTACTCCAGTGAACGCCTCACCACCGCGCAGTCACATTGTCGGCAAGCAGCTTCGCGATCCGGACCGCCGAATCAGCGGGCTTGGCGCTGCACGTGTTGACGTCGACGATGATGTTGTTCCGGTGCGCCAGCGCTCGTCCGCAGCCCCAACCCGGCGCGGCAGCCTCCTGCAGAGTCGCGGTGGCACTCAATATGCCGTCCACCGTAGCGATCCGGTCGACGGTCCACTTGGTGCCGCTCTGCGTATGCGTGTATTCGTGGCACGCCAGCCACCGCTCGCCCGACGCGCCGAAGAATTCGCCGGCCTTTTCGACGGTCGGAAACAGCACAACCGCCTGCTTCAGATAGTGCGTGAACTTGTCGCCGTTGTTCAGGCTCTGATCGCGCTCCGCCCAGAAACCGCTATCGGCGTAGACCGGCGCCTCCGCCGCGCCGTCGATGGCCAGACACTCTTGCGGCGCCATCGTCGCGCTGTTGTCCGACATCTCGGCCTGCTGATTGGTGACCGCCATCCCGGTCGTTCCCATCGCGGCGTTCACCTGGTCAGGCTTGAGCAGCAGCGCGGTCAACTCGCGTTCCACCAGCGGTCGGGGGATCAACGTCCGAGTGGTGGTCGGCGATTGCGCGTTGCCGATGGAGTCTGCGCACCCCGCGATGAAAACGCAGACAACTGCCGCCGCTATCAAGTTCGTTGGCCGGCGCATGCGTACCTCCCGTGCCAGGTGCCAACCTGGTCAGCCCGGCGCGACCTCCCCGCCGCAAGGGCTGATAAATAAATGGTGCAGCAGTTCCGGGGGCGAATCAGTCAAACGCGCGGGGTTTTCGGATTACGGATAACCGCGCATTTCGATAACGCCTTGAGCGCCGTCAGCGCTGAGACTGCGGGGAGATCGCATCCCGCGACGAAATGGCGATCTCCCGGCAGTTTCGCGGCGGGATACGGCTAGAACAGCGACAGCTGCCGGGTGTCCTCGTCGCCGAATTTCTGCGGCACCGGCCGCTGCCGCACCCGCACCGGCCACCAGAACCAGCGGCCCAGCAGCGCGGCGATCGACGGCGTCATGAACGACCGCACGATCAGCGTGTCGAACAGCAGGCCCAGCGCGATCGTCGTGCCGATCTGACCCAGCACGATGAGGTCGCTGACGACGAACGACGCCATCGTGAACGCGAACACCAACCCCGCCGACGTCACGACCGACCCACTGCCCGCCATCGACCGGATGATCCCGGTGTTGATGCCCGCGTGGATCTCCTCCTTGAACCGCGACACCAGCAGCAGGTTGTAGTCCGATCCCACCGCGAGTAGCAGGATCACCGCCAACGGCATGATGACCCAGTACAGCGGGATGCCCAGCAGGTGCTGCCACACCAACACCGACAGCCCGATCGAGGCGCCCAGGGAGATCGCCACCGTGCCGACGATCACGAACGCCGCGACGATGCTGCGGGTGATGAACATCATGATCAGCATGATCAGGCTCATCGACGCGATGCCGGCGATGATCAGGTCGTAGTGCGCCATCTCCGAAATGTCTTTGTACGTCGACGCCGTCCCGCCGATGTAGATCTTCGAACCCGCCAACGGTGTCCCCTTGACCGCAGCCATCGCCGAGTTCCTGATCGCGTCGATGTGTGAAATGCCCTCCGGCGTCTCGGGATTGCCCTCGTGCGTGACGATCATCCGCGCGGCCTTGCCGTCCGGCGACAGGAACAGCTTCAGCCCGCGGATGAACTCCGGGTTGCTGAACGCCTCCGGCGGTAGATAGAACGAGTCGTCGGTCTTCGACGCGTCGTACGCCGCGCCCAACTGCGTCGAGTTCGCCAACGCCTTCTCGGACTGCGCGTTGAGCCCCGAGTTGGTCGCGTAGTTCGTCATCGTCAGATCGCGGTTGGTCTCCTGCACCGCGATCTGCGGCGGGATCAGCGCGAGCAGCCTGGGCTGCAGCTCATCGAGCTTCGCGATGCTGCCCGAGACACTCGCCAGCTGGTCGGTCAGCTCGGCGATCCCGTCCAGTGCATCAAACAGCGACCGCATCGCATGACATAGCGGGATGTCGTAACAGTGTGGCTCCCAATAGAAGTAGTTGCGGATCGGGCGGAAGAAGTCGTCGAAGTTGGCGATCTTGTCGCGCAGATCCCCGGCCACCGCGACCGTCTGGTTGAACGCCTCGCTCTGCTCGTGCGTGATCCCCGCCGACTCCTGCTGCAGCGCGTACTGCTGCCGCAACGTGTCGATCGACTTGTTGATCTCGGCGACCTGCTTGAGCAGATCGTTGGCGCGGTCCGCCTGATACGGCAGGTTGTTGATCTGCGCCGCGCTCTGCGCGCTGATCTGGAACGGGATCGAGGTGTGGTCCAACGGCGTGCCCAGCGGCCGCGTGATCGACTGCACCTGCGCGACGCCGTCGGTGTGGAAGACGCCCTTGGCCACCCGCTCCAGCAGGATCATGTCGGTGGGGTTGCGCAGATCGTGGTCTGCCTCGACCATCAGCAGTTCGGGGTTCAGCCGTGCCTTCGAGAAGTGGCGTTCCGCTGCGGTGTAACCCACGTTCGACGGCGTCTTGTCCGGCATGTAACTGCTGATGTCGTAGGACACCTTGTAGCCCGACAGCCCGAGGATGCCGATCAGCGCCAGCGCCATCGTCGCGAACAGGATCGGCCCCGGCCACCGCACGACCGCGGTGCCGATCCGTCGCCAACCCTGTTTGGCCGTCTTGCGTTTCGGCTCCAGCAGCCCGAAGCGGCTTCCGATCACGATCACGGCGGGCGCCAGCGTCAACGACGCGGCCAACGCGATCAGAACACCGAGCGCCGCAGGCACACCGAGGCTCTGGAAGTACGGGTTGCGCGTGAAGTAGAGGCAGGCCACCGCGCCTGCGATCGTCAGACCCGAACCGAGGATGACGTGCGAGGTGCCGCGGTACATGTCGTAGAACGACGCCTCGCGGTCCCAACCGTCATTGCGGCGCTCGTGATAGCGGCCGAGCAGGAAGATCACGTAGTCGGTGCCCGCCGCGATCACCAACAGCGTCAGGATGTTCGTCGAATACGTCGACAGGCCGATGAATCCCTCGTTCGCCAGGAACGAGACGATCCCGCGCGCCGCCGACATCTCGACGAGCACGGTGATGAGCGCGATGACCATCGTGATCGGCGAGCGGTACACCAGCAGCAACATCACCGCGATCACCGCGACGGTCAGCAGCGTGACGAGCAGTGTGCCCTCGTTACCCACCTCGAACTGGTCGGCGACCTGGGCGGCCGAGCCGGTGAGGTAGGCCTGAATGCCTGGCGGCGCAGGAGTTTTGGCGATGATGTCGCGCACTGCGTCGACCGACTCCAACGACAGCGCCTCGCCCTGGTTGCCCGCCAGGAAAACCTGGACGTAGGCGGCCTTGCCGTCTGGGCTCTGCGAGCCTGCGGCGGTCAGCGGGTCGCCCCAGAAGTCCTGCACATGCTCGACGTGTCTGGTGTCCTCGTTGAACCGCTTGACCAGTTCGTCGTAATACGCGTGCGCCTCGGCGCCCAGCGGCTGATCGCCTTCGAGCACGACCATCGCCGCGCTGTCGGAATCGAATTCGTGGAACACCTCGCCGATGCGCTGGAACGCCTGAAGCGACGGCGCGTCGGGGGAGGCGAGCCCGACATTGTGCTCCTCGCCGACCGCTTCGAGTTGCGGCACAAGGACATTCGTCAGCGCGGCCACTGCAAGCCAGAAGATCACGATCGGCACACACAGCCACCGAATCCACCTGGCGACCCGGTCGGTCAGCGTGCGACGTTCGGCGAGTTGATGGCTCATCCGGACTTGTCCAGGCAGAAGGTGAAGGCGTTCAACGTGTTGACCGTTCTCTCGTCCTTGACGTCGTCGTCGATTTTGATCCGGCAGCCGATGGAGGCGCTGTCACCTTGGGCGGAGACGTTGACGAAGACGGCGGGCTGGGTCGTGGTCGTGTCGTATGTCCACGGCAGCGTCGCGTTGTCCACGCGTTGCGGCTGGGCGTCGACGTCGGTGTAGGTGATCGTCGCGACGGTGCCGGGCGGGCCGAACACCTCCATCACGACGTGCTTCGGGTTGAACGGAACAATGTCGTTCGCGGAGTTGTCCGGCGTGGACACCACGTCCTGCGACCCGAAGATGCCGTTGAGCCGGTACACCGCGAACGCCGCCACAGCGATGACGAAAACCGCCACCAAGAGCATCCAATGCCGCGCCAATCGGGAGCCGATTGAAACCCGCGGCATCCGTGACCCTTTCGACAAGCGGCGAAGCGTTGGCAGGCGATACGACGAACTATTTCAACAACCGGTCAATATCAACCTTGTTGACAGTACGACACGGTATCGCACCACACAACCCATACTTTGGCCGGCTAATTCCAACCCGGGCGTCAAAAAGTGGGCGAATAATCAGGGCAACCCAGCAACGGAGGCCGTCATGACGTGGAAGCGGACGTTAACCATCGGCGCGATCACGGCGGCATCGGCGGTTGCCCTCGCGCCGACGGCGGTGGCGGCCGAGGAGTACCAGTACGTCCGCACAGTGTCCGGCGCCGTGCGCTGCGTCATCAGCGTCGACCATGTCGGCTGCGAACGCACGAGCATCGACGGCTTCCCCGGCGCGCCGCGCAGCCAGAGCGGCCCGGGCAATTTCAACGTCGCGGGCGTCGACGCCGACGGCACGTTCAATTTCGGAGAGGGCAACATCGGCCTCGGCGACAGCGGCGAAATCGTGCTGGACTACGGCCGCGCCGTCGAGATCAACGGCTGGACCGTCGTGCCGTCCTTCGACGGGACGCACTTCACCAATGACGCGAGCGGTCGCGGCATGTTCGTCAGCATCGGCGGCGTCACCCCGTTCTGACACCGCTTCCCGTCACGACGCCGAAATACGCTGCGCGACAGCCCCGTAACGCTCGACGCGCTCCGGATCGCCGAGCGCGTTGTACATCACGATGCGCGTCGCCACCTCGCCGTACTTGTCGATCAGCGCGTCGGCCAGGCCGTCCCACGTCGACTCCGTCGCGAACGTCGCGATGTGCTCGTCGGTGATCTGCGCGGCCATCCCCGCGATGTCGCCGGCCTTCTGCTTCTCCCGGATCCGCGCCGTCGTGCCCTCGAAGCCCGCCTCGTCCCAGATGAACGCGTAGTTCGGCGTGCTCCCGTAGAAGCTCATGCTGAACCGAACGCCTTCGCGTTCCTTCTCGCGCTCCTCGTCAGTGTCGCCGACGATCGTCATCACCGGCACGATCATCGCGATGTCCGACGGCGAGCGTCCCGACTTCGCCGCTCCCGCAGCCACATTCGGCACCACATGCCGCGCGATGTAGCCCGGCTCGCCCAGCGGATGCACGTGCACGCCGTCGGCGACCTCCCCGGCCATCCGCAGCATCCACGGGTTCACCGCCGCGATGTCCACCTTCGGATCCGGCGCGTCGATGGGCCCTGCGCTCCACTGCGGCGTGATGAAGTCCAGGCTGTAGAAGTCCCCGTGGTGGTCCAGCTTGCCCGTGCGGAACGCGTGGAAACACGCCTTCACCGCCCGCACGTAGTCCCGCAGTCGGGGGCCCGGCCGCTCGAACTCCACCCCGTATCGCCGCACCACATGCGTGCGCACCTGTGTGCCGAGTCCAAGCCGGAAGTTGCCGCCCGTTCCCTCCTGCAACTCCCATGCTTCGGCCGCCGTCACGAACGGGCTACGCGGAAACGCCACCGCCACACCCGTCGACAGCTCCAAACCCGGCGCTGACTGCGACGCCACCGCCGCGTTCAGATACGCCGTCCGCCCCGTCTCGGTGAACAGCAACCCCGAGAACCCCGCGGACTGCACTTGACGAGCTAACTCCCCGACTTTGCCGAGCGGCTGCGGCACCGTCATCGCATCGACCTGCACGCCCGAACAGTACGCCCGAGCGGGTTCCCGCCGGTGATCTTGACGGGTACTCTGCGCGTGTCACACACCAGGTCAACCCCAAGAGGTGAAGCAAGGTGGAAATCAAGAAACTCGCCGGAGCCGTCTCGGCCGCTGTCGTCATGGTCGGCTTCGGATCCCTCGCCCCAGCGTCCGCGGCCGACGGCCAGGTGTTCGGGCTCCAGCAGACGGTGACCGACCCCGGCGGCAGCGAGATCGGCTACACCGTCACGAAGTTCCTGCCCAGCGGCGACGCCATCCCGTATCCCGTCGGCGGCCAGCTCTACGAAGTCACCGTGCGCGCCGACGCGCTCAACGGAATGCCCACCCCGGCGGTCCCGGCGTTCAGCGCCCAGAGCGAGAGCGGACAGAGCTATCCCGCCCTCGCGGGCGTCTGGACACCGCAGGGCCTCAGCGGCGCGACGCTGCTGCCCGGCGGGCACTCGACCGGCAAGATCTACTTCGACGCGGTGGGCGAAGCGCCGACCCAGGTCGTCTACAACAACGCAGGTAACACGCTGACCTGGATCCAAGCGCCGACCGAGGTCGTCGAGGAAGAGCCCGCTGCCGAGGAAGAGGCCGCTCCGGAAGAGGAGGCGGCACCCGAGGAAGAGGCAGCCCCAGAAGAAGAGGCAGCGCCCGAGGAGGAAGCCGATAGCGGCGCCGCCGACACCGAGGCCAACGCCGACGCCGCCGCCGCGCCTGAGGAGGAGGGCTAAGCGGTCAGCGCCGGCGACGAGGACGGTTCGACCACGACCTCGTCGCCGACGCTGATCGTGCCCGAACTGAGCAGCCGGCACACCGACCCGCCGCGGCGGTGCATGGCCGCCATCGCGCCGGCGCCGATCCAGTCGTCGAGCAGTCGGCACGGCGCGGCGAGCCGGACCACTTCGAGTTCGACGTCGCCGATCCGCAGCCGGGTCCCGGGCTTCGTCGGAATCTCACCGGCGTCGACGGTGATGTTGCGCCGGGTCGCCCCGGCGTCGAAGGCGTAGCCGAGCGCGTCTGCGGCCGCATCGAGATCCTGCCGCGACTGGATCGTCACGTGCCGGTGCCGCGTGCCGTGATAGCGGTCGCCGACGAGGCCCTTGCCCGCCTCCGCGTCGACGGAGTCGACCATCCGCGTCGGCAACTTTCGCGCCTTCGCGATATGGATGGCAACGACTTTCACGGCGAAAGTCTACGGGCCGGCACAGGTTGGTCACCGCTTCGCATGGGGTACCCGCTCCTACGCGGCACTGCCGCCTAGGCCCTAACATAGAAGCGTGATCGGTCTGCCGATCCCCATCCCGGCCGATGCCGACTCACATTGGAGTGCTGTTGTTCGAGTTTCGCCGTGCCCGTGCCACCGTCGCCGTCGTCGCTGCGGTGGCTTTGGTGCTGCTTAGCGGCGATATGGCCGCCACCACCAAGGCGTGTCATACCCAGTGCCAGGTGGCCACGGCGGCGCAGACCGTCAGCGCGCCGGTTCCGCCCCCTCCCACGCCTGCCGCGCTGGGCGTCTTCCCCGGGCCGCGCACCGAGGACGTGAACCCCGCCGCGCCGGTGTCCGTCACCGCGTTCACCGGGATCGTCGACAAGGTCGAGATGGTCGACGACTGGGGGCAGACGGTGCCGGGCACGCTGACGCCCGACAGGAAGACCTGGCGCCCGGCCGAACAACTCGACTACGGGCGCACCTACACCATGACGATGGCGGCGCGCGGACCTCGCGGTATGCCGTCTCGTCAGACGTCGACCTTCACGACGCTGTCACCGGATGCCACGACGGGGGTCAACCTCAACACCACCGCAGGCGTCTCGATCGTCGACGGCAACACCTACGGCGTCGGCATGGTGGTTGTGGCGTACTTCGACTCACCGATCACGGACAGGGCCGCCGCCGAGAAGAAGCTGCACGTGACGACGAAACCGGCCGTCGCAGGAGCCTGGAACTGGGTCAGCGACTACGAGGCCCACTGGCGGCCCGAGAAGTACTACGCGCCTGGTACGACCGTCGACGTCAGGGCCGACATCTACGGCGTCAACCTCGGCGACGGCGTGTACGGCGACGAGGACAAGCACGTGTCGTTCAAGATCGGCAACGCGCACGTCTCGATCGCCGACGACGTCACCAAGCAGGTCAGCGTGTACGACAACGGCAAGCTCGTCCGCACCATGCCGACCTCGATGGGGATGGGCGGCTACCAGAACGTCGGCGGTAAGACACTGCACTTCTGGACGCCCCCGGGCGTCTACACCGTGCTGGACAAGGCCAACCCGGTGGTGATGGATTCCACGACATACGGGCTGACCGGGTCGGGCGGCTACCGCACCACCGTGCCCTACGCCACGCGCATCAGCATCGACGGCATCTATCTGCACCAGCTGAACGACACGATCTGGGCGCAGGGAAACACCAACGTCTCGCACGGCTGCCTGAACCTCAGCGGCGAGAACGCCCGGTGGTTCTACGACTTCTCGGTGCCCGGCGACATCGTCGAGGTGAAGAACACCGGCGGGCCTCCGCTGTCGCTCGAGCAGAACGGCGACTGGAGCGTGCCGTGGAATGAGTGGCGCAAGGGCAGCGCGCTCAACGCCTGACGGAGCCGCGTTGACTGGCCACCCAGTCGAGGAACTCGTCGGCGGTGAACACCGCCTTGCCGTACTCCAGCGCCTTGCGCGCCTTGCCTGACTGGCTGCCCACTTCGGCGGTCACCAGCACTTCGCACCGCGTCTTCGTCACCGACGGGACAGGCTGTAGTCCCGCCGAGGCCGCGAGGTCCTCCATCTCCCAGCGCTCGATGACACGGCCCGCACTGTCCTGCGCCGTGCCCGTGAAGCAGATCCGCGCGCCAGGCACCAGAACGTCGGCGATGTCGTCGCGCTGCGCGCACACCGACTCCGGATCGATCTCGACGCCCAACAGCGTGGAGGCTTCCTGCAGCCGCGCCACCACCTCTTTCGGCAGCTGGGCCCTTGTGGCCGCGGCGCGCAACTGGTCGGCCACCGACTGGCGGGCGGCGGCGTCCCATGACGTCTGGGATGCGTCATCGATTGATGACGCTTTATCGCCCAGCACCACCGCCCCGACGTCGCGGCTGATCCGCAGCAGCGCCGACAGCCCCGGCAGATGATCGGCCTTCGGGGTCGGCACGGAGTGGTCGCGGCTGACCAGCAGCCCCGAGATCGACTCCGCGGGCTCGGGTTCCTCGAACGCCGACGATCCCTCCTCGGAGTCGGCGCCGCCGTGTGCCGTGAGCGCCGACTGCGCCCGTTCGAGCGCCGTAGTGCCCGACACCCGCGTCCCGCGCAGTTCGACTCCGAGCGGCATCGCCGTCACATAGCCGAGCCGCTTGAGCTCGAAGTCGATCAGCCCCAGCGTCTCGTCCACGTCGACGCCGACGGGTGTGCAGCCCGCGAGCATCGGTGCGATCACCGCCCATGCCTCGCGCAGCGTCGGCGCCAGGAGGACGTCGGAGACGCTGATACCGAACGCCTTTCGCGCATCGGCGAGATCGCGTTGCGGGTTGATCAGCGTCGACACCGCGGTGCCATCGTCGAACGCGACGGCAAGCTCGACTGGTCGCGGCCGCGACATCCGGCCCTCCTCGCCGACCGTCAGCATCCCGATCGCGCAGTAGCGCCGCGCGCCAGCGTCGCCGACCGCCGTCCGCAGGAACCGCGCGATGCGCCGATCGGTCTTCAAATCCTTGGGCAGCACAGGCCTTTTCAGCACCAGCCCGGACAGCGAGGTGCAGCGGCTCAGCGCTACGTAGAGCTGGCCCGTCGAGAACATGCCGCCGGTGAGGTCGACCACGAGCCGGTCCAGCGTCTGCCCCTGCGCCTTGTGGATGGTGATCGCCCACGCCAGCTTGAACGGCAACTGGGTGTAGGAGCCGATCACCTCACGGTTCAGCGAGCCGCCGCTGACGACGGGGCGCGTCGCCTCCCACGTGAAGGGCGTGACGTCGGCGCAGGAACCGTCGGCGAACTCCACTTCGACGACGGCGCCGTAGCGGTCGTAGTCGACGCCGACGACGCGGCCGAGGGTGCCGTTGACCCAGCGGTTGCCAGAGTCGTTGTTCAGCATCATGATCTGTGCGCCGACCTTGAACCGCAGCGTCTCTTCGACGGGCGGGTCGAACAGCGACAGATCGCCGCTTGCGCGCGCGTTGTGCACCAGCTCGTCGCCGGGCAGCCGTTCGAGCTGCTGGCGGTTGCGTGCCGTCACCAGACGATTGGTCGGCGCCAACGTCAGCCAGAACTCGTCGTCGGGCGGCACGAAATCCTTGTCGGCACGCGCGTTCAGCTGCTCCTGGGCATGACCCAGCAGCACGCCCTCGCGAATCTCGTTCAGGATGGCAGTCATTCGGTCGTCGCCGAGCTGACGGAACACCGTCGTCAACGCAACGGTGGGGAAGTCGTCTCGGCGGAAACTGCGCGCGGAGAAGAAGTACGGGGTGTCATACGTCGTCGAGAAGAAGCCGGCTTCACCCTCGGTGACGACCGGCGGCAGCTGGTACAGGTCACCGACGAGGACGATCTGCACGCCGCCGAACGGTGCTCCGGGCTCGGGCCCGAATCGCGTCAGTGCCGAGGCGACCATGTCGAACACGTCGGCGCGCACCATCGACGCCTCGTCGATGATCAACGTCTGCAGCGACGCCAGCGTCTTGGCGAAGCGGCCGGGTCGGTACTGACCGCCGCGGACATCCTCCAGCGTCGTCGTGGGGCGGAACCCGAACAGCCGGTGGATGGTGTAGCCGTCGACGTTGAGCGCGGCGATGCCCGTCGGGGCGGCGACCACCACGCGGCGGTCGGTGTCGGCCATGAACAGCCGGATCAACGTCGACTTACCCGTGCCTGCCTTGCCGGTCAGGAAGACGTGCTGGCCTGCCGCGAGCAGGTCGAGGGCATGGCGGAACTCGTCAGTGAGAACGAGCCCGTCGGTCACCTGCACCACGGATACCCACGTTACTGCCGCGGCGCGCCGTCGGTGGCTGGTCGCAGCCGGCGGGCCAGGCCGCTGGCGCGCACCACCCGCTTCTGTACGGCCCACCGCACCGACGCCTCCGGAGCGATCACCCGGATGCGGGTTTTGGCGCGGGTGACGCCGGTGTACAGCAGCTCCCGCGACAGCAGCCGCGAATCCTCCTGCGGCAGCAGCACGGTCACTTCGTCGGCCTGGCTGCCCTGGCTCTTGTGGATCGTCATCGCGTGCAGCGTGTCGACCTCCGAGAGCCTGCTGGTGGCGAACTGCTTCTGCTCCGAGCCGGCGATCACCGCCCGCAGCACGCCGTCGCGCACGACCGTCACGCCGGTGTCGCCGTTGTACAGCCCCAGCCCGTAGTCGTTCGCCGTCACCAGCACCGGCCGGCCCGCATACCAGTCCGACCAGATCGGCTCGCCGGTCTCCTCGGCCAGCCACCGCTCGGTCTGCCGGTTCCAGAACCGCACCCCGTAGGGCCCGCGTCTGTGCGCGCACAACAGCCGGTGCTCGTCCAGCGTCCGCAGCGCCTCGGCGCTGTCACCGAGGATCGCCGCCTCCCGCAGCCGCCGTGCCTGTGGCACAACGACTTTGCGTAGATGCTCGGTCGGTTCGGCCGTGTCGATCCATTCGATGTGCTCACCGCCCGCCCGGAGCACCTCGATCACCGCGTCCGCGTCACCAGCGCGGATCGCCGATGCCAGCGCACCGATCGACTCGCCGAAGCGGTGCGGTGTCTTCAGCGCCGCGAGCTTCGACTCGTCCAGCCCGTCGACCAGGTCGGCCAGCACCGCGCCTGCCTCCACCGACGCCAACTGGTCGGGGTCGCCGACCAGGATCAGCCGCGCGTCCGGGCGCACCGCCTCCAGCAGTCGCGCCATCATCGTCAGCGACACCATCGACGTCTCGTCGACGACGATCACGTCGTGCGGCAACCGGTTCCCGCGGTTGTGGCGGAACCGGGCCGACGTGTCCGGCCTGCTGCCGAGCAGCCGGTGCAGCGTCGTCGCGTGCATGCCCGCCAGCGCCTCCCGGTCGGCCGCGTCGAGCTTGGCGACCTCCAGTTGCACCGCCTCCTGCAACCGGGCGGCCGCCTTACCCGTCGGCGCCGCAAGCGCGATGCGTAGCCGGGTGCCGCTGGCGAGCAGCGCCAGCAGCCGCGCGACCGTGGTCGTCTTGCCGGTGCCCGGGCCGCCGGTCAGCACGGTAAGCCCCTGCGACAGCGCAACTTTTGCCGCTGCTCGCTGTTCGTCGAAGCCCTCGGGGAACAGCCGCTCGATGTCGGGCGACACCTTCTCGGGCTTGACCTCGATCATCGTGACGACGTCGTCGCGCACCTGCTGTTCCTCGAGCCAGTACCGGTCGAGGTAGAGCAGGTCGCCGTCGAGACGCAGCGCGGGCGGGGTCCCCGACAGCGGGCTCGCCGCGATCGCCGCCAGCCAGGCATCGGGGTCCGGCCACGGCAGACCCTCCACGCCGACCTGGTCCTCGACCGACCGCAGATCCACACACACCGACCCGTTGCGCAGTGCGCGCACCGCGATCGCCACCGCCAGCGCGACGGTTTCGTCGGACTCTTTCGCCAGCGCGGTGAGTCGGTGCGCCACATGGACATCCGACGACTCGAGCACCTCCGCATCGCTGAACGCCCGCAGTAACCCAGTCACACCGATCGCGTGGCGCCACTCCACCGACGTCATGCGGCCGCCCACCCCTCGTCCAGCAGATCCGACATCGCCGTGATCAGCGAGACCGGCGGCTGCCAGCTGAACACCCCGGCAGGATGCCCGTCGATCACCGGCGTGCCCGGCCCGCACATGCCGCGCAGGAACAGGTACATCACGCCGCCGAGATGCTTGTCGGGCGTGTAGCCGCGCAGCCGCCACCGCAGAAAGCGGTGCAACACAACGCTGTACAGCAGCGCCTGCAGCGGATAGTCGGAATGCAGCATCGCCTCGACCAGCCGCGGTTGCGCGTAGTCCGCCGCCGTCAACGGTTCCGACGGGTCGCCGAGCCAGTTCGTCTTGTAGTCGACGACGACGTAGCGGTCGCCGATCCGCAGCACGGCGTCCACCGAACCCGACAGATAGCCCTTCAACTGCTGCCTGCCCAGCGCCGCACCCGTCAACCGATCGGCGTACGACGCCAGCGGGTCGTCCTTCGGCAGGTGCGCCCGCAGCAACTCGCCGACGTGCGACAGCCGGATATCCGGTGCGGCCGCGCGCAGATCTCCTCCGGCCAACGGGAATTCGAAGTCCATTTCCCGCATGCGGTCGCGCAACCCGATCTGTCGCAGTGTCAGCCCGCCGCCGAGCGGCCCCAGCGGGGTGTCGTGCATCGGCACCATCGCCGCCGCGAGGTCTTCGGCGGCCACGTCCACCGGCCACCACACCGCGTGCTCGCGGATCGTGTTCTCCAACTCCGCGGCAAGGTCGGCCGCGAACGGATCGGCCGTCTCCAACACCGCGTGCACCAGCGTGCCGAACTTCGCGCCCATCGGCAGGTCCGCCATCGGCGACGGTACATCGGCGCCGACCGCCGACGTCGTCACCGGGATCTCGGCGGCCTCGTCGTCCAACTCGACGACCTCCGGCTCGCTGCTGACCGGCGTCGCCTCGGCGGCACGGATCAGACCCGAGTACGACGTGCGTCGCCACGCCGCATCAATAGATCGATGGAAGTGCCTGGCCTGCAGATCGTCGCCGGCTGCGCGCGCAGGCAGTGTGGGCACCGGTCGCACCACCGACTCCTCGATGACCAGGCCGCCCGCCGCCTCCCACTCGCGGAAGCGCGCCATCGCGTCGTCATCGGAGATCTTGTCGGGTGCAACGCGATCCGGCACCACCGCCTCGCCAGGGCGGCGTCCGCGCAGCAGCCGCGACAACCCGCCGTTCGGCTCGTCCCAGGACGGCGCCCACCACGCCACCACCTGCGACTGCGCCCGCGTCATCGCCACATACATCAACCGGCTGTCGTCGCTGGCGTCCTCGTGCCGTCCTCGCTTGGAGATCTCGTTGAAGTCCGGGCTGTCGCTGCCGCCGACGTGCAGGCACCGCTGATCGTCGTCGTCGTGGAAGAGCACCAGTTCGCGGGCCTGCACGTTGCGGTTGAACGCGAACGGCAGACACACCACGGGGAACTGCAGACCCTTGGCCACCCACACCGTCATGATCTGCACGGCGGCGGCGTCGTGATCGAGCCGACGCGCGCGTTCTATTGCGCCGCCGCCCCACTCCTCGCGCTGTTCGCGTAGCCAGTCCCGCAGCGCGGGAAGGCTGAAGTGCTCGCGATGGGCCGCCTCCTGCAGCAGCTGCGTCATATGCGCCAGGTCGGTCATCTGCCGCTCGCCGTCCTGCCAGGACAGCACCCGGTCGGCCATCCCGTTGCGCTGCGCGGCCTCGAAGATCGCGGCCACACCGCGTTCGCGGGCATGACCCGCCCACTCGCGCAACGTATCCGCGATGTCATCGGTCAGCGCGTCGCCGCCCTCGACCAGTTGGTCGGCGGTCTTGCCGAAGAACATCGTCGCCGCGGCCGCGCGCACCATCCCGGGGCGGTGCGGCTGGTCGAACGCTTCGAGCAGGCACAGCCAGTCCTCGGCGGCGTCGGAGTTGAAGATGTCGGAGTCGCCGGTGTAGACCGCCGGGATCTCCGCATCGCACAATGCCTTGAAGCACGCGCGGGCGTCCTTGTGGCTCTCCACGATGACCGCGATGTCGCCTGCCTGCAGCGGCCTGCCGTCGAACGTCGCGCCGCTGGTGAGCAGGCCGCCGATGTCGGCTGCCAGATCCTTCGGGATGTGATCGCGGAGGTCTGCGATCGATGGGCCCTTGGTTCCCGTGAGCCCGAACGCCTTTCGGGACGCCACCCGCACACGCACCGGCTCGTTGCACGGCGCGCCTGCCAGCCGTGAGCCGTGGTAGTGCGCTTCGACGTCGTGGACGATGATCCGCTCGTCACCGAGCTGGGTGCCGCCGAGCAGGGTCTGCAAGCGGTCGACGAGCGCGCCGTCGCTGCGCCAGTTCTTGCCGAGCGTCCTCTTCACGCCCGCGGTTTCGGCGGCCTTGAGATAGGTGACGATGTCACCGCCGCGGAACGCGTAGATCGCCTGCTTCGGGTCACCGATCAGGATCAGCGTGGAGCGGTCGGTGAACGCGCGGTCGATCACCTTCCACTGCACCGGGTCGGTGTCCTGGAACTCGTCGACCATCACGATCGGCCACCGCTGGTGCATCCGCAGCTGGGCGGGGGAGTCGTCGGCGTCGAGCGCGTCCGCCAGCCGGGTGAGCAGATCGTCGTAGCCGAGGATGCCGCGCCGCCGCTTGCGGATTTCCAGTTCGGCCAGAACGTCTTTCGCGAACGTGACGCAGACCGCCGCGCGCGAGTCGGGCGGCGGGTCCTTGGGGCGAAGTTCGGTGGCGGGGTGGTTGACGACTTCGCGAGCCAGCTTCAGCGCGTCGGCGTGGCTCAGCAGTGGCTCGTCGCGTTCGGGCCCGAAGTGGCGGAGGTAGAGGTCGTCGACGATCTCGCCGACCAACTCGTCGAGGCTCTCCACGAGTGTCACGCCGGAGTCGCTGTCGCCAGCGACCCCAAGCGACTTCAGCACCATCTGGCAGAACTGGTGTGTGGTCGCGATCGTCGCCGCGTCGAACGCCGCCAGCGCGTCGCGGAGGCGCTGCCGCCGAACGCCGCGCTCGTCGTCGTCGCAGTCGAGAAGGTGTGCGATCACCTGGTTGTCGCCGCTCCACCCGGGTTCGTCGAAAGCGACCACCGCATCGACGATTTGGCGGCGCACCCGGTCGCGCAGCTCCTGCGTCGCCGCCCGACCGAACGTGATGAGCAGCATCTGGTCCAGCGTCGCCTCGCCCTCGGCGATGTAGCGCGTCACCAGACCGGCAAGCGCGAACGTCTTACCCGTGCCCGCGCTGGCCTCCAGCACGGTCGTCGACCGCGCCGCGGGCAACGCGCCGAGCAGGTCGAAGTCCTTCATCAGTCCATCGCCCCCAGCATCGGCAGCCACAGCCGACCGGCGTAGTGGTCCACCCCGTCGTCGATGAGGACCTTCAGCCAGGCGCTGTGACCCCAGGTGCGGACGTGAGCCGGTTCGGCGTCCTCACCGGGATAGCGCTCTGATTTCCACTTCCACAGCGCGGCCCGCTGCGGGTCGCCGTGGGTGTGCCGGGCCTGCGCCCACGCGTATGACGTCTTGACCGGCAGTGGCAGCGGGCGGCGGCGTCCTTCGTCGTACATCGCGACGAGATCGGCGAGCAGTTCGACGGCGGGGACCGCCGGTCGGCGCAGCGTGTCCTGCTGAGGCGTGGTGCCCCGCTTGGCCCGGCCGATGCAGACCGCCGCCCAGTCGCGGCTGGGGTCGTGAGCGAGCAACGCCAGCAACGGAATCCAGGACTGCAGCAGGTGACGGCCGTCGAGCTTGGAGTACGTCACCGAGACGAGTCGGTCGCCGAACACCGGCGACACCGTGCCCGTCAGCCGCCGCCCGCCCAGGTCGATGTCGACGTCGACGGCGTCGGCGTCTGGGGTGCGGTAACCGCGGGCGGCGTCGGCGAGGAGTGTGGACTGTTCGCAGATGTCGGTGGCCTTGCGCCAGCCGAGTCGGCCAGGCGGCAGGGTGCCTCGCCGCCATTCGGCGTCGCGCGCCTCGGCGGGTTCCATGCCGTGCAGCATGTCGTCGAGCATCCGGTCGCCGACGGTCCACTCCTCGAGCGCGTTGATGTCGACCGGCATCGCGTCCTCGACGCCGTCGACCTCCCACGGCAGCGTGAAGTCCAGGGCACGGTAGAAGCCCTTCACCGGATCGCGGAAGAACGCGGCGAGGTCGGCGAGCACGATGTCGTCGGTTGGGGGAGCGGGCAGCAGGCCCGAGATGAACGGCGGCCTCTCGGCGCGCTCGCCGGAGCGGGCCTGTGCGGCGTGCAGGACGGTGGTGTCGAAGGTGAACGGCTCGCCGGGGATCAGCTTGCCGGGGATGACGTTGCGAGTGTCGAAGGGCTGCAACGGATGTTTGACGACGATTGTGTCGCGCACCTTCGCCTCGGTTGTCGCGTCGAGGGTGTCGAGGAGTTCGGCGAGCGGCACGGCGGGCGGCCGCTCCTGACCGGAGTACTCGTTGGCGCCGGTGTAGGTGATGACGAGTTTCTCGGTGGCCGCGCCGATCGCATCGAGCAGCAATTGCCGGTCCTCGGAACGTATGTCGCGTTCGCCGGTCATCGGGTCGCGCGCCAGCACGTCGTCGCCGTCGATGACGCCGATCCGCGGGAACACGCCGTCGTCGAGACCGACGAGGCAGACGACGCGGTGCGGCACCGAGCGCATCGGCACCATCGTGCACACAGTCAGGGTGCCGGTGCGGAAGTTGGCCCGCGTCGGGCGCCCGGCCAGGTGGCGGTCCAGCAGGGCGCGCACATCGGGCAGGCGCATCAACGTGTCGGCGCGTGGGCCTGCGTCGGTGAGGACATCGCCGAACTCACGCTGCAGCTGGCTGGTCTGCCAGGCATCGTCGTCGTCGACCTTGGCCAGCAGCGTGATGCCGTTCTCCAGTGCGGAAAGCCAGTCGCGCAACGGCTTTGCGCCGGTGAGTGAGTCGACGACGCGCTGAAGACGGTCGACGTACTCGGCCAGCCGGCCGGCGAGCTCGACGCGGTTGCTGCTGACGTCGTCGAGCGGCAGCGTGGTGTCGATCCAGGCGCGCGAATCGTCCGACATCGCGACACCCGCAAGCACGCGGTCGATGCCGAAACGCCATGTGTTCTGCACGAAGTCGACCCCGTAGGGCTTGCGGTGGTCGCGGTCGAAACCCCAGCGGATGTTGGCCTGACGCACCCAGCGGGTGATGTCCTCGAGGTTGTCGTCGGTGAAGCCGAAGCGGGCCCGCACCGGTACCGCCTGCGCGAGGTTGAGCACCTCGCTGGACGTGACGCGGCCGCCGGCGAGCGCGAGCAGTTGCGATGCCACGCCGAGCAGCGGGTTGGTCTGCACCAGCGACCGGTCGGCGAGGCGCACCCGCAACTGGTGGGCAGGGTGAACGCCTTTGATCATGTCGCCGAGCCCGAAGCCGGCGACGATCAGCGGCGCGTAGCTCTCGATGTCCGGACACATGACGAGGATGTCGCGGGGTTCGAGGGTGTCGTCGTCGGCGAGCAGGCCGAGCAAAACCTCACGGAGAACCTCGATTTGGCGGGCCGGGCCGTGGCAGCTGTGGACCTGTACCGAGCGGTCGTCGGCGCGCAGCATGCGCCCTTTGGGGCGTATTTCGTTGGCGGCGATGTCGGACTGCAGCCAGCCGAGGAGGGTGTCGGGATGCTCGCGGCCGCCAGTCGAACGAGGCAGGTATTCGTCGGTCTTGGGGTTCTCCGGCAGGCCGCGCTGCAGTTCGCGCAGGTCGCGCCCGAGCGTGGCCAGCAGCGGATGGCCGACCTGGCGGTGAGTGGTGTCGCTGCGCCGCGAGACCTGGCCCTTTATGTCTGCTAAGGACCGCCACAAGTTGTCGCTGGGGTGCGGCAGCCACAGGTGCAGGTCGTGGTGGGTGGACAGCGCTTCGAGCAATTCGATCTCGGTGGCGGGCAGCCGGGTGTGACCGAACAGGGACAGTCGTTCGGGCAGCTCGGTCGGTGACTCGGCAAGCGCGGCCACGGTTTTCGCGTGCCTGATGTGCGGCGGGTCGGCGTTGACGCGGTTCAGGACGGCGCGCCATAGATGGGGCTGCCAGTCGAGGTCGGCGCTGACACCGGAGTCGTCGCCGTTCTCCCAGTCGATGAGCAGCTGCGGCCGCTGCCGGGCGTAGGAGGCGAAGAGCCCGGCCAGCCGTCGCGCCACGGCGTAGCGGCGGCCCATCCGCAGCTCGCGTTCCTCGCCGGTCTCGAAGTGGCCGAGGTGGGTGGCCAGCGTCTTGCACCAGCCGTCGTCGCAGCTGGCGTCGATGACCTCGAGCAGTGGCCAGACCAGCGCATCGGGATGCCAGGGATCGTCGTCGTCGGTGCCGGTGATCTCGGCGATCAGCGAGCGTGGGTTGCGAAAGGAGATGCCCGCGCAGATGCCGTCGTGTCCGGTGCCGCGGCCGAGGATGTGGGACAGTCGCTGGCTCAGCCAGCGTTCGACGCCCTTGGCCGGGACGATGACGAGTTCGTCGGCGAAGGGGTCGGGCAGGGGATCGGCGAGCAGGGCACCGAGCCCGTCGGCGAGGAGGTCGGTGCGTTCCGCACGATGGATGTGAAACGCCATCGCGGCTAACCCTACGGCCTGGGGGCGACAACCGAGGCCGTCATGAGGTGGCACAGTGGAGTTAGGGGATTGGAGAGCCAGATGAGCGAGACGACGTCGTCGCCGCGGCTCGGCGAGCGGTTCCGGGAGGCGCTCGGCTACGCGGCCGAACTGCACAACACCCAGACGCGCAAGGCCAGCCAGGTGCCCTATATCGGCCATCTCCTGTCGGTCGCGGGCCTGGTGATCGAGGCCGACGGCACCGAGACCGAGGCCATCGCCGCGCTGCTGCACGACGCCGCGGAGGACCAGGGCGGCGAGGCGATCCTCGCCGAGATCGAGGAGCGGTTCGGCAACGAGGTCGCAAAGATCGTCGACGAGTGCAGCGACACCGTCATCACGCCGAAGCCGCCGTGGCGTCAGCGCAAGGAGGACTACGTCGCGCATCTGCATGAGGCGTCCGACAGCACGATCCGGGTGTCGATGGCCGACAAGCTCGACAATGCGCGGGCTATTCTGCGGGATCTGCGGCGGCACGGGCCGCAGGTGTGGCAGCGGTTCAACACCAGCGATCCGCACGACCACCTCTGGTACTACCGCTCGCTGCTCGACGTCTATAGGCAGCGAAGCGACAGCTGGCTCGTCGACGAGTTGGCGCGGGTCATCCAGGCGCTGGAAGAAGAGGTCGGGCCGCCGGTGGCGGCGACGGTCTGAGGCTCGTTTTTGCACTGGGGGCTGTTACTCGGGGCGACGCCACGGCCCTGAGTGCAATTTCCGCGAAGCTTCCGGTGTCGGACCGTGCTGAGATCGTGGACGAGTGACGCACACCAGCGAGGCCGACGCCCACTTCGCGGAGCACCCGCAGTGCCCGAGGTGCGGGGCGAAGCGCACCCAGCAGGCCGTCTTCGGCATGCCCGTTTCCGAGGAGGAGTACCGTAGCGCGCCGCCCTGGATCGATTGGCGCGGGTGCTGCGTGACCCCAGACATCTGGACCTGCTCGGTGTGCAAGCACACCTGGGGCTGACGCTCGCGCGGAACTTCCGATGTCCTGCCGACCGGTCGATGATGGGTGCATGACCAGAGCCGAAATCACCGAACAAGTCGTCGTTGCCCGCCTGGCGAAAGGGTTGACCTGGCAGCAGTTGGCCGACGCCATCGGCAAGCCGGTCGTCTGGACCACCGCGGCGCTCCTCGGCCAGCACCCCATCCCGCCCGAGTTCGGCAAGACCCTCGTCGAGATGCTCGGCCTCGACGAGGCGGCGGTGCCTGTGCTGGCCGCTGTGCCGATGCGCGGCGGCCTGCCGACGGCCGTGCCGACCGACCCGACCATCTACCGCTTCTATGAAGTGCTGCAGGTCTACGGCGGTGCCATCAAAGAGCTGATCCACGAGCAGTTCGGCGACGGCATCATGAGCGCGATCAACTTCAGCGTCAACGTCGACAAGAAGCCGCATCCCGCAGGCGACCGCGTGGTCGTCACGTTCGACGGGAAGTTCCTGCCCTACGACTGGACCGCAGCCGAGGGCTGAACCTCGCAAATTGGCGACCAGCGGGCTCGGTCCGGCGTCGTAAAGTGCAAGACATGGCTGCTGCAGGCGATCGCAAGATCGGCATGGACGAAGAGCATGTGGCGATCACCTCGCGCAAGATCACCACATCGGCCGAGGACGTCGACATCCTGCACACCACCACCCGTGCCGCGCTCGACGACAGCGGCTCCGGGCATGTCGGCAGTTCCGCGCAGGCGGTCAACGAACTCAGCAGCCGATGGGCCGCCACCGGTCAGCGACACACTGAACGCATCGACACCTTCGGTCGCAACGTCGGCGACGCGGGCGTCAGGATGACCGCGATCAACGAGGAGAACTCGCGACGGCTTCGCGACGTGCCCAACGACTAGCTTTCGCGCCGGGAGTCAATGCCGCGTTTTGGGCAGTGTGGTTGGCCCGGGGTATCAGCCTCGGTTTTTAGCGCGGTGAGCAGTGCATCGT